>CALUJM010000016.1 GCA_944320975.1 uncultured Atopobiaceae bacterium | reverse complement strand
ACCTCCTATCTTTAAGTCGTTGCATCTGAGAGCCGGTTACCGGATGCTTTGGTGCAATGCAGACTCTGGCGGGCAGGGACGCCGACATGGCAGTTGGGGCGCCGCGCGCGACCCCGCAGGGGAGAGTGGCGTCCCGCCCCACCCGGGCATTTCCGCGGATCAGCTGGATGAGGGGCCATGCGCCACCTCGGATCTCTTCTAGGAGGTTGCGGTCCCGGGTGACGCGGGCAGGCGGCCCGCCGCCCTGCAGCGGAGAGGAGGGGCGGACATGGTGTACGCCGGTGTGGACATCGCCAAGGTGGACCACGTGATAGGGGCCGTGGACGAGCGCGGCGAGGAGCAGGGCAAGCGGATGCCCTTCAAGAACAGCGCCGCCGGCTTCGAGCGGTGCGAGGCCTGGCTCGAGGGGGTGGCCGAGAGGCCCTCGGACGTCCTCGTCGGCATGGAGGCCACCGGGCACTACTGGATGGCGCTCTACGCCTTCCTGGTCTCGAGGGGCTACTCGGTCGCGGTGATCGACCCCGTGCAGGTGCGCGCCGTGCGCAGGCTGAAGGGGCTCGACAGGGTGAAGAACGACCGCGTGGACGCGGGCCTCATCGCCGAGACGCTGCGCATCGGCCAGTACGACCCGACGAGGCTCGCCACCGACGAGGTCCAGTCGCTGCGCTCGCTCACGCGATACCGGCAGTCGCTCAAGGCCGAGCTCGCCGAGGTGAAGACGCAGTGCCTGTGCCTGCTGGACTCCTACTTCCCGGAGCTCCCCGGGGCGTTCTCCGACGTGTTCGGGGCCGCCGGGCGCGCCGTGCTCTCCAGGAGCCCGCTGCCCTCCGAGCTCGCGCGCAGGCGCACGGACTCGCTGCAGCGCGACATCTCCGAGGCCGCGCGCGGCAGCAGGCGCATGGACGGCAAGGCCGCCGAGCTCAGGGCGCTCGCGAAGGGCTCCGTCGGCATCAGGCTCGGCGAGGCGGCGGCGTCGATGCAGGTGAGGTCGCTCGTGCGCCAGATGGACTTCCTCGACGCGGAGTGCGCCAAGTTCGACGCGCTCATCAGGGAGCTGCTGGAGAGGGTGGAGCCGCTCGTGCTCACCATCCCCGGCGTCTCCTACGCCACCGGCGCCCAGATCGTCGCCGAGATAGGCGACATCTCGCGCTTCCGCAACGCCCCCGCGCTCGTGAGCTACGCCGGGCTGAACTCCGGGGTGAACCAGTCCGGGAAGTTCGACAGCGGGGGCGGGCCCATCACCAAGCACGGGTCGCCCTACCTGAGGAGGGCCCTCTGGCTCGCGGCCAGCAGGGCCCGGCAGTACGACCCGTCCCTGCGCGCCTTCTACGAGAGGAAGCGCGCGGAGGGCAAGTGCCACCGGGTGGCCGTGACCGCCGTGGCGCGCAAGCTATGCCACATCGTGTTCGCGGTGATGCGGGACGGGGTCCCGTACGACCCGGCGAGGCCGGGCAGGGACCCCTCAAAGCATTCGGTATCCGGTTCTCAAGGTGCTGGTTCCGATGAATCTGGAAACGAGAAAAGCTAGCCCTCGGGTCTTGACTTCATATAGCTGGTCTCCCCTTATCTCCTTACGAGCTCGCGTTCTTCTCGCCCGCCGCTCACGCCTCCGCAGGCACGCGACGGGTCTTCACGCCAAAGCAGAAGTACAGGATGTGGAACGCCCACACGCACGCGAGCACGACCTGCCCCACGCGCACCTGGTGCATCATGACAAAGCCGATGGACATGAGCACGGTCACCGTGACCATCACGCGGATCTTGGTGGCCCAGTCCATGCCCTGCCCGCTCACGTAGCTCTCGAGGTTCTTCTTGTAGAGCTTGGTGCTCGTGAACCACGTGTGCAGCCGCTCGGAGCTCTTGGCAAAGCAGAACGCCGCGAGCATCAGAAACGGGAACGCCGGCAGCAGCGGCACCACCGCTCCCACGGCCCCCAGCACGAGTCCTACGCAGCCAAGCGCTACCAGCAGCACCTTCTTCACCTTCATACGTCCTCCTTCGGTGATGAAAAGGGACTGTCCCTTTTCGTCAACTTCTCGGCCCTGGTCTCGATGACGTGGCGGACGGCCGCCACGGGGTTATGGAAGATCATCCGCGGCCCCGAGAAGCGCATCACCTCGCGGATCCTCGTGCGCATCTCAGGCCTGTAGCAGTGCACGCGGCAGTTGGAGCAGAAGGTCTTGGTCTCCATGAAGGGGCAGCGGTCGCTGCGCTGCCGCGCGTACTCCGCGAGCTCGGCACACTCCGGGCAGAGCTCGCCCGCGCGCGTGCCGTGGCGCCTGCGACAGTAGAGCGCGATCATCTGTGACACCATGCGCTTCTCACGCTCGCGCTTGGCCGCCACGCGCGCGGTGTCGGGCGTGCGCGCCATCAGCTGACCCTCCCACCTTCGACGGAGACCACGGTGTCGGCGATGCGCATCGTGGACGGCCTGTGAGAGACGAGAAGGACCGTCCGCCCGGCGCGCTCCTCGGCAAGGGAGCGCAGGATGACGGCCTCGTTCAGGCTGTCGAGGTTGCTCGTGGGCTCGTCGAGCAGCATGAACGGGGCGTCGTGCAGGAAGGCGCGGGCGAGCCCCAGGCGCTGGCGCTCGCCGCCGGAGAGGGTGTCCCCGAGCTCGCCGACCGGCGTGTCGTAGCCCTGGGGCAGGCTCATCACGAAGTCGTGGACCGAGGCCTTGCGACAGGCGTCCTCGATCTCTTCGTCCGTAGCGTCGAGCCGCGCGATGCGCAGGTTGTTGCGGATGCTGTCGTGGAAGAGGTGCGTCTCCTGCGTGACGAGGGACTCCAGCTCGCGCAGGTTGGCCGTGTCCACGCCGCGCACGTCGCGTCCGGAGACGCTGACGCGCCCCTCGTCCACGTCCCAGAACCGCATGAACAGGCGCAGCAGCGTTGACTTGCCGGAGCCGGAGCGCCCGGTGATGCCCACGATGCCGCCCGCGGGGACGTCGAGCGAGACGTCGTCGAGCACGCGCTCCTCCCCGTAGGAGAATCCCACATGCTCGGCCGCGGCACCGGTGAAGCCGACGCGCTCACGGCCCGTGACCTCCGGCGTGACCGGCTCCTCGTCCAGGATGGCGAGCACGCGCTCCCCCGCCGCGAGGGTGGGTTGCAGCGTGGAGCCCAGGTTCGCGAGCGCCAACACCGGGCCGAACGAGCTCATGAGCGCGAGCACGGGGATGAGCACGCCGTCAAAGCCCACGGCGCCCCGCGCATGGAGGCCTGCCGTCACGAGCAGCATGGCCAGGTCGCAGGCGAGAATGACAGCGTTGGTGAGCGCCGTCGCACGACCGGTGGAGCGCTTCATGCGCTCCTCGTCGCCAGCGAGCGCGCGGGACCGCTCGTCCATCTGGGCGAGACGGGCGGCGCCGGCTCCGTACTGCAGGATCTCGTCCAGGCCGCGCAGGCTCTCCAGCACGAAGCTCGAGAGCTCGCCCGCGCCGGCACGGAAGCGCGCGCCGGCGTCACCAGCCAGGCGCGCCGCGACGAGCGGGCACGCCGCGCCCACGGCGAGATACGACGCCGCCGCCACGACGGCGAGCAGCGGGTGGAAGCTCCCGATGAGGGCGCAGGCGCCCGCGCAGAAGAGCAGCGCGATCGCCGTCGGGGAGATGGTGTGCGCGTAGAAGACCTCGAGTAGCTCGATGTCAGAGGTGATGAGCGAGATGAGGTCGCCGCGGTCGCGCCCCTCGAGCTTGGCGGGCGCCAGGCGGCGGAGAGCCCGGAACACCCGGTCGCGGATGAGCGCGAGCAGCTTGAACGCGATGAAGTGGTTGCACGCCTGCTCGCCGTAGCGAAGAAGCCCGCGCGCCACGGCGCAGACCGCCATCGCCACGATGAGGCCCGCGAGCGGGGCGGCAGCGCCGTCAGCGAGCACCGCGAGGACGCCGTACCCGCCCAGCACCGTGATCGCCGCCGCGCACGCGTGGCCGAGAAGCCCCATGAGGATCGCGAGCGCCATGAATCCCGCGAGCGGGCGCACCAGTCCAATAAGCCGCAGCTTCACCCTCATGCGACCACCTCCCGTGAGACGGCGGGGACAGGTACGTTTGCCTCACCAAACTCCTCGAGCGCGCGCTGGGCGTGCCAGAGCCGCGCATACTGGCCGTTCGCCGCCAGCAGTGCGCCATGGCGCCCGCGCTCTACCACGCGGCCGCCGTCGAGCACGAGAATCTCGTCCGCGCGCACTACGTTTGCCAGGCGATGGGAGATGAGTATCACCGTCGCGCGCCCCACGAGCCCGCGGACGGCCGCCATGATGGCGTCCTCGCTCTCCGCGTCCACGTTTGACGTCGCCTCGTCAAAGACGTAGACCGGCGTCTCGTGCAAGAGCGCGCGAGCGATGGCCAAACGCTGCCGCTGGCCGCCGGAGAGGTTGGAGCCCCGCTCGGTGAGCATCGTGTCCAGCCCGGCCTCGCCGTGGAGAAACCCCGCCAGGCGCGTGGCCTCGAGTGCCGCCCAGAGCTCGCCGTCGGTCGCCGAGGGCTTCGCGACCAGCAGGTTCTCTCGCACCGTGCCCTTGAAGAGATAGCTCTCGTGCCCAACGTACGTCACATGGGCAAGAAGGTCAGACGCGTCGAGCGCGGAGACCTCCGCACCGCCCACCGCAAGCGAGCCGCGATACCCGCGCAGGCGCCCCAGCAGCAGCGCGGCGAGCATGGACTTGCCGCAGCCGGACTCCCCCACCACCGCGACGAAGCCGCCCGCCGGCACGTCGAGGTCGACGCCGCCCAGCACCTCGCGCTCCCCGTCGTACGAGAAGCGCAGGCAACTGGCGCGCACGCCGCAATGCGTCGGGAATGCCTCCCCGCCCGCCGGCGGCTCCGGCAGGTCCAGAAGCCGGAAAATCTTCTCGCTCGCCGCCATGCCGTTCATGGCCACGTGGAAGAACGACCCCAGTTGGCGCATGGGAATGAAGTAGTCCGCCGCCAGCAGGATGATAGCCAGGCACCCGCCCAGACCAACGGCGCCCGCCGCCATCTGCGTGAGCGCCACCGCCACGCCGGCGGCCGCCCCGCCGTAGGCGACGAGGTCCATGATCGTTATGGAGTTGAGCTGCATCGTGAGCACGCGCATGGTGATGCGCCGGAACTTCTCGGCCTGCTCGTTCATCTCGGCCTGCTTGAACTCGTCGGCCTGGTAGACCTTAAGGGTCGTGAGGCCCTGCAGGTTCTCCAGGAAGGTGTCGCCGAGCTCGGTGTACTGCCCCCAGTAGCGGCCGAGCAGCTTCTTTGCCCAGGTCTGGACGGCCGCAATGGCCACCGGGATGAGCGGCACGCACACAAGCAGCACCACGGCCGCCGGCACGCTCACAAAGGCCAGCGCCGCAAAGAGCGTGAGCGGGGCGAGAAGTGCGTAGAAGAGCTGCGGCAGGTACGCGGCGAAGTAGGTCTCCAGCTGGTCGCAGCCCTCCACGGCCACCTGAACGACCTCGGAGGTGCGCACGCCTTCGCGGTAGCTCGGTCCCAGGCGCAGGAGCTTCTCGTAGATGCGATGGCGCAGCGTGCGCTTGACCGCGCAGCTGACGAGGTGGCCCATACGCGCCGCAGCTACGGCGCAGACTCCGCGCACCAGCGCTGAAGCCGCGACGCAGACAGCAAGGAACGCAAGGTCCTTCTCGTCCGCCACGCCCGCCCAAAGCCCGGCGAGCGTGCGACACACCACGAGGATCATCGCCATGTTTGCCACGAGCGAGGCCCACTGCAGTGCCACATTTGCCAGCACGTATCTCATGCTTTTCGGCACGATGCCGATAAGCCGCCTGTCAATCATCACGTGTCGTCGCCCCTCACGTCCGACAGTCAAGTCTGTTAGACACAGTAAACTATTTGGACACGAATGTTAACCGTACATAACTTTTTCGCAGGCGAGAAGAACGTGCGGCAGACGGACGTTCTGACGGGCGAAAACGTCCAGATTCCGCACCTCTTCGGTTGACGTGCGGCAGATGGACGGTTCTTCTCGCCAAAACGTCCAGATTCCGCACCTCAGTCGCCCCAGGTTTGCTTTCCTGGGTTCGCGGGTACGATGAGGCCAATGTCATTGCCCCGAAGGAGCACCCATGAGCAAAGCCCCCGCGCACGCAGCCGTCCCCGCCGAGAGCCGCAAGATCTCGCCGCTGCTCAAGCTCTACGGCATCTACTGCCTCGTCACGGCAGCGGCCGTCCTCGCGCTAATCGCGCTGATCGCCGTGCCGCTCGTCCAGTACGGCGCCGAGCTCTTCCGCGAGCGCCACGACGTCACGCTCACGATGACGCTCACGATCCTGCAGGTCGTGACCATGTTCGTTGGGGCGGCGGGCTATGTCGCCTTTGGCGTGCTCATGCTGCGCGACCGCCGTCGGCACGTGGCGCAGATCGCCTACGGCCTTGTGGGCGTGGGCATCGTCAACCTGCTCCTCGAGATCATGCTGGGCGGCTTCGGCGACAACCTCATCTACAGCGGCGTCCGCCTGCTCATCCTCATCGTGATCTCCGCGACCATCGACCCCACCCTCATCACGGAGCGCCAGCTCCAGCGCAAACTGCGCGACATGGAAACCGAGGAGGCCGCCGAGGCCGGCACGCTCGGCCGGGCCAAGGGCGACCGCGGCTTCATCGAGCTCGACTTCTTCAACCTGTTCTGGGTCTTCGTCGTGTGCTGCGTGCTGGGGCTGATCATCGAGACCGTCTACCACATGGTCGTGGTGGACCCCGGCGTCTACCAGGACCGCGCCGGCATGCTCTACGGGCCCTTCTCGCCCATCTACGGATTTGGCGCCGTGCTCATGACGGTGGCGCTCAACCGCTTCTACCGCGCGAACCCGGTGGTCATCTTCCTGGTGTCCGCCGTGATCGGAGGCCTCTTCGAGGCGGCGGTCTCCTGGTTCATGCAGGTGGGCTTTGGCGCCGTGGCCTGGGACTACTCGGGCTCCACGATCTTCGGGCTCTTCCCGGACCCCGTCGCCGTGCTCTTTGGCGGGCGCACGTCCACGCTCTTCATGTGCATGTGGGGCGCGCTGGGCTTTGTGTGGATCAAGGTCTGCCTGCCGTGGCTGCTCAAGTTGATCAACCTCATCCCCTGGCAGGCGCGCTACTCGGTGACGGCCGTGTGCGCGGCGCTCATGCTCGTGAACGGCGTCATGACACTGCAGTCGCTCGAGTGCTGGTACCAGCGCGAGAGCGGCCTGCCGCCGTCGTCGCCGGTCGAGGAGTTCTACGCCGAGCATTACGACGACGCCTACATGGCGCACCGCTTCCAGTCCATGACGATCACGCCCGAGGACTCCGCCCGCGCGTAGGGTTGGGGCGGCGCGTTCTTCTCGCCCGGCACGGCGGGTTCTCCTCGTTCGCCCACTCTGGTTCTCCGCGAAAAAACAGCAGTTTGGAACCCGTGTTAACGTACCAAACTGCCGGATTTTCGCGGAGAACCCTCAGGGGCGGCGAGAAGAACGAGCGGGCCCGGACCTACGCGCGTCACGCCGCCGTCGCGCGGCGGGCGCGCTCCAGGCGCGCCGCCAGCTCGCGCGGGCTCACGCCCAGCACCTCGGCGACGCGCGCCACGAGCCAGAGGTGCCGCTCGTGGACGAAGGCCATCGACATCCGGCGCTTGGCCTCGGTCGAGGAGCGGGCGCGCGAGAGCATCCCCACCGTGCCGCCCACCGCGTACTCGAGCTGGGCCACCACCTCGTCGGGCAGCTCCTCGCCTCCCTCGCAGAGGGCGTCTTTCCACAGCCTCAGCATGGCGTCGAGCGTCACCTCAAAGACCGAGCTCATCCCGCCGCGGTCGAGCAAGAGGCCCACGCGCGCGAGGCTGCGCGAGACCGCGGGGGTCTCCTCGGGGCGCTCCCGCTGCGCCGCGAGCACCAGGAAGGAGTGGCCCGCGCGGTCGGAGTTGAGCAGCTCCTGGGCGAGGGCCCATGCCACCAGGTCGTCCAGGTCGGAGAAGTGATAGTAGAACGACCCCCTGCTCACGCCCGCCGCCTCGATGACGTCGCCCACCGAGACCTCGGTGAGGCGGCGCGTCTCGAGGCAGCCCCACAGGGCGTCCGCCAGGCGCGCCCGCATGCGCCCGGCCGCGCGCGAGGCCTCCCGTGACTCGCTCATCGCTCCCCCTCCGGCGCCACGTCGGGCCGTGCGTCCATCACGAGCATCTGCAGGCGGTTCTCGATGTTGGCGTGGCTCACGTCGGGGTCGTAGTCCAGCGGGAGGATCTGCGCGTCCGGGTAGAGCTCCTTCACGCGCTTGATGATGCCGCGGCCCACCACGTGGTTGGGGAGGCACCCAAACGGCTGCAGGATCACGAAGTTGCGCACGCCGCGCGCCGCCTGCTCCAGGATCTCCGCCGGGATGAGGATGCCCTCGCCCGCATCGAAGGTGTGGTGGATGATCGGGTCGCTCCGGCGCGCCAGCTCGGCCATGCTCGCCGGGCGCTCGTAGAGCGGGCAGTCCCGCGCGATCTTGTCGGTCAGGGCGAGCGTGGCCGAGAAGACCCGGTCCACGAGGGCGTTCCAGGCGCGCTCGGGCGCGGGGATGCTCGCGTGGTACTCGGCGGCCTGCGCGTGCTTGTAGGAGTAGCTCTTGCGGATGACGTCGGTCATGCGCGCCTCCACGACCTCGAAGCCGTTGCGCTCGAGGTAGCGCTCGATCTCGTGGTTGGCGCCGGGGTGGAAGTTGAGCAGGTACTCGCCCACGATGAGCACGCGCGGCCGCGGCGTCGAGCGGTCGTGCGGCACCGCCGAGAGAAGCTCCAGGCCGCGTCGGAAGGCGCCCTCCGTCCCGCGCGCGCCGCGGGCGGCGATGGCGTCCATGAGCAGGTCCATCGCCTGCTCGAAGGCCGCGTCGGCGGAGCCCTCCCGCAGCTCGTACGGGCGGACCTTGCGCAGCAGCGCCTCGAGGACGTCGATCATGGGCAGGCCGCACGCGATGTCGATCGAGGGGCCCACGCCCAGGCGAAAGCCCGGGTGCAGGTCGTGCGAGTCCGCGCCGTCGTTGGTGAGGATGGGCACCTGCGGGTAGCCGGCGTCGTCGAGGGCCTTCCTCAGCAGCGCGCCGTAGTGCGTGAGGCGGCAGTCGCCCACGTACTTGGCCATCATGACGGCCGTGCGGTCCGGGTCGTGCCCGCCGCGCTCGAGCTCGGCGAGCACCTCGCCGATCACGATCTGCGCGGGGAAGCAGATGTCGTTGTGGACGTAGCGCTTGCCGAGCTCGATGGCGCGCTCGCGCCCCAGCTCGAGCGGCACCGCCCGCAGCCCCTGGCGGCTCACCGCCGCAGCCATGAGCCGCGAGAAGGCGTGGCTCGTGTTGGGGACGATCACCTCGTAGACCTTCTCGTCCCCGCGCTCGAACTTGACGGGGTACGGGTCCTCCAGGGGCCGGGGCGCGGGCGGCGCGGCGGCTGCGCGCTCCCGGGCCCGGCGCTCGCGCACCGTCTCCACGAAGGAGCGCACGCGGATGCCGAGGGGCCCCGTGGCGTCGGACTCGTCGAGCTTGAGGACGAGCGGCGCCTTGTCACCGATCTCGTGCATGAGGCGCACGATCTCGTCGGAGAGGTAGGCGTCGTGGCCGCAGCCAAAGCTCACGAGCTGCACGTACTCGAGACGCGGGTCGCGCGCGGCGATGACGGCCGAGCCGAGCATGCGCTCGTGGAAGTTGTTGACCACGTCGATGCGGCTGGCGGAGAGGTCCACCTCGCGCACGCCCGGTACGCTGTCGGCCGTGAGCACGGGCACGCCTGCCTGGACGAGCATCCCCGGCAGGCCGTGGTTCACGAGCTCGTCGGTCTGGTAGGGTCGCGCGGCGAGAACCACCGCGTACCCGCCGTCCTTCTCGACCCCCTCGAGGACCTCGCGACCGCGGCGCTCCAGCTCGTCGCGGAAGCTCTCCTGCGCGGCGCGGGCCTGGCGCACCGCGGAGCGCGCCTGGGCGCGCGTGGCGCCCGCCCAGTCGTGCAGCCACGCCACGAGCTGGGCCTCGCGGTCCTTCTCGCTGTACCAGTGGAAGAGCGGCGCATCGAAGGGGATGCCCCAGCGCCGCTCCGGGTTGTCGGAGTTTCTCACCACGAGCGGGTAGCCCTTGACCACGGCGCACATGGACTGGCTCGTGGGTGCGGCGTTGTCCGAGGGGACGGTGGTCACGGACGGCATGAGGATGCGGTCCACCTGTGCGTCCGCGAGGTCGCGCAGGTGGCCGTGGACGAGCTTGGCCGGGAAGCACACGGTGTCCGAGGTCACCGCCGGAAGGCCCCGCTCGAAGATCGCGCGCGAGCTCTTGCGCGAGAGGCGCACGCGGTAGCCGAGGGCGCGCAGCAGCGTGGTCCAGAAGGGCGCCCACTCCCAGAGCGCGAGCACGCGCGGCAGGCCGATCGTGGGCGCGTCGTCGCCGAGGTCGCGCACCGGCTCGACGGGGTAGTCGCGGAAGAGCAGGCGCTCGCGCTCGGCGAAGAGGTTGGGCACACGGGCGGTGCGCTCGCGGACCTTGCGCTCGCGGGCGCGGACCTCGGCGTCGCGCGGGTCGCCCACGACCTCGCCGCGCGGGCAGCGGTTGCCCGTCACCCAGGAGGCGCCGCTCGAGAACGTGATGCGCGTGCGGCTGCAGTGGTTCTGGCAGAAGGGGCAGGCAAGTCCCGCCTCGGTCTCGTAGGAGAAGCCCTCGAGCGCGTCGAAGCCGATGAACGAGGTCCGCGGCACGTGCCCCGTCGCGCGCAGCTCCTCGGCGGCGCGCTCGCGCACGAGTTGGGCCACGCCGATCGCTCCCATCAGGCCGGCGTGCGGGGAGCGCGTCACGGGACGGCCCACGTGCTGCTCGAAGGCGCGCAGCACGGCGTCGTTCAGGAACGTGCCGCCCTGCACTACGATCTTCTCGCCCAGGGCGTCCATACTCGGCACGCGCACGACCTTGGTGAACACGTTCTCGATGATCGAGCGGCAGAGCCCGGCCATGATGTCGTCCGGGGTCTTGCCGTTGCGCTGCTCGGTCACGATGGAGCTCGTCATGAAGACGGTGCAGCGGCTGCCCAGGCGCGCCGGCGCGTCCGAGCGGAAGGCGGCCTCGGCGATCTTTTCCACGGGGATGCCGAGCGTGCGAGCAAAGGTCTCCAGGAACGAGCCGCAGCCCGAGGAGCATGCCTCGTTGACCACCACGTCCGTGATGACGCCGTGGTCGAGCCAGATGGCCTTCATGTCCTGCCCGCCGATGTCGAGCACGAAGGTGGCGTCGGGTACCACGTCGCGGACTGCGCGGGCGTGCGCGACCGTCTCGACCACGTGGTAGTCCGCCCCGAAGGCCTTGGCAAACATGAGCTCCCCGTAGCCGGTGGTGCCCACGCCCAGGACCTTGAGCTCGTGCCCCGCGGCGCGGTGGCGGCGGGCGAGCTCGCGCAGGGCCTCGGCGGCCACGTCGAGCGGGGCGCCCTCGTTGGAGGCGTAGAAGGAGTCCACGAGCGCGCCGTGCTCGTCTATGAGGGCAAACTTGGTGGTGGTGGAGCCGGAGTCGATGCCCAGGTAGACTCTGAGGGCGCCGTCCTCGCCCGGCGCGGCGGGCGCGGGCTCCGGCGGCGCGGCGTGGCGGGCCTCAAAGTCCGCGCGCTCCTTCGGCGTCGAGAAGAACGGCGGGGTCGCGGGCTCCTCCGGCACGGGCGGGCGCGCGTCGAGCTCGCGCAGGGTCGCTGCCGCGGCGGCGACGTCGAGCGCGGTCGGGCGGTCCGAGAAGTGCGCGTCCACCGCGAGCGCCGTGCCGAGGGCCATGAAGGTCTCGGCGTGCTCGGGAACGATCGTCTCGTCCGCGGAGAGGCCGAGGCGCTCGGCGAACACGCGCACGAGCGTGGGGTCAAAGGTGAGCGGCCCGCCCTCGAAGACGACCGGGGCCACGATGTCGAGGCCCTGCGCCAGGCCGCCGATCGTCTGCTTGGCGATGGCGTGCAGGGCCGAGAGCGCGAGGTCGGCCTTGGGAACGCCCTGGTTGACGAGGGGCTGGATGTCCGTCTTGGCGTAGACGCCGCAGCGGCCGGAGATGTCGTAGACCGTGGTGCCGGCGGCGGCGAGGGCGTCGTAGTCCTCGGGGGCAACCTTGAGCAGCGTGGCGATCTCGTCGAGGAAGGCGCCCGTGCCACCCGCGCACGAGCCGTTCATGCGCATGTTGGAGACCGTGAGCTCGCCCGTGCGCGGGTCGCGTTCGAAGAAGACGATCTTGGCGTCCTGGCCGCCCAGCTCGATGGCCGTGCGCGCGTCCGGGTAGAGGATGCGCACGGCGATGGAGTTGGCCACGACCTCCTGGACGTAGGGCAGGCCCAGGACGTCGGCGAGCGCGGACGCGCCGGAGCCCGTGAGCGCCGCGCGGAACGCGGCGTCCGGGAAGGCGGCGCGCAGCTCCTCGAGGACGGTTGCGGCCGTGGCGGCCTGACGCGCGCCGTGGCGCACGTAGCGCGAGAAGACCGCGGTGCCCGTGGGGTCGAGCGCCACGGCCTTGACCGTGGTGGACCCCACATCGATGCCGACCCTGAGTTGCTGGTTCTTCTCGCCCACGCGCGCCTCCCTGCCTCACGGTTTCCCGTAGGGACTGTACCAGCTTTGAGCGATTTTTAGACAGCGTGTCTAAAAAGATCACAGGACGGTCGGTCTGGACCGGAGCGGCGGGATGACGCCCCTTGTGGGAGTGGGTTATTGTGCTCCGCGGAGGATAAGAACCGCGGGGTGACCAGGGTTTCTTGGTCTCAGGGCGTGGTTCTTGTCCCCGCAAGAGGACAAGAACCACGCGCCGGGGCGGCGCCTCTCGACGGCACACAAAGCGGGGCGCGCCCACAGGCACGCCCCGCGACGGGAGACCTCTCTTCTGCGGCTACCGGTCGAAGCGACCCACCTGCGGGCGGGCCAGCCGGTGCGCGACCACCAGGATCGCCACGCCCAGGAGCACGAGCGGCAGGCTCAGCAGCTGGCCCATCGTGATGGGGCCGAAGAGGTAGCCGAGCTGCGCGTCCGGCACGCGGACGAACTCGATCAGGAAGCGGAAGACGCCGTAGAGCGCGAGGAACCACCCCATGAAGGTGCCCTGCGGGCGCGGCGGCACGCGGCGCGACAGCGCGTAGAGGACCGCGAAGATCACCAGGCCCTCGAGCACGGCCTCGTAGAGCTGGGAGGGATGGCGGTACACGTTGCCACCCGTCTCGAACATGACGCCCCAGGGAAGCGTGGTCTCCTTGCCCCAGAGCTCGCCGTTCACGAAGTTGGCACAGCGGCCGAAGAAGAGCCCCAGCGGCGCCCCGATCACGCCGAGGTCGCAGACCGTAGCCACAGAGATGCCGTAGTGCCGGCACACCAGGCTGCCGCCGATGATGGCACCGACCAGGCCGCCGTGGAAGCTCATGCCGCCCTCCCAGGTCGCGAAGACCTCGAGCGGGCTCGAGAGTGACTCGCCGGCGCCGTAGATGTAGAAGATCACGTAGAACAGGCGCGCGCCGATGATGATGCCGAAGACCACGCCGATCACTATGGAGAAGATGTCGTCAACGGAAAGGCCGAGCTTCCAGCGCCTTTGCGTGCGCCACATCACGATGCCGGCGCAGATGAAGCCGAGCAGGTACGCGATGCCGTACCAGCGCACGGTGAGCGGCCCCAGCGAGAAGGCCACCGGGTCGAGCATGTGGTAGAGGTCGTCGAGAAACACGTTCTTCTCCGCCCGTTCTTCTCGCCCGCGCTAGAAGGCGGCGGGCTGGACGCGGGTCACGCCCGGGACGTGCTCGCGCAGGATGCGCTCGATGCCCTCGGACATGTCGAGGCTCGAGAGCGGGCAGCCGGCGCAGGCGCCCTGCATCTCGAGGGTGACCACGCCGTCGTCGGTCACGTCGATGAGGGCGACGTCGCCGCCGTCGGCCTGGAGGCTCTGACGGATGACGTCGAGGGTGGCATCGAGAAGTGCGCGATCAACTGCCATGATGAGTCCTTTCTCAGGCCCCGCGCGCGGGCGGGGCATCTTGCGGTCCGTGGAACATGTTACCCAATGCCGGCAAAAAGATGCCCGGAAGTGGCGCCGCTCACACGCTGCGCGGGGCGGCGTCCATCGCGGGCCGCCTCGATCGCACGGACCGTGCGCGCGACGGCGGCGCCGACCTCGGCGGCGTCCATGAGCTGGCCGTCTACCAGAAGGCGCGACACGCCGGCCGCAATGAGCTCTGCCGCCTGCGGAGTGGCATCGAGCGGCTGGGCGGCCCAGATGCGCGACCTTCCGTTGACATCGGTGCGGACCGGAAGCTCGCGACCGTCGATGTCCCGCAGCGAGAGCCGGCGGCGGCGCAGCGCGCAGCGGCGACAGTCGTGGACGCACTTGCCCAGCGCCTGCAGCACGCAGTGCTCGCTCGTCATGACGCGCTCGCGACCGAAGACAGCGAGGCCGACGGGAACCGTCGCCACGCGCGCGAGCGCACAGACCTCGTCAAGCGTGAGCTCCGGCGAGAGCCACAGCCCCGCCGCGCCGGCCTCCTCGAGCGCCGCGACACAGCTCGCGTTGTGCACGGGGATGCAGGAGCGGACCTCGGGGGCCGCGCCGCACTCGACGGCGAGGGCGAGCTCGGAGACATTGCCCACGGCCACGGGCTCGCCGGCGCGCGCCCACGGGTCCAGGCGCGGGTGGTCGCCCTCGCGACAGACCTCGTCGAGCCAGGGAATCACGCCCTCGGGCCAGGAGCCCTCGGCGAGCTCGTCTGCCGGCGCGTAGACGCGCGTCGCGCCTGCGGCGAGGGCTGATTCCGCGCACTCCGGCGTCATCACCAGAGCGCACGCACACGGCTCCTCTGATGTGACAATTAGGACAGGTTCCCTTGTCACATTCGCCGGCGATGTGACAAGGGAACCTGTCCTAATTGTCACATCGTAGGGAGCGAGAAGGGCCTCCTCCAGCAGACGGCACGCCTCGGCGCGGACCTTGTGCACGGCCGAGAAGCCCATGCCGCAGCCCGGATCGAGCTCCACGTCCCAGCCAACAGGCTCGAAGGGGCTCTGACCCATGCGGCCCACGTGCTCCACGAGGTCTTCCCCGGTCACGGCCTTGGTGCGCGCCGCCTCCACGACGAATCCCTCGGCTCGGGCAGTCGCCGCGCCGTCGACGCACGCGAGCTCCACCGCAAAGGGCTCGCCCAGGCGCGCCGCCACGCGAACGCGCACCGGGCGGCGACGCACCACGTCCTTGTCGGCCACGCGCGCAGCGTCATCGAGTGCGCGCTGCGAGCGAATCACGCGCACGACCGATCCCACGGGCATCGGGCGGGCGGTGCGGCACGTGACGGTCTCCCCTGCCTCGGCGTCCGCGGGGGCCGGGGCGGTGAGGAACTGCGTGGGGTCATCGACCGGGCGGATCTCGAGCAAATCGCCCGCACCGACGGGCGCGCTCAGCCGTACCTCGACGTCGGCGCGCGTGTGCCGGCGCAGGCGCTCGCGCCCGCCGCTGCCGCCGCCGCGGCGCACGACGGCGTCCTCGAGCTCGCGCGACCCCACGACCTCGCCCACGACCTCTCCGCGGTTGTTGGAACGCTCGTAGCTCATCATGTCGTTGTCGGAGCGACCCCAGAGGTAGCTATCCGTGAAGTCTCGGTTGAAAGCGCGCTTGAGCTGGCGGTGCCGCACGGCCTCGAGCCGCCCGTCCTTCTCGCCCGCCGCGAGTGCATCGAGCGCACCGCGATACGCGGACACCACGGAGAACACGTAGTCGGGAGCCTTCATGCGACCCTCGACTTTAAGCGAGCCCACGCCCGCGTCGCGCATCTCTGCGAGGTGGTCCACCGTGCAGTAGTCCTTGGGACAGAGCAGGCGCGTGCCGCCCACCCCGCGATTCTTCTCGGGCAGGCCCTGCGTAGCCACGCCCGGGATCTCGAGCACCTGCCCGTCCTCGTCGACGAGGTCGTAGGGCAGGCGGCACGGCTGCGCGCAGAGCCCGCGGTTGGCGGAGCGGCCGCCGGCGAGCGAGCTCATGAGACACACGCCCGAGTAGCAGAAGCAGAGCGCGCCATGCCCAAAGCACTCCAGCTCCACGCCCTCCTCGGCGATGCGGGAGACCTCCTCGAGCGATAGCTCGCGCGAGAGCGTCACGCGGTCAACACCCCAGACATCCCGGCACCACGCAACGCCGCGAGCATCCTGCACGTTGGCCTGCGTGGACACATGGGTCTCCACCTCGGGCCACCTGCGGCGAATCTCAGCCATGAGGCCCCAGTCCTGGATGATGAAGGCGTCCGCGCCCAGCCCCCACGCGCGCCGCACGAGCTCGAGCACGCGCGGCATCTCATCGGTGGAGATCGCCACGTTCACGGTCACGTACACGCGCGCGCCCGCCAGGTGCGCGCGCCGGCACGCCGCCGAGAAGGACTCGTCGTCGAAGTTCTTCGCCCCGCGACGGGCGTTGAAGTCGTTGCCCAGCCCGCAATAGATGGCGTCGGCGCCGCCTGCGAGCGCGGCGTTGAAGGGCTCGGGGCCGCCGGCGGGGGCCAGAAGCTCGGGCACTCCGTGGGCATCAAGAAACGTCGTTCTTCTCGTCATCGTGTCATCGCCTCCTGCCGCGGGCGGACGGTTCTTCTCGCCAAAACGTCGCGTTGCCGCGCCCCAACGGCTGAGGTGCGGAAGATGGACGGTTCTTCTCGCCAGAATGTCGTTTCCCCGCACATCAAGCGAGAAGTGCGGGGAAACGACGATTTGGCAGTGGAATATGTCGTTTTGCCGCACCTTTCACTGAAAGGGCGGGCGAGCTGCGGGCGCTAGACCAGGCGCGCCCAGCGCTTCTTGCCGGACTGGACCGTCGTGCCGGCCGAGAAGAGCGCGGGGTCGACGTTGTAGCACTTGGGCGCCACGGGCTCGCCGTTGATCTTGACGCCGCCGCCGTCAACGAGGCGACGGGCCTCGCCGGCGGACTTGGCGATGCCCACCTCGACAAGGAGCTTGCCCAGGTAGACCTTGCCCTCGTCGTTGGGCTCGGCCACGGAGAGCGGGAACTCCGGCATGTCTTCGGGGGCCTCGGCGCGCTTGAACTGCGCGTCGAAGGCGTCGCTCGCGGCGGCGCCGGCGCCCTCGCCGTGGTAGAGGTCAACGATGTTGGCCGCCAGCTCGCGCTTGAGCGCGTACGGGTCGGCGGAGCCGTCGGCGAAGGCGGCGTCGACGGCGTCGAGCTTGTCCATGTCGGCCGTGGAGCACAGGCGCCAGTAGAGCGGCACGAGCTCGTCGGTGATGGACATGACCTTGCCGTACATGTCCGCCGGCTCGTCGGTGAGGCCCACGTAGTTGCCGTAGCTCTTGGACATCTTCTTGTGGCCGTCGGTGCCCACCAGCAGCGGCATCGTGAGGGCCACCTGCGGCTCCATGCCCATGGCGCGCATGAGGTCGCGGCCCGCGAGCAGGTTGAAAATCTGGTCGTTGCCGCCCATCTCGAGGTCGGCCTTGATTACCACGGAGTCGTAGGCCTGCAGCACGGGGTAGATGAACTCGTGCAGGGCGATGGACTTGCCCTCGGTGTAGCGGTTGTGGAAGTCCTCGCGCTCGAGGATGCGAGCCACGTTGAACTGGCTCATGAGCTTCAGCATCTCGGCGAGGTTGAGGCCCTTCAGCCAGTCGCCGTTGTGGACGATCGTGGTCTTCTCGGGGTCGAGGACCTTCATAGCCTGCTCGACGTAGGTCTTGGCGTTGGCCTCGACCTGCTCCTCGGTGAGGGGCGGGCGGGTGGAGTCGCGGCCGGACGGGTCGCCGATGAGGGCGGTGCCGTTGCCGATGATGAGGGTCACGTTGTGGCCGAGGTCCTGGAACTGGCGCATCTTGCGCAGCGGGACGGCGTGACCGAGGTGCAGGTCCGGCGAGGTGGGGTCCACGCCTAGCTTGATGTTGAGGGGCGTGCCCTTCTCGAGCTTCTTCTTCAGCTCGTCCAGCGGGACGATCTGCATCGTCCCGGACGTGATCACCTTGAGCTGTTCGTCAACTGGCAGCAACGATCTCTCCTCCATTGCGTTCTTGCGTTTCCCGTAACAGCTTAGGATAGCAGGTTGTCGCCCGGAGCGCGGGACGCTGGCGTTCAGTTTATTCACGGTCTCACCATGACCGCGCCTCGCCGAGCGGGACGGGACGTCGCCCAACTATAATGAGTGCGACTGTGGACGAACGCCCCATGACAAGGAGGACCCCGATGGGGATCAGAACCCGCAGGGCACGCACGCACTCAAGGACCCATTTCGCCGGCTTCGGCATCGCGGGCGTGTTCGGTTTCATCGCGCTTCTCTGCGTGACCCTCGCGCTCTCGCTGGGGGCCCTCGTCGGCTCCTGGCTCGAGGACCTGCCGGATTACACCTCCGCCGACGCCTACCTCGTCGCGGAGCCCACGCGCGTCTATGATGCGGACGGCAACGAGATCGCGTCCTATTACCTGCAGAACCGTCGCTCCGTCACGCTCGACGAGATTTCCGACTACGTGAAGCTCGGCGTTGTGGACACCGAGGACAAGCGCTTCTACGACCACAACGGCGTCGACCCGCAGGGCATCCTGCGCGCCGTCGTGGGCCAGCTCACGGGCAGCGGGGACGCCGGCGGCGGCTCCACGATCACCCAGCAGCTCGTCCGCAACACCGTCCTCTCTGACGAGCAGTTCGAGCAGTCTCTCAAGCGCAAGGTGCGCGAGGCCTACATCGCCATCCAGATGGAGAAGGAGTACACGAAGGACCAGATCCTCAACATGTACCTCAACACCATCTATTACGGCAACGGCGCCTACGGCATCGAGGCCGCGAGCATCACCTATTTCAACAAGCACGCGAGCGAGCTCACGCTCGGCGAGGCCGCGGTGCTCGTGGGCCTCCCCAACGCGCCGTCCATGTACGACCCCTTCCAGTACCCCGAGGCCTGCAAGGAGCGCCGCAACCTCGTCCTCCAGCGCATGCTCGAGGCGGGCCATATCTCGCAGGAGGAGTACGACGCCACCTGCGCCGAGGAGATTGTCGTGAACCCCGGCGAGCTCACCGACTCCATCGGCGACTACCCCTACTTCACCGACTACGTGCGCCAGCTGCTGCTCCAGGACTTCTCGTCCGAGACCGTCCTTCAGGGCGGCCTCAAGGTCTACACCACGCTCGACCCCACCAAGCAGCAGATCGCCGAGCAGGCCTGCGCCGAGCAGGTCGGCAAGCTCGATGATCCGGGCATCGGCGCCGCGCTGGTCTCCATCGACAACTCCAACGGCTACATCGTCGCCATGGTGGGCGGCCAGAACTACGGCAACGACGAGGCCGCCGGGCAGTCCACCTACAACCTAGCCCTCGCCCAGCGCCAGGCGGGTTCGAGCTTCAAGACCTTCACGCTGCTCGCCGCCATGCTTGACGGCATGAGCCCCACCGTCATGCTCAACTGCAGCTCGCCGATGGACATCGGCCCGGGCTGGCCCAACCTCAAGAACTACGGAAACAACAATTACGGATACATCACGCTCGCCCGAGCGACCGAGCTCTCCTCCAACACCGCCTACGGCCAGGTCATCTATGCCATCGGCGTCGAGAAGCTCCAGGAGACCGCGCAGCTCGTGGGCATCGACACGCCGGTCAAGCCGGTCCTGGCGTCCTCGCTCGGCGCCACCGAGGTCACCCCGCTCGAGATGTGCGAGGGCTACTCCACGATCGCCTCGGGCGGCGTCCACAGGAACCCCGTCGCCATCACCCGCATCGAGGACCGTAACGGCAACGTGGTCTACGAGCACCAGGACGGCGGCGAGCAGGTCATCGACTCCGCCGTGGCAGAGGACGTCACCGAGGTCCTCGAGGGCGTCTTCGACGCCGGCTACACCACGAGCTACGTCAACGCCTACTTCAACGCCAACCAGCCCGTCGCCGGCAAGACCGGTACGGCCGACGACGCCTCCGACCTCTGGTTCTGCGGCTTCACCCCGCAGCTCACCACCGTTGTCTGGATGGGCTACCGCCAGGGCAACGACCCGGTCCTCATCTACGGCGGCTATGCCGAGACCTACGAGACCTCCCAGCCCATCTGGACCGACTATATGAACGCGGTTCTCGACGGTGTCGAGCGCGCCGAGTTCCCGTCCTCCGACCACAGCGCCACATACGAGCCCAACAGCTCCTGGGAGTTCGTCGGCACCAATTCCTCGTCGTACTATGACGACGACTATGACTACGATTACGACTACAGCTACGACGACTCGGGCGACGACTACGAGACGCCCTCCGAGCCCCAGACCCCGACGGTCGACGAACCCACGGTCCCGGTGGAGCCCAACACGCCCTCCGAGCCCCAGACTCCCTCCGAGCCCATCACGCCCCCGAGCGGCGGCGGGGACTCCAACACCGGCGGCGGTGGCGGCGGCGGTAACACCGACGGCGGTGGCGGCACTGGCGGCGGCACCGGCGGCGGCACCGACACGGGCGGTGGGACCACCGACACGCCCTCCGGCGGTGGCGGCACCGGGGAGACCGGCGGCGGCGAGACGACCCCGTAGGCTCGCCCCCCATACGTACCGAGGCGACGCGCCCGGACGCATCACGGCGTCCTGGCGCGTCTCTATTTGCCTCAACTTTTCCTCTACGGCGAGCCGCTCCCCGATTATCCGCCCGGATGCGAAATGCCCTACACTCTCGCTGCCGTATCATGCGATAAGGAAAACGCTGCGAAGACCATGCGTCACGGAGGATATATGGCGTACAACGGCAACACCGGCAGGGCGCGCGGAGGCTCGAGTGGCTCCTCGCGCCCGCGCTATCAGAGCTCTCGCCCGCCCATCACGCCCCAAGGAAGCGTCTATCACGGCCCCCGTGGCACGCGGCAGCGCGGTAACGGGCTCAAGGGCCCGTCCCGCAAGGGGCCGGGCTACCCCGTCCGGGCGCGCAGCATCAACTTCCAGAGCAACCGCAACCGCATCTTCGGCATCGACCGCCAGCTGCTCATCTTGGGCGCGCTGGCCGTGGTCCTTCTCGTCCTGGTGGTCGCGGGCGTCTCCAGCTGCGTACGCAGCTGCTCGTCGAGCGGTTCGGGCGGAGACGCCAACCCGGTCGACTCCCGCGTCGCAGCCGGAGTCTCCGAGGAGCTCACCGGCAAGTTTGCCACCGAGCTCAACCGCGACGAGAAGCTCGCCCAGATCGCGGCCACGGCCGACAAGTATTCTGACCAGGGCCTGCTCGAGCTCGCCCTCGATGTCCCCGAGGCCATCGACTTCGTCGCCTCCTATCCCGATGCCGAGAAGGTCGCACAGCCCTACGCCGACGCCGTCACGAAGGGCGAGGCGCCTCAGCTCTGGTGCTGGGACGCGCGCTGGGGCGCCGTCGACTATGCCGGCCACCCGCTGGCTGTGAGCGGCTCCGGTCCAACCGTTGTCTCGATGGCCTACATGGGCCTCACCGGCAACAACGACAAGTCGCCCGCCGACATCGCCCAGGCGGTGACCGAGGCGGACTACGCCACCGGCGACTCCGCGATGTCCGCCGACTACCTCCAGGGCGCCGCCGAGGACCTCGGACTCACCTACGCCTCCTACGTCTCCAACGGCGACAACCTCGAGCAGATGCTCGACTCGGGCACCTACCTGCTCATCGAGGCTAAGGCGGGCACGCTCACCGACATGGCGCACTGGGTCCTTCTCGTCTCCCAGAACGAGGACGGGACCGTTCAGGTCTACGACCCCACCTCCCCCGACGTGAGCGAGCACCCCTGGGCCCCCGCGACCCTTGCCGCCTCCTGCGACAACCTCTACGCCCTCAGCACCGCCGACAACGCCTCCGACAGCACGGAGTAGCCCCCACAACAAAGAGCCTTGCACGAAGGGGCGCCGTCACCACGACGGCGCCCCTTCCTTCTCAACCCGCTCTCCCCTCCCACCTAAGAGCCGATTGACACACGAGGGGCCCGCACTTCTCGGCCGGCGACTTTTGGGCGAAGCCCAATGAGCCGACGAGAAGTGCGGGGCCCCTTAACCCGCGTGAGAGCGTGCTACGACCCTACGACAGGATCTCCTTGGACGCGGCCTCGAGTTTGGCGCGGACGGCCTCGGAGTCGGCGCGCGTGGCGCCCTTGGAGAAGAGGTACGCCTTGACCTTGGGCTCGGTGCCGGACGGGCGGAAGATGACCTTGTTGTCGTCCTCGAGGCGGAACTCGATGACGTTGGCCGGCGGCAGGACCTGCGCCGCCTCCTTCTGCAGGCCGGAGACGCGCGGCATCTCCGGGCCGGTGGCGTAGTCGGTCATGCCCACGACCTTGTAGCCGGCGATCTCCGCAGGCGGGTTGGTGCGCAGGCCGTCCATGATGCCGGCCATCTTCTCGGCGCCCGCCGCGCCCGGGAAGGACGCGTTGACGGTGCCGTTGAGGTAGTAGCCGTACTTCTGATAGAGGGCGTCCATGGCCTCGTAGAGGTCCATGCCCTTCTCGGCGTAGTAGGAGGCCATCTCAACGCAGAGCATCGTGGCGACGATGGCGTCCTTGTCGCGGGCGTGCGTGCCCACGAGGTAGCCGTAGGACTCCTCGAAGCCCATGAGGAAGCGGTCCTCCTCGCCCTCGTCCTTGAGCTGGTCGATCTGGTCGCCGATGTACTTGAAGCCGGTGAGCACGCGCCTCATCTCAAAGCCCCAGTCGCGCGCGAGGGCGTCGGGCATCGAGGAGGAGACGATCGTGGAGACGGCCACCTTGCGGCTCACGTCCTCGCCGTTGTCCTTGGCCATCGTGGCGAGCCAGTCCATGAGCAGGACGCCCATCTCGTTGCCGGAGAGCAGCACGTAGTCGCCGTCGTGCGGGATGGCGGTGCCCATGCGGTCGGCGTCCGGGTCGGTGGCGACGACGAGGTTGGGCTTGACCTCCTCGGCGAGCTTGAGGGCGAGCTCGAGGGCCTCGCGGAACTCCGGGTTGGGATAGGTGCACGTGGGGAAGTTGCCGTCCGGCTGGGACTGCTCGGGCACCACGGAGACCTTCTCGACGCCGATCTCCTTGAGGATGCGGGTCACGAGCTCCATGCCCGTGCCGTTGAGCGGGGTGTAGACCACGGAGTAGTCGTCGGAGGCCTTGAAGCCCGGGACGGAGACCTTCTTGATGTTGTCGATGAAGCTGTCGAGGACCTCCTCGGGCGTCCACTCGATCAGGCCCTTCTCGATGCCCTCGTCAAAGTCCATGATCTTGACGTTGAACGGGTCGGCCTTGGCGATGTTCTCGGAGATCTCGGCCGCTGCCTCGTCGGTGATCTGGCCGCCGTTGTCGTTGTAGACCTTGTAGCCGTTGTAGGGCGCCGGGTTGTGGGAGGCCGTGAGGACGATGCCCGCGGAGGTGCCGAGGTGGCGCACCGCAAAAGAGAGCGTGGGGACGGGCTCGATGCGCGGGTGCACGTAGACGTGGACGCCGTTGGCGGCGAGAACGCCGGCCGCGACCTTCTGGAAGTCCTCGCCCTTGTTGCGAGAGTCGCGCGCGAGGGCCAGGGTGGGGTTGTCGTAGTGGGCGTTCAGGTAGTCCGCGACGCCCTGGGTGGCCTGAGCGACCACGTAGACGTTCATGCGGTTGGTGCCCACGCCGAGCGTGCCGCGCAGACCCGCGGTGCCAAAGGCGAGGTCGCGATAGAAGGCGTCGAAGAGCTTGTCCTCGTTGCCCTCCTTGGTGAGCTCAGCGAGCTCGGCCGCGAGGTCGGGCTCCTTGACGTTGTCCTGCCAGGTCTTGACCGTGGCCTCGATGCGTGCATCCATTGCGTGTTCCCCCTATTGCTCGGGGCGCGAGCCGCTGCCCGCGCCGTTTCCACACGTATAGGGAGATATTACTCGCGCGCGGCGTGCGTCCGCCCCACGCATGCGCGGACGGACGGCACTCGGCGGCAGATGGCATCGCCCGCACCCCACCTGAGCGTCCAAACTGACCAAAATGAGGCGCGCTGTGAGCGAGAGCTCATTTGTAGGGTATTTTGCGGACGTCAAATCAAATACACTACAAATGAGCCAAGCCATCTACCTGCTCTTTTACGGAAGTTAACCCTTGGTCATACTTGGGATTGCCTCCGTGAAATACCCTACAAACGAAACTCCCTGGGGCTAAGCCCGCTCGACACGCTCCACCAGATAGGCGTGATGGATCTTGCGGTTGCGGGCGAAGTCCTCGGGGATGGTCTCATCCGTGATGTCCATCAGGCGCACGCCGGCGCGCTCGAGCTTCTCGACGTCGGGCCTGAAGCTGCGCAGGTTGCACGAGAAGATCGCACGGCCCCCGCGCACAAGCAGGCGCGACACTCCGATGACCAGCTCTGCGTGGTCGCGCTGCACGTCGAAGGACGCCTTCCGCATGCGGGCGGAGTTGGAGAACGTGGGGACGTCGCAGAAGATGAGGTCCCAGCGGTTGCGCGTGTGGCGCTGCTCGGCGACCCACGCGAGCACGTCAGCCTGCACGAACTCGTGCTCGGGTCCGTCGAAGCCGTTACGGGCCATGTTTCGGCGCGCCCAGTCCAGGCTCGGCCGCGAGAGGTCGACGGTGGTAGTGTGCTTGGCGCCGCCGTCCGCCGCATAGCAGGTCGCGGTCCCCGTGTAGGCAAAGAGGTTGAGGAAGCGCTTCGAACCCTTGGTCTCCTTCATCATCTCACGGATGCGCGAGCGGGTCTCGCGATGGTCGAGGAAGATCCCGCAGTCATGCCGCGCATCGAAGTTGACCTCGAAGGTGAGCCCGCCCTCGTCCACGAGGTGCGAACCCTCGGGCAGCTCGATGCGCCGCGACGGGCGAGAAGAGCCGGGCAGCTGGGGGCCGCGCCGCCCTCGCAGGGGGCGCGTCTGGGGTGTCCGAGCCTCGTCGGCGTACTGGGAGCCGCCGCGCGACCGCGTGCGCACGCGCACGCTCACGTCCCGCCATGCCACCCCCATGACGCGCGGGGCGACGGTGAGCACGTCGAGAAGGCGGCGACGCGCCATCTCGGGGTCGACGCCGCGCGGGGCGGCGTACTCGGAGATCTGCAGCCAGCGCCCCGGCGTCTCCGAGCCCTCGTAGAGCTCGATGGCCACGGCGTAGTCCGGCAGGTCGGCGTCGTAGACCCGGTAGCAGGTCACGTCCTCACGGCGCGCCCACTTCGCACGCAGCTTCGCCACCTTGGCAAGCCTGCGTGCAAACTGATCCGACGCCGGCACCAGCACGGGAACGCGCTCCCCGGCAACGTCGACGCAGGAAGGGGGCTCGACGTCGTCGCGCCGGGCATAGCGACGGATGGTCGCCGGATCGCGCCCCGCGATGACCTCGGTAACGTGGCACGGCTCGGACCTCAGGGCCGCGTCGAGCGTGGCGTCGAGCGCGAGGGCGACTGTCCCCATGCCCGCGGCGGCCGATGCCGTAGACAGAGCGGACGCCTCGCGTGCGAGGTCCGCCGCACCGATCCATGAGAAATCGCAGGTCACAAGCGGTCCCCTATGGCTCCGCACGACAGTGAGCGCCTCGGGGGCGGGGCAGAAGGTCGGCTCCAGCGCTACGCCCGCAGCGCGCAGGGCCTGCCGGCACGCAGAGGCAGACCCGGGACGGTCGTCAGAGACGAGCAGCGAGCAGGGGTTCTTCTCGCCCGCGGAGGCGCGGGAGTCCGCCTCGTCGAGAAGAGCCTGCCAGATGGCGTCGTCATGCTGAGCCCAGCCGGCAAAGCCCCAGCGGGAGCGAAGCAGGCCCGGGGCGCGGTCGAGCGCCGCGCACGCCGCCTCCACCAGCACGCTGCCCTGGCCGGCCCAGAGCGCGACGAGCGCCGGGTCTCCTGAGCGGACGGCGTCGCGCCATCCCCCGGCAGCGAGCAGCGCGGCGGCATAGTCCGGGCGAAGCGGCGCCACCCCGTCGGCTGCTCGCGAGTCGTAGCCGCGTCGGAAGAGCGGCTCGCCCGCGAGGTCGACGGAAAGCGTGGCATGGTCGCCGTTGACGCGCGCGCCTATCGTGAGGCCCGGGCGCGACGTGTCCGTGAGCGGACGGACGCCCGTGGCGGCGAAGATGCGGTCGACGATCGCGTCCTTCACGCGCAAGGCGACGAACTGCGTGTTCCTGAGCTGCGCGTTCGTTCCGTGGGCGTCCACGGCAAAGGTCGCCCCGGGAACAAGGTGCCCCTCCCAGGCAATCGAGGACGCGCCGTCGTAGAGCGCATCGGAGTCGCGGGCGTCCACGCGCGCGAGGACCGCGAGCACGCGCGAGGCAAGGCGCGACCACAGGCAGACGCGATAGGCATCCGTCAGCGCGCCACCGAAGGAGACTTGGCCCTTGAGCGGCCTCACCTGCGGAACGCGCAGGTCGGAAAGCTCGTCGGCCAGCAGACGCTCAAAGCCCTTGGGGCACGTCGCAACAAATTCCATCGGGTCACCTCTCGCCCGTTCTTCTCGCTTGCCCGACCATTGTACCGGGCGAGCTCGTCTTATTCCTCGCCTACGTCAGAAGCCGCCGCCGACCGGGGCGAGAAGGTTCGCCGCGAGTTCTTGCCGCGCCCTAAGCGGCAAGCTGTCTGAGCGCCGAACCTTCTCGCCCCGGCCCTTCCGGCTAGTGCTTCTCGTAGAACTCGTGGACGTCGCGGCCCATGGCCTCGAGCGTGGGCTCGTCGACGTAGGCCATGTGCCCGCAGCCGTAGCGGTACCAGCTCACGCGGCTCTTGAGCTCGGGCGAGAGGAACTGGCAGCTCATGTCGTGGACCACGTTCCACCAGGTGGTGGCGGCGTCATAGCGGCCGCCGATGATCGCGAGCTTGCACGTGGGGTTGCGGCGCAGGGCGACGGCGATGTCGAGTGAGACGTTGGGCGTCGCCACCTCCCCCAGGCCGGGCTCCTCGTGGCCCCAGTTCCACCCGGCGTTGACCTTGTCGTAGTTGTTGGTGAGGTAGCGTGCGGGACCCTGGTAGCCGAGCTCGTCGGCGCAGAAGCGGCGAAACGCCCGCGCCCATGCGCCCTCGAGGGCGTCGTCGGCGGCGTCCTCCCCCGCGAGCCACATGTCGTAGCTCTGCATGGGCGACGGAACGTCGGCCGAGAAGCGCGTGTCGAGCCGGCCGCAGACGCGGCGCTCGGAGGCGAGCAGGTGCGTCCTGAAGTCGAGAAGGTCTATGCGCAGGTGACGCTCCAGGATGTGCTCGGCGGGCAGGCCGATGAAGTTGGCCATCTGCTCGGCCACCGCGCGCTCGCGGTCCTCGCCCAGGCGGTCGCCGCGTAGAAGCGCCGGTGCGAGCTCGTCCTCGGCGAAGGCCATCGCGCGGTCGAACCACTCGTCCTCGCCCACGCCGGCGCCCGCCTTGCCAAAGAACTGGGCCGTGGCGGCGAACGTGGGCATCATGCCCAGGTAGTAGAGGTCATCGCCCGGGTTGAGCAGGCCCGCGATGTTGAAGACGGCGGAGAGCATCACCACGCCCGTGAGCTGGACGCCCCGCTCGCCGAGCAGGCGCATGAGCACGGAGTTGCGGACGGTGCCATACGACTCGCCGTAGAGGTACAGCGGGCTCGACCAGCGGCCGTTCTCCGTGAGCCAGGCGCAGATGGCGCGCGCGAAGGCATCCGCGTCGCCGTCGGTGCAGAAGACCTTCTTGGGGTCGGCGTCCTCGGCGAGCACCGACCACCCGGTGCCGAGCGCGTCCAGGAACACCACGTCGGAGTCAACCAGCAGTGTATGCGGGTTGTCCACGACCGGGGCGTCGGCGCGCACGTGGCGCACCCCGTCGGTCGTCACGCGCTTGGGCCCGATGCCGCCGAAGTTGATGGGCACCGAGCTCGAGCCCGGGCCGCCGTTGTACGCAAAGGTCACCGGGCGCGCCGCGTCGGGCCTTCCCTCGCCGTCGACCGCCACGTACGAGAGCGAGAATATCCTGCCGATGAGCGCCCCGGCGTCATCGCGCACCTCCAGATGCGCCGCGCGCGCCTCATAGTCGAGATGCCGCTCGCCGTCCGTCCAGCTCAGTCGCGCCGACGCCGGCTCGGGCACGCTCGTGGCGCGCTCCGCCGGCACGACGGCATAGGCGCGGGTCCGCTCCTTCTCCTGGGCGCTCGGCGCGCCCTTCTCCTCGTCCGCCATCTCTCTCCTTTCGGCCGGATACCTTACTCGCAGCACATTCTACCCATGCGACAAAGTGATACGCTAGGCTGTCAGGCCATACGGCCCTCATTGTTGGTAATCGAGTTTGGAGCGTCATGACTGCGAAGGAAACCACGCTGGCGCGCGGCGGCAACAAGGCCAAGAGCGCCGGCATCCCGCTCTCCGCGGCAATGATCCTCGTCACGCTGGGCGTCGTGTACGGCGACATCGGCACGAGCCCCATGTACACCCTGAAGGCGATCATCTCCGGCAACGGCGGGCTCGCCACCATGTCCCAGGACGTTGTGCTGGGCGCCCTCTCGCTCATCATCTGGACGCTCACCCTCATCACCACGGTCAAGTACGTGCTCGTGGCCATGAAGGCGGACAACCACAACGAGGGCGGCATCTTCGCGCTGTACAGCCTCGTCAAGCGATGCGGCCGGTGGCTCATCATCCCGGCCATGATCGGCGGCGCCGCCCTGCTCGCCGACGGCATCCTCACGCCGGCCGTCACCGTCACCACGGCCATCGAGGGCCTGAGGACGGTGGACTTCCTCTACCGGATCATCGGGGACAACCAGCAGATCGTCATCGCGATCGTGGTGTGCATCATCAGCGTGCTCTTCTTCGTCCAGAAGGCGGGCACCTCGAAGATCGGCAAGGGCTTCGGCCCCATCATGACGCTGTGGTTCCTCTTCCTCGCCGTGGCCGGCCTTCCGCACATCTTCGAGAACTTCGGCGTGCTGCGCGCCCTCAACCCCGTGCGCGGCATCATGTTCCTGTTCAACGGCAACCTCAACGCCGCCGGCGTCATGGTCCTGGGCAACGTGTTCCTCTGCACCACCGGCGCCGAGGCCCTCTACTCCGACATGGGCCACGTCGGCAAGCCCAACATCTACGCCACCTGGCCGTTCGTGAAGGTCTGCCTCATCCTCAACTACCTGGGCCAGGGCGCGTGGATCCTCGCCAACAACGGGTCCGCCGAGCTCGGCGCCATCGCCGACCTCAACCCGTTCTTCCAGATGCTGCCCGAGCAGGTGCGCGTCTTCGCCGTCCTGCTCTCCACCCTCGCCGCGATCATCGCCTCACAGGCGCTCATCACCGGCTCCTTCTCCATCGTCTCCGAGGCGGTGCGCCTGGACCTCATGCCCCACATGCGCATCAACTACCCGTCCGAGACCAAGGGCCAGATCTACATCCCCATGATCAACAACGTCATGTGGGTCGCCTGCATCTGCGTGGTGTTGTTCTTCCAGACCTCGGCGCACATGGAGGCAGCCTACGGCCTGGCCATCACCGTGACGATGCTCATGACCACGGTGCTGCTCTTCACGTACCTCTCGCGCATCCGTCATCAGACGGCGCTGGCCATCCCGTTCGCGATCTTCTTCGGCGCCATCGAGTTCATGTTCTTCTTCTCGAGCCTCACGAAGTTCTTCCACGGCGGCTACGTCACCGTGGTCATCGCGTCCGCGATCTTCCTGGTCATGTACGTGTGGCGTCGCGGCACCGCCGTCGAGCGCACGCAGACGATGTACCTGCCCGTGGTGAAGTACCTCGACCAGATCTTCGACCTCAGCCACGACGAGGACTACCCGCTGCTCGCCGACAACCTGGTCTTCCTGACCAACGACTCGTCCTTCGACAAGCTCGACCGCGACATCCTCTACTCGATCCTCGACAAGCAGCCCAAGCGCGCCAAGGCGTACTACTTCCTCAACGTCCAGGTGACCGAGGAGCCCTTCACCCACGAGTACCTCGTCGAGGACTTTGGCACGGACTTCCTCTTCAAGGTGCAGCTGCGCCTGGGCTTCAAGGTCAACCAGCGCGTCAACACCTACCTCTACCAGATCGTCTCCAGCCTGGTGGAGCGCGGCCAGCTCGCGCCGCAGGAGCACAAGTACTCGATCTACCTCGAGCCGAGCCAGGTCGGAGACTTCAAGTTCTGCCTCATCCGCAAGACCCTCTCCCCCGAGACCGAGATCTCCGGCATCAACCGCCGCTGCATGGAGCTCAAGTACTTCATCCGCAGCCTCTGCGGCTCGCCCGCCCGCTGGTACGGCCTCGAGAACTCCAGCCTGATCTACGAGTACGTGCCGCTCTTCTCGCGCACCAAGCGCCAGCACAAGCTCTCCCGCGTGGAGCTGCCCGAGAGCGAGCGCGTCGTCCCCAAGCCCTCCCCTTCCGAGGCGGGGGCGCGCGAGGAGGAAGAGGAGGACATCTTCTCCATCCGCATGCGCGAGGACCGCGAGCGCTCCGTCGAGGAGGCGACCGCCGTCGTGGGCGGCGACACCGCGAGCTTCCGTCCCCTGCTCGATGACGAGGAGGAAGAGGAAGAGGCCACGGAGTAGTCTTTTCCGCTATCCAGGTGTTTACGTGCGCGGGCCCTCCCACTGGAGGGCCCGCGTCCTTTTTGCATGCCCTTGTCCGCCCGCGACCCAAATCCGGATTTGGGTCCGGGGCCGTGACGGCAGTTGGGCCCGAACGTTCTTATCGTTAAAGGGCTTTGCCCTGGAGTTATCCTCTCGGTCTGGACACGCCACGTCTGCCGAGAAGTGCCCGCCACTGCGGACCCAAATCCGGATTTGGGTCCGGGGCCGAGGGCACTTCTCCGCCGCAGAGGTCTCTTCGAGCCGCAAGGTAAATCGCAAGGATAAGTACTTAACCGACAAGAACCGTCAGCCCCCGGCGGCGCCTTCGCCGAGGACCCAAATCCGGATTTGGGTCCACCAAGAACACAAATCCGGATTTGGGTCCGAGGTCGCGCGGGGCCGCAACAAGCCGCCAGGCGAGAAGAACGAGGGACCTCGAGCCTAGCGCTCGCTCAGGGGCACGTAGTCGCCGCTGTGGGGCATGACGGAGTTGTAAGCCGGGCGGATGATGCGGCCCGCTCCGTAGAGCTCCTCCATGCGGTGCGCGGTCCAGCCGGCAAGGCGCGCCATGGCGAAGATCGGTGTGAAGAGGTCCTGCGGGATGCCGAGCATCGAGTACACGAAGCCGGTGTACATGTCGATGTTGGTGGAGATGGGCTTGGTGATGCCGCGGACGTCGCGCATGACCTGCGGCCCCAGGCGCTCGATGCTGGCGATGAGGTCGAGCTTCTCGACCTGGCCCTTCTGCTCCGCAAGGCGGCGCGCGTACTCGCGGATGATCTCGGCGCGCGGGTCCGTCTTGGTGTAGACCGCGTGCCCGAGGCCGTAGAGCAGCCCCGCCTTGTCGAAGGCCTCCTTGCGCAGGATCTTGCCGAGGTAGTCCGCGACCTCGTCGTCGTTTGACCAGTCGCGCACGTGTGCGGCCACGTCCTCGATCATGTCTCCGGCCTTGAAGTTGGCGCCACCGTGCTTGGGGCCCTTGAGCGAGCCGATGGCTGCCGCATAAGCGGAGTAGGCGTCGGTGCCGGAGGAGGAGAGGACGCGCGTGGTGAACGTGGAGTTGTTTCCGCCGCCGTGCTCGGCGTGCAGGATGAGCATGACGTCGAGCAGCATGGCCTCCTCGTGCGTGAAGCCCTCGTCGCTGCGCAGGACGTCGAGCACGGTCTCTGCCATCGAGTATCCCTCGCGCACCGGCGGCACCACGAGCTTTGTGTCGTTGAGCTCGGCCACGTGGGCGGCATGCGCCACGGCGGCCGTGCGCGGCCAGCGGCCGAGCAGCGACAGCGCGACGTCGATCTCATGTGCCGGCGAGATGTCGTCGGGCGTGGGGTCGAAGGCGTAGAGCAGCAGCGTGGCGCGCTGCAGGACGTTCATGATGGAGTGGCTGTACGTCGCGCGCGGGAAGATGCCCAGGTAGCCCTCGGGCAGCTGCTTGCGCGCGTCGATGCGGGCGCGGAAGTCATCGAGTTCCTCGCGCGTGGGAAGGCGCCCGGAGATGAGCAGGTAGGCAACCTCCTCGTAGCCAAAGCGGTCTTCTGCCTGCGCCCCGTCGATGAGCTGGTCGACGTCATAGCCGCGATAGATCAGGCGACCGTCGTCGGGTTCGATGCCGTGGTCGGTCTTGTTGTAGCCGTGCACGTTGGAAATCGTCGTGAGGCCCACGAGGACGCCCGAGCCGTCCGCGTTGCGCAGGCCTCGCTTGACGTCGTACTTCTCGTACAGCTCCTGAGGCACCACGTCGACGTCCTCATAGCCGTGATAGAGACCGTCGGAGACGGGAGGCTGCCCGAGCGCCACCGAGGGCATGGGATAGGCGTCGGCCACATGGTCGAACGCCGGCGTGTTCCGCGGGGTGAGGATGGGCCAACCGGCTCCCTTGGGTATGCGAATCATGGGCTACCTCCCGTGTGTCGAGGTGTATTGAGCTCGGGGCCGGATCTGGTCCGGCCCCGAGCGCGCTTTCTTCTGTTGGGGCCCGTGCCCTAGAGGCGGTACATGTACCGGAAGACCTCTTCGCGCTGCAGCATGATCTGCACGTCAAGCGCGGAAGAGAGCTCGTCGAGCTTCGCCTTGAGCTCGGAGAAATCCGCTGCGCCAAAGTCCACGAGCATCGTCATCGTGAAGACGCCCTGCAGAATCGTCTGGGAGATGTCGAGGATGTTCACCTCGCGCTCGCTGAGCGCCCCGGCGACGGCTGCGACGATGCCCGGGCGGTCGCCTCCCAGGACGGTGATGATCGCACGGTTCTCGGATGCGGCGTCGGTCTTCGCCATGTCGTTTTCCGCCATGGTGCCTCCTTGGGTATGACGCGTTCAGATCATGCCCATTCTACCGGCTGAGCCGCCCTCCTCACAGCACGCACACGCAACCGTCCAAGAGACGTAACGTCGGGGGGCGCCGGCGAGGCGGGCTAGTTCTGGCTCTCCTCGCCCATGCGCTGCTCGAAGAGCAGGGCCACGTCCTCCGGCGTGATGTCGAGCGCGACGGCAAGCTCCGCGGCAGAGCGCTCGCGCGCCTCCTTGAGGATACGCTCGTAGGCCACGGGCGGCTTCTTGTTGCGCGCGGAGAGGTCGGCTATGCGGATGCGGAAGGTCTTTGCGATGCGCACCGAGTCAAGGCACGAGCCCTGGCGCATCTCGGTCTTGTAGTGCTCCTCCTCGAGCGAGTTGTTGCGGGCCGTGTACTCCTCGACCTGAAGGTCCGGGTACTCGTTGATGATGCGCTCCGCCTCGTCTCGCGTGAGGACCGGCCTCAGGCGCGCCTCGTTGGCTATGGGGAAGCTGATGTGAACCGGATGGCGCTTGCCCACGGGAAGCAGCCGATAGACCGCCTGGGGACCCTCCGTCACTTCCTCAACGCGACAGACTCCCTGACCGGGATGGACGAGGTACTCCCCGATGGCATACATAGGCCACTCCTTTCACGTTCGTCCAGTATAGCACGAAAAAGGAGTTTTTTCTGCCGTTTGCGGATGAGGTATTGAAACCTTAACGACTCTTCAGTAGGTTATTGCGTTTATCGCTTCTCGTCGTCCTTCTCGCCGCGCTAGTCGACGACGGTGATGCTGGCGATGACGGGCTGAGTGTCCGCCGTCACCAGGCCGCTGGCCTCGTCCTCGATCGTCACTCCCTCGCAGATGGCGTCGACGACCTCGATTCCCGAGGTCACGGTGCCAAAGGCGGCATACTGGCCGTCAAGGGAGTCGGTCGTCTCCTGCATGATGAAGAACTGCGAGCTCGCGGAGTCGTAGTCGCTCGAGCGCGCCATCGAGATGGTGCCGCGCGTGTGCGGGATGTTGTTCTCCACCCCGTTTGCCTCGAACTCGCCCTTGATGGTCTGGTCCGAGCCGCCGGTGCCGTTGCCCTCGGGGTCGCCGCCCTGGATCATGAAGCCGGGGACCACGCGGTGGAACGTGAGCCCGTCGTAGAACCCCTCCTCAGCGAGGTGGCAGAAGTTGGAGACCGTGATGGGGGCGACGTTGGCGTTGAGCGCGAGCTCGATCGTCCCGTAGTCCTCCACCTCGATGGAGACGTGGTGGACGCCCGTGGCGTAGGGGTCGTCCTCGTCGACGGACGTGATGTCTGCCGTGGAGCCCGTCTCGGCGGCGACATCGTCTCCCTGCGTCGGGGACGCGGCATCGGACGAGCAGCCGACGGCAAGGGTGACGATGCACGCGGCGAGCACGAGGGAGAGGATGCCGAGAAGGGCGGTGCGCTTCTTGTTTCTGACGATCACGGGAGGTTCCTTTCTGATTGAACGGTCTGTCGGCGTCGAAGGGACAGCGTGACGGCGCTGGAGGCCGCCGCGGCGACAAGTGCGGGGAGCGCCCACCCCAGGCCGAGGTCGGCGAGGGGCAAAACGTCGAGGGGAAGCCAAAGGCCCGGGGCGAGGACGTCGCGGGCCGACTCCAGCGAGCTCACGACCACGGTCACGCCGACCGTCCACGGCCAGACGGGAGCCACGGCGTCGCAGCGACGACGAAGCATCCCCATGACCACGAGCACGATGGCGGGCGGGTACAGGGCGCCCAGCAGGGCGGCCGAGAAGGACAAGATCGCGTCGAGGCCAAGGTTGGAGACGACGCAGGAGAACGCCGCGAACGCGAGGGCGCAGGCGCGGTACGAGACGCCGGGGAGCTCCCCGGCGAAGTAGGTTCCGCAGCAGCTGATGAGCCCCACGCAGACATTGAGGCACGCCAGTAGGAAGATGGCCGCCACCACGACCGTCCCGGCGACGCCAAAGTGAAGGGTCGCCGACTCGGTGATGACGACGGCGCCGTTGGTGACGCCCGCGAGCTCCCCGCTCAGCTCGAAGCCCACGGCGCAGAGACCGCCGTAGACGGCCATCATGAGCACACCCGCGACGGCGCCCGCCCGGCACACCTCGCGCATGACGCCCCTGCCGTCCGTGACGCCGAGGCCGCGCACGTTCTGTGCGATCACGATGCCGAAGGTCAGCGAGGCGAGCAGGTCCATGGTCTGGTATCCCGTGAGGAAACCCTGCACGACGGCATTGCCGTCATAAGGCGCAACCGGTGCCGTCGCAGGGAGTGCGGGGGCACCCAGGAGCGAGGAGACAGAGGAGGCGACCACCGCGACGATCAGCACGATGAGCGCGGGACCGGTGACGCGCCCGAGGAAGCGCGTGAGCCTGCCGGGACGCAGCGCGAGCACAAACGCCAGGACGAAGAACGCCAGCGAGAAGACCAGGCGCGCGACGGGCACCGAGGACCCGGCGGGAAGGAGCGGTGCGAGCATCTCGAAGGCCGTCGAGGCCGTGCGGGGGATGGCGAGGCACGGGCCGATGGCGAGGTAGACCAGGGCGACGAAGACCCGGGCGAACGCCGGGTGCACGCGCGACGCCAGCTCGCGCAGCGTCCCCGCGAGCGCGACGGCGACGATGCCCAGGACGGGAAGCCCCACCCCGGCGACAAAGAAGCCCAGGATGGCGGCAACGCTCTCCCCGCCCGCCTGCACGCCGAGGAGCGGGGGCAGGATGAGGTTGCCCGCGCCGAAGAACATCGAGAAGAGCGTGATGCCCACAGAGAGGGCCTGCTGAGGGGAGAGGGGGCGCGACGGCGCCCCACCCTCGCCTTGGGCGAAAACTCGAGCCGACATCGTCAGGCGCGCCCTAGGCCGTGCAGCAGGACGTGACCCAGGCGATAAGGTTGGCCGTCGCGGACCCGGAGCGCTCGGCGAGGACGTGCCCCTGGCCCCAGACGGCGGTGTGCGCGACGTCGGCGACGCCATCGTACTTTCTCAGCGCGAGGACGATGTTGGATGCCGAGCACAGCGGCACGTCTGTGTCGAACAGGCCCTCGTTGATGCGCCAGTGCGGAGCGACCGAGGCCTGGCCGTACCCCTCGTAGTGGCCGCTCAGCCAGTAGAGCGGGTTCATCATGGACACGCGAGTCGCCATGTCGGTCTCCAGGGAGTCGACCTTCTCGAGGTCCTCCTCCCAGTCGACCTCGAGCTCGGCGGGCCAGTCCTCGCAGGAGGCGTAGGCGTCGAGGTTGGCCTGGATCAGCTCGCCGGCGATGGCGTCGAAGTGCAGCGTCGACTCCTCGCCGATGCCAAAGAGCTGGTTGACCTTGGAGCTGCGGTCCGGCTGGTCGTACGGGGACGCAGAGAGCGTCGCCGGACGAAGGTGCAAGACGAAGTCGCGCAGGCTCGAGACCGTCACGCTCATGGAGCGGTGGTTGTAGTTGATCCACCAGTTGTCCGCATTGAGCGAGGCGAAATAGCTCTGCGCCGTGTCGTAGATGGTCGACTGGACCTGAGCCACGCCGGCGAGCGCGGTCTGTGCGGAATCCTGGTCGGCGGCGTCCGCGCCGTCCTGCGCTTCGGCTCCCCCGTCCACCTGCTCCTCGCCCGTGCCGTCGGCAGACGCGCCCGGCACCGCCTGGGAGGTCACGGCGTCGGCCTCGCGCGTCGCCGCGAGGTTGGGGTCCCCGGGGAAGGTGGGGTCCTCGAGACGCTGGGGGGTGTAGGTGTAGGGGAACGCGGTGTTCTGGACAAAGTAGGTGGCCGCCTCGTCGACGGTATCGAGAAGGGCGCTCGCGTATGTCCCCAGCGAGTACGCGCCCGTCTCGGTCTCGTCGAGCGTGAGCTGGGCGTCGTCCGCATCGCGCAGGTCCATCTCGTTGACCCACGCCCCGTAGGCGCCTGCGAGGCCCTGGGAGAGCAGCCTCGTCCAGGTGCCCTCCGCGCGCGCGACGTCGCTCGCGTACTGTCCCTGGCACCACTCGTAGGCGGCGTCCGCGACGTCGAATGAGGTGACGGGGCACCACGAGGCGCTTCCCGCGATGGCGTCCGACACCGTCTCGCCCTGGGCGTCGTGCGTGACGGCGCCGATCGAGTCGAGGTAGGGCTCGAAGAGCGCGGCGTCTCCGGAGGAGCCGAGCACCGCGCTCACGCCGCCGCCCGCGCCGAAGCCAAAGACGAAGACCCTGCTCGCGTCGCACGGGAGCACCGCGGCGTTGTAGCGCAGGTACCTGACGGCGGCCTTGAGATCGACGACCGGCCAGGGGGAGCCGCCCGGAAAGAGCTCGTCGGAGCCGGAGGCGGTGTCATATCCCGCCGACCTTCCGCGGAAGCCGGCGTAAACGTAGATGCATCCGGCGTCCATGTAGGGCGCCAGCCCGTCGAAGGCGTAGGTGGTAGGGCTCGCCTGCGCGGCGAGCGTCCCGGTGTTGATGGGCATGAGGACGGGGGCGGTGGCCGCGGTGAAGGCGCCCACGACGGCCTTCTCGTTCACGGCGCAGGTGTACGTGGACCCGTTCTTCTCGGCGGTGAAGTACGCCCCGGGCACGAAGACGGCAAGGGATTCGTAGGTCTCGGTCGCCGGGGAGAGGCAGTAGGGAAGGCCGAGCTGATAGTAGACGTCGTTGTCCTCGTCATAGCGCCACGCCGAGGCGTCGAGCGCAAGGGACTCGAACTCCGACAGGTCGACGGAGGGGTCCGGGGACACCGGGTCCTCGGTCGGCTCCTGCGGCGTCTGCCGCGAGGGGGTGCAGCCGGCAAGCCCGGCGGCGGCGCCGGCGGAAGCCAGTGCGAGAAACTCTCTTCTTGTGCAGCCCATCGCTCCTCCTTGCGCGCAGGCGAACGTCACGTCCGTTCGCCGCCCAACGCATCGCGGGGTGACCCAACGCAGCTAGTATTGTACGCGTACGCCCCCGCGCGAGGCGGTCCTCGTGCGGTTACCATCAATTGCCAATAGTGCTTGGCGCGCGAGAGGAGCGTGAGCGGACATGTTTGGCTTCAGGCGATCGGACGCGAGACCGAGCAGGGACGCCTCCGCCCCGCTTCCCGCCGACGCACGCCGCCTTCACCTGCGCTTCGTCGGGCAGGTCCAGGGCGTGGGCTTTCGTTGGACCTCGATGGGCGTCGCGCGCGACCTCGGCCTCACGGGCTGGGTGAGAAACGAGCGCGACGGCTCGGTCACCGCCGAGATCCAAGGCGAGGCGGCCCACGTGGGCGCGTTCTTCTCGCAGATGCTCGAGGCGTACCGGCGCTATCCCATAAGCTACACGGTTGACGAGCGCGAGGACATCCCGCTGGTGGAGGGCGAGACGGACTTCGAGGTGCGCTACTAGCCTGATGGACGGCCGCCGCTGACGGGGCGCATCCAGTGCGTGCCCGCGCGCACTCGAAGCCCGCACTTACGCGCATCGGCCGGGACAGTAGCCGCACTGGATGCCCCATCCGCCTCAAATCGCCCGCACTCGATGCCAGCACTCATGAGTGCGGGCACTTTGATGCCGATTTGGGAACACACTTGGTACCAATAGCAAAGCAGGCCGGAGACACATGGCCTCCGACCTGCGAAAGTCCTGGTGGCGGGGAAGGGAGTCGAACCCCTGACACGGGGATTTTCAGTCCCCTGCTCTACCAACTGAGCTACCCAGCCATTTGGTGCGGGAATTACTATACCAAACTCATCGCTCGTGTCAAAGACTTTTTTCCAAGGCAGCCGAGGGGGCGCCTCCCAGAACCGCCGAGGGGCCCGTCATGGCGAGTAGGTTGCCGCAGACATCGATGACCTCGCCGTAGGGGACGACGACGCTCCCCTCGATACCTCTCCCCCGATAGGTAGCCCAATTGGTGGACCCGAGGTCAGTGACCTCCATGCCGTCGGGCGTGGGGACGAGACGCAGATGGCAGCGGGAGACTGCCAGCGAGTGGAGCACGAGGTCGTTGACCTCGCCGCGCCCCACGGAGATCCCCCGCTCCCCGACGGGTGCCCACATATCCACCGAGGCACTCCTGAGCACCACCCCGAGCTCCCCCTCGTGCCTGCGGGCAAGCGGGGGCAGCACGGCAAGGTCGACCGTCGCCCCGGCATCAGCCGGGACCGCGTCGTCGGAAGGGGCCCTCGAGACGTCGCGCGAGAAGTCATAGAGGCACCCGTAGCACACGCTCATATCCTCGTACAGCTCCGCGCCGCAGCGCGGGCAACGCTTGGTTCGATACCCACCCGTCGTACGATCTTCCCTCTCCATGCGTCCTCCTTCTCCTCATGCCACCGTTTAGCACGCGCTGATGGCGACGATCCACAGGTGCTCCCCCTCGACGAGCCACTCGCCCTCGCGTGCCGGGCGCTCGATGACGCAGAAGGCATCGGCGCACGAGCACAGCTCACGCGGGGGCACGGCACGGCGAACCGAGAGAACCTCGCCGCGCTCACCCAGAAAAGCGACGTCGATGGGGTAGGTCATACCGAACGTGTGAACCGAGCCGCATCGCATGAGCATGACCGGCCGCGCATCCGGGCCCTTGCCCAGAAGGCCCCTGAGGCGCTCGAGCCACCCTCCCAGCACGACGAGCTCGTGCGTGACGTCGGCCCGCTCGTCCGACCTGAGCCGCACCGTGGCGCCCACTCAGACCACCACCCCGGGTCGATAACGGTCCACCACGAGCTCCCGCTCGTGCCTCAGCGAGAGCGGCGCCTCGTAGGTCACGCCAGGCATCCTGAGAAGGCGAGGCCAGGGCCGGTAGATGAGCGTGCAGGTGTAGCGCGTGAGCAGGGGCGAGATGACGAAGGTCGCCGCGTCCGCACCCTCTCCCGCCGGCGCCGCCCTCACCTCGACCTCGCAGGAGTCCTCTCGCCCCAGGGCCTCGGCGAGCGCCTCCCGCACCTCCTCGACCGCCGCGACCTGGCTCTGCTCGCCCGCGGGCGCCACGCCATGGGATACCACCGCGTCGAGCGCCGCCTGGTCGAAAGCGGCACACGCCTCGATGAAGCACATGAGGTTGAACACGATGAGGGCGACGACAATGGTCACCGGGGTCAGCACCGCGAGCTCGACCGTCATCTGGCCGGAGCGCGCCCAGCCCCTCATCGCGCTCATGACGCATCCCGGAGCGCCGAGAGGTCTATGGTGAGCGGGATCGTTAGCTCGGTCCCTGGTATAGGCAGCTCGGCGACGGTGAACCTCTCGCCGCCGACTTCGTCCTCCAGCCAATAGCCCACCGAGCGGGCGAAGTCCGTCGCCGACCCCGAGTCGGGAAGCGCCGCTACCAGCTCCCGAACCGAGGAGAGCTGGTCCAGACCGCTCTGGTCGAGAACGTCCTGGGTGTTCACGAGGACCGGCTTTCTCAGACGGAGGTCCACGGGCTCGAACCCGAGCCCCTCCATGACCTGCTTGAGCCTCCCCTTGAGCCACGCGCCCACCGTCCCGCCGAGCACCCCGTCCAACCCATCGAGAAACTCGCCGCCCGCATCCGCCACGCTCCCGTACGCAGACCCGTATCCCACGAGGAGGCCGCCCCAGAGCTCCATGACGCCGTCGAGGGCCCCGCCGACCGCCGAGTCGCTGGCCGCAAGGGCATCGAAGAAGCTCGCAAGCACGTTGTTGTCCTCGGTCGACGAGTCCGGGGCAAGCACGGAGGCGGAGACCGCCGCGCCCTCGGGCAGTTTGGCCTCGGAGAGAAACGACGCCGTGAGCTCGGAGGGGACCGAACGCGAGCTCCCCCTCGCGACCACCGCGACGCAGCCCCATGCCCCGGGTGGGCACAGCGTCGGCCGCGTGACGCCCAGCTGCTCGAGCGCCTGCTCGAAGGCGTCCTCACCCTCGTCCGCAAGGTCCTTCAGCCTCCGCTGCGCCGCAGCCTCGTCCGCCCTCGCCCGCTCGTAGTCCTCGGACGCCTCCACGATGATGCGCCAGTGATGCTCGAATCCGTTCGCGATCGAGGTGGAGGCGGAGGCGACCTTTCCCAGGTCCCCGACATCCATGCGGCACTCGTCGCAGCGCGCGACGGCTCCAGAGTCAACCTCGGCGACCGACGCCGTGCCCGACGCGGCTCCGGTGGCGCCCGGGCAGAGCGTCGACGAGTGCAGGGTGCGCACGCCGTCCTCCGTCGTGCACGGCCATCTCGAGTCCGTGTAGAGCTCCGTGGAGCGGGTCTGGCTCGCGTTTCTCGGAAGGCTTGGGAGGTCAACGACGACGGTGCCGTCCCCCAGCTCCTGATAGATTCCCGCGTTCACCTGCTCGAGCGCGTACTCGTAGAACGCCTTCCGGCAGGCGGAGTCGGTAATCTCCTCGGCATCGGACCCGCCCACGACGGCAGACGAGAGCCGCGCCGCATAATAGCGCCGAGCGCGCAGCAGCGCGGCCCCGAACGTCCACCCGTCCGGGGAGGGGTAGTTGGGGTTCTGGGCAGACGAGAGCCCGGCGAGCGAAGCGGCACGCTCGCGCAGGCAGTACGGAGTCGACCCGCAGTCCGCCCTCCAGCCACGCTCAAGAGCCTCGTCAACCCTGGACTGAGCCTCCTCGACCTCATCGGACACCTCCCCCATCTCTCCCGACAGCTGCGAGAGACGCTCGTCGTCCACGTCCTTGTCGAGGGGCGAGAAGTCCGAGCGAGACTCCGCAGGGAAGGGAAGAGCGCACCCCACGTAGGACGTCTCGCCCGTGGAGTTGGCGGCGACGCATGAAGCCGAGTTCGCCACGATCAGCAGCGGGAGCGTAGCCTCGAGGCGCTCGACCCCGTCTGCGGCTGAACGGGCAAACGTCCTTCTCGCATCGAGGATCTTTCCGCCCGCCTGCGTCATCTGCGCGCCCGCGACGGAGAGCCCGGGGACACACGAAACCACGAGCCCTGCGCCGAGGACCACGATCCCCGCGAGCCCCATGCTCAAGACGCATGCATCCAGAACCTGCGTGACAGTCGAAAAGGCCGCCACCGCATTCTCCCCCGCCATCGCGCACGCGTCCGCCACGCGCTGCACCTCGGACGAACGGCCCGTCACCCACGCCGCGCCCGCGGAGGCGAAGACAAGCGAGAGGCTCAGCACGAGGGCGACCGCGACGCCGACCGTCGTGAAGCCGCCCTCGTCGTCCCTGAACAGCGAGATGACAGGTGCGCCCCGAGGGGGCTCAGCCCCAGATCCCGATCCAGTCCGCATACTCTCCCCCAATCCAGTTCGCACGCACCTCTCGGGTCATCTCGACCCGCAGTCTGACGACCCCTCCCCCCGTGGGCCCAAGGGCGGCGACGATGGCCCCGAGCAGGGGAAGCGGACGGACTCCGCCCTCAACGCTCGCCGTCACCCTCCCGTCGTCCCCCGGACCGGTCACGGTGACCTCCCAGGCACCAGGCCCTCCCTCGTGGAAGAGCGGGACGTCGGGAACGGCCGCGAGGCGCCTCAGGGCATAGGAGCGCGCGTCCTCGTCCGTCCCTCGCGAGGTGGCGGCAAGGCGGGTCAACTCCGCTGCGGTCGCCGCCATGACTGAGCGCGTGTACAGGACGCATGCCGGCTGAGCGAGAAGGGCCACGAGCAGCAGGACCACCGGCACCAGCAGCGCGGCCTCCACGCTCGCCTGGCCCGATCGGTCGCCCGCCCTCACCATCTCAGAACTCCGCGACGTCCTTGAGCATGCCGACCATCCCCTGACCCGCCCCGTGGGAAGCGGCCGATGTTGCGAGCCCCATCAGCCTCCCGTCCTGGGCGGCGCGCCAGACCAGCGCAAGAGCCGCCATCACGGCAAGAAACGCCACGAGAAGGAGCATGTACTCCACCGTCGACTGGCCGCGGTCGCGCCCCGCACCAGCCGACCTCTTCAGACGTCGACGTCGTCGGCGTCCATGCGCCACGTGACGACCGTGCTTCCACCCTCGTCTCCCTCCTGCACGACGCACAGCTCGACCCATCCCTCCCCCTGCATCACGCATCCCCAGGTCCTGCCCCCAAGGTCCAGGTAGCCCGCCTGCGCCACGACGCAGTCTCCCCGGCCCCGATACCGCTCGAGCAGGCGCTTGCCTTCCTCGACAACCCCGAGATCGCTCTCGCTACGGCTCACCCGGGCGCCCTCGAGCACGGTCTCGGCAAGAGGCGTCTCAACGCTCTCCGAGAGCGCGCGGACGGAGTCTTCCGCCAGGCGCTCCACGTCCGTCTTGGATCCGGCCGAAACGCGCAGCGCGACCAGGGAGAGCGCCCCCGCCAGCACCAGAAGTGCTGCCACGAGCGCACCCCAGAGGCGGCTCACAGCGAGTTGATGCCGTTCGCGATGGCGTCCCACAGCTCCGCCACCCTGTCCCTGAACGCCAGGATCGCTACGATGGCGATCACCACGAGCACGCCCACCAAGATCGCGTACTCGGTCGTACCCTGCCCCCTCTCGTCAGCAACGAGTCCCCTCGCCCTCGCGAGCATCGCGCGTCCGCGCCCCTCCATCGTCATGACCTCTCCCATCTCATCCGCACTCCTAACCAACCACCAGCGCCGACCCGAGCAGCGGTCCCAGGATCGCGAGGAACATCGCGGGGACGATGAGTGTCCCCAGCGGCACGAGCATCTTGACCGGGACCTTCTCTATCTGCTCCTCCACCCTCGAGCGCTGCTCCTCCCGCATCCCCTGCGCCTGCCGCTCGAGCGCCTCCGCGAGCGGGGCGCCAAAGGAGAGCGCCTCCGCCACCACTGAGGAGAACCGCCTCAGCGTCGCGACGCCGAGCTCGTCCGCGAGGTCGGCGAGGGCACGCTCGCGCGTCCTCGTCCCGATGCGCCAGCTGAGCATCGCCTCTCCAAAGGCCCCCGAGAGGGGGTTGTCGTACTGCTCGCAGTAGAGCTCGAGTGACGAGTCGAAGGAGAGCCCCGCGGAAAGGCCCAGCGTCAGAATGTCGAGAAGAACGGGCAGCTCGGAAAGGCACGCCTCCCTCCGCTGCGAGAGGAGCTCAGAATCCCGCGCCCTTCTCAGGAGCGGCAGCTCCGCCAGGCGCCCCAGGACCCTCGAGAGGGTCGTCTCGCACCTCCTTCCGGCGCGTCCCGGCGCGGGGCCCCCGAGCGCCACGAAGCACGAGGCGGCCGCGAGCCCCGCGACGCACAGGGCCAGCGCGACGAGCTCCGCCCCCATCACATCACCCCCCTCATCAGCCTCCTGATGAGAACCAGGGCCGTACCGTCGAGCATCATGGCGACGAGGACGCAGCCCATTCCGGAGGGGGTGAGCAGCCCCCGCTGGAAGTCCGGCGAAATGAGGGTGAGAACGCCGATCATCGCCACGGGGAGCAGGCAAACGATTCTGACCGAAAGCCTGACCTGGGCCGTCTTGACCACGAGCAGCCGCTCGAACTCGCCCTGCCGCTCCGCGAGACGGGCCGAGCGCAGCAGGAGGTCGCGCAGGGGGCTCCCCGTCCTGTGGGATATGACGAGCGCCGCCGCGAGCAGGCGCGCTCCGGGAACATCCAGCTCGCCCGCCAGCATCGAGACCGCGTCCTCCGTCGGCACGCCGCACCTCAGCCTCAGCGACATGCGCGTGAAGACGGCGGCTGCCGGCCCCCTCTCGTGCACGCCCACGTACTCGACTGCCTGGGCGAGCGTCTGCCCTGAGCCCATGGCGACGGAGAGCGTACGGTAGACCCCCGGCATCTCAGCGAGAACGTCTCGTCGCTCCCGCTCCCGCCTCGACGAGTCTCGCGCCGCAAGCAGGAAGCACAGGGCAGCGATGGCCACAAGCCCCGCGAGGGGCGTGAGGAACAGCACGTCAAAGGCGAGCGCAAGGACCGTCGCGACCATCAGGAGAGCGGCGGCGGCCTCCTCGGCAGGCAGTGCCGTCGCGCCGGGTGCCGAGCGCGCGGCCTCCCGCACCATCCTCTCCCCAAGCTCCGTCGAGAGAACCCAGGAGACCAGCCGCGTCCTCGCGAGCGCGCGCAGGCCCCGGGACGCCCTCAGGGCGAGCAGCCTGGCCGCCCGTCCCCCGGAGCGCCTGACGTCCCCTCCCTCTCCGCCCAAAAGGGCGAAGGAGCCTGCGAACATGGCGAGGCCCGCCGTCATCGGGAGCACGATCTCCATCGGATCACCTCCTCCTCGTGCAGGATGCCGTCCGCGAGTGCCGCCTCCACGAAGGCGGGCTCCCTGCGAAGCGACCATGATCGGTCCCCCAGCTCAAAGCCGACGCACTCGTCGAGCTGTGCGGTGCCGCCCGCGCCTCGGCTGACCTCCGTCATCGAGGTCACCACGCGACGGCCGTCGGAGAGGCGCCTCGTCACGACGATCAGGTCGATCGCGGTCGAGATCTGCTCCTCTATGAGCTCGGTGGGGAGGTCCATGCCGAAGCGGGCCATGAGGATCAACCTCAGCACCGCCTCGTCGGCGCTTCCCGCGTGAAGCGTCGTCAGCGACCCGTCGTGGCCGGTATTGAGCGCGTTGAGCATGTCGATGCACTCCTCGCCGCGGACCTCCCCCACCACGATGCGGTCGGGTCGCATGCGAAGCGCGTTCTTCACGAGGTCCCTGATGGTCACCTCGCCGGCGCCCTCGATTGACGAGCCGCGCGCCTCGAGCCGCACGACGTTGGGATGCGCGTCGAAGCGCAGCTCCGCGGAGTCCTCGATGGTCACGACCCGCTCTCCGAGGGGAATCTCGCACGAGAGCGCATTGAGCAGCGTCGTCTTCCCAGAGCCCGTGCCCCCCGCGACTGCAATGGAGCGCCTCGCACGCACCGCCCACGAGAGGAGCCGCGCATACCACTGGGGCACAGACCCCAGCTCGACGAGGCGTGCGAGGGTCCAGGCGCGCTCCGAGAACTTGCGGATGGTCACCGCCGGACCGTCGATGGCGATGGGGGCGGCCACCGCGTTGACGCGGTCGCCGTTGGCGAGGCGCGCGCTCACGATGGGACTCGCCCGGTCGAGACGGCGCCCAAGGGGTGCGAGAATCCTATCCATCACGATCATGATCTGCTCGGGGGAATCGAAGACGGTCTCCGCCGGATGGAGCTCCCCCGCGCGCTCGTAGAACAGAGCCTGGCAGCCGTTGATCATCACCTCGGTGATCTCGTCGTCCTCGAGCAGGCGCTGTATCGGCCCGAGCCCGCACACCTCATCGAGCACCTGCCGCGCGAGCGAGGAGCGCTCGTGCTCAAGCAGTCCCTCGAAGCCCTGCGTGTTGAGCACGGCCTCGACCGCCACCGCAAGCTCCTCTCGCGCCTGGGCCGCGCCCTCGTAGGAGAGCATCCCCGCTATGACCGAGAGGCCCACCCGCTCCACGAGGGCGCGCTTGAGCCGCTCGCGCGCCTCCCTCAGGTCAAGAGCAGCGGGCATCGGCCCGCTTCTCGAGGATTCGACCTCCCTGACCCGCTCGAGAACGGACATCTACCTCGCCTCCCTCCTCAGGCCAAACAACCCCAGCAGTCCCCTCGTGGTCGACCCCTCGCGTGCTCGGACGGCCTCCTCGCACTCGGGAAGGGACCCGAGCTCTGCGAGGATCTGCGCAAGAACCGTCGCCACCGACTCCGCAAAGGGGGAGCCCGACTCGGCGAGGTCCACAGCGCGACCCGAGGCGAGCTGATCCTCCACCTCGGCCCCTCCCTCGAATGTGCGAAACGCCCGAGCCGCCTCGAGCCCGACCTCGGCGCGCCCTGCAGCGAGATTCGCCCGCTCGCGTGGGTTCGCCCGATTCTCGAGCCGGGCGATCCTCGTCCGCGCTACCCCGAGCCTCACCGCAAGCCCGCTCGTCCTCGCCAGGGACGACAGGGACCCGGCGCGACCGTCCGAGACGATCACGAGGCGGTCGGCAAGCTGAGCCGCTTGGGCGACGGCGTCGGTGAAGGTCGTCGAGGTGTCGACGAGCACCAGGTCGCACGTCGTGGAAATCACCCGGATAAGCAGGCCGATCGACGCCATCGCCAGCTCAGCCGCCTCAGGACGCTCGCACGGGCCCAGGACGAACAGCCCCGGACGGACGGGGATCTTGAGCCGCTCCACGAGCTCGTGCGAGATGGACGGCTCGGAGGCGAGCCGGGCGAGGTCGCTGCCCCCAGGTAGTCCGAAGCAGGAGAAGAGGTCGCCGCACGAGAGGTCGAGGTCCAGCGCGCAGACGCTCATTCCCCATCGGGCGGCCATCGCCGCCGCCGTCGCCACGAGCGCCGTCTTGCCGACGCCCCCGCGCCCCGAGCAGAAAGTCACGATGGGCGCGCCGGGGATGTCGGCATCGAGCGGGACCTCGACGGGCGGGGCCGCCAATGCGGGCGGGCGGGCCAGACGACCCCCATCGTTAGCCGCGCCACCCGCTGGCAGGTCCCCGACCTCGTCGAGGTCGATCACCGCGTCGATTCCCGCCCTGACGGCGCGGGAGCGCACAGACCCGCTGACGCCCCTCCCCATCAGCATGACGGTGCGGGCGTTGGCGTCGCGCGCGACGGCGGCGGCGAGGTTCACGCCGGACACCCCCTCCGAGAACGGCCCGATCGCGACGCCGAGCGCCCCGGGCGCCGCCTCCAGGGCGGCGCCGCGAAGGGCGTCGGGCGTGCGCGCCCACTCGACTGTCCCCTCGGCATCCTCCGCCCGCAGCGCCGCGAGCAGCGCCCCGCGGTCCTTCTCGTCACAGATCGCCAGCCAGTCGCTCACGACACGTCACCTCCCTGCGCGGCACCGTCCCCAACGGCGCTCGCGTCTTCTCCCCCATCCGTCGTCACGCTCTCCGAGGAACCCGTTCCCTCCGGCGCGACGCGCGTCGGGGCTAGGCCGAGCTCCTCAGAGAGGCCCGTCGCGTCGTCCGCCGGCAGCGCGAGCCTCAGGCTCCCGTCATCGCTCGCGGACAGCACGCTCGCCACGCTTCCGGGCGTCACGGCGAGCGTGACGCTTCCTCTCGACCCCACCCCCGGCTGCTCGCCGACGCCGCGCAGCACGAGCAGGTCCGCACTCACCAGGCTCACACCGGTCTCGCCAACCCGATACGCCGCGAGCACTGTCCCCTCGGCCGCAGACGGCGGAAGACCGAGGCTCTCGGTCACCGGTATGGACAGTGCGACGCGACCGGACGGCACCTCGACGGAGTCCTCGCTGTCGCGAAAGTTGAGGTCTGTGAGCGGAGCCCCCGCGGCTGCCGGAACGGTCACCTCCGCTCCCACCACCTCGTCGATTCCGACGACCGCCCCCTGAGGCGCCAGATCGGCGAGCCAGTCCCGCTCGATGACGTTGTCACGGTCGACGACCTCTCCCGCCTCGAGGCCGTCGGGCGCGATCACGAGGCTCACCACCTCGCCGCCATAGCGCTCGAGCGCCTCGGTCCTCACCCGCTCCTCCTCGTCCCTCACGTGCTGGCCGTAGGCAGCGCACAGCAGCGCGGCGAGCACCGCGCACGACCCCGATATCACGAGCCTGAGACGTCGTTTCACGAGCGAGCCCCTTTCGTCGACCATGCCGCACGCGGCGTGTGAGGGCATTCTCTCCCCGCACGAAAGAGGGACAACGGTCAATCTGAAAAACGTGTCTGCGACGCTTCATGCTCACTGCAGCCCAGCTATGAAGGATGACATTTTCGCAGGCAGTTAACTTGACATAAGTGAATTACCGTGAAACATCTCGAGTTTCACGGTGAGGAGAATCGATGAACAGCCTGATAATATTATTTCTCTATTTATATGACGATATCAGGGTCGAGCGATGAAGCGCTCTCGCGCATCTCCGTGGCCAGAGAAACGTAGCACGCCAGCCTGCTCGCTGAGAACGCCCCCTCCGCCTGCCGGGCGCGCACCTCGCAGCCCGGCTCGTGGGTATGCGTGCAGTCCCTGAAGCGGCACTCCTGTGCCGCCTCCGCTATCTCTGGGAACACCTTCGCGAGGCCGCGCTCGTGGCCGACGATCGGGAGGCTCCTGAGGCCAGGCTCGTCGACGATGACGCCTGCTTCGGGCAGCGACACCATGCGCCGGGCGACCGTCGTATGGCGACCGGCGTCGTCGCTCTCGCGCACGGCCCCCGTCTCGAGGACGTCCCGTCCGAGAAGGGCGTTGAGCAGCGTCGACTTGCCCGCGCCTGACTCCCCCAGGACGATTGCCACCGTCCCGCGCGGCACGAGGTCGCGGACGGCGCCCGTTCCCCACGGCACCCCGAGGCGCTCCGCGCACGATCGCACGCGGTGCTCGTCCGCCCCGTCGGCCGCCGAGGACGTGAGCACGAGCCCGCAGCCCTCCCCCAGGATGTCGCGCACGGCGGCCACGTCCTTCTCGAGCGCCTCGTCGGTGGCGCGATCGGCCTTGGTGAGCACCACCGCGACGTCAGAGCCGCAGTCCCGCGCGATCACCGCCGAGCGCGCGATGCGGTCGCAGGACACGGCACGCTCGCCGAGCTGCTGCACCACGAGCACGAGGTCGACGTTTGCCGCGAGCGTCTGGCGCTCACCTCGGGTGCCCCCGCGCCAGCGGGCGATGTCGCTCTCGCGCGGGAGGATCTCCTCGATGAGACCCATGTCATGGCCATGAGGCCTGCGGGCGCACACCCAGTCGCCCACCGCGACGCGCGCGTCGGCGCGGCCGCGCAGGCCGTCCTTGGTGAGCCGCGTCGAGAACTCCGCCCGGAAGGTGGCGTCCGCCGCGAGCACGGCGGGATAGCCGCGGTCGAGACGCGCGACGCAGCCCATGACCAGCTCGTCCTTCTCGGCCCCCGCCTCTACGGCACGCTCGCAGGCGCCGGCATACGCGTCGCGCTGCTTCTCGCTCGGGGAGAGCTCGTCAAAGGCCGGGAGCTCGGTCAGCGTGGAAAGCGCGGGTAGGGCCGCGTCCGACCCAACCGCCTCACGCGGGCGCCTTCTCCTGGGAGATCGCTTGGCCACGACGTCCTTTCCGTTGCGACTTTTGTCCTCCGCCAGTATAGCCGTGCCGCGTGGTCGGCGCGGGGATTGTTGCCAGTGCGTCACGCTCCGGCGCTGGCGGCTGCCGCCCGTCATACTCAGGCATGTCATGCGACCTCAGGATCGGAGCCCCTCATGATCGGCATCATCGGACTTTTGCTCGCCGTCGTCGCAATCGTGCTGCTCGTCTGGCGCGGCTGGCACATGGCCATCGTCTCGGTGGCGGCGTCGCTGATCGTCATCCTCACCAACGGCATGGACCCGCTCCAGAGCATCAACGTGAGCTACATGGGCGACATGTCCGCCTTCGTGGGCAGCTGGTTTCTGCTCTTTGCCCTGGGATCGATCTTCGGCCGCATCATGGGCGACTCCGGCGCCTCGGCGGGCATCGCCGCGAGCATGCTGCGCCTCGTGGGCGAGCGGCATGCGCTGCTCGTCATCATGGTCACGGGCCTCGTGCTCTCCTATGGCGGCATCAGCGCCTTCATCATCGCGTTCTCGGTCTACCCCATCGCCGCCGAGCTCTTCGAGCGCGCCGACATCCCCAAGAAGCTCATCGTCGCGGCCATCATGGTCTGCCCCGCCACGCTCGGCATGGTCATGATGCCGGGCATTCCCTCCACGCAGAACCTCATCCCGGCAAGCTTCCTCGGAACCGACGCCTACGCCGGGGCGCTTCTCGGCGTCATCTGCTCCGCAGTGATGTTCGCGGCGTCCTACGCCTACCTGCAGTGGGAGATCGGGCGGTGCCGGGCGCGCGGGGAGCACTTCGCCCCGAGCCCCGGAGAGACGCTCTCCCGCCCGGATGACACCGACACCCCGCCGACCTGGGCGTGCTTTGGGCCCATCGTTCTTCTCGTCATCCTGGTGTTTGCCCTGCAAACCGCCGGCATGGGGGCCACGGACGCGGTGGTCGTCTCCATGTCCGCGGCAGTCCTGGCAGGGTGCGCGCTCTTTCGCAGGCGCGTCCCGAGCATGCGGCGGGCCGTCGGGGAGGCGTGCGCGAGCGGCCTGGGATCGCTCGTCTCGGTGGCGGCCATCATGGGCTTTGGCGGTGTGGTCGTGGACTCCCCCGCCTATCAGGGCATCGTCGCCGCGCTCATGTCCACGAGCCTGAGCCCCCTCTGGCAGGGCTTCATCACGATCTTTGCCATCGCCGGCATCACGGGCTCGGCCATCGGAGCGCTCAACATCTACCTCGGCAGCATGGCCCAGACACTGCTGGCGACCGGTCTCGATCCCGCGATGATGCACCGCGTACTCTGCATGGCCTCCGTGGGCCCGGCCACGCTCCTGCCACATACCTCCGCGATGGTCGCTGCCAACCAAGCCGCCCATACCGAGGTGCGCGACACCTACCGCTACGTGCTGGTCTCCTGCGCGCTGCTGCCGATTGCCGTGTCGCTTCTGGGCATGGCCCTCGGCCTCGCCGGCGTAGTGTAGGTCAGCTCGGCGTTCTTGTCCCCACGAGAGGACAAGAACCGGCCTCATAAGCCGACGGGAGACCTTCTCGCCACGGTTCTTGGCCTCCCAAGGGGACAAGAACCAATCAGACCAGATTCTTGACCTCTCAAAGGGACAAGAACCACCCCCTGGTAGCCTCATCTCGTCCCATCCCATTGGTTCTTACCCTCCCCAGAGGGCAAGGACCGAAAGTCGCCTCAGCCCCTGACGTGCAGCTTCACCGCGCCGTGCGGCACAAGCACACCAAAGAGGGCCCGTTCGAGGCCCACGCCGCAGCGCGTGGCCTTGAGCAGCCGCTGATGCAACTCGGCGACCTCCCCCACCGATGCCGGCCTCCCGGCTGGCGGGGAATCTCGTCCTCGAAGAGAGCCACGGCCTTCATGAGCTCCTGATGGTCCGCCATCTGGTCAAGCTTGATGGTGTTTATCGTCCAGCCCATGTGCTCGAGCGCCTCCTTGCGACGCAGATCCTTCTCGGGATCGAGGTGAAACTCGAGGCTGTCGTACTCCGCCCCGCGCCGCACACCCGGCCACGCGATGTCGATCGAGCAGCTCCTCGTGCCCGTCACCGCCGCCGCGGCATCATCCAGCGGAACCACGTAGTTGAGCTCCGGACGCGCGAAGGCGAGCCCCTGGTGGCGCCCCGGCAGAAAGAGCTCGCCCGTCAGCACCGTCTCCATCGGGGAGCGCGCTCCGTCGCACACCCAGCGCAGCGCCTCGCGCGCCCGGCTGAGCCCGTAGAGGCCGGACAGCGCATCCACGGCCTCGGCGATCTTGTCGACAGACGTGAGCGGCGGGCGCTCATAGTAGCCGGAAATCATCTCGGGGAAATGTGAGTAGCACCCACACAACTCGCAGCCCAGGACGACGGCGCCCACCAGCGAGGAGATCCGCGCCATCTGCACGAAGCAGAGCTCCGGGCCAGCAACGTAAACACCCGGCGCAAGCTCCAGCAGCAATCCTTCCGGCATGACCGGCAGGCCAAACCAATGGGTCCTGACGTCGACGGCCTTCATACGCGAGGAGGTTTTCTCCACCAGCACGTGAACGGGAGCACGTCGAATCCCAAAGACGGACAAATCGATTGCAGCGAGCTCGCGAGGGCTGGTGGAAATCCGGCTCAAATCGAGCGGCGTGCCAACACGGGGGAAGGCCATCACCTGCGGCGGGACGGCACGAAGCAACTCCAGTGCGGAACCATGGGAAACAACGATAGGCATACCACTCCTATCTTTAAGTCGTTGCATCTGAGAGCCGGTTACCGGATGCTTTGGTGCAATGCAGACTCTGGCGGGCAGGGACGCCGACATGGCAGTTGGGGCGCCGCGCGCGACCCCGCAGGGGAGAGTGGCGTCCCGCCCCACCCGGGCATTTCCGCGGATCAGCTGGATGAGGGGCCATGCGCCACCTCGGATCTCTTCTAGGAGGTTGCGGTCCCGGGTGACGCGGGCAGGCGGCCCGCCGCCCTGCAGCGGAGAGGAGGGGCGGACATGGTGTACGCCGGTGTGGACATCGCCAAGGTGGACCACGTGATAGGGGCCGTGGACGAGCGCGGCGAGGAGCAGGGCAAGCGGATGCCCTTCAAGAACAGCGCCGCCGGCTTCGAGCGGTGCGAGGCCTGGCTCGAGGGGGTGGCCGAGAGGCCCTCGGACGTCCTCGTCGGCATGGAGGCCACCGGGCACTACTGGATGGCGCTCTACGCCTTCCTGGTCTCGAGGGGCTACTCGGTCGCGGTGATCGACCCCGTGCAGGTGCGCGCCGTGCGCAGGCTGAAGGGGCTCGACAGGGTGAAGAACGACCGCGTGGACGCGGGCCTCATCGCCGAGACGCTGCGCATCGGCCAGTACGACCCGACGAGGCTCGCCACCGACGAGGTCCAGTCGCTGCGCTCGCTCACGCGATACCGGCAGTCGCTCAAGGCCGAGCTCGCCGAGGTGAAGACGCAGTGCCTGTGCCTGCTGGACTCCTACTTCCCGGAGCTCCCCGGGGCGTTCTCCGACGTGTTCGGGGCCGCCGGGCGCGCCGTGCTCTCCAGGAGCCCGCTGCCCTCCGAGCTCGCGCGCAGGCGCACGGACTCGCTGCAGCGCGACATCTCCGAGGCCGCGCGCGGCAGCAGGCGCATGGACGGCAAGGCCGCCGAGCTCAGGGCGCTCGCGAAGGGCTCCGTCGGCATCAGGCTCGGCGAGGCGGCGGCGTCGATGCAGGTGAGGTCGCTCGTGCGCCAGATGGACTTCCTCGACGCGGAGTGCGCCAAGTTCGACGCGCTCATCAGGGAGCTGCTGGAGAGGGTGGAGCCGCTCGTGCTCACCATCCCCGGCGTCTCCTACGCCACCGGCGCCCAGATCGTCGCCGAGATAGGCGACATCTCGCGCTTCCGCAACGCCCCCGCGCTCGTGAGCTACGCCGGGCTGAACTCCGGGGTGAACCAGTCCGGGAAGTTCGACAGCGGGGGCGGGCCCATCACCAAGCACGGGTCGCCCTACCTGAGGAGGGCCCTCTGGCTCGCGGCCAGCAGGGCCCGGCAGTACGACCCGTCCCTGCGCGCCTTCTACGAGAGGAAGCGCGCGGAGGGCAAGTGCCACCGGGTGGCCGTGACCGCCGTGGCGCGCAAGCTATGCCACATCGTGTTCGCGGTGATGCGGGACGGGGTCCCGTACGACCCGGCGAGGCCGGGCAGGGACCCCTCAAAGCATTCGGTATCCGGTTCTCAAGGTGCTGGTTCCGATGAATCTGGAAACGAGAAAAGCTAGCCCTCGGGTCTTGACTTCATATAGCTGGTCTCCCCTCG
>CALUJM010000015.1 GCA_944320975.1 uncultured Atopobiaceae bacterium | reverse complement strand
CGTCGTCGACAAGCACTACATCGGCGACCCCGCCACCATCGAGGCCAAGATCAACGCCGTCGCCAACCAGGGCAAGGTTAAGAAGTAACGTTCGCCAACGGCAACGATGGGGCCCGCCCCACTTGCGCGCAGGAGTGCGCTTCGCGAAACTCCTGCTTCGCAAGTGGGGCGGGCCTTCCCGTGTCGACGCCTTCCACAAGCAGAGGAAAAGAAAGGCGCCACCTGCCTGAGGGGGTGGCAGGTGGCGCTGGGGTCGCCGTTCGCGACGGGGAGAGGGGCCGTCGCTCGGGCAGGGTTAAACGTGTCGCACCGATCTTCGAGTCGCTGTTCTTCTCGGCGCACTGTTAGAATAGGTTAACTTGAACGCATTTCCAACGGTCTCGGCGGTCATCACAGGTTCTCCATAAGTTAGCTCAAGCTTACTAATGTCAACCCAGCGCCACGTCGAGGACCATCATCACGACGAACCCCGCGATGAAGCCGAGCGTCCCCACGTTGGAGTGCTCGCCGAGATGCGCCTCGGGGATAAGCTCCTCCACCACCACGTAGATCATCGCGCCTGCGGCAAACGCCAGCAGCCACGGCATGTACGGCGCGATCCAGCCGCTCGCGAGGACCACGGCAACACCGAAGATCGGCTCCACGATGCCCGAGAGGCTGCCCATCGCGAAGGCCCTCCGCCGGCTCATGCCCTCGCGCGCGAGGGGCAGCGATATCGCCGCGCCCTCCGGGAAGTTCTGCAGGCCTATGCCCGCGGCGAGCGCGAGCGCCATGCCGAGGTAGGCCTCCCCCGCCGCGCCCGCGGACTGCGACGCCATGGCAAAGAGCAGCCCCACGGACATGCCCTCGGGGATGTTGTGCAGCGTCACGGCCGAGACCAGCAGCGTCGTGCGCTTCCAGCCGGAGGGGACGCCCTCGGGCTCGTCCGCATCCGCGTGGAGGTGCGGCAGGAAGGTGTCGAGCGCCATGAGGAAGGCCACGCCCAGGAGGAAGCCGCCCGCCGCGGGCAGCCAGCCCGGGACGCCCTGGCCCTCGGCCTGCTCGATCGCGGGATTGAGCAGCGACCACACGCTGGCCGCCACCATGACGCCCGCGGCAAAGCCGAGGAAGATGTGGTGCATGAGCTTGCGCTCCGACCGGAAGAAGAACACCACCGCAGAGCCCGCCGTGGTCATGAGCCAGGTGAAGCCGCAGCCGAGCGCGGCCCAGGACAGCGCAAGGGGGATGTTTTCGACCATATTGCTACCTTTCGTCCCGCATTTATCGCCAGTATACCCGGGACTCCAGGCGTGACAAAGGGGCGCGCCGTCGGCGAGAAGGGCCGGCGGCGCGCCTCGATGCGGAAAGCGATTCAAAAGGGGTCTGTCCCCTTTTGGATCTATGCGAGCTGGGCGAGGACCTTCTCGTCGGAGCGCTCGGTCTTGGGCATCGGGCGCGCGATCTGGAAGATCATGCCTGCGAGCAGCACGAACGCGACCACCGTCCACGCGCCGAAGTTCCCCAGGACGAAGAGCTCCCAGAGCTGGTTGATGATGAGCCCCACGCACCAGGCGAAGACGCACTGGTAGCCGATCGCGAACCAGAACCACTTGGGCGAGTCCATCTGCCTGCGGATGGTGCCGATCGCGGCGAAGCACGGCGCGTCGAGCATGTTGAAGGCCACGAACGCGCACATCGCGCCGGCGTGCAGGATGCCCGCGCCGTCGGTGAACATGGCAGCGAAGGCCTGCCACATGACCGGGTCGCCCTCGGTGGCCTCGCCCAGGCCGTAGATCGTGCCAAAGGTGGAGACCAGGTTCTCCTTGGCGATGAGGGCGTTGATGGAAGCGGCGGTCGCCTGCCAGCTGTCGGCACCGAGCGGTGCGAAGATCCACGCGATGGCGCCGGCGACGATGGCGAGCAGCGAGTAGTCGGCGCTGTACTCGGGAGCGCCCGGCAGCGAGGCGAGGAAGCCGAAGGAGCCGTCGCCGCCCTCCCACGAGGCGAAGCCGAAGCTCGAGAGGAACCACACGATAACGCACGCGGCAAAGATGATCGTCGCGGCCTTCTTGAGGTACGCGGAGATGCGCTCCCAGACGTGCAGCCACCAGCTCTTGAGCGCGGGCAGGTGGTAGTCGGGCAGCTCCATCACAAAGGGCGCGGGCTCACCGGCGAACATCTTCGTCTTCTTGAGCATGAGAGCGGAGACCACGATGGCGGCAAGGCCGAGGAAGTAGAACATCGGAGCCACCCACCAGGCGTCGGCGCCGCCGATAAGGACGCCCATCACGAGCGCGATGATCGGGGTCTTGGCGCCGCACGGGATCATGGTGGTGAGCATGGCCGTCATGCGACGGTCCTTCTCGTTCTCGATGGTCTTGGTGGCCATGACGCCGGGAACGCCGCAGCCGGACGAGATGAGGAACGGGATGAAGGACTTGCCCGAGAGGCCAAAGCGGCGGAACAGGCGATCCATGACAAAGGCCACGCGGCTCATGTAGCCACAGTCCTCGAGGAACGCGAGCATCATGAACAGCACGAGCATCTGCGGGATGAAGCCCAGGACCGAGCCCACGCCGCCCACGATGCCGTCGAGCACGAGCGAGCTCACCATGTCAGAGGCGCCCGCCGCGGTGAGCCAGCCCTCGACCACCGCGGGAATCGACGGGATCGCCATGCCGAAGAGCTCCCAGCCCTCGCCGAAGACCTCGTCGTTGGCCCAGACGGTTCCCCAGTCGCCCACGGTCGAGACCGCGATGTAGTACACGACGAACATGACCGCCACAAAGATGGGAAGTCCCAGCACTCGGCTGGTCACGACCTTGTCGATCTTCTCGGACATGCTGAGCTTCTTGGGCGCCTTCTTGACGCAGGCCGCCATGACCTCGCCGATCCAGTCGTAGCGGTCGGAGGTGATGATGGACTCCGCGTCGTCGTCGCGGCTCTCCTCCACTGCACGCACGATCTTCTCGGCCTGGTTGAGCTGGGCGGAGGAGAGGTGCAGCGCCTTCACGGCCTCGGCGTCGCGCTCAAAGACCTTGATCGCGTACCAGCGCGCGAGGTGGGCGTCGCAGCTGCCGGAGATGAGCTGGGCTATCCGGCCGAGGGCGTCCTCCACCTCGGGCGAGAAGCACGGCGCACCCGGCTGGACCTTGCCCGCCCGTCCGGCGGCCACGGCCTTGTTGACCAAGGCATCGAGGTTGGTGTTGCGCAGGGCGGAGACCTCGATCACCGGCACGCCGAGCCGCTTGGAGAGCGCTGCCGCGTCGACGACGTCCCCGCTCTCCTTGAGCAGGTCGCACATGTTGAGGCCCACGACCACGGGGCGGCCCGCCTCGATCAGCTGCGTGGTGAGGTAGAGGTTGCGCTCGAGGTTGGTCACGTCCACGAGGTTGATCACGGCGTCGGGGCGCTCGCCGACGATGTAGTCGCGCGAGACCACCTCCTCGGGCGTGTACGGGGAGAGCGAGTAGATGCCCGGCAGGTCGACGAAGGTGACGGACTTGTCCTGGCGCCACGTGGCCTGCTTCTTCTCCACGGTGACGCCCGGCCAGTTGCCCACGTAGCCGTTGGAGCCCGTGAGCTCGTTGAAGAGCGTGGTCTTACCGCAGTTTGGGTTGCCCGCGAGACCGATGGTGGTTTCTGCCATACCCATGCCTTTCTGAGTTAGCTAAATGCTACTTGCGGAGTGCCATTTGTTAGAGTGAGCTAACTTTGTAAGCGAGAAAAACGGCCGTCTCCGGCCGCGACGCTGACGTCAGCCCACACGCTTCCGTGGCCGCGCCCGTCACGCCACGTCGGTCACCTCGACGAGAGCCGCCTCGTCCTTGCGGATGGAGAGCTCGTAGCCGCGCACGGTGATCTCGATGGGGTCGCCCAGCGGAGCGACCTTGCGCACGTGCACGCCCGTTCCCTTGGTGAGACCCATGTCCATGATGCGGCGCTTGAGCGCACCGGAGCCCGTGAGCCTGGACACGACAGCGCTCTCCCCCACCTTCACGTCCTTCAGAGTTGTCATGTGCCTTCCTTTCTTCCCGATGATCCAAAAGGGGACTGTCCCCTTTTGGATCATTTAGAGCGTTACGGTGACGCGGCTGGCCATCGAGCGGTTGAGCGCCAGGCGCGCACCCTTCACGCTCACGATGACGTCGCCCGCGGCGCGCGAGATGACCTTGATCTCCGAGCCCTCCACAAAGCCGAGCTCGGCGAGGTACTGGCGCAGGTCGGCGTCGCCGCGAACGCGCGCTACGCGTGCGACCTCGTCCGGTCCCACCATCGCCAGCGGGAGCTGGCCTGATGCAGCCATGGGGCCTCCTCAGAAGTTAGCTACCTTTGACTTACCATGAGTAATATAGGACTAACTATTCTGATTGCAAGCGCCGCTCGCCGATTGAGTTACATTCGGGAAACTTTCTGCCCAATGTCGCGCTCACAGAGCCGTATCATGCAAAATCGACCTTCAGTCCATATTTCTCGACTCCGAGATGCAGAATCGAGCTTCAATCCATGGAATTTGAGGGGCACTCGCCTTCTCGGCTCAGACGGTCATGACGTTTGCCCAGATGGCGTTATTTCTTTGGCGCGGCCTTCTCGGACAGGGCGCGTTTTTTCATGGACTGAAGGCCGATTTTGCATTATGCCGTCGAAAAAGATGGACTGAAGGTCGATTTTGCACGTCGTCCCAGAGACGCTCGCGGCGCCATCGGCAACGTCCGCCGAGTCGAGCGCTCCCCCGCCACGCCCGAGGGGAACATCATGCCCAAAGATATTGAAGGGGACACCGTGGATATCAGAGATTTCACCGTGACAGACGAGAAGAACCTCAAGCTAGAGCGCTTTCCCACCTCGCTCAAGCTCGACGCGGAGCTCCGGCCCGAGTACGAGCAGCGCCTCGTTAACAACAAGGCCCGCATCGAGGGGCTGCAGGACCGCCTCTACGCCGAGGCGCGCGAGAGCGTCATCGTGATCTTGCAGGCCATGGACGCCGCGGGCAAGGACTCCACGATCCGCCACGTCCTGGGAGGGGTCAACCCCACGGGCATCGACGTGCGCAGCTTCAAGCAGCCCACGAGCGTGGACCGCGCCCACGGCTTTCTCTGGCGGAGCTTCGGCGCGCTGCCGGAACGCGGCAAGATCGCCGTCTTCAACCGCTCGTACTACGAGGAGTGCCTGGTCGTGCGCGTGCACGGGCTCTGGAGGGACTACCAGCTGCCGCGCCGCTGCACGGACATGGGCGAGAAGCGCTACTTCGAGGAGCGCTTCGAGGACATCCGCGGCTTCGAGCGATACCTCTGGCGCACGGGGAACCGCATCGTGAAGATCTTCCTCAACGTGAGCGCGGACAAGCAGCGCGAGCGCTTCCTCGAGCGCATCGACGACGAGGCCAAGAACTGGAAGTTCTCCGAGAGCGACCTCTCCGAGCGCATGGAATGGGACGAGTACCAGCGCGCCTACGAGGAGATGATCGCCCAGACCGCGACCCGCCATGCCCCCTGGCACGTGATTCCGGCTGACCAGAAGTGGGTCGCGCGCGTCCTGGTGTCAGAGGCGATCCTGGACGCGCTCGAGGAGGTCGACCCGCGCTACCCCGAGCTGCCCCGCGCGGCCCGGGAGCGGCTCGCCGACTGCCGGCGCGCCCTCACGGACGGCCCCGCGGCAGACGTGGACCACGAGGAGGGGTAACGGGCCGCGGGTGCGTGCCGATGACCCAAAAGGGGTCTGTCCCCTTTTGGATCACGATCACCCCGTGTTCTGCAGGCCCGCCGCGACGCCGGAGACGGTGCACAGGATGAGGTAGGTGAGGCGGTCGCGCCGCTCGGGATCGAGGTCGCCGGCGCGAAGGCTGCGAAGCGCAAGCGCCTGCGTCACGGAGAGCACGTTCACAAACGGGAGCCGCATGCGGATGACGGGCCCGAGCACGCGACGGTGCTGCAGCGGCCACTCGTCGCCCACGATCGCGAGCACCCAGCGGCGCGTGAGCTCCATCTCCTCGAGCACCTTCTCCGCGAGGTCGTCGCGGTCGCCCAGCGCCAGGTAGAGCCGCGCGATGCGCTCGTCCACCTTGGAGAGCGACATCTCCACGTTGTCGACGAACGTCGTGAACAGCGGCCACTCGGCATAGGCGGCGCGCAGCCGCTCGAGGTCCCCCACCCGCTCGCATGCGGTGCCCAGGCCGTACCAGGCGGCCAGGTTGACGCGCGCCTGGCTCCACGAGAAGATCCAGGGGATGGTGCGCAGGTCGTCGAGGGACTTGGCGCCCAGGCCGCGCTTGGCGGGACGGGAGCCGATGGGCATGAGGCCCACCTCGGTGAGCGGCGTCACCGTGGAGAACCACTCGGCGAAGCCCTCGGTGTGCAGCAGGTCGAGATAGCGCTCGCGCGAGGCGGCGTCGAGCTCGGCCGCGAGCGCGGCGTACTTCTCGGTGGTCTCTGTGTTGACCCACTCGATCGAGGGAGCGGACTGAAGCAGCGTGGCACCCACAACCGACTCCACGTGGCGCCGCGCCAGCGTGGGGTCGCCGTAGCGGGCGAAGATGACCTCTCCCTGCTCGGTGAGCTTGAAGCAGCAGTTGACCGACCCCTTTGGCTGGGAGAGCACCGCGCGGTTTGCCGGGCCTCCCCCGCGCCCGACCGCGCCGCCGCGGCCGTGCATGAGCACGAGGTCGATGCCGTTCTCGTCCGCCCAGCGCGCGATCGCCTCCTGCGTGGCGTGCAGCACGAGCGTGGCCGAGGTGGGGCCGGCGTCCTTGGAGGAGTCCGAGTAGCCGAGCATGACCTCGAGGCGCCGGCCGGTCTGGTCAAGGCGGCGCTGGACCTCGGGCAGGGCGATCATCGCATCGAGGGTGGACACGGCGTTCTCGAGGTCCTCGACCTGCTCGAAGAGCGGGATGACGTCGAGCACCGGCACGTCGGCCTCGTGCGCGAAGGCGAGGTGGGCCAGGCGGTAGACGTTGGCCACGTCCTCGGCGGACTTGGTGAACGAGATGATGTAGCGGCGCGCCGCGTCCACGCCGCTCTTGCGCTGGATCTGCGCGATGGCGCGGAAGGTGTCGAGCACCTCGCGGGTCATGGGCTCGAGCTCGCCGCGCTCGCCCCAGCGGCCGTGCTCCTCGATGTCGGCGAGCGCACGGCGGTGCACGAGCGAGTGCTGGCGGAACTCCATCTCCACGAGGTGGAAGCCGAAGGTCTGCGCCTGCCAGATGAGGCGCTGCACGGGGCCGTAGGCAGTGCGGACCGCCCCGGAGCGCGCGAGGGAGGACTGGACGACGCGCAGGTCGGCGATGTAGTCGTCGGCGCACGCGTACATCACGTCCGCAGTGCGCTCGATCGTGGCGCGCAGGCGCTCGGCGATGACGAGCATGGCCGCGCGGTGCAGCTCGCTCGCGGAGATGCCCAGCGCGCGGGCCGTGAGGGCCTCGCTCATCTCGACCTGGTGGCTCCAGAGGTTCACGAGCGCGTCCGAGGGCGGCGTGGAGATCGCGTCGAGCGTGAGGTTGCGGCCGCAGGTCTCCGTTGCCTCGGCGAGCCGCTCGAGCACGTGGCGGCGGAACTTCTCGGCCACCTGGCGGCTCACCTTGGCGGTGACGTTGGGGTTGCCGTCGCGGTCCGAGCCGATCCAGCTGCCCGGGTGGAAGAAGGCCGGGCACACGGGCGGAACGGTGCCCGCCTTCTCGCCGAGCTCCCAGTCATCGAAGCGCCGGTAGACGTCCGGCACCATGTCAAAGAGGGTGCTGTCGAAGATGTCGACGATGGTGTCGGCCTCCTCGACGGGAGTGGGCTTCTTGTGAGCGATCGGCGAGGTGCGGAAGAGCGCATCGATCTCCTGCAGAAGCCTGCGCTCGTTCTCGGCCAGGGCCACGCCCGAGAGGCCGTCGCGCGCGGCGAGCAGCTCGGCGATGCGGCGGATCTTGCCCTCGACCGCGCGGCGGCGCGCCTCGGTGGGGTGCGCGGTGAAGACCGGGCGGAACTCCAGGCGCTGCAGCAGGGCGATGGCCCGGCCGTGCCCGCACTCGTCCACGAGCTGGCGGTAGGCGACGGTGATGTCGTTGATGGGGTCGGCGGGCTCGCCGGTGTCCACCGCGCCCTCGCGGGCCCGCAGCGACCCGACGCGATAGTTCTCCTCGCAGATGTTGGCGAGATGGAAGTAGGCCACAAAGGCGCGCATGAGCAGCGTGGTCGAGCGCTCGTCGAGCTCGCCGATGATGCGCTCGAGCTCGGAGAACGCAGCGCGCTCGTCATCGGTCTCCGAGGCCTCGTCGGCGCTCGCGCGCACCGCGTCGGCGAGAAGGACGTCGAAGGTCGAGCGGAGGCCCGGGTCAAACTCCTCGAGCACCTTGCGCACCAGGCGCAGGAACAGCGCCATGTTCTCGGCGATGCTCTCGGGGACGTTGAGGGCGGGTATGATAGCCAAGTCGTGTGACGGCTGCAGGTTCTTCTCGGCCAACGTTTCTCCTTTTACGGGTGTGCGGTCGACACCTAAGACAATACCTTGTGCGAAGGCCCTCTTCCAAGACCCCACAGCCGAGAAACGCATTGTTCACGCAGGCGCTCGGCAGGCGGGCGGCCGGCTGGGCTGGACTACAATGCTGTGGAAACTGCTTCGAAGGAGGTCCGCCCGCATGCCCGCAAACCCGCTCAAGCGCCTCATGGGCCGTCGCGAGGTCACGCCGGTCAGGTCCGTGCACCGCTCCGCGAAGACCCCGCGCTACGGCGTGGTCACCAAGAAGCGCTCCCGGAGGGAGGAGCGGCCGGACCGCCAGCCCGGGCTGCTCTCCCGCGCGGTGAACGACTGGTGGAACCGCCTCATCGGAGCCGTCTTTGGCGGCAAGCTCTCCGAGCAGACCGAGCAGTACCTCGCGCACCAGACCAAGCGCGACTACGTGTGCAACACCGCTGGACAGGCCGCCTGGGGCATGCTCTTTCCCCTGCTCACGATGGTTGCGACCTGGCTCGTGGGCGCCGAGCAGGCGGGCCTGTTCTCGATGGCGTTCACCGTGGGCACGCTTCTGCTGTTCCTGGCCAACTACGGCGTCCGCACCTACCAGGTCTCCGACCTCGACGAGATGCGGTCGTTTCTCGACTACCAGATCCAGCGCTTCCTCACCTGCGCGCTCATGCTGCTCGTCGGGTGGATGTGGTGCAGGTTCCGCGGTTATGACGACCAGATGTTCGCCGTCTGCATGGGCGTGCTGGTCTTCCGCGCGGTGGACGGCCTGGCCGACGTCTACGAGGGCCGCCTGCAGCAGAAGGACAAGCTCTACCTCGCCGGGCTCTCGCAGGCGGCGCGCTGCGTGCTGGGGCTCGTGGCGTTCTCGGTGATCTTGTTCCTCACGCGCAACCTCGCCGTCGCGAGCTTCGCGATGGCGGTAGGCGGGGTGGCGTCGCTGCTGCTGCTCACGGCTCCGCTGGCCTTCTTCGAGACCGAGAAGAGCCTCCCCGCGAGCTTCCGCGGCGTCCGCGACCTCTTCGTCGAGTGCTTCCCGCTGTTTTTGGCCCTGTTCCTCTACAACCTCATCGACTCTGTCCCCAAGTTCGCCATGGAGGGCGTGCTCTCCTACGACAACCAGCTCTACTACAACGCCCTCTACTTCCCCGCGCACTCGATCCTCATGGTGGCCGGCTTCATCTACAAGCCGCAGCTCGTGCGCCTGGCGCGCATCTGGAACGACCCCGAGAAGCACCGCCGCTTCGACCTCGTGGTGCTCGCGATGGTGGGCGTGATCGCGCTGATCACCGGGGCGATGGCGCTGTTCATGGCGTGGCTCGGCATCCCGCTGATGAGCCTCATGTACGGCCTGGACTTCGAGCAGTTCCGCGGGCTCGCCCTCGTGATGGTGGGCACGGGCGGCGTCTGCGCCTGCATCGACTTCCTGTACCAGATCGTCACCGTGCTGCGCGCGCAGGCCGAGGTCTCGCGCCTCTACCTGATCGCCTTCGCGTTCGCGGTGCCGGTGGCGATGCTGCTCGTGAACTTCGCGGGGCTGGCGGGCGCCGTGGTGGGCTCGCTCGTCTCGATGGCGATCCTGCTCGTGCTGCTGGTGATGGAGTACTGCGCGATCCGCCGCCGCATGAGCCGGGGCTACTAGCGGCGCCGGCGCCGGCCGGCCGGCGGCCGGGCCCAATTAACGCGCACGGTTTGTTTTCACATCATATATTCCCAGATAAAATATGCGCGAAAGTCAAACTGTGCGCGTTATTTTGCTCCGGTCGCAGAAAACGCTAGCGGCGGCCGCCCCTCGCGGGCCGCTTGCGCACGGAGTAGCCAAACGTCCCGATGCGCCGTCCCAGCTCGAAGTACTCGCCGTGGCTGTACGCGGTGAGGCCGGCGCGGGCAAGGTCGAGCCGCCCGCGGTCGTCGAGCAGCGCGTCCTCCACCTGCACGGCGGTGACGTCTGCCAGGAACAGGTGGTGGCTCCCCAGCTCCAGCACGTCGCGCACGCGGCACTCGATGCTCACCGGCGACTCCGCGATGGCCGGCGCCAGCTCGAGCGTCGTCGCCGGGGCGGGCGTGAGGCGGCACTCCGCCCACTTGTCGTAGTCGCGCCCGGAGCGCACGCCGCACCAGTCGCAGGCGCGCTGAAGCCGCGCGGTCACGAGGTTCACCACGAACTCGCCGGACTCGCGCACGATGTGATAGCTGTGGCGCTCCGGCCGCAGGGAGATCGAGAGCATCGGCGGGTTGGTGCAGACGGTCCCTGCCCACGCCACCGTGACGATGTCCTTCTCGCCTGCCGCGTTTGCGCAGCTCACCATCACCGCCGGCAGCGGGTAGAGCATGTTGCCGCCCTGCCAGGTCTGCTTTGCCATGTGCCCTCCGATCGCGGTCCTGGAGCCGAGTGTACCTGAGCCGACCGCGCATACCTTCCCGTTTTGCGGGTGATTCCCCCTCAAAAACGGAAGGTGTGCGCGGTCTGCAATGTTATGCCGCGGCCAGCGCCCCGCCCAGACGAGTCCCCGCCCACACCGCGACGAGGCACGTGCCCACGTTGAGCGCGATGTTCGCCGCGGCGCCGGGGACGTTGCCACCCTCGATCATCTGCAGCGTCTCATTGGAGAAGGTCGAGAAGGTCGAGAGGCCGCCGCAGAGGCCAACCGTGAGCGCCAGACGCGCGGGCTCGGGCAGCGGCGCCACGGTATGCGCCCCGGTGACGACCCCGATGACCAGCCCAGCGATGACGTTGGCAACGAAGGTCCCCGCAGGAAGACCCGGCAGCATCCCCGAGAGCGCAAGGCCCAGCGCCCAGCGCGCCACGCTTCCCACGGCCCCTCCCGCCGCGACGGCCATCATCTCGAGCATGCGACCCTCCTTCGGCGGCCCCCTGGCGAAACGTCTGCGCCCCAGGACTCCAAACGCCCGGGCTTCCCCAGGTCAACGACTTGACGAGAAGAACGTTTGAGGAGAGAAGTGTACACCCGAGGGAGGCGCTGACCAGGGCGGCGACCGTGTACCCCTCTGCGGCAAAACCCCGATTGTGAGCAATTCCGCGCGGCGCGCTGACATGGAGGGCGTTTGGCACCCTCTTTTCGAGGTTGTGGGCAATACCTTTGATGTCGCGACGCCTCACGGCGGAGTTTCGACTCCCCCCACATCCCCAAATCGCCGTGCTCCTGCATGTTCTTCTCGGTTGTGTGCAAAACCTTTGATGCAATGGCCGGCGCCGCATCAAAGGTTTTGCACACAACCGAGAAGAACGGTCGCGGCTCATCACTCACGGCCGCGGGCAGCGCCCCGCCCGGGCACGCTCCCCTAGTCCAGCTCCTTGGCGCCCGTCCAGAGCTGCCAGTACTCGCCGCGCAGGGCGAGAAGCTCCTCGTGCGTGCCGCGCTCCACGATCCGCCCGTGCTCGAGCACCATGATGGCATCGGCGTTGCGCACTGTCGAAAGCCGGTGCGCGATCACGAAGACCGTGCGCCCGGCCATGAGGCCGTCCATGCCGCGCTGGATGAGCGCCTCGGTGCGCGTGTCGATGCTCGAGGTGGCCTCGTCGAGGATGAGCACCGGCGGGTCCGCCACGGCCGCCCGCGCGATGGCCAGAAGCTGGCGCTGCCCCTGGGAGAGGTTGGCGCCGTCGGCCACAATCGGCGTGTCGTAGCCGCGCGGCAGACGCGAGATGAAGCCGTCGGCGTTGGCCACGCGGGCGGCCGCGCGCACCTCCTCGTCGGTGGCATCGAGCTTGCCGAAGCGGATGTTGTCGGCGATGGTCCCCGCAAAGAGGTGCGTGTCCTGAAGGACGATGCCCAGGGACCGGCGCAGGCTCGCCTTCTCGATGTCGCGCACGTCGATTCCGTCGTAGGTGATCACGCCGGAGCGCGTCTCGTAGAAGCGGTTGATGAGGTTGGTGATCGTGGTCTTTCCCGCGCCCGTGGAGCCCACGAAGGCGATCTTCTGCCCCGGCTTGGCGTAGAGCGTGAGGCCCGCGAGCACGGTCTGCCCCTCCTCGTAGCCAAAGTCCACGTCGTAGAAGCGCACGTCTCCCTGGAGCGGCACGTGCTCGCCGTCGATCAGCCACGCCCAGCCCGCGGCGCCCGCGGCCACGCGCGCGGCCTCAACGTCGTTTGCGTGCTCCAGGCGCACGACGCCCTCGTCCACCTCGGGCGCGAGCTCCATCACGGCGAAGATCCGCTCCGCGCCGGCGAGCGCCGTCAGCAGAAAGTTGCCCTGCTGCGTGAACTGGTTGATCGGCGCCACCGCCTGGCGCACGAAGACGAGGTAGCTCGCGAGCGACCCCACGTCCATCGAGCCGCCCAGCGCGAGCAGCGCGCCCACGATGGTCACGATCGCGTAGTTGACGTAGCCCACGCACACCGTCACCGGCACCATCGTGGAGGCGTACGCCTGCGCCGAGGTACCCGCCTCGCGCAGCCGCTCGTTGAGGCCGCGGAAGCGCTCGAGGTTGGCTGCCTCGTGGTTGAACACCTTGACGACCTTCTGCCCGGAGATCATCTCCTCAACGTAGCCGTCGAGCCCGCCGAGCTCGGCCTGCTGGCGCGAGAAGAACCTCCTGCTGCGACCACCCGAGAACCGCACGTAGAGCGCGATGGCGGCGTCGCAGGCAACCGTGATCAGCGTGAGGCGCCAGTCCAGGACCAGCAGGAGCGTGAGCGTGCCCACGATCTGCACCGCCGCCTGCACGAGGTTGGCGAAGCTGTTGTTGAGCGCCTCGGAGACCGTGTCCACGTCGTTGGTGAAGTAGCTCATCACGTCGCCGTGACGCGTGCGGTCGAAGAAGGAGAGCGGCAGCCGCTCGATGTGGGCGAAGAGGTCGCGCCGGATGTCAAAGACGACCTTCTGCGCGGCGCGCACCATCGTCTGCGTGTAGCCGGCCGCCGACGCCACGCCCAGCACGTAGATGACGGCCGTGATCCCGACGAGCCGCACAAATCCCTCGTAGTCGCCCTCCCCCACGGCGTTGACCACGGGCTTGATCATGAAGGTGCCCACGAGGTTGGCGAGGCCCGCCACGCAGACGAGCACCGCCACCACGAGCAGGCGCCAGCGCGCGTGACTCATGTAGCCGAGCAGTTGGCGCAGGGTCGTGAGCAGGTTCTTGGGCCGCGCGGGCGCGGCGGTCTGGCGCGCGGGCATCTACGCCACCTCCCCGCTGATCCCCGAGCCCACCTGGGACTCGTAGATCTCCTGATAGATGGTGTCGCCGGAAAGAAGCTCCTCGTGGGTGCCGACCGCATGGACGAGCCCCTCGTCGAGCACGACGATCAGGTCGGAGTCCATCACGGAGGCCACGCGCTGCGCGATCACGATCTTGGTCACGTCCGAAAGCCCGGCGAGGTTGGCGCGGATCTTGGCGTCCGTGGCCATGTCCACGGCGCTCGTGGAGTCGTCGAAGATCAGGACGCGCGGGTGCTTGAGCAGGGCGCGCGCGATGCACAGGCGCTGGCGCTGGCCGCCGGAGACGCCCGCCCCGCCTTGTCCGAGGTCGCCGTCGAGGCCGCCGATGCGGTCGAGGAACTCGTCGGCACAGGCGAGCCGGCACGCCTCGAGCATCTGCTCGTCGGTCGCCGCGGGGTCGCCCCAGGCGAGGTTCTCGCGGACGGTTCCCGAGAAGAGCACGTTCTTCTGCAGCACCACGCCCACCGCGTCGCGCAGGGCGGCGAGGTCGTAGGCGCGCACGTCGTGCCCGCCCACGCTCACGACCCCCGAGGTCGCGTCGTAGAGGCGCGCGACGAGCTGCACGAGCGTGGTCTTGCCCGAGCCGGTGCCGCCGAGGATCCCGACGGTCGACCCCGCCGGCAGGTCGAGGCAGATGTCCTCGAGCACGTTCTTCTCGGCATCCTGGGCGTACTTGAAGCACACGTGGTCAAAGCGGACCGAGCCGTCCGGGACCTCCGCCAGCGCGCGCTCGGGCGAGGCGATGGTGGGTCGCTCGTCGAGCACCTCGCCCACGCGCTCGACGCTCGTCACCGCGCGGGCGAGCAGCAAGAAGACGTTGGAGATCATCATGAGCGAGTTCACGATCTGCAGCACGTAGCTCATGAAGCCGGTGAAGGTGCCCACCTGAAGCGTCCCGGCGAGGATCATCTGACCGCCAAACCAGAGGATGGCAACGCAGGTGGTGTACATCGTCCCCTGGAAGATGGGCGTGTTGAGCACGGCGGTGCGGAAGGTGCGCGTGGCCGTCGAGGCGAGCCGCCCGTTCACGGCCTCGAAGCGCTCGGCGACGTGGCCCTCGCGGACGTAGGCCTTGATCACGCGGATGGCGGCGAGGTCCTCCTGCAGGGCGTCGTTGAGCTGGTCCATCGCGCCCTGGAGCACGCGATAGAGCGGGCCCACGCGCCGCACCACGAAAAACATCGCCACGGCGAGGACCGGCATCACCACGAAGAAGACCACGGCGAGCTCGGCGGACATGACCGCCGCAAAGATCAGGCCCATGACCAGGATCACGGGGCCGCGCACGAGCGGGCGGGTGCCCGAGACCAGGGCGTTCTGGATCACGGTGACGTCGGTCGTGAGGCGCGTCACCAGCGAGGAGCTCTCGAAGTCGTCGAGGTTGGCGAAGGAGAACTCCTGCACGTGGGCGTACTCGGCCTCGCGCAGGCGGGCGCCCAGCCCCATGGCGGCCCGGGCCGAGAAGCGCGCGTAGAGAAAGCCCAGGGCAAGCGAGAAGAACGAGAAGACCAGCATCAGGCCGCCGTTCATGATGACGGCGTCGAGATCGCCCGCGAGGATGCCGTCGTCGACGACGTTTGCCATGAGCATCGGGATGACGAGCTCGAGCGACGTCTCCACGGCCACGCAGAGCACGGCCACGAGGAAGTCTCGGCGATAGGGGCCCAGGTAGCGGGCGATGAGGCGCACCCCGTCCATCAGCGCTCCCCCCGCCCGTCGATCGCCTGCCAGAGGTTTTCGCGGGCGCGGCCGAGAAGGTCGGCGAAGGCGGCGCGCTCCTCGGCGGTGAAGCCCGCGAGCATGACGTCCTGCTCGGCAGCGCAGACCTCGTCCCAGGCGCGCGCCGCGACGCGGCCCGCCTCCGTGAGCTCGGCGACCTTGGTGCGGCGGTCGCGCCCGGGCGCCGAGGTCACGAAGCCGGCGCGCTCCAGCGAGTCGAGCATGCGGGAGACCGCGCCCGGGTCGCACTCGAAGAACGCGGCGAGCTCGCGCTGGCTCGACGGCCCGTGGACGGCGAGGTAGACAAGCAGCTTGGGCTGGCCGGGGCCGAGGCCCAGCTCGTCGACCTTGGGACGCAGGTAGATGCGCTGCGCGTGGAAGGCGCGCATCAGGCGCATGTGGAAGTCCTCGAGGGACGCTCCGGGCTCTGCCATCACTACTCCTTGACATGTCAACTGTTGTCCCAGCAAGAATACGCCGAAGCGTCGACGTGTCAAGGTTCTTCTCGGGCGTGTGACAATCCAACCTGTCCCAATTGGCACACGTTCGGACCCGCCCCCGCACGTGGCGGAGACGGGCCCGACATCAAACTTTTCTGTCAATTGGGGCCTGTCCCCAATTTACAGGAGGCGGAGGGAGACCTCCTTGAGCTGCTTGCCCGAGACCTCGCTCGGGGCATCGGACATGAGGTCGGAGCCCGAGGACGTCTTGGGGAAGGCCATGACGTCGCGGATCGAGTCCTCGCCGGCGAGCAGCATGCACACGCGGTCGAGGCCGAGCGCAAAGCCGCCCATCGGGGGCGCGCCAAACTCGAGCGCGTCCATCAGGAAGCCAAACTGCTCGCGGGCGCCCTCGATCGAGAAGCCCATGAGCTCGAGCATGTCGAGCTGCATCTGCGAGTTGTGGATGCGCATGCCGCCGCCGCCCGCCTCGCAGCCGTCCATGACGAAGTCATAGGTGGCCGAGCCAATGAGGAGCGGGTCGGCCTTGATCTTCTCGACGTCGAGCTCGGTCGGCAGCGTGAAGGGCTGGTGCTCGGCCTCGTAGCGCTTGGCCTCGTCGTCCCAGTGGAAGAGCGGGAAGTTCACGACCCAGAGGAAGTCGTGGCCCTCGCGCGGCACGTTCAGCGCATTTGCCATGTGCAGACGCATGCCGCCGAGAATCTCGTCGGCGCCCTTGCGGTCGGCCACGGCAAACATCACGAGGTCGCCCAGCTCGACGCCCATCTCCTCGCGCAGCGCCGCCATCTCCTCGTCAGAGAAGAACTTGACGATCGGGCTGTTGACGGAGCCGTCCTCACGGAAGGCGATCCATGCCAGGCCCTTGGCGCCAAACTCGGCGGCCACGTTGGCGAGCTTGTCGATCTGCGCGCGCGGCCAGGCGCCGGCGCCCTTGGCGTTGATGGCCTTGACGTACTGGCCCTCCGTGGCGGCGGCGCTCGCAAAGAGCTTGAACTTGGAGGCCGAGAAGATCGACGTCACGTCGTGGAGCTCCATGCCAAAGCGGGTGTCGGGCTTGTCGGAGCCGTAGGTGTCCATCGCGTCCCAGTAGTCCAGGCGGCGCAGCGGCGTGGGCATCTCGACGCCCATGCGGCCGAAGGCGTCGGCCAGCACGTCCTCGAGCGCGCCCATGACGTCGTCCTGCTCGACGAAGCTCATCTCGATGTCCACCTGAGTGAACTCGGGCTGGCGGTCGGCGCGCAGGTCCTCGTCGCGGAAGCACTTGGCGACCTGGTAGTAGCGCTCCACGCCGCCGACCATGAGCAGCTGCTTCAGGAGCTGCGGGGACTGCGGCAGGGCGTAGAAGTGGCCCGGCTGGGTGCGGGACGGCACGAGGAAGTCGCGCGCGCCCTCGGGCGTGGACTTGAAGAGGGCCGGCGTCTCGACCTCCATGAAGTCGCGGTTGTGCAGCGCCTCGCGCAGCGCGAAGGTGAAGTCGGAGCGCAGCTTCAGGTTGGCCATCATGCGGGGACGGCGCAGGTCGAGGTAGCGGTAGCGCAGGCGCACGTCCTCGGAGGTGTCCACATGGTCCTCGATCTGGAAGGGCGGCGTCTTGGAGGAGTTGAGGACCACGATCTGGTCGATGAGGACCTCGATCTCGCCGGTCGCGAGCTTGGCGTTCTCCATCCCCTCGGGGCGCTCGCGCACGACGCCGGTGACCTTGATGGGCCACTCGGAGCGGATGGTCTCGGCGGCGTGGAAGGCCTCGCCCCCGGAGTGCTCGGGGTCGAAGGAGACCTGCGTCACGCCGTCGCGGTCGCGCAGGTCAACAAAGATGAGGCCGCCGTGGTCGCGGCGGTGCCAGACCCAGCCGGTCAGCGTGACCGTCTGGCCGATGTGCTCGCGGCGCAGCTCGCCGCAGGTGTGGGTGTGCATGGTGTGCGAATCCATATGTCGCCTTTCTCGTCCTGCCGCCCCGTGTCGTACGGGCGGCGACTGCCGGATGGCCGCGACGCGCGTAGACGGCGAGCGACGCAGCGGGGCCGATTGTACTACGCGCGGCGGCGGCGGCGAGCTCGCGTAACCTGAACACAATAAACGCAGCGGCGGCGCCCGGGGCGCCCGCCCTTCTCGCCCGTCCTTCTCTCCCGGCGAGACCGTCCTTATCGCCCGGCGCCGCTCCCCCTGCCCGCCCCAAACTCGCATTTTGTGGCGTATGTCCCACAGCTTTCCTGAACGCGCTCTGTAGCCTTGAGCGCATGGATACTGTGGATGCCTGCAAGATCGTTCGCGCGCATGTCGGCGGCAACGTCGGCAGGCTCTGCCATGACAAGGGTCTCAGCCAGACCACCTTCGCGAACATGGTCGGCATCGACCGCTCCCATCTCAACCGGCTCATCAGGGGCAGGAACAACGTCACGCTCGACGTGCTCGTGAAGATCGCCGACGGGCTCAACGTCCCCCTCACGGACCTCTTCTTCGGGCTCGACGACGCCCCGCCGCGCTGCCTCGTCGAATACGACGCCCAGGACGGTACCGCGGGCGACCCCGGCAAGAAGTAGCCGCGCGCCGGACGAGCGCCGCCGACCCCGACGTGCTACCCTAGCCTGCGGCCAGAACGGGCCAAGCGAAGGAGCGCACATGCCTGCCTACAAGACCGCCGTCTTCGACCTCGACGGGACCCTGCTGAACACGCTCGAGGACCTCACCATCTCAACCAACGCCGCGCTCGCCGCGCACGGGATGCCCGCGCACCCCATCGAGCACGTGCGCCGCTTCGTGGGCAACGGGATCGCCCTGCTCATCCACCGCGCCGTGCCCGCCGGGACCCCGGCAGACGTCGAGGCCGCGGTGCTCGAGGACTTCAAGCGCCACTACGGCGCGCACTGCGAGGACCACACCGGCCCCTACCCCGGCATCCCCGAGATGCTCGAGCGCCTGCGCGCGGCCGGCGTCGCGCTCGCGGTGGTCTCCAACAAGGCGGACTTCGCCGTGCAGGAGCTCGTGGAGCGGCAGTTCCCGGGAACCTTCGACGCAGTCCTGGGCGAGAACGAGGCCGCAGGCATCTCCAAAAAGCCCGCACCCGCCATGGTGGAGGCCGCGCTCGCGCGCATGGGCCGCGGCCGCGACGGCATGGTCTACATTGGCGACTCCGAGGTCGACGTGCAGACGGCGGCGAACGTGGGCTGCCCGTGCCTCTCGTGCACGTGGGGCTTCCGCACGCGCGATGAGCTCGTCCGCGCCGGCGCGACGACCTTCGTGGACACGCCGGAGGAGCTGACCGAGGTCCTTCTCGGCGGACGCCCGCAGCGGTGCACGGCTACGCTCGCCTAACAATTTGAGAACGGGTGCATAACACGGCGCCGCACGGGTTATAGTCTTGCTAACGTCCGTTTGGCCTCCGTAGAAAGGAACCGCCATGGGAAAGAAGGCAGCCGAGGCTCTCGACATCAACTACGAGGGACTGGTCGAGTACCTGCACTGTAATCACTCCGTGTACATGAAGATCGGCTCGACCGTCTACTATCTCACCGACTGCAACTATGAGTCTTGGCGCGCCCAGGACACGAGCCGTCGCAACGAGAAGAACCACTTCGTCGACTGCTCCGAGCTCGTTCCCACCGTCGACGAGTTCCTTGCCCTCCCCTTCGTCAACGGCAAGACCATCCAGGAGGTCTTCGACCACGCCACGTTCTACGCCTCCCTCTCCGGCGAGAAGGACGAGTAGGTCCAGACGTCACCTTTGCACGCGTCGGGGCCGGTCCCGCTTGGGGCCGGCCCCGTTTTTTGTGCGGAAACGCGACGGTTTGGGGCCCAGAAACGTCGCGTTTCCGCACCTCAACCGTTGAGGTGCAAATAAACGACGGTTCTGCCGAGAAGAACGTCGCGTTGCCGCACCTCAGCGGCAGGGGTGCGGAAACGCGACGCTCTCAGACACGAAAGCGTCGCGAATCCGCACCCCTGCCGGCCGCCGGCCCTACTCCGCGAGGGCGGCGCGGCCGTAGGCGTCGGCCGCGAGCATGGCGGCGGCGACCTTCTCGGGCGTGACCTCGAAGGGCATGTTGCCCAGGGTGTCGCTGGGCGCGCAGGCGAGCTTGGCGACCTCGAGCACGCGCTCGTAGCTCGCGTCCTCGACGCCGAGCTGCGCGAAGGTCACCGGCAGGCCCACCTCGACGCAGAAGTCGAGCACCTCGTAGAGCTCGTCGGCGTTCTCCAGCACGAGCTGGGTGAGCGTGCCGAAGGCGACCTTCTCGCCGTGGTAGTAGGCGTGGGTCTCGGGCAGCGCGGTCATGCCGTTGTGGATGGCGTGCGCGCCGGCCAGGCCCGCGGACTCAAAGCCCAGGCCGGAGAGCAGGGTGTTGGCCTCGATGATCTTCTCGACCGACTCGGTGCAGGCGCCGGCCTCCAGCGCGAGCTTGGCCTTGAGGCCGTCGGAGATGAGCGTCTCGTAGCAGAGCTGGGCGAGCGCCATCGCGGCCTCGGTCACGTGGCCGCCGGCGCAGGTGGTGGCGTCGGAGCGCGTGCAGGCGCGAGCCTCGAAGTAGGTGGCCAGCGCATCTCCCATGCCGGAGACCGTCAGGCGCACCGGGCTCTTGGAGATGACGTCGGTGTCCATGAGCACGAGGTTGGGGTTGCTCTTGAAGAACTGGTACTCCTTGAACTGGCCGTCGTCGGTGTAGATGACGGAGAGCGCCGAGCACGGGGCGTCGGTCGCCGCGATCGTGGGGACGATCACCACGGGCGCGTCCACCGCTGCGGCGACGGCCTTGGCGGTGTCGAAGATCTTGCCGCCGCCCACGCCCACGACGACGTCGGTGCCGGCCGCGCGGTAGACCTCGACGAGGCGGTCGATCTCCGCCTGGGAGCACTCGCCGTTGAAGTTGTCGTAGGTGCAGGCCACGCCGGCCTCGGACAGGCTGGTCGAGATGACGTCGCCGGAGCGGCGCAGGCCGCCCTCGGAGATGACGACGAGCGCGTGCGCGCCGTACGCCTTGACATAGCTGCCGAGGCGGGCGAGCTCGCCGGGGCCCTGGACGTACTTGCTCGGGCTGATGAAGATGCGTGCCATGCTGTTCCCCTCTCTCCATAGAAGAAGGCTCCGCACGCCCTAACGTACGGAGCCTATGCTGGTTTCTATCGTAACACTTCTACTTACGAACGACGAGCAGCGGGTCGCCGATCTTGACGAGCGGCCGGCCGCCGAGCAGCGTGCTCGTGTCGCCCACGTGGTCGATGCGCGCGAAGGCGTCCGGGTTGGAGACCGTGACGGTCACGACGTCGTCGTAGCCCGCGAGCTTGATGGAGTCGTTGCTGAAGGTCAGCAGCGGCTGGCCGGCGCGGACGGTGTCGCCCATCTTGACGAGGCCGTTGAAGCCCTTGCCCTTCATGTTCACGGTGCCGATGCCCACGTGCACGAGGACCTCGACGCCCTCCTCGGTGGCGATGACGATCGAGTGGTTGGTCGCCGTGGTGGCGCCCACGACGCCGCTCACCGGGGAGTAGATGACGCCCGTGTCGGTGGTGGGCACGATGCCGTAGCCGTCGCCCAGAAGGCCCACCGGCAGGACCTCGTCCTTGACCTCCTGCAGGCTCACCAGCACGCCGGAGATCGGGGCGCAGACCGTGTCCGGGCGCGTGGCGAACGTGGCCTCGGGCGGGTTGGCGCGGCCCTCGGGCGAGACGAACTTGCTCTTGAACTTGTCAAACAGTCCCATGGTACTTCTCCCTCTTTCTTTTCTTACCTTACGCCTTGCGCGCCACGAGCAGCGGGTCGCCGATCTTGACGAGCGGTCGGCCGCCGAGCAGCGTGCCGGAGTCGCCGACGTGCTCGATGGAGGCGAAGGCGTCCGGGTTGGAGATGACGCAGGCGATGACCTCCTCGTAGCCGGCGAGCTTGATGGCCTCGACGTCGAAGGTGATGAGCGGCTGGCCGGCGTGGACGACGTCGTTGGCCTCGACCAGGCGCGTGAAGCCCTTGCCCTCCATCTTCACCGTGTCGATGCCGATGTGCATGAGGACCTCCATGCCGTCGTCGGTGCGCAGGCCGATGGCGTGGTTGGTGACCGTCACGACGCTGATGCGGCCGGAGACCGGGGCGTAGAGCACGCCCGAGCCGGTGGGCAGGATGCCGTAGCCGTCACCCAGCAGGCCGGCGGAGATAACCTGGTCGTTGACCTCCTGCAGGCTGAGAAGAACGCCCGATGCGGGCGCGTAGACCGTGTCCGGGCGCGTGGCGAACGTGGCCTCGGAGTGCGTGACCTTGCCGTCGGCGCTGACGAACGCGCTCTTGATCTTATCGAACAGTCCCATGGGCTACCTCCTGGTCGCATGCGTGCGCTTCAAAACCCTCGTACCCATCTATGGTACTCGTGTAACAGGCGGACCTCATGCCCTGCTTGAAGCCATTCGGCCAGCGGGCCTGCCAATTGGCCGTGACAATCAGCTGGTGACAATTAGGACAGGTTGGATTGTCACACCGAGGGCGTGTGACAATCCAACCTGTCCTAATTGTCACGCTGACTGTCACCCCCCCCCATTGTCACGCTACGCGCGGGAAAGGATGCTCCGGGAAGTGAAGTAGGTCACGAGGAAGTAGCCGCCGTAGAGGGCCACGACAAAGGCCACCGTCCCCACGAGCGCCGTGCCGATCTGGAACCCCGTGAGCAGCGCCACGATGTCGTTGACCACGGAGAGCGCCACCGCCGCGTGCGCCACGGCCACCACCAGCGGAAAGAGGAAGTACACCCCCACCTGGGCGAGAAGGGCGTGGTCGACCATGCGCTTCTCGGCGCCGAGCTCGGCGAGCACGCGGTAGCGGCCCACGTTGTCCGCCGCCTCGGAGAGCTGCTGAAGCGCCAGCACCGTCGCGCAGCACACGAGCAGGATCACGCCGATGTAGATGGCGAGGTAGGTGACAACCACGGTCGTGCCGGACGCCTGGTCGAGCAGGCTCTGGGCGGTCGTGCACATCCAGACCGGCCAGGCGTCGATCGTGGAGCCCTGATTCATGATGTCGCCATAGGCCCCGTCGATCGCGGCGACGGCGACGGGCTCCACCTCCGAGCGCTCGCCGTTGTACATGAGGTTCACCACGGTCGTGGTGGGACCGACGCCCTCCGGGACCAGGTCGTCGGGAACGATGAGCGCGCCCGACACCGTGCCGCCGGCGCTCGAGTCCGAGAAGGGCAGGCGTGCGAGCGGCTCTTCGGCAAAGCGCAGCGTCCGGCCGTCGACCTCGACCTCGGGGTTCTGGGCGATCACGGCCTCCCAGAGCTCGTCGAGGGACGACATGTCGTTCCAGAGCAGGCACTCGTCGGCCGCGAGCTCCACGTTCTTCTCGCCCACCATCTGGGCCAGGGCGTTGTACTGCGAGACAGGTGCGATGACGAGGCGCTGGTCGGTGTTTCCCTGCATCATGGTCTGCATGGTCGCATTGCCGGTGAAGTCGGTGTTGGCGAAGAGCTCCTCGACGGTGGTGTCCACGATCGGGTTGCCCTCGGCGTCGTAGGTGTACTGGTTGACCTGCACGGCGTCGCGGAAGAGCTCGTCGTAGTTTGGCAGGTCGGCGCGCAGGCGGGCGATGGCGTCGTAGCCGTCCGCCGCGGCAGGGCCCTCCTCGGGATCGGCGGAGACGAGCGCCGAGGCCATGCCCATCGGGTAGCTCACGAGCGACATGTCGTAGCGCGTGCCGACCTTGAGGCTCTCGTTCATGCCCGTGGCCACCGAGAAGCCCGTGCACACGCCGCAGATGGCGAGGAAGAGCATCGCGCACACCATGGAGATGGAGAGCCACGCGGTGTTGATGCGGCTGTTGAGCTGGCGCATCACGAACATGTTGAGGCCCTTGAGGTAGGCGCGCGGGCTCGCCTGGAGCGCGCGCAGGGCAAAGCCGGAGATCGAGAAGAAGAAGAGCAGCGTTCCCACCGTGACCAGGCCCGTTGCGATAGCGAAGTACGGGCCCTCCTCCATCATGCCGTGCTCCAGCAGGACCTTGTACGCCACGCCGATCAGCACGAGCGACACGAGGAAGAGCACCACGGAGAGCGGCAGGCTGCGCAGACGGACCTTCTCGCTCACCTTGTCCGCGTTGATGAGGTCGATGAGCCTGTAGCGGCTGACCGTGGTCACGTTGAAGACGAGCGTCACGAGGAAGATGCCCGCGAAGCAGGCCACCGTGGAGAGGCACGCCGACGGCGAGAACGCAAAGACGAAGCCCTTGATCGTGGCCTCGAAGAGCCCGGCCGTGACGTACATCATGACCTGCGAGAGTGCCAGGCCCAGCAGGAGGCCCACCCCGAGCGCGACCACGCCCACCGCGAGCGTCTCGATGATCACGATCAGCGACACGTGGCGGATGTCCATGCCCAGCGTGAGGTAGATGCCAAACTCGCGCTTGCGCCGCCGGATGAGGAACCGGTTGGCGTAGACCACGAGAAACCCGAGGATGATGACGACAAACACGGAGAGGCCGGAGAGGATGTCCGTGAGGGCCTGCACCATGCGGCGCTGGTCCTCGCCCATCTGGATGACGGCTGCCTGGTCGGTGATCGATCCGAAGGCGTAGAACACGCACACGCCGAAGGCGAGCGTGAGGAAGAAGACCGAGAAGTCCCGGAAGGACTTGCGGACGTTGCCGAGCGCGATCTTAGCGTACATCTGCGCCCTCCCCTCCCAGGAAGGACACGACGTCCATGATCTCGTCGAAGAAGGCCTTGCGCGTCTTGGTGCCGCGGACAATCTCGTTCCAGACGCGGCCGTCCTTGAGGAAGAGCGCGCGGCGCGCGTAGCTCGCGGCGAAGGAGTCGTGCGTGACCATGATGATCGTGGCGCCGTCGGCGTTGAGCGCCTCGAGGCTCTCGAGCAGCCGGCGCGAGTTCTTGGAGTCGAGCGCTCCGGTGGGCTCGTCGGCCAGCACCAGCGACGGGTTGGTCACGATGGCGCGGGCCGCGGCCACGCGCTGCTTCTGGCCGCCGGACATCTGGTGCGGGAACTTGTCGAGCACGTCGGCGACGCCCAGGCGCGCGGCGACCTGCTCCACGCGGGCGGGCACCTCGCGGGCCGGCGCGTGGTTGATCGTGAGCGCCAGCGCGATGTTCTCGCGCGCGGTGAGCGTGTCGAGCAGGTTGGAGTCCTGGAAGACGAAGCCCAGGCGCTCGCGGCGGAACTTGGAGAGCTGGCCCGAGCGCAGCGCCGTGATGTCCTGGCCGTCCACGTAGATGTGGCCCGAGGTGGGTCGGTCGATCGTGGAGACGCAGTTGAGCAGCGTGGTCTTGCCCGAGCCGGACGGGCCCATGATGGCGATGTACTCGCCGGCGGCAACGTCGAAGGACACGCCGTCGAGGGCGCGCGTGACGTTGGAGCGGGTGCCGTAGAGCTTCTCGACGTCCTGGCAGGACAGGACGGGCCGTGCGTGAGGTGCGCGAGGTGCGTTAGCGGGTGCCATGGGGCTCCTCTCGTCTGGGTTCTGGTACACGACCATACTCGTCCGGCGAGAAGAACGGCGCCATCGACGGGGCTTATCGGCACCTTATGGTTTTGCAAGGTTCGCGGGCCGAGGTCGGGGCGTGACAATTAGGACAGGTTAAATTGTCACACGCCCGCGGCGTGACAATTTAACCTGTCCTAATTGTCACGCCCTCACCACTAACGCGCACAGTTTGCAAAGCGCGCGAAAAAATCCTGCGGATATATGAAATCAAAACAAACTGTGCGCGTTATTTTGGACGGGGCGGGCCGGGGCGGGCCGGGGCGGGCCGCGCGTGCCGACCCCGACGACCCTACGCGCGCTCGACCATGTCGGGGAAGTCGAGGCAGACCGTGGTGCCGACGCCCTCCTCGGACTCGAGCCACGCATCGACGCCCATCTTGGCGCAGAGCTCTCGCACGAGGTAGAGGCCCATGCCGGTGGAGCGGGCGAAGCGCCGGCCGTTCTCGCCGGTGAAGCCCTTGTCAAAGACGCGGCCCACGTCCGCCGCCGGGATGCCCACGCCGTCGTCGGCGATCGCCAGGCGCGTGACCCATGCGTCGAGGCCCGTCTCCTCGCGCACCGCCCAGATGCGCACGCGGCCTCCGCCGTCCTTCTCGCCCTGGTACTTGGCGGCGTTCACGAGCACCTGGCCTATGACGAAGGCGAGCCACTTGGGGTCGGCGTGCACCGTGAAGTCGAGCGAGCCCAGCTCCGGGACCACCCGCGCGCCGATGAGCGTGCGCGCCTTGTGGCGCAGCGCGTCGCGCACGACCTCGCCGAGGTCCACCTCGCGAATCTGGAAGTCGCGCTCGAGCGAGGTGCCGCGCGAGTAGTAGAGCGCCTGCTCGACGTAGCCCTCGATGGCGTCGACCTCGGCGTCGATGGAGTCCACGACCGGCGAGGGGTTGTTCTTGGCAATCAGGCGCGCGGCCGCGATGGGCGTCTTGATCTCGTGCACCCAGGTCTCGACGTACTCGCGGTACTCGCGAGAGCGCCGGCGCGCCGCGGCGATGCGGTCGCGCATGGCCTTGGACTCGCGGTCGAGCGCGTCGTAGAAGAGCTCGCCCTCGAGAAAGCCCGGCCGGTCCAGGAGCTCCGTGGCGAGGTACGTCTCGTCGAGGGAGTCCAGCACGTCGGAGAGCCGCTGGTAGAACGCGCGCCGATGCAGCCAGTCAAGCAGCAGCGCCACCGCGGCCGCGAGCACGAGCACCCCGCACACGAAGGCCGTCGCCGCGGCGTCGAGCCCGTAGACCGTCATGACCAGGGCAGCGAAGGCGAGCGCGACCGCGCCCACCACAAGCGGCACCAGCCGGTCGGCTATGTAGGCCCCAAAGCCCATGCGTCCTCCTCAGCGCGTCGGTGACAATCGGTGACAATTAGGACAGGTGTGACAATTAGGACAGGTTAAATTGTCACACCGTGGGCGTGTGACAATTTAACCTGTCCTAATTGTCACACCTGTCCTAATTGTCACCGATTGTCACCGACGCTACTCCACCAGATACCCCATGCCACGCTTGGTGAGCACGTAGTCCTCCACGCCGATCTTGGCGAGCGTGGAGCGCAGGTGGGACACGTTCACGGTGAGCGTGTTGTCGTCCACGAACTCGTCGGAGGCCCAAAGCTCCTCCTGGATGCGCTGGCGGCTCACCACGGCACCGGCGTTGCGCATGAGCAGCGCCAGGATGCGCAGCTCGTTCTTGGTGAGCTCGGCCGTGCGGCCCTGGAAGCTCACGCGGCAGCGCGCCGTGTCCAGCGCGACGCCGCCGTGGCTGATCTCGGCCGCCGCGGCGCCCTCGCCGTAGCTGCGCTTAAGGACCGTCGCCACGTGAGCGAGAAGGACCTGGTCGTTGTAGGGCTTGGGCACGAAGTCGTCCGCCCCCAGCGAGAGCGTGAGAAGCTCGTCCATATCGTTGTCGCGCGAGGTCACCACGACGATGGGCACCTCGGAGCGGCGGCGGACCTCCCGGCAGACGAACTGGCCGTCGACACCGGGAAGGTTGAGGTCGAGCAGCACCAGGTCGGGTGCCGCGGCGAGGATCTGCCCCGCCGTGTCCTCGAAGCTCGTGAGCGCCACCGCCTCGTAGCCGTTGCGCTCGAGCAGGACGCAGAGCTCGTCGCGCAGGCGCGCGTCGTCCTCCACCACCAGCAGCCGTCGCATGGGCACCTCCCGTCTCGTGATTGCACGCAAGGTTAGCACACGACCGGGACGCCGCGTCCTTCTCGCCCGCGCGAGGGTATGTACACCGCACCTTCAGGGTATGTACACCCGCCGGTTTTGGGTTGGTTGCAAATGCGCAGGTAGACGAGCTGCCGAGAAGAACACGCGGCCGGCGGGCTGTACATACCCTCAAAGGGGGGTGTACATACCCTCGACAGCACCCTCTGCCGCACGCCCGGCCGCGGCGCCCACGTCACACACCTGTTACCGCTTGCGGCCCGCCCGTTCTTCTCGCCCGCCGCCGCACTATGATGGACGGACTGTGTGACAATCGAAAGGCCCAAGATGACCATCGTCGACATGCTGCGCGCAAACGCCGAAAAGTACCCGAGCGAGGTCGCCCTCGTAGAGGTCAACCCCGAGCGGCGCGAGAACCGCCACATCACGTGGCGCGACTACGACCTGGTAGAGACCACCGACGACGAGCCCTTCCGCCGCGAGATGACCTGGTCGGTCTTTGACGAGAAGGCCAACCGCTTTGCCAACCTGCTGCTCTCCCGCGGCGTCCGCAAGGACGACAAGGTCGCCATCCTGCTCTACAACTGCATCGAGTGGCTGCCGCTCTACTTTGGCGTCCTGAAGTCGGGCGCCACGGTGGTGCCGCTCAACTTCCGCTACTCCTCCGACGAGATCGCGTACTGCCTCGACAAGGCCGACGTCGACATCCTCGTCTTTGGCCCGGAGTTCATCGGCCGCGTCGAGGAGATCGTGGACCGCATCCACGCGGGGCGCCTGCTCTTCTACGTGGGCGACGACTGCCCCACCTGGGCGGAGAGCTACCGCGAGCTGGCGAGCCTGTGCTCCTCGGCAGACCCGCGCGTTCCGCTCTCGGCCGACGAGGACGCCGCGATCTACTTCTCCAGCGGCACCACCGGCTTTCCCAAGGCGATCCTGCACCACCACGAGAGCCTCACGCAGGCGGCCGAGATGGAGCAGCACCACCACGGGCAGACCCACGACGACGTGTTCCTGTGCATCCCGCCGCTCTACCACACGGGCGCGTGCATGCACTGGATGGGCAGCCTGCTCGCGGGCGGACGCGGCGTGCTCCTGCGCGGCGTGTCGCCCAAGACCGTGCTCGAGACCGTCTCCAACGAGGGCTGCACCATCGTGTGGCTGCTCGTGCCCTGGGCCCAGGACATCCTCGTGGCCCTGGAGGAGGGCACGGTGCGGCTGGAGAACTACCACCTGGACCAGTGGCGCCTCATGCACATCGGCGCCCAGCCCGTCCCCGAGAGCCTGATCCTCCGCTGGCGCGCGGTCTTCCCTCACCACGCCTACGACACCAACTACGGCCTCTCGGAGTCCATGGGTCCGGGCTGCGTCCACCTGGGGCTCGAGAACATCGACCACGTGGGAGCCATCGGCGTGCCGGGCTACCGCTGGGAGTGCAAGATCGTGGACGAGGTCGGCCACGAGGTCGAGCCCGGCGAGGTCGGCGAGCTGTGCGTGCGCGGCCCCGGCCTGATGGAGTGCTACTACAAGGACCCCGAGGCCACGGCCGAGACGCTCGTCGCCGGGTGGCTGCACACCGGCGACATGGCCCGGCAGGACGAGGACGGCTTCTACTGGCTCGTGGACCGCAAGAAGGACGTCGTCATCATGGGCGGCGAGAACATCTACCCCGTGGAGGTCGAGGGGTTCCTCATGGGGCACCCCGCCATCAAGGACGTGGCCGTCATCGGCCTGCCCGACGAGCGCCTCGGCGAGATCCCCGCGGCGATCGTCGAGCTCAAGCCCGAGGCGGAGGCGCTCACCGAGGACGACGTCATGCAGTTCTGCAAGAAGCTGCCGCGCTACAAGCGTCCGCGCAAGGTCATCTTCGCGCCCGTGCCGAGAAACCCCACGGGAAAGATCGAGAAGCCGGCGCTGCGCGCCAAGTACGGCGCCGACTCAATCGTCGCGCGCGAGACGCGCCACTAGGCGTGCAAAGGGGACAGGCACTTTTGCACGCGAAAGACCACGGCGTGCAAAAGTGCCTGTCCCCTTTGCACGGCAAATCACCTCAGGAGAGGAGAGACATGGACAAGAACCTCATGTCCGGCAACGAGGCCATCGCCCAGGGCGCCTGGGAGGCGGGCGTCGCCGTCGGCGTCGGCTACCCCGGCACGCCGTCCACCGAGACGCTCGAGGCGCTCGTGCGCAAGGACGACGTCTACTGCGAGTGGTCCCCCAACGAGAAGGTCGCCTTCGAGGTGGGCCTGGGCGCTGCCATCGCGGGCGCGCGCTCGCTGGTCACGATGAAGCACGTCGGCGTCAACGTGGCCGCCGACCCCTTCATGGCCGCCGCGTCCACCGGCGTCAACGCCGGCCTCGTGCTCCTGGCCGCGGACGACCCCTCCTGCTACTCGTCCCAGAACGAGCAGGACTCGCGCTTCTACGCCGCCTTCGGCCGCATCCCGTGCCTGGACGTCGCCGACTCGCAGGACTGCTACGAGATGACCCGCGCCGCCTTCGAGCTCTCCGAGCGCTTCGACACGCCGGTCATGCTTCACGAGACCATGCGCATCGCCCACACCCGCACGCTGGTCGCGACGGCCGGCGCGCGCGAAGCCGTGGCGCCGCGCGACTACGCCGACGACATCCCCAAGTACGTCATGATGCCGGCCAACGCCGTCAAGCGCCGCCTCGTGGTGGACGAGCGCCAGGCAGAGCTCGAGGCCTATGCGGAGACCTGCCCGTTCAATAAGGTCGAGCGCCGCAGCGAGAAGGTCGGCGTCATCTGCGCCGGCGCCGTCTACCAGCACGTCCGCGAGGCGCTGCCCGATGCCTCCACGTTCAAGCTCGGCCTCGCCTGGCCGCTGCCCGCCCGCGCGCTCGCCGACTTCGCCGCGTCCGTCGACGCCTGCTACGTCGTCGAGGAGGCCAGCGACTACTTCTCCTCGCGCGTCCGCGCCCTCGGCATCGAGCTCGCCGAGCCGCCCGCCGCGCCGCTTCCCGTCGCCGGCGAGCTCAAGCCCGAGCTCATCCGCGCGGCCTTCGGCGTCGCGCAGCCCACGCACCTGGCCCCCGCCACCGACCTCCCGCCGCGCCCGCCGGCGTTCTGCCCCGGCTGCCCGCACCGCCTCGTCTTCTGCGAGCTGCGCCGGCTCAAGGCCATCGTCACCGGCGACATCGGCTGCTACACCCTCGGCGCCGTCGCTCCCTACGGCGCGTGCCACACGGTCATCGACATGGGCGCCTCCCTCTCGATGGCCCACGGCATGGAGCTCGCCGGCGCGCCCGAGCGCACCGGCCGCCCCGTCGTCGGCGTCATCGGCGACTCCACGTTCGCGCACTCCGGCATCACGAGCCTGCTCGGCACCATCTACAACGGCGGCACCGGCACGCTCTGCATCCTGGACAACCGCACCACGGCCATGACCGGCACGCAGGGCAACCCCGTGAACGGCGTCACGCTCACGGACAGCTCGCACAAGATCGGCCCGCTGGACAACCCCACGGGCAAGGCGCTCGACCTTCTCGCCCTCGTGCGCGCGATGGGCGTCGAGGACGTGGTCGAGGTGGACGCCCAGGACCTCCAGGCCGTCCGCTCCGCGCTCAAGGCGGCAACGTCCGCCACGGACCGCCTCTCCGTCATCGTCTTCAAGGCGCCGTGCCGCCTGATCGACCGCAGCCGCGGCAAGCAGCCCACGATCCGCGACTGCCGCGCGTGCGGCCAGTGCATCAAGATCGGCTGCCCCGCGCTCGGGCGCGCCAAGGACGGCACCGCCGCCATCGACCCCACGCAGTGCATCGGCTGCGACCAGTGCGTCCAGTCCTGCCCGTTCGGCTGCATCACGAAGGAGTAAGCAATGGCAGATACCGAGAAGAACGTGCAAAGGGGACAGGCACTTTTGCACGGCACCAAGACCATCCTCCTCGTGGGCGTGGGCGGCCAGGGCACCATCCTCGCGGGCAAGCTCCTCGCCACGGTGGCCGCGGAGGCCGGGCTCGACGTCAAGGTCTCCGAGATCCACGGCATGAGCCAGCGCGGCGGCTCCGTCTCCACCGTCATCCGCCTGGGCGAGCACGTCTCCACCATGGTCTGCGACGACGGCTGCGCCGACGTTGTCGTGGCCTTCGAGGCCGTCGAGGCCCTGCGCGCCCAGCACTACCTCGCCGAGAGCGGCACGATGTTCGTCAACGACGAAGAGATCACGCCCGTCTCCGTGAACATCGGCAACTTCACGATGCCTGAGCGCGTGGGCGAGCGCCTGGCCGAGCTGGGCGCCCACCTGCTGGACGCCGGCGTCATCGCGCGCGGCCTGGGCACGCCCCGCTCCACCAACGTGGTGCTCGTGGGCGCGCTCTCCACGGCGCTGCCCTTCGACGTCGAGCTCTGGCGCGACGCCGTGCGCGCCTGCGTGCCCGCCGCCACCGTGGACGCCAACCTCGCGGCGTTCGACGCCGGCCGCGACGCCGCCCTGCGCGGAGCCGCGCGCTAGCCTGACCGCGCGTTCAGTGCACTCTCCCGCGGGTGCACTGAACGCGCTTTTCCGTTGTTTGGGTGCACTCAAGAGGTTCTTCTCGCCTCCGAGCGCGCGCTGAACAAGAGACCGTCAGAAAACGACGGGCCCCGGTCGCAGCGCTGCGACCGGGGCCATATTCGTCTGGTGGGTTGGCGCGTCCCCCGACCACGCCAACCCGTCTGTTCGGGGGATGTAAAGACATGATACCCCATTTTGTCGCAGGTCAAGCGTAGGTGCGTAATCGCTCTCATATGCGGCGGCTGAGCGAGCGCGGGTTCTTCTCGGCCACCGAACCCGTCGCCTCCCCGACCAAAACCGACCGCCCGCATAGTTCACGCGCCCGATCGGACCCAGCCGGTCTACTCTCATGTAATCGGTAGGTAAGACAAGCTAGGTGGTGATTTAGCATGGGACAGTACGTCGTGGTTGAGAACGAGGGCCGCTACTGCTTCAACCTCTGCGCCTCCAACGGGCACATCCTCATGTCGTCGATCATCTTCCCGTCCAAGGACGAGTGCCTGCACGGCATCGAGTGCGTGCGCAACTCCGCGGCCAACGCAGAGATCGAGGACAGCACGATCGACGCCTTCGATCGCGAGTCCACGCCCAAGTTCCGCATCTACGAAGACTTTGACGGCCACTACTTCTTCCGCTTCATCACGCACGAGGCCGGCGACATCGCGCGCTCGCACACCTACGAGCTCAAGGAGTCGCTGCTCAGGCGCATCGAGCGCACGCGCGCGGAATGCGACTCCTCCCTCGCCGCCGACGAGAACTAGCGGCTGGCGATAAGAACGTTGACTCGGCACGCCCCCGAGACCTCGGTCCCGGGGGCGTCTGCTAGTTGGGGACACGTTCTCTGCTCGTTGGGGACGTGTTATTTCGTGCAGACACTTTGGGACAGGTTTTCTCCCGAGTTTTCTCCCGACGGATTGGAGCGAGCATGGACATGACCGGGGTGCGCCTCACGGAGCTCGTGGAGGCGGCGGGCTGCGCGGCCAAGATCGCGCCGGGCGAGCTCGCGGGCGTGCTGTCCGGCCTGCCGCGCCTGGACGCGCCGGAGCTCGTGGTGGGCTTCGACGCCTCCGACGACGCCTGCGTGTGGGACCTCGGCGACGGCCGCGGCCTCATCGCGACGACGGACTTCTTCCCGCCGATGGTGGATGACCCGTTCCTCTTTGGCCAGGTCGCGGCCACCAACGCGCTCTCCGACATCTACGCCATGGGCGGCCGGCCCGCGCTCGCGCTCAACCTCCTGTGCTTCCCCAACTGCCTGGGCATCGAGGTGGCGGGCCAGATCCTCGCCGGTGGCGCCGACGCGTGCCGCCGCGCCGGGTGCGTCGTGGCGGGCGGCCACTCGATCAACGACCACGAGCCCAAGTACGGCCTCGCGGTGACGGGCTTCGTGCAGCTGGACGAGCGGCTGGAGAACGGCGGCGCCCGCGCGGGCGACGCGCTCGTGCTCACCAAGGCGCTCGGCACGGGCGTCCTCACCACGGCGCACAAGGGCGGCCTCCTCGACGACGCCGGCGTGCACGTGGCAACCGACTCCATGACCACGCTCAACGAGGCGCCCATCCGCCTGGCGCGCGAGCTGGGCTGCTGGCCGCACGCGGCCACCGACGTCACGGGCTTCTCGCTCATGGGGCATGCCTGCGAGATGGCGGAGGCCTCAGGTGTCACGCTTCAGATCGACGCTGCCGCCGTGCCGCTCATGGCGCGCGCCCGCGAGATGGCGGCGCTCGGCCTCATTCCCGCCGGTGCCTACCGCAACCGGGACTTCTTCGGCCCGCGCGCGGCGCTCGACGACGCGCTGCCCCTCGACCTCACCGACGTGCTCTTCGATCCGCAGACCTCCGGCGGCCTGCTCCTGGCGCTGGGCGAGAAGGACGCGGAGCGCCTGACCGACGCCTTGCGCGCCGAGGGCCTCCCCGCCTCCGTCATCGGCCGCGCCGTGCCGCGCGGCGAGAAGAGCGTCGTCGTAGGCAGGTGATGAAAAGGGACAGTCCCTTTTCATCACCTGGCGAGAAGATCGGCGAGGTTGCGGGTAAAGCGCTCGCGGTCGTCGTCCGTGAACGCCGCCGGCCCGCGCGTGCGGCCGCCGGCACGGCGCACCTTCTTCTCCTCGTGGCGGATGAAGAGGTCCATGTCAATCGTGGCCTTAGTGTAGACGCGCCCGCGCACGCCTATGGCCGCCGCGCCGCGGCCGAGCACCATGCTCGCGAGGCCGATGTCCTGCGTGATGATCACGTCGTCCGGCTTCAGGCGCTCCACGATCGCAAAGTCAGCGCTGTCCGCACCGATTGACACGTCGAGCACGTCCACCCAGAAGCCGTCGTGCGTGGCATCGCGGCCGCGAGCGTGCTCCGCGTCGCGTGGGTCGTCGCGCCGGATATGGCGCTCGAGGTTTTGCGTGGTGTTGCCCGCGATCACGACGGGCACGCGCGCCCGCCGCGCGCAGGCGAGCGCCTCGCGCGTGACCGGGCACGCGTCGGCGTCGATGTAGAGGGTGCGGTTACGGGACATGTGCCTCCTTCGCTGCGAACTGCGGAGATTGTAGCGCCAGAGACGTCGGCACACCGAGTAAGAGCATCTTGCGAAAATGAGGCGGATTCTGTGGTACTTCTCGCAAGAAACTCTTACTCGGCGCGATTCCGCTCCGTGCCGGGCAACTCCCAGCTCACCTACCGTAAACTAGGACGCTACCAACGGTCGAGCCTACTTAACTGGCAGTCGGTTGAGCGGAATGGCGCTCACACCTCAGTGCGTGTAGTCCAGCAGCCGCACGCGCTCGCCCAGGTCCCGCTCCACCGCGTCCATCATGCGCTTGGCGAAAGGACACGGGAAGCCGATGGGCGTCCCCTTCTTGATGCATGACGCAAATGCAATCGTGTCCGCCCCGCGCTCCACGAGCTTGCGTGCCCGCAGGACGGCTCGCTTGCCGGGGCACCCGCCACAGTTGGAGAAGCCTACGAGCTCGGCGTCCCCCTCGACGCCCTCGAAGGCCCCCGCCCGCTCCCGCAGCACCTTGAAGTCAGTCGTCCCGGGGCAGTAGTCCTCAGTCTGCATGCATCGAATGATTCCGACCTTCACTCGGCATCAACCCCTCGGTACGGCAGTGTCAGCGCTCGCCGTCGATCGCCTCTATGAGCATGATAACCGGGCGCAGGCCGTCCACACACGCGAACACGCCCTTGTCGTCGTCGACCATCCATGTACCGCGAGGCTGAAGCAGCTCGCCGCGCGAGAGCTGCGCCACCATCTCGCACATGGGCTGCCAGGCGTACTCGCAGAGCCCCTCCGGCTTTCGCGCACCGTCGCTCACGAAGGATTGCCCGGGCTGGTGGAACGGGCAAGGCTCAAAACCGGGTATGGCGTAGCGCTCGGCCAGCGGGCCATGAGGCCCTGGAGGATGCTCGCGAGGCCACATGCCCTGTGGAGGGCGACCGACCCCTCCTGCACCTCGACACATGCGAACTCCGAGTGCGGCATAGGAGTGAACGCTCAACATGTGATCGGAGAGCGCTTCGACGACGTGCAGAGCGCCGCTGAACGGGCAATGTCTTCTGTTACGCTGGAGCAGATTATTGCGCAGTATCGTAAACGGGTCGACGCACTCTAAGGAGATAGGAGGCCCCATGGCACGCAAGTCGATCGCGGAGATGTCGTTCTCGCAGGTCTATCCCCTGCTCGTGCAAAAGGCCGAGCGCAAGGGGCGCACGCGCGCGGAGGTCGACGCCGCATGCTGCTGGCTTACCGGCTACGACGCGGAGGGCCTCGCCCGGCAGCTCGAGCGCGGCATCACCTACCAGGAGCTCTTCGACGAAGCCCCGGCGCTCAACCCCAATCGCGAGCTCATCACCGGCAAGGTCTGCGGCGTTGACGTGGCCGCCATCGAGGACCCGGTAGAGCGCAACGCCCGCTACCTCGACAAGCTCGTTGACGAGCTCGCGCGCGGCAAGGCGCTGGAGAAGGTCCTGCGCAGCTAGGCGCCCGGTCACCGGCCGAGAAGAACGAGCCTACGCGAGCGCCACGCGACCGCGGGGCGTCGCCGCGAGCACATGCTCGAGGGCACCCGACCCGTGGAGCGGGGCGCCGCAGGTCACGACCTCGAGGGCACCCGACCCGTGGAGCGGGGTGCCGCAGGTCACGACCTCGCGGGCAAGCGCCGCGTCCGCGACCACGCTGCCGGCGACGAGGTCCGCGCCCGCTCCCTGCGCCGCCGCGCAGATCGTGGCCGACGGGCCCACCACGCAGGTGAGCGCATCGCGCGCGAGCTCGAGCAGACGCGGCATGGTCTTGTTGGCGAGCGTCATGCCCGTCATGACGACGAGGTCCGCGCCTGGCAGCAGATACTCGCAGGCGGTGTCCGGCAGGTCCGTGTCCGCGCGCGGGGAGCGCTCCAGCACGGCGACGTCCGCATGCTCCGCGATGGCCGCGAGGTGCGGGAAGTGGCCGACCACCACGGCGCGGGGCCGCGAGCCGTCGTTCTTCTCGGCCGCCATGCGCGCGGCCACCGGGGCCAGGAACACAAACGGGTCCAGGCTCGGCGCGTCAGCCACCAGGCCCAGCGCGCCCAGCTGCTCAGGCTGGTTGTGCCAGGCGTTGAGCGCCGCGACGCCCACCGACGCCACCTCGAAGTCCCACGACTTGGCAAACTCCGCGAGCTCCCGCAGGGGACGTCCCGCCCAACCGCGCTCCATGCGCAGGCGCGCGCCGCCGCGGTGGAGCGCCGCCACGCCCGTCCCGCACTCGGCCTCGACGAGGCAGTGGTGCGCGCCCATGACCACGCTCCGCACGAGCGCACCCTCGGGCACCTGGGCGATCATCCGGTCGTAGAGCGACCACGCATCTGTCATCATTTCCTCCAGACGGGAAGGACCTTTCATTCATCGCGCAATTCCGGACAAAACAGACTCCAAATGACCATCCTTTTGTCCGAATAAGCGCGATGATCAAACGGGACAAGGCGGAACAAGGCGGAACGGGGCGGGGCAACATGCTGTTCATTCTCACCGGAGACGTCCGGACGGGCAAGACCACGTGGCTTCGGGCGCGCACGGCCGAGCTCGAGGCGGCGGGCGTGCCCGTGCGCGGCGTGCTCGCGCCGGGCGTCTGGCGCGACGGCGAGAAGGTCGGGATAGAGAACGAGCTGCTGCCCTCGCGCGAGCGCGTCCTTCTCGCCACACCTGCTAAAAAGGGACAGTCCCCAATTGACAGGTGTGGTTGGGACTTTGATGCGGAAGCGCTCGCACGCGTGAATGCGCACCTCTCCGGGCTGGCCACGGCGGCGGGCGAGAAGAACGCGCGCCCCGGGCTGCTCGCCGTCGACGAGATCGGCCCGCTCGAGCTTCGGCGCGGCAACGGCCTCGTCGAGGCGCTCGCGCTGCTGGACGCCGGCCCCGCGCCCGCCTGGCCGCATGCACTCGTGGTCGTGCGCTCCGCGCTGGCAGAGGAAGCCGCCGAGCGCCTGCGCCCCGCGTGGGGCGCAGGCGAGCTCGTGCATCCGGACGAGTCCGGCACAAATCGCCTGCGCGAGGTCCTTCTCGCCCGCTCCTAGTCGGGCACCCGGAGAATTAGTTCGCATTGGAAATGGGCGGGAATTCAGCCAACAGGGGAAACGTCCTTCGGCGGGTGCGCCCCCGCGCTCCAATGCGAACTAATTTCGGGAGCCCGTGCGTAGCCGCCGGCGCTACTCCCGCACGGCGCCGCGCATCAGCGCGTCATACTCCTCGTCCGTGAGGTCGTGGCCATAGAAGAGCTGGTAGTACTCCCCCACCACGTCGCGCAGGTCGTCATCGAAGTAGCTCGGGTAGCACAGGCGCGCGTACCACTGCAGGCCAACGATCTGGTTGACCGAGGCAGGCATGGAGATCCAGTTGTACGGCTCGCTCGGCGCGCGGAAGTAGTTTCCAGATTTGATGGCGGTGAGCTCGGCCCAGGCCGGCTCGTCGCCCACGGTGTCATAGATCGAGTCGCCCACGAAGACGATGAGCTCGGGGTCCCAGAGCGCAATCTGCTCGAGGCCGATCTCGTTGCCCTTGCCGCTGGACGACGGGTCGTCCACCACCACGACGTTGTCGGAGCACAGGTCGATGATGCCCGACTGGAAGCCGCCGCGCGCCATCGCGTTGGTGCCCGTGTCGCCGAGCAGGTACGCCGCGCGCGGGCGCTCGTCCTCCGGCACCTCCGCCACGACGGCCTCGACCTCCGCCGCGGCATTGCGGCAGTAGTCCGCGAGCTCGGCGGCCTTCTCGGAGTCCAGGATGTCCGCGAGCTGGTCGTAGAGGCCGGCGTAGCTGTGGAGGTCGGTCGAGTCGATGTGCACGCACGGGATTCCGATCTGGTCCTGCAGCGTGTCCAGCTCCTCGGCGAGCGAGTCCTTGGCCTCGCCGACGTCGATGATCAGCTGCGGGTCCGCGGCGGCGACGGCCTCCTTGTTGAAGTCGCCCTTGCCGCCGTAGATCTGGCCAAAGACGGGCAGGTCGGCGAGGTCCTCGCCGAGGTAGGCGAGCTGCTCGTCCGTGAGCTCGCCGGAGAGGCCGACCATCTTCTCGGGCGCCACGGTGAGCAGCACCTGCTGGGCCACGGGGCCGGACGCCGCGATGCGCTCGACCTCGGCCGGGATCTCCACCTCGCGCCCGAGCGAGTCCGTGACCACGCGCGTTGTGGCCTGCTCCTCGGCAGGCTGTGGCTCGGCCTGCTGCGAGGCCGGCGTGCCGCTGCACGCCCCGAGCGACACCGCCACCGCAAGCGCCGCAACCGCCGACAAGAACGTTCTTCTCCTCACTTCTTCTCCCTTCGGCCTGTGAATTGGGGACAGTCCCCAATTCACATAAAACTTTTGTGTGAATTGGGGACTGTCCCCAATTCACAGGCGGGCACGCAGGCGCGCACCCGGTCGTCATACAGCGAGCTGACCTCCACGGGCAGGCCGTAGAGCTCGCTCAGGAGCGGCCCGGTGATGACCTCTGCCGGCGAGCCGCACGCGCGGACGCGGCCGCCGTCGAGGGCGAGCACCGTGTCCGCGTAGAGATAGGCCAGGTCGGGCGCATGCGTGGACGCGATCACGGAGAGCCCCTCGCTCGCGAGCCGCCGCACGACCGCCATCACGCGCGCCGTGTTGCCAAAGTCGAGCGCGCTCGTGGGCTCGTCCATCACGATCGAGCGCGCGTCCTGCGCGATGGCGCGGGCGATAAGGACGAGCTGTCGCTCCCCGCCCGAGACCTGCATGAAGCTCCGGTGCGCGAGGTGCGCCACGCCCACGCGCTCGAGCGCCTCCTCGGCGCGGGCGCGGTCGGCCGCGGCGGGCGCGCGCAGCGGACCCAGGCGCGACGCCGCGCTCATGAGCACCACGTCGAGCACCTCGTAGTCAAAGACCTGCGCGTGGCTCTGCGGGACAAAGGCCATCTCGCGGGCACGCTCGGCAACGCTGAGCTGGTCGAGCGGATGCCCGTTCACGAGGATGGTCCCCGCGCGGGGCCGCTCGAGGCCCAGGATGCAGCGGAAGAGCGTAGTCTTGCCCACGCCGTTGGGGCCGAGCACGCACGCAAGCTCGCCGTCAGCAACGCGCAGGTCAACGCCCTCGAGGACCGCGTGGTCGCCGTAGGAGAAGCTGAGGCCGGAGATCTCGAAGCTCATGTCAGCCGCGCCCCCTCTTCACGATGAGCCACAGGAAAAACGGTGCGCCCACCACGGACGTGAGGATGCCGATGGGAATCTCCGCCGTGAGCGCGAGGCGCGCGATGTCGTCCACCACCAGCAGAAACGTAGCGCCCGCGAGCATGCTGGCGGGCAGCAGGTGCCGGTAGTCGCTGCCCACCAGACCGCGCGTGAGATGCGGCACCACCAGGCCCACCCAGCCGATGAGCCCTGAGACCGCAACGCTCGCCGCGGTCACGAGCGCCGAGAAGAGCACGGCCACGGCGCGCACGCGCGGGGCGTTGACGCCCATGGAGAGCGCCTCGTCGTCTGACATCGTGAGGACGTTGAGGCGCCAGCGCATGGCCATGAGGCCCGCGAGGCCGATTGCGATGGGGCCGGCAGCCAGCGCGAGGTCGGCAACCTTGGCGCCGTTGAACGAGCCGAGCAGCCAGAAGGTGATGGCCTGCAGCTGGTTGGACGGGTCGGCCACGAGCTTGGTGTAGGAGACGCCGGCCTCGAAGAGCGACTTCACCATGATGCCCGCGAGCACGGTGACGAGGATTCGGTTGCCGCGCGCCCGGCTGCTCACCAGCAGCACGATGCCCACCGCGGCGAGCGAGACGGCGAATGCCGAGCCGGAGATCGCAAGCGAGGTGCCGCCCGCGAGGATGGCCCAGCAGGCGCCGAAGGCTGCGCCCTGCGACGCGCCCAGGAAGTCCGGCGAGACGAGCGGGTTCTGGAAGATGCCCTGGAACGCGGCGCCGGCGGCCGAGAGGCTCGCGCCCACGAGGATCACGAGCAGGATGCGCGGCAGGCGCACGTTGAAGAAGAGCGTCTCCTGCTGCGCGGAGAAGTCGCCGATGCCCGGCGCCACGCGGGAGGCCAGGAGCTCGAGCGCGTCGGCCGGGCCGATGGGGTAGCGGCCGAGCGCCAGCGAAACCAGAACGACGGCCACGAGCAGCGCGCCGAGAAGGGCGATGATGCGACCAGGGTGTTTGCGCAGGACGCCACTCATGCGCGCTCGCCCTTCCCCGGGCCCTCGCCGCGTCGCTCGGCGCGCCGTCGAACGAGCTGCGCGGTGATGGCGAGGGCGATCTCGGCGGGCGTGACGGCGCCGATGGCGAGGCCGATGGGCATTGCGATGGCGTCGACGCGCTCCTGAGGCACGCCGCCGGCGACGAGGTGCTCGCGCGCGAGGTCGGCCTTGCGGGCGCTGCCGATGCAGCCCACGTAGGCGGGCTGGACGTCGCGCGTGAGCACGGCGAGAAGGACGGTCTCGTCGTGGGCGTGCCCGTGGGTGAGCACGACGACGAAGTCGCGCGGGCCGATGGCGGCCGCGGCGGCCAGCTCTTCAAACGAGCCGCAGGTCACCGATGTTGCCGCGGGTAGATGATCGCGCGTGGCGAGCTCCGGGCGGTCGTCGTAGACGCAGGCCTCGAAGCCGGCCGCCGAGGCCACGCCCACGAGCGCGGCACCCACATGACCGGCGCCGAAGATGTGGAGGCGGCTGGGCGCGGCGACGGGCTCGCGGTAGGTGGCGCGCGCGTCGTCCCAGGTCGGGCCGGCGAGGCGCGACGCCGGGGCGAGCGCGATCGCGGGGGCTGCCGGGTCGGACCAGTCCTCCGTCACGGTGGCGGGCTCGTCGCGCTCGAGCGCGTCGCGCAGGGCGAGAAGAACGGGCAGGTCGTCGGCCGTGAGCGAGCGGGTTGCGAGCAGCGCGTCGCCGCCGCAGGCCATCTCGTCGCCGGTGTGGTACCACGTCAGGCTCGGTGCGGCGCCGTCGCGGGCGGCGCGGGCCCGCTCTATGGCGCGCCGCTCGATAGCGCCGCCGCCGACGGTCCCGAGCAGCCGGTCCTTCTCGGTCACCGCGAGGCGGGCGCCCTCGTGGCGCGGCATCGAGCCGCGGGTTGCCAGCAGGCTGGCGAGGCCCACGCGCCGTCCAGCTGCGAGCTCGTCCGCGAGCACGGAGACGAACGCGGCGTCGGAGAAGGTGGACCCGGTGAGGTGCGCAAGCGCGACGTTTTTCTCGGCAGAACCGTCGTTTTTCCGCACATCGACGTTGGGGTGCGGAGAAACGACGCTTTCATTGGCAGAACCGTCGTTTTCCCGCACCTCAAGCGCACCAGTGAGGGCGAGAAGGGACTCGAGCACGCCGCCGCCCACCGCGAGCGCCTTGTCCGAGGAGCTCTTGATGTACTCCGGGTGGCAGCGCGGGTCCACGTCGCCGGACTTCATGCCCGCGCGCACGAGGACGCCCGCCTGGAGCAGTCCGCGCACCACCCCGTCAATCGTGGCGCGCATGGGCTCGCCGGCCACCGTGGCGCAGACGTCGCCGGCCTTGACCTGCGCGCCAATCTCCACACAGGGCTCGAAGACGCCGTCCGCCGGCGCGCGCATCACGCGCTCGCCGGCGTAGCCGCCGATGAGCCCGGGCACCGCGGTGTTGGGAATCGGGGACCCCTCGTAGTAAACGCGCCCCAGGTAGTGGCCGCGCATGGTCTCCACGGCGGCGTCGCAGTCCCGCTGCGCGGTAAAGCCCGGGCCCACGCCGATCACGACGGGCGCCATGTCGCGCGTGGTGCCGAGGTTGCGCTTGGCGAGAATTGCGTCCACCAGGGCGTCCGGCGCGAGGGCGGGCACGCAGGTGGCATCCGGGTCCACGAGCACGGCCACGGCGCCGGCCGCCACAACGGCACGGGCCGCCTCGACGTCGTCGCACAGCACGCCGCGCACGTCCTCGACGCGAACCTCGCCCAGGCGGATGGCCTCCGAGAAGCACACGGTGCGCCGGATGGAGGTGGGCACCGCGAGGTCGCACATCACGACCTGCATGCCCGCGCGGTGGAGGCGCAGCGCAATGCCCGAGGCGATGTCCCCCGCACCGCGAATCACGACCAGCATCTAGTATTCCCCCTCGTCAGCGTTATATTTTTGGAAATATAACGATCTGCGTCAGCCTTTGAATTACATCGAGTAAGTATAGCTTACAAAAAGTCTGCCTCGGAGCCGCGCCCCGCCGGCGGCGCCGAACCGCCCCCAGGCGGCTCACCCTCGCAGGCCCCGGCCCGCCGGTTCTTATCGGTAAGACAATTACCTACTGGAAAAACTGCACGTTGGGGACGTGTTATTTCGTGCAGTCAGCCGGCGGCGATTTCGCGGACGGCGGCGACAGCGACGTCGATCTCTTCCTCGGTGTTGAACCAGCCGCAGCTCAGGCGCACGCTGCCCTGACGCTCGGTCCCCAGCGCCCGGTGCATGAGCGGCGCGCAGTGGGCGCCGGCGCGGCACGCGATTCCCCAGCCCGAGGACAGCGCGTCGGCAACCTCGGCGGAGTCCAGGCCGTCCACGTTGAACGCCACGATGGAGCCGCAGCGCTCGGGCGACACCGCCCAGCCGCCGTACACCGTCACGCCCGGCACGCCGCCCACGCCCTCGTAGAGCCGTCGCGCGAGCGCGTGCTCGCGCGCGCCGACCGCTGCCGGCCCGCCGTTCTTCTCGATAAACGCGATGCCCGCCGCGAGACCAGCAAGGCCGTAGGCGTTCAGCGTCCCCGCCTCCAGTCGCGTGGGCCACTCCAACGGGTGACGCCGCTCAAAGGAGCGCACCCCGGAGCCGCCCTCGACCCAGGGACGCACGTCGACGTCCTCGGCCACGGCCATCCCGCCCGTGCCCTGCGGACCCATGAGGCCCTTGTGACCGGTGAAGCAGACCACGTCAAGACCCATGGCCGACATATCCAGCGGCACGCAGCCCGCCGTCTGCGACGCGTCAACCAGCACAAGCGCCCCCGCCGCGTGAGCCATCTCCGCCACGCGCGCCACGTCCACGAGGTTGCCCGTCACGTTGGATCCGTGCGTCACCGCAACGAGGCGCGTGCCCGGGCAGATCAGGCGCTCGAGCTCGTCCATGTCGAGAAGACCGTGTGCGTCGCAGCCCGCGTAGGCAACCTCGACGCCGCGCTCATCCGCTAGGCGCGCAAGCGGCCGCAGGACGGAGTTGTGCTCCAGGACCGTGGTGACCACGCGCTCCCCCGGACCCACCAGGCCGGACAGCGTGGCGTTGAGCGCCGTCGTCGCGTTGGCCGAGAAGCACACGTGGTCGGCGCGCGGACAGCCCAGGAGCGCCGCCACTGCCTCGCGGCAGCGCAGCACCACGCGGCCGGCATCGAGCGCGCCCGCAGACGCCCCGCGCCCCGCGTTGCCGAGCGACCCCAGCGCCGCCGCGACGGCGTCCACGACCTCCTGCGGCTTGCGCATCGTCGTCGCCGCGTTGTCCAGGTAGATCATCAAACCCACGTCCTTCTCGCCAGCGTGCAAAAGTGACAGGCACTTTTGCACGCTTTGCACATCATCGGAACTCGAGGAGCTCGATTACGGTCATGGCCTCGACGGGCACGCCGTCGGCCTCCAGCGCCGCCACGAGCTCCTCGCGCGCCTCTGGCGCCGTCTTCCACGCCAGGCCGCAGCCTGCCGCGACCTCGCCGGGCACCGGGATCATCCGGCCGCCGAGGCCGCGCCGCTGGCAGCACTCCTCGCATGACATCGCCGCCGCCGTGGTGGGGAACGTCACCACCAAAGACGGCACCCGCACGCGTGCCATCGCAAACCCCAGCCCGCGCCCGACCCTACGGCCGCACCACGAGGCTCGCGCCGGTGAGCCGCTGCGCGATAACGTACATGTTGGTGACCTCGCCCACGGCCAGCGTATCCGCGATGCCGTAGTGGTCGAGGCAGGTCCCGCAGGTGAGCACCTCGACGCCGGAGGCCGCCAGGCCCCGCAGGTCCTCCAGCGCGGCCGACCCCTCGCAGCTGAGGTGCGCGCCGCCGTTGTAGAGCAGAACGCAGGCCGGCAGCTCGTCGAGCTGCGTGAGCGAGTAGATGAAGCTGCCCATGAGCTTGCGCCCCAGCACGTCGTCGCCGGTGCCCATGCACTCGGAGGTGATGGCCACCACCACGCGGCGCGGCGCAGGCGAGAAGGACGGCGCGCCCGGCACCGGCACCTCGCACGTCGCCGACTCAGCCTCCGCGTCGCTCACCGCGAGCGCCGCCGAGGCCGTCACGGTCACGCGCCATTCCTTCTCGCCCAGGCGCTCGCTCGTCACCGCGCAGCCCTTGCCCTCGCCCATGCGGGTGAGGTTTGCCACCGCGATCTCGTTGTCCACGAGCGTCTCGACCGAGCCCGGGCCCGCCAGCGCCCCGAGCGCCTTCAGCGTCTTCAGCGTCTTCACCACCGGGATCGGGCACGCGTCCCCGCGCGCGTCGACCGTGAGCACCGTGTCTGCCATGTTCTCTCCCATCCGGCCCGTCCGGGCCCTCCTGCGGCGGGCGAGAAGAACCTCGGCCCGCGTCTCGTACAGCCTACTCCAGCTCCAGCGCCATGAGCGCCGCGCCCAGCGCCCCGGCATAGCGCGCCTCCGGGCGGGTGGTCACGGGCGCGCCGAGCTTCTCGCCCAGCCGCTCCACCACGTACTCGTTGTCGCAGAGCCCGCCCGTGAGGTAGTACGGCGCCGCGCCGCCTGCCGTGGCGGCGAGCGTGGCCACGCGCCCCACGACGCTCTCGATCACGCCGCGGGCGATGTTGGGCCGCGGCTCCCCGCGGCCCACGAGGCTGATGACCTCGCTCTCCGCGAAGACCGTGCACATGCTGGTGATCTGCGTGGGCTCGCCGGCGCGTGCGAGCGCGGACAGCTCGTCGTGCCCCACGCCCAGCCGGTCCGCCATGATCTCCAGGAAGCGGCCCGTGCCCGCCGCGCACTTGTCGTTCATCACAAACTTGAACACGCGACCGCCACGCAGGCGGATGACCTTGGTATCCTGGCCGCCCACGTCGATCACGGTGCCGTCGGGCCCAAAGAGCCGCGCCGCCCCGCGCCCGTGGCACGTGATCTCGGTCACGACCTTGTCCGCGTACGGCACGGCAACGCGGCCGTAGCCTGTGGCCACCACCCGCGCGTCGAGCGTGCAAAAGTGCCTGTCCCCTCTCCACGCCTCGAGGGCGGCGCGGGCACGCTCGGCGGCGTCCACGCTGGAGAAGCCCGTGGGCATGACCTCTGCGTGCACGAGCGAGCCGTCGGCGCCCACCACGGCCACCTTGGTCGCCGTGGAGCCGATGTCAACGCCTATGCCCAGGCGCCCGGACGGCACATTATTCTCGCCCACCGCCATGCTCCCTTACAGCGTCTCTATGAACGCGGCGATGCGCGTCTCCAGCTGGCCGAGATCTCCGGCGGAATAGTCGGTTTCCACCTTCATGTACGGGATGCCCGCGCCCTCGACGGCGCGCTCCACCCGCGCGGACTCCACGTTGAAGGTGTGGCACGCCGTGAGCACGCACTCGATCACGCCGTCCACCTGGTACTTCTCGGCCATCTCCAGCGTCGCCGCAAAGCGGTCGTCGTTGGGCGTCATGACGGAGCAGTTGATCTGGAGATAGCGGTCGGCGATCGCGCGCAGGATGTCCGGCGCGTCCTCGTCCACCATGAAGCGGTTGGTGCGCTCGCCGGAGCAGTCGTCCTCGCAGACCACCACGCCGCCGTTGTGCTCGATTGTGGCGCCGACCTTGTTGATCACGCCGCCGACGGGGCAGCCGGTGATGAGGATGCGCTTGGCCCCCGCGCTGATGGGGCTGCCGGCCGCGGCGGCCTCCGCACGGCGCTTCTCGCAGAGGCGCTCCAGGCTCTCCACGTACGCGCGGACATCAAAGTTGAACGTTCCGGCGAACATCGTGCTCATGAGCTCCACGCCGCTCATCGCCGGCGGCACGCTCCGCTGCAGATCGTAGAGGGCCAGGATCGCCCGGCGCAGACGGTTGCGCAGGCGCGCGGCCTCGCGCAGGGCGTCGTCGGTAATCTGGATGCCATAGAGCCGCTCGAGGGCCTCCTTGAGGCCAACGACCTCCTGGTACCAGCCCTCGCGCTCGTGCGAACGGGAGCGGCTCTGCGGCAGATGCAGGACGTAGGTGGGCTTGAGCTCGTTCAGCAGCTCGTACATCTTCTTCTTGCCGTCGCAGGTGGTCTCGCCCACGATGAGGTCGCTGAAGTGCGTGAACGGGCACTTCTGCGAGTACGCAAAGCCATAGGTGGACTTGATGAGCGGGCAGAGGTTGGCCGGCAGGACTTCCTCGGCCGCGGGGATGACCTCGTCGGAGGTGCCGCAGAGGCCCACGCCCGAGGCGCCGGCGGCGTCGATCACCTCGAGCGGCGTGTAGCTGCAGAGGTAGCCCACCAGGCGGCCGCCCGCCTGCTTGAATTCCTTCACCTTGAGGAAGCTCTGACGGCGTTGCTCGTTGAACTCCTCGAAGGTGCGCGGCAGCTCGATGGCGGCGACGTCGCTCATGGGCCCTCCCTGGGTCTGGTCAAAAAAGTGTTTGGCATCCAAACAAAGAGTAATGCAGCGTTGTAGTTTTGAAACTACAATGCCGCAGACGGTAGGATGGCGTCGAGGAGGGGCGGAGCAGCCGCCGCGGCTGAGACACCGCCCGCACCGAGCATGCCATATGGGACAGAATCCCCCTCTCGGCGGTACAAAACTGTCCCATATGGCATGCTCGTTGCACGGTCACGGCTGATGCCGCAGCGAGAAGGACATCGAGGAGATGCACATGAAACTTGCGGAGGCGCTGGGCGTGGGCCCGGGCGTGACGTCGGTCATCGGCAGCGGCGGCAAGACGTCGCTGCTGGCGGCGCTCGCGCGCGAGCTGCCGGGCACGGTTGTGCTCACCACGACCACGCACATCCTGCCGTTTGAGGGCGTTCCTCTCGTTACGTCAACGGACCCGGGCGCAGTCGCGGAGGCGCTCGCGGCGTCGCGCGTGGTCTGCGTGGGATCGCAGGCCGAGAAGAACGGCAAGCTCGTGGCGCCTGAGCTGGGCATCGACACACTGGCAGACCTCGCGGACCACGTCCTCGTGGAAGCCGATGGGGCGCGTCGGCTCCCCCTCAAGGCGCATGCCGCCTGGGAGCCGGTCATCCCCGCGTGCTCGGGGCGCACGATCGTCGTGTTCGGCGCGTCCGGCCTCGGCAGGCCCGTGCGCGACGTCGTGCACCGCCCGGAGATCTTCTGCGAGCTCGCCGGCTGCGCGCCGGAGGACGCCGCCACGCCGGAGCTCGTGGCGCGCGCCGCGGGCGCCGAGGCCCTCTCCGACGTCGCACTCGTCAACCAGGCCGACGTCGCTCCGGACGCAGCCTGCGAGCTCGCCGTCCTTCTCGCCACGCCGGCGTTTGCGGGCAGCGTGCGCGCCGGCCACGCCCGAAGGCCCTAGGCGCTCGGGCATGCAAAAGGAACGGGGCCCGACCTCAGCCGAGCCCCGCCCCGTCACGTCAGCTCCAGTAGCTGTCGTCGTTGTAGATGTTCGAACCCCCGCCGGACTCCCCCGGCTTCGATTCTGACTTGCCGCGCTTGACCTTTCCCACGAGCGCCGCGATGATGAGCACGATGACGGTGAGGGCGCCCAGGTCCGCCCAGCTGAACATTATCATACCCGCTCCTTACATCCGAGCCTTGATGGCCTTGAGCTGCTCGCGCTGGAGGTTGCCCGCCTCGGCCTTCTTCTCGCGCAGCAGGGTGCGCAGGCCCTCGACCGAGGTGCGCTGAGAGGCGCCAAACGAGAACTCGAGCAGCGAGCCGGACGACAGGCGCAGCGAGAAGAACCCCCCGCCGCCACCCGCGCCGGAGACCGTCTCGGTGATGGACATGTCGACGACGTCCTCGTAGAACACGTCGGCGGTCTTGACGCGGCGGGACCTGACCGTGAGCGACTGGGACGCGGCGTAGCAGTAGAGCACCTCCTTTCCGGGATAGAGGAAGGAGACCTGGTAGTTGCTCGTGCGGGTGACGCCGTCCTTGCCCACGCGCACGAAGACCTTCGCGGGCTCGTCGCTCCAGCTCCTGCCCGAGAACTCGAGCGGCTTGACGCGCTGCGCCTCCTTGGTGGAGATACCCAGCTTGCCGATGGCCTCGTCGCTGCCGATCCGGGCGATGCCCTCGTACATGGCATCGACCTGGCTGTCGTTAGGACAGTCGCGCTTGGAGTAGATGGAGAGGCCCGCGAGGCCGCCCACGATGAGGGAGCCGATGATGAGCATGGCGGCCATTCCGCCCCTGTCGCTGGCCATAGAGAAGCCGGTGAGCAGCACCAGCACGGCGACGACGATGATGATGATCTCGGTCATGATCGACTGCGGCAGGAAGTACTTGCGGTTGCGGCCGACGTCATAGGGGAACAGCGCGACCGGCGCGACCGATCCCGCAGAGCTCACCGGCCGCGCAGGGGCGGTCGGCGCCTGGGACGCGGGCATCCGCGGCGAGCTCGCGGCATGCGCGGGCACGGCATCGACGACCTTGGTTCCGCAGCGCGGGCAGAACTTCCCGCCCGGCTCGATGGGCGTTCCGCAGTTGGGGCAGTTCATCTTCGCTCTCCTTTTCTCTCGCTCCGGGGCGTCCGAGTTCCCCGGGGGGTCAAATCGGACCTCATTGGGCACAGGGCCAGTGTATCCGCGAAGAGCCGAAATTATTTGCGCAATAAAATAAGAGCGCCTCCATCTACACTGTTGCTCAGTCGGAAATGCGCAGTCAGGAGGATGCTCATGGCCCTTTTTCCCAAGAATCCCAACGAAGCTTTGTTCCCCGGGGGAAAGAAGCACTTCCTCGAGGTGATCAAGAACGAGGGCGGCCCGCGCGACCTCTTCTACCTCAACCCCCAGGAGGACTTCAACACGGGCTCGGTGCTCATCGTCAGCGAGGGCGAGGTCGCCCTCTTCTGCCGCGACGGCGTCATCGTCCAGGAGTTCTCCGCAGGCCGCTACGAGCTCGAGACCAGCAACTACCCGTTCATCAGCCGCCTGTTCAACTCGGTCTCCGGCGGCGTGAGCTCGTTCAGCTGCCGCGTGCTGTTCATCCGCCTCGAGGACTCCGAGCCCATCCGCTGGGGCACGAGAACCCCCGTCCAGGTCTTTGACCCCCAGATGGGGAGCCCCGCCAACATCCGGGCCTACGGGTCCTATGTCATCCGTGTCACAGACGCCGCGACGCTCTACCGCAAGCTGGTGGGCAACAACGTCAGGTCGATGAGCGTTGGGTACGTGCGCCAGCAGCTCGAGGACGTGGTCGGTCAGGAGATCATGGGGGCCATCACCTCCGTGATGGGGGCGCAGGCCGCGCAGGGCCGCTCCATCATCGACGTCTGCTCCCACGCCGCTGAGATGGCGGGACTGGTCGAGCAGCCGGTCGCCGACGAGCTCTCCCGCTACGGCCTGGCGCTCCAGCGCTTCAGCATCTCGGGCCTGAGCGTCCCGCCGGACGACCCCTACCTGCAGCTGGTTCACAAGCGCGCCGAGCAGCGCGCCGAGCAGGGCGTCGACATCGTCGACCGTGCCGTCGCGCAGAGCCAGGCCATGGGCGCCTTCGCTGCCGTCCAGCCCAACCAGGCCTGGCAGGCGCAGCAGAGCGTCAACATCATGGGCCAGATCGCCCAGAACTCCGGCGGCGACGTTGCCGCGGCGGCAGCGGGGCTCGGGGTCGGCCTGGGCGCGATGGGCGCCGTCGACACGATGTCGAACCAGATCGCCTTCGGGGCCATGGGCGGGGCGCCCGGGATGGCCGCGCCGGCAGCGGCGCCCGCGCCCGCCCCGGCAGCGCAGCCCACGCCCGTGCCCGCGCCGGCCGCGCAGCCCACGCCCGCGCCCGCCCCGGCAGCGGCCCAGTGCCCGAAGTGCGGCAACCCGCTCCCGCCCACGGCCAAATTCTGCCCCGAGTGCGGGACCCCCGTGCCCCGCGACCGCCACTGCCCGCAGTGCGGGTCCCGTGTCGCCGACGGCGCGAAGTTCTGCCCCGAATGCGGCACCAAGCTGGAGGGGTAGCCCATGCCCGTCAACACTTCTCGAGGAACCTGGTCGGTCCTCCCCCTTGGGGTCGTCTTCGTGTTCGCGCTCGTCTGCGTCCTTCTCGGCCTGCCGAGCGCCTCGGAAACGGCACCCCTTGCGCTCGTCGCCGGCTGTCTGGTCATGGCCGTCTACGCCACCGCCCCGCTCTTCGTCGCCAGCGGGCGCGCGTCCTATCAGCTGACGGCGGGGACCTCGACCTACGTGGGCGTGCTCTACCTGCTCACCGCCGCCCTCACGCTCGTGGCGGCCCTCGCGGGGACGGACGCCGGGATCATCCTGGCAGGCGCGCTCGTCCTTCTCGCCGCCTACCTCCTTCCGATGGCCGCCGTCCGTCCGGTGACGGAGGACATCGAGGCTCGCGCCGCCGCGCAGGCCCGAAACGATGCCCTGAGGTCGCAGACCATCGCCCGCATCGACGCGCTCATCCGCGCCGAGCGCGACCTCGCCCGGCTGCGCGCCCTCGACCGCGCCCGCGACGTGGCGCTCTCCCTCACCGGCGAGTCCAGGCCCGACCTCATCTCCTGCGACAACGCCATCGAGCGCCAGGTTGCCCACATCGAGCAGCTCTGCTCGGCGGGCTCCGGACCAGAGGAGATCGCGGCGTGCGTCACCGAGCTCGCACGCGTGGTCGCGGCGCGCAACGAGTCGCTCAAGCTTCGCGCATAGGGGGCTGCCATGGCAAACGCGCAGGAACGCATCTCGAGCCCGGAGTGCCCCAGCTGCGGCGCCCCCCTGCCCGAGGGCGGCACTGTGTGCGCCTACTGCGGGCGCACGGTCTACATCACCACGTTCACGAGCATGTACGACCTCAGCATGGGCGAGCTCAAGCAGGCCGCCGGGGACTTCGACGCCCAGTCCCTCAGGCACCCCGACGACGCCCGCGCGCTCTTCTCCCTGGGGTGCTGCTACCTGAGGCTCGGCAAGTACGCCAAGGCCGAGAAGAGCTTCCAGGACGCCATCGACCTGGACCTGGACAACCCCGAGGCCTACCTCTACCACGCCATCGCGCTGCTGGGCGGGGAGCCGATGTCCGACATCGGCTCGTTCACCGCCGAGGAGATTGCCGAGGACGTGCGCGCGGGGCTCGCCGTCGGCACCATCCCGGGGCTCTACCTGCTGTGGAGCTGCCTGCAGAGCCGCTTCTACGAGCAGCGCGGCCTCATCGCGCAGCCCAGCTCGGCCGAGCTCTTCGACAAGGCCGTCCACGTGGGCGCCACGCAGGCCGACGTCGACCGGCTCTTCGAGCTGATGGACCGCCCGGGCGGAGGGTACTAGCCGCGGCGGTCGGCGCAGGCCGGGGCGGCGGGCGACCGAGACTGGGCCCCGCGGAGGGTATGTACACCAAGCCCTGAGGGTATGTACACCGTCCCGGCGGCGCGTTCTTCTCGGCAGCGCTCTGACCTGCTGATTTACAGCCCGCACTTGATGGTGGGGTGCACATACCCTTACGGGGCGGTGTACATACCCTCAGCGGGGCAGCGCCGCGACGGCGACCCGCCCCTACTTGTGCGCGCCGGAGTACTTGACGTAGGCGTCCGAGAAGTGCCTCTGCGCGGAGGGCAGGACCCCCTCGGCCTCGGCCTGGGAGGAGTACGTGCCCACGCTGACCACGTAGTAGCCCGCCTGGTTGAGCTCCGCCCAGTCGCCGGAGAACTCGATCCGCACGTCGCTGAAGCCGAGCCCGCTCGCCAGGTCGGCACGCTCCTGGGCGTTCTGCCGCTCGGAGAAGGCGCCGATCCACACGCCCCAGAAGGCCTTGTCCTGGGCGGCGGGCTCCGGCGAGGCCGTCTCCTCGGGCTCGGGTTCCGGCTTCGCGGCGGGCTCGTCCTCCTCCGCGACCTCCTCGACCGGCGCGGGCTCCGGCGCGCCGGGCTGCTCGGCGACGACCCTCACCTGGCCCTCCGGCTCCTCCCCGATCGCAGAGAGCCCTCCCAGGAGCGCGAACGCCGCGACCGCGCCCCCGCAGGCGAGAACCGCGCACGTCGCGGCAACGGCAACCGCCCAGCCGGGGGCCTGGCGGCGGGACCTGCGGTCGCGGCGGTCTGCGGGCAGCGGGCTTTCCACGGGAGCGGGCAGCGGGCTTTCCACGGGCACCGACGCGGGCGCGGGCGCGACGGACCGCTCCTGGGCAGGAGGGGGCATTCGCACGGTCTCCCCCGCCGTGGCTCCCGCGGAGCCTGAGCCCGTCTGCGCACCGCACCCGGTGCAGAACCTCGCACCGTCGGGAATCTCCTTGCCGCAGTTCGTGCAGAACATCACAGCCCCCTTGCGCCCGCTCGCCTTTTCGCATTCCAGTATCCACGAGTCCGTGCTCGGATCTTTGCGCAAATTCCGCAAGGAGATCCGTGAGATACTCAGGCCGTCAACGGAAGGAGAGCAATGGCCAGCGACGACGGAATCGCACGGTCCGCAGGTGAGCGCAGATGGGTCGCCACGGTGATCTTGGCGGTTCTCGCCGTTCTTGTCGCCGTGCTGGGCGGCGCGTACGCTGCGTGGCGCCTCTCCGCCCGTGCCGTATACGAGGCCGCTCACCCCGAGCGGGCGGTCAGCGTGAGCGTGACCGCCGCGGGCTACAGCCCGAGCGAGGAAGGACCCGCAGCTCTGAGAGTCGAGGGCACGACGGCAGACGGAAGGCAGGTGAGCGGCTACGCGCTGGTCGAGCTCGACCCGTGCAGCCTCATGCTCGAACCGGGCAGCTACGCGATTGGCGTCGCCGGCTCGGTGATCGGGTCGGACGGCACGCTCTACCGGGCCTCGGCGGACAGCCTCAAGATCGAGGTCCCGGACTCGGGGGCGACGACGCCCATCGGATTCGAGCTCGCGGTTGCAGACCCCGGCGGCGTCACGGCGACCGACGTCTACGAGGCATACGACGCCCTGCTCAGGGCCGGCGCCGAGGGCGAGACATCGCGAGAGCTGCGCGCCGCCGCGGACGACCGCTATCAGACGGCCGAGAAGAACGAGGAGCCCGAAGCCCAGGAGGTGGGGGACAGAGGCGACCAGTCGCAGGAGGTCGAGCCGCAGGACACCCGGCAGCAGGTCGTCGAGCCGCAGGAAACCCAGTCGCAGGACGCCGAGCCGCGGGGCACCCAGCCGCAGGCGCCGGCCTTCCCCTTCACGCCCACGGCCGACTCCGTGCCGCTCCAAGGTGCCGACGAGCAGGCCTTCGTCCTGAAGTGCGCGCAGGCGCTCGGCGTGCCGACCGACCAGCCCGGCATCACCTATCAGCTGACCGAGCAGTACTACTGGGAGGGTGGCGCGCTCGACCTCCTCACGATAGTGTTCCGGGGGCCGGACGGATACCAGGCATCAGGCGAGTGCACCGTCGAGGACGGCCCGATCAAGGGCGTCGCCGGCTGGTCCAGCACCGAGCTATAGCGGAGCCGAACACCCCCCGGCGGGCGAGAAGAACCTTGCCGTGCAAAAGTGCCTGTCCCCTTTGCACACCGAGAAACACCTGGTGCCGGATTTCCGCCTTCTGCGTGAATTGATGCGAGAATCGGCCCATCTGCGTACGGAAAACACGCAGATGGGCCGATTTAGGCACGAAAACACGCATTCCTCGGAAAACCGGCACCAGGCGTTTCTCGAGGGCGGCTCCGGCGCGAGGCGCATCGGACCGCCCGTGTGCGTAAGGCTCTGCCTACAGGTAGGCCACGGCCTTGATCTCGACCTTGGCGGCCTTGGGCAGCGCGGCCACCTCGAAGGCGGCGCGGCTGGGGTACGGCGCGGTGAAGAACTCGCCGTAGACCTCGTTCATGGCCGCGAAGTCGTTGATGTCGTCGAGAAGGACGGTGACCTCGGCGACGTCGGCCATGGAGGCGCCGGCGGCCTCGAGGATGTTCTTGATGTTGGTCAGGCTCTGACGGGTCTGGGCCTGGATGTCCTCGCCGGCGAACTCGCCGGTGGCCGGGTCGATCGGCAGCTGGCCGGACACGTGGATCGCCTTGGTCGCGGGGGCGGCCACCGCCGCGGAGTAGGGGCCGAGCGCCGCGGGGGCCTTGTCGGTGACGATTGCCTCGATTGCCATGTTCTTCTCCTTAGTCTCGGTGATTCAATCGGGGACAGACCCCTTTTGAATCATTAGGACGATGATTCAAAAGGGGTCTGTCCCCGATTGAATCACCTTGTTGCTATCTTGCCACGAAGCGGCCGGGGGTGCACCCGGTAGGCTCGCCGTCGCGGGCCACGAGCTCGCCGCCCACGTAGACGAGGTGCGCGCGCCCGTGCGCCTCGAACCCCTCCCACGGCGTGTAGTCCACGGCCTGGTGCTGGGTCGCGGCGCTGATGGTCCAGCGGGCCGACGGGTCCCACACGCAGACGTCGGCGGCGGCGCCCACGGCGAGACGGCCGCGCTCCGGCCAGAGGCCGAAGGTGCGCGCCGGGCCCTCCGCCAACAGGCGGCACAGCTCCTCGGGGCCGAGCTGGCCCTCGAAGGTCGTGGCCATCACGGCCGGCCGGTGCTCGATGCCAGGCCCGCCGTTGGGGATCTTGGTGAAGTCGCCACCGTTCTCGACGCGCCCGCGGTCCTTCTGGCCGTGCAGGTTGAACGAGCAGTGGTCCGTCGCGATGGAGTCCACCTCGCCGGCGAGCACCGCCTCGCGCAGCGCGCGCACGTCGGAGGGCTTGCGCAACGGCGGGCTCATCACGTACTTGGCGCCCGCGAAGCCGTCCTCCCCCGCCTCGAGGTAGCGCGTGTCGTCCAGCGTGAGGTACTGCGGGCAGGTCTCCACGTAGATGCCCTCCTGGCCGCGGGCGCGGGCGGCGCGCACGGCGAGAAGACCGAGCTCGGTGGACAGGTGCACCACGTTCACGCGCGCGCCGGCAATGCGGGCCAGGTAGAGCAGGCGGGAGACGGCGTCCGCCTCCGCCTCGGCCGGACGGGAGAGCGGATGCCCCTCCGGCCCCGTGATGCCCTCGGCCAGCACCTGACGCTGCAGCTCGTTCACCACGTCACCGTTCTCGCAGTGCACGCAGAGCACGGCGTCAAGGTCGCGGACGACCTCCAGGCAGCGCAGCGTCTCCGCATCCGTGAGGCGCAGGTGGTCGTAGGCGAGGTAGGTCTTGAAGCTGCTCACGCCCGCCTCGCGCATGCGGCGCATCTGGGCGGGCGAGTCCTCGCCCCACTCGGCGATCGCCATGTGGAAGCCGTAGTTGGCCGTGCAGCCGGCGCCGGACGCCGCCCGCGCCTGCCACTCGGCCAGCGCCTCGTCCATCGTGACGCCGCGGTCGGCCGTGGCGTAGTCAACGATGCAGGTGGTGCCGCCGCAGGCGGCGGCGCGCGTGCCGGTCTCAAAGCTGTCGGCCGTCCAGTCCATGCCGGTCCAGCACTGCAGGTGCGTGTGCGCGTCGATGAAGCCGGGGAAGACCCAGCAGCCGGAGACGTCCTCGACCTCGTCGCCGGGCTCGGGCTCCACGTGGGCCGCGAGCGCCACGATCTTCTCGCCCTCCAGCGCGAGGTCGCCGCGACGCAGGCCGTCCGGCGTGACCAGCGTGCCGTTTGCCAGGATCCTTCTCATCTGACTCCTCCCTCCCGGGCGTGACAATTAGGACAGGTTGGATTGTCACATGTCCTCGATGTGACAATCCAACCTGTCCTAATTGTCACGATCTGCCAGCGCGTCCTCGAGGCGCGCCAGGTCATCGGGCGTGTCCACGTCCGCAAGCTCCCACTCGTCCGTCGCCTCCACCAGGCGCACGCGGCCCTCCAGCTCGGCATGGCCGGCGAGAAGGACGCGCCCCCCGGACTCGCCCTCAAGCTGCGCGAGCGCGCCCAGCGTGTCCGACGGCCAGAGCACGGGGTTGGCCCCGCGACCGCGCCACGCCAGGCGCACGATCGCCGTGGGCTCGTGCGTGAGCGCCGCGACCAGCGAGCGCACGCTCTTCTCGGTAAGAAGCGGCTGGTCACCGGTCACGAACAGGCAGCCCGCCCGGTGCCCCAGCGCCTCGAGGCCCGCGCGCATGGTGTCGCTCTTCCGCGGGCCGGAGGCGCGCACGCAGCGCACCCCGAGCCTCCCGCACAGGTCCTCGACCGCATCCCAGCGCGTCACGACCACCACGTCGAGCAGGTCGGCGGGCAGCGCGGCGAGCGTGCGCTCGAGAACGGGCGTGCCTGCGAGCGGCGCCACGAGCTTCTCGCCCAACTCGCCGCCAAAGCGCGCCCCCTCCCCGGACGCCATGACCACGCAGCCCAGGCGCGCCACGTCGGCAAAGCCCGAGAAGCACGTCTCGTAGGCGGCCGCGAGCGCCCAGCGGCTCGTGCGCTCGAAGGCCCGGTAGCGCTCGATGAGGTCGAGGGCCTGCGCGGTGAGCCGCGACCCGCCGCCGCCCGAGCCGCCGACCGTGCGCTCCGTCAGCGGGAAGCCAAAGGCGAGCTCAGCGTCGCGCACGAGGCGCGTGGCCTTGGTGTAGGCCATGCCCATGTCGATGGCCGCGGCGCGCAGGCTCCCCAGCTCGCCGACGCGCTCCAGCAGGTCGACGGGGCCGGGCCCGAAGACCCGGCGCCCATCATCGCCCAGAAGATATGCCCTGAGGTCGGGTCTCATGCCCCGCGCTCCCCCGTCCTTCTGTCAATTGGGGACAGTCCCCAAATCACATAAAACTTTTCTGTAAATCGGGGACTGCCCCCAATTAACAGCTACCCACGTACGATGGTACCCGTCTTGCCGGCGATGCCGTCGCTCGCCCGCTCAAGGAGCGTGATCAGCGACGAGCGGCCCGCGCCGGACTGCGCAAACGCGAGCGCCGCCTGGACCTTGGGCAGCATCGAGCCGGGCGCGAACTGGCCCTCCGCCACGTAGCGCTCCACGTCGGCGGGCGTGAGCTCGTCGAGCCAGCGCTGGTCGGGCTTGCCAAAGTTCACGGCGACCTTCTCCACCGCCGTCAGGATCACGAGGAAGTCCGCGTCCAGCTGCTCGGCGAGCTTGGCCGCCGCGAAGTCCTTGTCGATGACCGCCGCGGCGCCCTTGAGGTGATTGCCCTCGGTCTTGAACACGGGGATGCCGCCGCCACCGCAGGCGATGACCACGTGGTTGGTCTCCACGAGCGAGCGGATGGTGTCCAGCTCCACGATGCCCGCCGGCTTGGGCGAGGCCACCACGCGGCGGTACCCGCGCCCAGCGTCCTCGACCACGTTGTAGCCGCGCTCCGCGATCATGCGATCGGCCTCCTCGCGGGTCATGAAGGCGCCGATGGGCTTGGTGGGGTTGGCGAACGCGGGGTCGGCGGGGTCGACCTCGACCTGGGTGAGCACGGTGGCCGCTCCCTTATCGATCCCGCGGTCCAGCATCTCCTCGCGCAGGGCGTTCTGCAGGTCGTAGCCGATGTAGCCCTGGCTCATGGCAACGCAGACCGAGAGCGGGCACGGGATGTACTTCTCGGGGTTGGATCGCGTGAGCTGGGTCATGGCCTCCTGGATCATGCCCACCTGCGGGCCGTTGCCGTGCGCCACCACGACCTCGTTGCCCTGCTCGATGAGGTCCACGATCGCGCGCGCCGTGTGCTTGACCGCCTCCATCTGCTCAGGCAGGTTGTTGCCCAGGGCGTTGCCACCGAGGGCGATGACGATTCTCTTAGACATTTGATGCCCTCTCAACGTAAGGACGGGGCCGCCCATAAGTCAGTGAGCGACTTCTGCGCAAAGCGCAGTGAGCGAACGACTTATGGGCGGCCCTCACCCGGACGAGCGATTGTTCCTACGCCTGGTTCCAGCGGGGCTTGGCCGCGGCCTCGAGCGCCGCGAGCGTGGCCACGGGGTCCTTGACCTTCTGCAGGAAGATCATGGCCGCGATGGCGTACGGCTTGTAGCTGGCCTCCTTGTACATGCCCACGCGGTGCATGTCAAAGACGTCGGCCATGACCTCGCCGTGCTCGCAGGAGACGCCGGAGATGTCGGCGGGCAGCGGGTGCATGTAGACGGTGTCGTCGCCGTGAGCGGTCTTGGCCATGAGCTCGCGCGTGGAGCACCAGTCCATGTGGGTGGCGTTCTGGGCGAGAAGCTCCTTCTCCAGGGCCTTGATGCCCTCGTCGTCGCCCTCGGCGTAGAGGTTGGTGCGCTTCTCCATGGCGGCGTAGGGAGCCCAGCTCTTGGGGATGACGATGTCGGCGCCCTCGAAGGCCTC
>CALUJM010000014.1 GCA_944320975.1 uncultured Atopobiaceae bacterium | reverse complement strand
GGGAGTTCTACGAGAAGAAGCGCAGGTGAGGGGGCAGTCCCGCCCCTGCGGCATCACCACTGTGCAAAAGAGCATTGATGCATTATTTGCATATTTCCAGCTCAGAGCGGCCGGTCGCCTTCTACAGCCTCGATGTGATCATCTCGGTGGGCTATCGCGTGAAGTCTCAGAGGGGCGTGGAGTTCAGGCGCTGGGCAACGGACGTGTTGAGGCGCTATGTGCTCAAAGGGCATGTCGAGAGTGAGCGCAGGCTCCGGCAGCTGGGCATGGTGGCAAAGGTCATCGAGCGAATCCCCGATGACGTGGGCGCGCGAGAGATCCTTGACATCGTTGAGAGCTACACGATTGCGTTTGACCTGCTCGATCAGTTTGACCGGTCGACAGTGAAGCGGCCTAGAGGGCGGAGCGCGACCTTCCGACTCGACCATGATGAATGCGTCGCTCTCATCAAGAAGATGCGCGGACGCTTCTCGAGTGACTTGTTCGGCGTGCCGAGGGATGAGTCGTTCAGGAGCAGCGTCTCCGTCATCTACCAGTCATTTGAAGGCGAGGAGCTCTATCCGACGGTTGAGGAGAAGGCCGCAAACCTTCTCTATCTCGTAATCAAGAACCACAGTTTTCTCGACGGGAACAAGCGCATCGCGTGTGCGCTGCTCCTCTGCTTCCTCGAGAAAAACGGGCTGCTCTTCCGCGGGCTCGACAAGCGGATATCGGATACCACGCTCGTGGCAGTTGCCCTCATGATTGCTGAATCTCGCCCAGAGGAGAAGGAGTCCATGGTGGCGCTCGTGATGAATTTCTTGGCGTAGGTGGTGACGGTGCGCAGTTCGGCTACCTGCCGCGCTCGGCGCGGCGGGCGGCTCGGGCTTCGAGCGCCACCTGGCGCAGCTCCTTGGCGCGCGCGGGCTTCATCGCGGGGACGCCCTTGAGCGGGTACTCAAGGCCGAGCTTCTCGTACTTGGGCTTGCCCATGGTGTGATAGGGGAGCAGGTCGAGCCCCACGACGTTGTCCCAGTTCCCGATGATGCGGCCTACGGCGGCAACTTCCTCCTCGGAGTCGGTGATGCCGGGGACCACGACGTGGCGGATCAGCGTGGGGATGCGTCGGCGTGCGAGCTCGTCGCCCAGCTCGAGGGCGTGGCTCGCGGGCAGACCGCAGAGCTCCTCGTGGCGCGCGGGATCGGAGGTCTTGATGTCCAGGAGCACCATGTCGGTGGCGTCGAGAAGTGCGGAGAAGCGCTCGGCTCCCGCCGCGGAATAGGTGGCGCCGGAGGTGTCCAGGCAGGTGTGGATGCGTCCCGCGGGGGCCGCGTGGGCGGCGCGGAACAGGGCGGCCACGAAGTCGGGCTGCGCCATGGGCTCGCCGCCGGTGACCGTGATGCCGCCGGTGCGGTAGAAGGGGCGGTTGCGCTCGTAGCGCTCGAGGAGCTCGCCGACGGTCACGCTGGTGCCGGGGCCGCTTCCGTCGGCGCGGGCGAACTCCCAGGTGTCGGGGTTGTGGCAGTACTGGCAGCGCATCGGGCAGCCCTGGCAGAACACCACGAACCGCGTGCCGGGCCCGTCCACCGTCCCGAAGCTCTCGGTGGAGTGAACCCTCCCGATCACGTCGACGTCCCGCGCGTTCTTCTCGGCATCCACAGTCACATCCGCACCTTCCACCCAGACATGTAATAGCGTCATTCTAGACAGAGGGCGGGCCGGGATGTTGCGAAGCAGAGTTTCTGAGCGCCGAAAGGCTCGAAGCACTCTGCGGAGCAACTTCCCGGCCCGCCCCTAACAGGTCAGGTTGACCTTACATCGCCTCGTGGAAGGTACGGGAGATGACGTCGTCCTGCTGCTTCTTGGTGAGGGAGTTGAACTTCACCGCGTAGCCGGAGACGCGAATGGTGAGCTGCGGGTACTTCTCGGGGTGGGCCTGGGCGTCAAGCAAGGTCTCCTTGGTGAAGACGTTGACGTTGAGGTGGTGGCCGCCCTCCTCGACATAGCCGTCGATCATGCTGACGAGGTTATCGACCTGCTCGGAAGAAGCGCTCATGTGAGTTCCTTTCTCGTATGGGTCGCCCCGAGCGGGGCGATCCCCTGTTTCTCGCAGTGTACCCGATAATTGCCACTATGACAGTAACAATTACCGAATCTGTGAATTGGGGACTGTCCCCGATTCACACCCGATTCACAGGACTAGCAGCAGCCGCAGTCCGGAGCGGGGTTCTCGATCTGGATGTCCACGCCCAGAGCGTCGAGGTCGAGCTCGTCGAACATGACCGCGGCGTCCTTGCCGAGGGCGTTGGGCACGATGGAGAACGTGTTGGAGATGCCGTCCTGCGCGTCCTTGAACGGGAGCTTGGCGACGGAGGCCAGCGAGGCGACGGCGCCGTGGGTGTCACGACGGTGCATCGGGTTGGCGCCCGGGGCGAACGGCTCGCCGGCGCGACGGCCGTCGGGCGTGTTGCCGGTGGCGTTGCCGTAGACCACGTTCGAGGTGATCGTGAGGATCGAGGTCGTGGGCACGGAGTTGCGGTAGGTGTCGGTCTCGCGGACGTACTTCATGAAGACCTCGACGACGTCGTGGGCGATCTGGTCCACGCGGTCATCGTCGTTGCCGTACTTGGGGAAGTCGCCCTCGACCTGGTAGTCAGTCACGAGGCCGGTCTCGTCGCGGACGACCTTGACCTTCGCGTACTTGATCGCGGAGAGGGAGTCGGCCACGACGGAGAGTCCCGCGATGCCCGTGGCGAACCAGCGGTGGACGTGCTCGTCGTGCAGGGCCATCTGCAGGCGCTCGTAGCAGTACTTGTCGTGCATGTAGTGGATGATGTTGAGGGAGTTGACGTAGACCTCGGCCAGCCACTGCATCATGTCGCGGTACTTGGACACGACGTCGTCGTAGTCGAGGTAGTCGCCCTCGACCGGACGGAACTTCGGGCCGACCTGCTCGCCGGTCTTCTCGTCACGGCCGCCGTTGATGGCGTAGAGGAGGCACTTGGCGAGGTTGGCGCGGGCGCCGAAGAACTGCATCTCCTTGCCGATGCGCATGGAGGACACGCAGCACGCGATCGCGTAGTCGTCGCCGTGGTAGACGCGCATGAGGTCGTCGTTCTCGTACTGGATGGAGCTGGTGGTGATGGAGATCTTGGCGCAGTAGCGCTTGAAGGCCTCGGGCAGGCGCGTGGACCAGAGCACCGTGAGGTTGGGCTCGGGGCTGGTGCCCATGTTCTCGAGGGTGTGGAGGTAGCGGAAGGCGGTCTTGGTGACCATGGAGCGGCCGTCGACGCCCATGCCGCCGATGGACTCGGTGACCCACTGCGGGTCGCCGGAGAACAGCTCGTTGTACTCGGGGGTGCGGGCGAACTTGACCATGCGGAGCTTCATGACGAGGTGGTCGATGATCTCCTGCGCCTCGGCCTCGGTGATGACGCCGTTCTTGAGGTCGCGCTCGGCGTAGATGTCCAGGAACGTGGAGTTGCGGCCGATGGACATGGCGGCGCCGTTCTGCTCCTTGACCGCGGCGAGGTAGCCGAAGTACAGCCACTGCACGGCCTCCTGGAACGAGGCGGCGGGGCGGGAGATGTCGAAGCCGTAGATCTTGCCGAGCTGCGCGAGCTCCTGGAGGGCGCGGATCTGCTCCGCGAGCTCCTCGCGGTGGCGGATGGTGGCCTCGTTCATGGTCTTCTGGGTGCCGGCGTGCTCGGCCTTCTTCTCCTCGATGAGGCGGTCGACGCCGTAGAGCGCGACGCGGCGGTAGTCGCCGATGATGCGGCCGCGGCCGTAGGCGTCGGGCAGGCCGGTGATGATGTGGCTGTGACGGCAGGCGCGCATCTCGGGCGTGTAGCAGTCGAAGACGCCGGCGTTGTGGGTCTTGCGGTAGTTCGTGTAGATGTTCACGATCTCCGGGTCGACCTCGTAGCCGTTCTGCTTGCAGGCGGCCACGGCCATGCGGATGCCGCCGTTGACCATGAGGGCGCGCTTGAGCGGCTTCTCGGTCTGAAGGCCCACGATCTTCTCGAGCGGCTGATCGATGTAGCCGGCGGGGTGGGAGATGATCGTGGAGACGAGGTCGGTGTCCATGTCGAGGACGCCGCCGGCGTCGCGCTCCTGCTGGAAGAGGTCCATGACCTCATCCCAGAGCTTGGTCGTGTTCTCGGTGGGACCGGCGAGGAAGGACTCATCGCCGTCGTACGGGGTGTAGTTCTTCTGGATGAAGTCACGGACGTCGATCTCGTGCTCCCAGTTGCCACCCACAAAGCCCTGCCATGCTTCCTGACTCACTGCTCACGCTCCTTTGACGTGGTCGTTGCGTAGCCGCTTGGGTAACGGCACACTCCAAACTAGCAGAAATGTCAAGGAATTGTGATGGGAATAAGTTAGACATGGTTGTCACCTTGCAAACTACACAGTGAGGCACAGCATCTTGTGCTGAGAAGAACCTCACGTCTCAACTTGTAGTGGCATACGGTTATACCGTGCGTCGGACCCAAATCCGGATTTGGGTGCCGCGCGGACCCAAATGAGGATTTGGGTCCGAAGCGGAGGGCACTTCTCGGCTTAGGAGTCGCGTCCGGATGCGGCGTTAAACTTCGACTACAAGGTCTTTATCGATAAGAACGGGTGTGTCCGACAGCCCTCGTGGCAGCGGACCCAAATCCGGATTTGGGTCCTCGGCCAGGACCGCGAAAAGCCTACTTGCCCGGGGCGATCCAGAACTTGAGGACCGGGAAGCTCACCACCACAGCGAGCAACGTGTTGACCACGGAGGCGATGGTGCCGGCGAGCGTGGCGTCGATGCCGAGGCTCTGCTGGCAGAAGCTCATGACGTAGTTGGGGAGCAGCAGGTTCACGACCACGATCAGCACGGCCAGCACGGCGTACTTCCAGGCGGTGTCTCGGAAGGAGGCGTCTGACTTGAAGACCCACTTCATCTGCACGAAGAAGTTCACCACTTGTGCCATCACCTCGGCAATGAGAAACGTCACGAAGGCGCCCACGCCCGTGTCGCGGTAGTCGAAGATCAGGAACTGGAACGGCTCGGTCATCCTCAGCGCGTCGACGAAGATCGCGGTGCCCACGGCGGTCAGCACGATGCGCGTGATGGTGGAGATGTTGGAGAGGACCATGAACTTGATGAACTCCCAGGCGCCCTGGTTCTTCTCGGTCCAGCTCTTGAAACTCATGATGTGGTCCTTTCTGAGCGACTAGCACCTGCCTGCGAGCTTGCGGGCGAGGGCGGCGTTGCGAACGAGATTGGCGACAAGCGCCCCGAGGATCGGCACGACAACCCACGCCAGCCAGAGCAGGCAGCCGACCAGAGGCCCCCAGCCCAGTGCAAGCGCCAGGGCGAGAAGGACCGCGCCGCCCCAGCCCCATCCGCGCACCTCGCGCAGGACGGCGTCCACGACGTCCATGTCGGTGATGCCGCTGGTCATGATGCCCATGGCGTGCAGGGGCATGTTCCAGATGAACAGGACGTTGATGTCCGAGGCCCCGCTCTTCTCCATGGCGCGCACGCGGGACCGCAGGACCAGCCACACGATCCAGAGGATGCCCGAGCGCCCGTGGTTGAGGTCGCGGAAGCACATGTTCCGGTTGATGCGTTGATCGCCGTCGGGGAGCTGCCTGCCGAGGAGGGACGAGAAGTGCCCGTCGCTGACCTGGGCGACCTTTCCCGTCTCGTAGGGTGCGAGGTCGATCCCCGCGTAGGGGTTCGGGGCGGCGGTGCCGGCGAGCCTGACCTCGTCGATTAGGCGGATATCCTCGCTCGAGGCCCCAACGCGGACCTCGTAGGTGCCGCCCTCGATCTCCCAGCGCCCGGTCGCCACGTTGAAGTAGGAGAAGGCGCGCTCGTCGAGGGCGATCGTCACGCGGCGAGACTCCCCGGGCGCGAGCTCCACGCGAGCGAAGCCGCGCAGCTCCTGCTCGGGGCGGAAGACCTTGTGGTCGGGCTTTGCCACGTAGAGCTGCGCCGCCTCGGCGCCCGCACGCGTTCCGGTGTTGGTGACGATGAAGCTGGCGCCGTGCTCGGTGGCCCTGAGGTCGGAGTAAGAGAAGGAAGTGTAGGAGAGGCCGAAGCCAAAGGGATAGGCCACCGGCACGTGTGCCGTCTGGAAGTAGCGGTACCCAACGTAGATGCCCTCGCGGTACTCGGCATGCAGGTCCTCGGCGGGGTAGTTGGCGGAGGAGGGGACGTCCTCAAGGCGGGCGGGCCAGGTCTCCGTAAGCTTGCCCGACGGGCAGACCGCCCCCGTCACGACGTCGAGCGCCCCGCCCGCGCCGGCCTGGCCCCCGAGCGCGCAGTAGAGAACCGCGGGGGCGTCGGCCACCCAGTCGCTCTCGACGCAGGAGCCTGCGGAGAGCAGCACCACGATGCGCGGGTTGACCCGAGCGATGGCGTGGAGCAGCTCGACCTGGTTGGCGTTGAGCGCCATGGTGCGGCGCTCCGCCCCCTCGGTCTCGGCCACCTCGTCGAGGCCGAGGGCGAGAAGCGCCACCTCGGCGCGCGCGGCGAGGTCGAGCGCTGCCTCGAGCTTGGCGCGGTTCTCGCCTCCGTGCCGCTCGAAGCCGGGCTCGTACCCCACCAGCTCGAGGCCCGTCTCGCCCATGAGGCCGAGCAGGCTGTCCACCCTGGTGCTGTTGACCGCAGAGGAGCCCGCGCCCTGATAGCGCGGGGTCTCGGCAAAGTCGCCGATAAGGGCCACGCGGGTGCGCGGCGCGAGCGGCAGGAGGTCGCCCTCGTTCTTGAGCAGGACGCAGCCCTCCGCGGCTGCCTTGCGGGCGAGCGCGTGGTGGGCTGCGGCGTCGAAGGCGGCCGGCGCCGCATCGAGGCCCGCGCGCGTGGAGAGCACGAGCTCGATGGCCTCGTCGACGCGCTCGTCCACGTCCTTCTCGGACAGCCGTCCGGTGCGTACGGCTTCGATGAGCTCGCGGGCCTCGCCCAGGCCGGGCGCCGGCATCTCAAAGGTGGAGCCTGCCGCCACGCCGGCGGCGTGGTCGTTGGAGCCGCCCCAGTCGGTCACCACGGCGCCGTCGAAGCCCCACTCGTTGCGCAGGATGTCCTTGAGCAGGTGCTCGTTCTCGTTGGCGTAGGTGCCGTTCACGAGGTTGTACGAGGTCATGATCGTCTTGGGGGCGGACTCGCGCACCACGGTCTCAAAGCCGGCGAGGTAGATCTCGCGCAGGGTCCGCTCGTCGATGACGGAGTCCGACGCCTGGCGGCGCGTCTCCTGGCTGTTGACGGCAAAGTGCTTGGGGCACGCCGCGATGCCGTTTGACTGCACGCCGCGCACGAAGGCGGCGGCCATCTTGCCGGACAGGAGCGGGTCCTCCGAGAAGTACTCGAAGTTGCGGCCGCAGAGCGGGTTGCGCTTGATGCAGAGGCCGGGCGCGAGCAGCGTGCCCACCTTCTGGACGGCCGCCTCCTGGCCCATGGCCGCGCCAACGCGCTCCTCGAGCTCCTCATCCCAGGTGTTGGCCATGGTGACGGCGGTGGGGAAGCACGTCGCGGGCTCCGAGCCGGAGAGCCCGAGGTGGTCGGCGTGCTCGCCGGCCTGGTGGCGCACGCCGGACGGGCCGTCGGAGAACTCCATCTGCGGGATGCCCGCCTTCTCGAGCGGCCAGGTGCCGAAGGGCGTGGCGCCCTGCAGCAGGACGCACTTCTCCTCGAGCGTGAGCTTGGCGATGATGTCTGCGCGCCTCATGCGTCCTCCTCCGGGCGGTCCCTACCGTTGATGATAGGTGGTCGGGGAGGGGGAGGCGGCGCGGTGACACGATCGGTGCGATACGCGACATGATTGGCGGGCATGCGGCGTCCGGGGTCGAGCGGGCAGACGGTGGCCGCCGCGCGCGACTCTGCCGCACAAAACCTCGGTTGTGGGTATTATGCCGAGTCGCGCTCCCAAGCGAGGCCAAGCTCGGCGATACGTTCCGGTTGTGTGCAACAACTTTTATATCGGCCCACGCGTTCTTCTCGAATAAGGATCTTTTACGATAAGAAATTCATTTAAAATCGAGAAGAGCGTGCTCCTGCGACAGAGATATGCCCTTTCGGGCCCCAAGCACATCAAAATTGTTGCACACAACCTCGAGCTTTGGCGGGGAAGGGCGCCCGGGCCCTACGCGTCCTTCTCGCCCTTGCCCTCGCGCAGGGCCGGAATGATGCGCTTGACCACCCAGAAGACGACCGCGACCGCGACAACGGCGATGATAACGTACTTGACCACGTCGGAGACCCATTCGGCCTGCTCGGTGACCGTCTCCCACGCGCTGCCGGCGGCGGCGCCGAGCGAGCAGAGGATGGAGTTCCACACCGCGGAGCCAAGAAGCGTGTAGAGCGAGAACTTGAGGACGTTCATCTTGGCGGTGCCGGCGGGGATGGAGATGAGGCTGCGCACCACGGGGATGCAGCGGCAGATGAGCACCGTGACCTGGCCCTTGCGGTCGAACCAGTCAACCGCGCTCGAGATGTCCTCGGGCTTGAAGCCCAGCAGGCGCATCGGGCGCGTGCCGAAGAAGGTCATGAGGCGCTCGCGCGAGAGGATGCGGCCGATGCCGTAGAGGATATAGGCGCCGGTGATCGAGCCCACGGTGGCGGCGATGATCACGCCGGGGAGCGTGAGGCCGGTCGTAGTGGTGAAGAAGCCCGAGAGCGGCAGGATGAGCTCGCTCGGGATGGGCGGGAAGACGTTCTCGAAGAAGATGAGGAACCACACGCCGAAATAGCCGAACTGGCTGATGAGGTTGGTGAACAGGTCCTCCATGGGACTCCTTTGCCTGGGCGACACAACATTCCCATTATCGCAGGGTGCGCGCAGGGAGGGAGAAAAACAAGGTAAGCACAGAAGTGCGGGGTGGGACGGAAACCTCCGGGGCAACCGCCCCGCCCCTCGGGGCCGTTACAGGCAGGACTCGTAGATCGCGCGCGCGTCGTCCATCGTGAGGCGCCGGATGTCGCCGAACTCGGCGCCCTTGTTCTGCTCGAGCGTCCCCAGCAGGGAGGGGATGTCCTCGGCCGTGACGCCCAGCTCGCCGAGCGTCGACGGCATGCCCATCGAGACGAAGAAGTCCTGCAGCTCGTCGATCGTGGCGCTCACGGCGTCGGCGACGGCCTCCTCGGCGGTCACGTCCACGCCGTCCGCCTCGGCGTCCACCGGCTCGATGCCGAACACGTCTCGCCCGAAGGAGAGGAAGCGCTCGGGGGCGGAGCGCCACACGTAGCGCATCCAGGCGGGGAAGACCACCGCGAGCCCGGCGCCGTGCGTGATCTGCGCGTGGTGTGCGGAGAGCTCGTGCTCGAGCGCGTGGCTCTCCCAGCCGCCGGCGCGCGTGAAGGGGGCGGCGTTGCGGCCCAGGCCCGCGAGGCCGTTGTGCGCGAGCATGCCCGCCCACATGATGTTCGCGCGGGCGTCGTAGTCATCGGGGTCCGCCAGGGCGCGCGGCGCCTCCTGCATGAGCGCGCGCACCAGCCCGCACGCGATGTTGTCGGTCACGGGGACCGGGCCCACGCTGGAGAAGTAGCGCTCCATGATGTGGGCGATCATGTCCGTGACGCCCGCCGCGGTCTGGTAGGCGGGCAGCGTGAAGGTGAGCTCGGGGTCCATGACGGCGAGCTCGGGGCGGTTGAGCTCGGTGGAGAGGCCGCGCTTGAGGAGCAGGTCGTCGTTGCTGATGACGGAGGAGTCGCTCGCCTCGGAGCCGGCGGCGGGGATGGTGAGGACGCACGCCACGGCGGGCTTTCCCTCGGCGACGGGCGCGGCCTTTTTCGCGAAGAGGTCCCAGACGTCGCCCGCGTAGGGCGCGCCGAGCGCGATGGCCTTGGCGGTGTCGATGGTCGATCCCCCGCCGACGGCGAGAATGACGTCCGCCTGGAAGGACCTTGCGGCGGCGATACCCTCGCGGACGTGCGCGACGCTCGGGTTGGGTCGAGCGCCGCCGAGCTCTGCGTGAGCGACGCCCGCGGCGTCGAGCGAGGCGAGCACGCGCCCGAGCGTGCCGGTGCGCACCACGGAGCCCTGGCCAAAGACCACGAGCGCGCGTGCGTGCCCGGCGGCGGCGAGCTCGGCGCCCACGCGGCCGGTCGCGCCGCGGGCGAAGACGAAGCGGGTGGGGCAGGAGAACGTGAAATCGTTCATGAGGGTCCTTTCGACGGGTGCCGAGAAGAGCTTACCGCGTTGCGCCCCTGGTTTGCCCCCGCGCCGCCGCCCGCCTCACCCGATGGCGGCGCTCCCCGCGGGCCTACATCGGGACGTCATCGTCGTCGCAGTAGCAGTCCTCGTAGCCGTCGAAGCGGCTGAGGTCGTCGCAGCCGTCGTCGGCGGGCACGGGCGGCGCGCACTTCTCGTCCTGCTCGTCGATCCGGGCCTGCCAGCGCTCGCGGTCACGCTCGAAGCCCGCGAGCCGCTCGCGCGCGACCCCGATCTCGAACGGGAAGAACCCCTTGGCCTCGGCCTCGGAGACGGCGCGGATGACGTTGCGGCTGCTCGAGTAGAGCTCGTGCTCGAAGGACGTGAAGCCGTCCACGCCCACGACCCACTCCGGCGGCGCGTCGCCCACGCCGTCGATGAGCTGCGGCCCCATGCCGGCCGCCCCCTCGTGCGTCTCGAGGACCCTCACCGCGACCTCCCAGGGCGTGCCCTCCCCGTAGCTGTACGTGGCCTCGTGGGTCCTGGGGAAGACGTCGCCCAGGCGCAGCAGCGAGGCGCGCGCCTCCATGAACTTCTTCTTGCGCGTTCTGGGCAGGGGAATCGTCCCGCAGAGGTCGCGCTCGCCGATCAGCAGGTTGTCCTTCCTGCTCGTAAGCAAAAAACCGAAGGGCCGCCGGTCGGTCCAGCACAGGCATCGCTGGATGACGAGGTGGAGGTCCAGGAAGGTGAGGCCCGCCGGCACCATGACCTTGCGCCAGCACGGGGCGATGCCCCGGCGCCCGTAGCTCTCGCCGTAGAACCCGCCGAAGTAGCCGCCGTACGAGCCGCTCTCGTTGAGGGCGAGCTGCAGGTGGAGCAGCAGCATGCGGCGGTTGCCGGGGTCGCGGTGGTAGGCGGCGGGCGGGTCGGGGAGCGCGGTGGGCGAGAAGGTCGTGCCCTCGCGCCTCAGCCGCCCGCCCTTCGAGACCGCGGCGACGAACTCCGACATCGTGAGCGGGCCCGCACCCGCCGCGGCCTGGTCGGCGAACAGGCGCGGCCACGCGCCTTGGACCTCATCGTGCGCCGCCCCGAGCGAGGGCCCGAGCGCGAGCTGGAGGTACTTGAGCGCGCCGAGCGCCTCGCGCTGGCCCTCCGCCGTGAGGTAGACGCAGTCCCCCTCGTCGACGTACTGGACCAAGCCGTAGTCGCGCAGGGTCGAGAGCGTCGTCACGTCGAGCGTGCCGGTCGCCTCGCCCGCGTCGTCGTAATACGAGGAGTGCTCCTTGTTCATGGCGAGAAGGACGAGTGTGAACAGGCAGCTCAGGGTGTGGTTGAGGTCTCTGAAGGACATGGCGGCCCCCTTTTCGTCGCGACGGTCGGTTGTCTGAGCCTACGCGTCTGCCGAAGACGCCGTCTGCCAGGGAGCTGACGCCCAGCTGCGCCCGCAGGTGGGGGAGCCGTCGGCGCATGGTGATTGATGTTCTTATCGGCAGACGGTCGGTTGGGGCCCGCGGGAGGCGCGGGGCCGGGAGGGCGGCTCCGTGAAGACGCGCCGCGACGCACATTCGTGCGCACTGCTTTCCGACCGCTTACGGGGGCCTTACGCACGCGACGTATCGTAAGCTCACGGCAATGCTGCGACGGAGGTGCGCCATGTTTGAGAACGCGCTTGGTCCCGAGGCCTCGTACCTGCGGCGGCTGGGGTTGCTCTGCACGGTGCTCTGCGGGGCGGCGGCGCTGCTCGGCGCCGTCCTTCTCGCCTTGCAGCCCTGTCCCGCCAACCTGACGGCGGTCGCCCTCGCCCTCGCGCTCGCCTGCGGCGGCGCGGCCGTGGCCCGCCGGGGCTGAGCCCGGGGCATCGTCCTCCGCCCCATGCCCTCGCCGGGGGATGGGGTGCGTTCGCGTACGGGCCGGTCCACCCCGGGCCCGATTTCTGGGAGAATGGCCGAGAAGAACGCGCGCCCGCGGGGCGCTGACGCGAGGAGAGGCCATGATCTGCCCTTACTGCGGCTCCCAGCTCAGAGACGGTTCCAGGTTCTGCACCAACTGCGGCGGCGACGTCAGCGCCGCGCCGGTTCCCGCGCCGGAGCCCGTTTCGTCCCCGGAGCCCGTTCCGTCCCCGGAGCCCGTCCAGGCGCCGCAGCCTGCACCGCGCCGCCGCGGCAGGGCGGCGCTCGTCGCGGTGATCGTCGTCTCCCTCGTGGTCATCGCGGTCGCCGGCGCGCTCATCGCGCTGCACCTCACGGGCAATCGCGACGTCCCCACCCTGACCTTTGGCTCTCGCGAGGCCGTGAGCGTCTCGCGGGTGACGCGTATCGTGCCCTCCTCGGCCGAGGGTAGCCCGCTTCAGCGCTACGTGGTGCGCGTGCGCGAGGCCTTTGGCCCCGACGGCAGCCGGCTGGACGTCTCCGCGCTTCCGCGGCTCGACGTCGAGGGCGAGACGGGCTTCACGATGGCGGACCTGGGCGAGCTCGACGAGGGCACCTATGAGGTCACGGTCACGCCCGACGACGGTGCGCCGCAGTACATCCCGCCGATCTCCGTGGTCGACGGCGACCCGGGCGATGCGGCCGGCGACGGCTCCGGGGGCGCATCCGGCCCCGTCGAGCTGCCGGAGGAGATCGTGGTCGTTCCGCCGGAGGACACGGACGGCTCCGAGGGCGACCTCTCCGCGCCGGTGCGCCTGGGCCGCTACGGCGCCTACCTCGCCAAGGTGCGCGAGCTGCGCGAGGCGCACGGCGAGCTCACCGTGGTCTCGCTTTCCGGCTCCGATGTGAGCTGGCTCGCGGGCCTGTGCTTCGCGCGCCTGGTCGACTTCGGCGACGGCGCCGAGCGCCTCGTGGTCGCCTACGCAAAGCCTGAGGCTATGAGCGGGCTGCCGCAGGACCTCGACGTCTACACGGTCGAGGTGTGGGGCTACGACGAGGGGTCCGACCAGGCGGTCCTCGAGTGGTCGGGGGGCACGTCCTACTCGAACGGCGGCTATGCATACCTGTGCTTCTGGCATCCCGGCGACGGCTCGGGCGTCAACCTCGCGAGGGAGATCCCGGACACCTACATCACCGTGGTGGGCATCCTCGAGAACGGAACGCTCGGCGTGGAGCACGAGATCGAGCAGAATTACTACCAGCCCGACGGAAGCATCGGGCTGACGAGCAAGGTCGACGGCCAGATTGTCGAGAGCGACGCGTTCTCGCAGTTCATAGCCGGGCTGGGGTCCGAGGACTACGAGATGTTCAATTTCATGAGCAGCGCGGGAGCCTCGAGCACGGGCTCGGTCGACGACGCCGTGAGCCTCACGCAGGAGACGGTCGAGCGCCTCGAGCAGGTCGCGGGCGACATCGTGGACGCGGCCGGGCAGGCGGGCGGCACGCAGGCGAGCGACGATGCCGACCAGGGCGAGTCCGAGCAGGCGCAGCCCGTCGACCCCGCGACGTTCACGTACTCCGGCGAGGAGGTCACCGCGACCGAGTCGGTGCCGGCGTACAACAACGGCGACGGGTCGCCGAGCGGCACGCTCCAGAGGACCTGGGGCTACCTGCGCTTCTCGGCAAGCGGGGAGGGCTCGGCGGTGGACGAGGTCAACGCCCTCCTCAAGGCGGACTACGACGGGGAGCTTGCCGCCTCGCAGGTCTGGACGTTGGTGGGCGGCAAGGTCGAGTGCCTGCGCCAGCGCTCCTCGCTCGACTACCTCTCGGGCCCGGTCGCGGGATACCGCATCTATCGCGACGTCACCCAGTGGGGCGCGCACGGCGGTACGGAGATCGAGGGCTACGTCGTCGACCTCGCCACAGGGGCCCAGATGGAGCCGTGGGATGCGCTCGGCGTCGACCGTGCCCAGCTTGACGCCACGGCGGCGGAGGTGCTGCGGGGCTACGTGCTCTCCAGGCCCGATGCGCTCTACGCCGAGAGCGCACTGGACGGAAACATCGCTGAGCACATCGCTCAGGACAACTACATGCTCACGCGCGACGGCATCACGGTCTACCTGGGCGACTACGACTTCTTCTCGTACGCGTCGGGCACGCACGAGGTCCTGGTGTGGCCCACGGGCGACAAGGCTGCCGGCACCGACGTGACGGGCGACTACGCGTTCCCGTACGACGAGTAGGGGGTCGCGGGGGCAGGTTCTTCTCGGCGTCTCGCGTCCTTTGGCCCCGTCGGTTTGACGGGTACCCCCATGGGGTATACACTCTTCGGTAACGGATACCCCCTATGGGTATTGTGAGAGAGGAGTCCCATGGCCGAGAAGAGCGACTGCCCGCACTGCGGCGCCCTCAAGCACACGCCGCGCTCCGCCGAGCTCAAGGCCGATGTGGCGCGTCGCATCAACCGCGCGGTGGGGCAGCTCAACGGCATCCGGCAGATGGTCGAGGAGGACCGCTACTGCGGCGACGTCCTCACGCAGCTCGCCGCCGTGGAGTCGGCCGTCAAGGCCATCTCGCGCGAGGTCATGCGCGACCATCTGGAGACCTGCGTGGTCGAGCGCATCCAGGCAGGCGACACCGAGGTGGTCGACGAGGTCATGGACCTCTTCCGCAAGTTCATGTGATTGATCCAATTGGGGACAGACCCCTTTTGAATCATCGGGAGGCGGCAATGAGAGAGACGTTTGACATAACGGGCATGACCTGCGCGGCGTGCTCGGCGCGCGTGCAGAAGGCGGCGGGCGAGGTGCCGGGCGTGGCCTGCGCCAACGTGAACCTGCTCAAGAACTCGATGGAGCTCGACTACGACGGCTCGCCCGAGACCGCGGCGGCCGTGGTGGAGGCTATCGAGCGCTCCGGCTACGGAGCCGAGCGTCGCGCGCCGGCGGGAGAGAAGCACGCGGCTGCCGCCGAGCGCCCGGGCGCGGCGGCTGAGAGGGCGGTCCGCGAGAAGCGCGACCAGCTGATCGTCTCCGCGATCTTCTCGGTGCCCCTGTTCTACGTTGCCATGGGCCCGATGTTCGGCTGGCCGCAGCCGGCCTTCCTCGCGGGCGACAAGAACCTCATGGCGCTCGGCCTCACACAGCTTCTGCTGTGTGCGCCGATCCTCTTCGTGAACCGCCACTACTTCATCACCGGCTTCAAGACGCTCGCGCATCGGGCGCCCAACATGGACTCGCTCATCGCGCTGGGCTCGGCGGCGTCGGCGGCGTGGTCCGTGGCGCAGCTCTACCGCATGGCGTGGGCCGCGGGGGCGGGCGATGCGACGACACTGCACGCCGCTGCGCACAGCCTCTACTTCGACTCCGCGGGCATGATTCTCACCCTCATCACGCTGGGCAAGTTCTTCGAGGCGCGCGCCAAGGGCCGCACCACCGACGCGATCGCCGCCCTCATGGACCTCGCTCCCAAGACCGCGACCGTCGTGCGCGACGGCGAGGAGGTCGAGGTCCCAGTCGAGGACGTCGCGGTGGGGGAGCGCGTGATCGTTCGCGCGGGCGAGTCCGTGCCGGTGGACGGCGTCGTGCTCGAGGGGTCGGCCGCGGTGGACGAGTCCGCCATCACCGGCGAGCCCGTGCCCGCCGAGAAGGGCGTCGGAGACCGCGTGACGGGCGCGACCGTCTCCACGAGCGGTTGGATCGCGGTGGAGGCGCGCGCCGTGGGCGACGACACCACGCTCGCCGGCATCATCCGCCTCGTCGACGAGGCCACGAGCTCCAAGGCGCCCATCGAGCGCATGGCCGACAAGATCGCGGGCGTCTTCGTCCCCGTGGTCATCGCTATCGCGGCGGTGACGCTCGTGGCGTGGCTCGTCATTGCCGGCGACTTCGCGACCGCGCTCACGCACGCCATCTCCATTCTCGTGATCTCCTGCCCGTGCGCGCTCGGCCTGGCCACGCCCACCGCCATCATGGTGGGCACCGGTCGCGGCGCCGCCAACGGGATCCTCATCAAGTCCGCCGAGGCGCTCGAGACCGCCTGCCGTGTGGACACGGTCGTGCTGGACAAGACCGGCACCGTCACTGCGGGCGCGCCGCGCGTGACGGACGTCCGCCTCGCCGCGGGCGCCTCCGAGGCGGAGCTGCTGCGCGTGGCCGCCGCCCTCGAGCGCAAGAGCGAGCACCCGCTGGCCGCCGCCGTCTGCGCCTATGCCGACGAGAAGGGCCCCGGCTCCGACGCTCGCGCACAGGTCGAGAAGTTCGAGCAGGTCGCCGGCGGCGGGCTTGCCGCGCTCGTGGACGGCGCCCCCGCGCTCGCCGGCAACACGCGCCTGATGGCGGCCCGCGGCGTCGCCCTCGGCGAGCTCGCCGGTGCCGCTGAGGCGCTCGCCGACGACGGAAAGACCCCGCTGTTCTTCTCGGCCGACGGGCGCGTCCTGGGCATGGTGGCCGTCGCCGACCCGGTCAAGCCCACGAGCGCCGCCGCGATCGCACGACTGCGCGCGATGGGCGCCCGCACGGTGCTTCTCACCGGCGACCAGGAGCGCACCGCCGCCGCGGTGGCGCGCCGGGTTGGCGTGGACGAGGTCGTCGCCGGGGTGCTGCCCGCGCAGAAGGAGGCCAAGGTCCGCGAGCTGCAGGCCGCCGGGCACACCGTCGCCATGGTCGGTGACGGCATCAACGACGCGCCGGCGCTCGCCCGCGCCGACGTGGGCGTGGCCATCGGGGCGGGCACGGACGTGGCGATCTCCTCGGCCGACGTGGTACTCATGCACTCCGACCCGGCCGACGTCGCCACCGCGATGGAGCTCTCCCGCGCCACCATGCGCAACATCAAGCAGAACCTCTTCTGGGCGCTCTTCTACAACGCCATCTGCATCCCCGTGGCCGCGGGCGCGCTGTCGCCCTGGGGCGTCACGCTCAACCCGATGATCGGCGCGGCGGCCATGGGCTTCTCGTCCGTCTTCGTGGTGAGCAACGCGCTGCGCCTGCGCACCTGGCGGCCGAGCGAACAGGCAACGCCGGCGGAGCCCGCCGCCGTCGAGATCGAGAGCGTGTCCGTCGACACAGCCGAGAGAAAGGAACCTACCATGACCAAGACCCTGAACGTCACCGGAATGATGTGCCAGCACTGCGTCGCGCACGTGAAACAGGCGCTCGAGGGCGTCGAGGGCGTGAGCTCCGTCGACGTGAACCTCGAGGCCGGCACCGCGACCGTCGAGGCTGCCGAGGGCGTGGCCGACGAGGCGCTCGTGGCGGCCGTCGTCGACGCCGGGTACGAGGCCGCCATGGCGTAGTTCTCTGCAAATTCGGCCTTCAGTCCATATTTCCCGGCCCCGGGATGCAAAATCGGCCTTCAGTCCATGGAATCTGAGGCATTTTTCGGTAAAACGACGAGCCTGGAAAGCGCTCAACTGGGACGATGCTCTGCAGCCATCCCCCAAGGGGGCAAAAAGTCATGGACTGAAGGCCGATTTTGCATCCCGGGGCCGGGAAATATGGACTGAAGACCAGTTTTGCATCTGTGGGCCTATGGGCCCGTGCTCTCGCGGGGCGCGGGCCCATAGGCTCTCGGCGGCAAAGTCCTACAATGGTCCGGCTCCAACCGTGCGTCACAAAGGACCAACCCATGGACCTCACCCCAGAGCAGAAGCGCTTCGTCTACACGCTGGGCTTCTGCGGCCTCGTCTCCGCCGCCGACAACTGGTTTGTCTCGCCTGCGCTGCCCGCCATCGCAAACGCGCTCGGCGTGGCGGCCTCGGTGGCGACCATCGTGCTCACCGCCTATCTCGTTCCGTATGGCCTGCTCCAGCCCGTGTGCGGCACGCTCGGCGACCGCTTCGGACGGCTGCGCGTGCTCCACGTGATCGTGGCGGGACTTGCGCTCGGGACGTTCCTCTGCGCCGTGGCGCCCACGCTTCCGCTCCTGGTGGCGGCGCGCGTGGTCACGGGCTGCTTCGCCGCGGGGATCATCGCGGTCTCGCAGGCGCTCGTCGGCGACGTGGTGGGCCCGGAGCGCCGCGGCGCTGCCGTGGGCATCCTCATGGGCATCACCTTCACCGGCCAGGGGCTCTCCTCGGGCCTGGGCGGCATCATCACCGACCTCATGAGCTGGCGCGCGGCCTTCGCGTGCTTCGGCGTGCTCGCGGTCGTGGCGCTGGCGCTTCTGCTTCGGCTTCCCGAGACAGGCGAGAAGGACGCGCATGACGAGAAGGACGCGCCGCCCGCACCCGCCCCGACCGGCTCGTTCTTCTCGCGCGCCGCCCGCATCTTCTTTGGCGGCCACCGTGCCGTGTACCTCGTCGCGTGCTCCACGGGCCTCGTCTTCCTGGGGGTCTACGGCTTCATGGGGACGTTTCTTGCCGAGCGCTGCGGCCTCGGCTCCACGCAGGCGGGCCTCATCATGATGCTCTACGGCGTGATGTGCCTCGTGGGCGGCACCGTCTCCGGGCGCATCGGCGCGGCGCGCGGGCCCCGCGGCGTCATCTACGTGGGCGAGGCGTCGGGGCTTGTGGCCATCGCCGCGCTGCTCGCGGTGAGCGTCACGGGCTCGTGGGCTCCGGCGCTGCTCGCCGCGGGCGCGCTGGGCTTCGGCTACATCCTCACGCAGCCCACGCTCGTCTCGCTCTCCATGGATGCGGACCCCGCGCAGACCGGGCTCTGCACGGGCCTCATCGGCCTCGGCGTCTTCGCTGGCGGCGGCGTGGGATCGGCGCTCGGAGGCCAGCTCGTGGCGGCGGGAGGCTATCCGATGCTGTGGGCTGCGGCCGCGGCGCTGCTGGCGGTGCAGCTCGTAGCGGGCGGCCGCGCGCTTGCCGCACTGGAGCGCGCGCGATAGCTGAGCGCGCCGCACGCGACAGGAGCACTCCGCGTCCTTCTCGGCAGCTTTATCCTGCCCGCCTCGCATGACATTCGGGCCCGTGGGTAGGTGCCGGTTGTGTGCAACAACTTTGATGTGAGGGCGCCGCAGGGCTCCGGCTCGCATCAAAGTTGTTGCGCACAACCCCGCCTAAAGCGCTTTTCGACCGCCTTTGCGCGGGCGTGCCTCGTCTCCTTCGCAGCTCAAGATAAACTATGTTGCACACAACCGGTCTGTCGCGTTGGATTTCAGGCCTTCGGATGACGCGGCGGGGCCAGAAACTCACAACCGCCGTTTTGCTGCATCCCCAGCTCGTGGCAATTCCGGCGCGGGCAAGGCGAGGCGGAACGCGCGCCGCGTCCGTCGCACGCGCCCCATGCGCTACCATGGTGGGCCGAGAAGAACCGCGAGGCTGGCAAGGAGCTCCCATGGCAGACGAGAAGAACGTGCAGGTCCAGACGTCGCTCTTTGGTGACGACGTCCCGATGGGGCCCGCGCCGCAGCCGCCGCGCGCCCGCCACGCCGAGCTCAACCGCATCCTCAATCATGCGGCCTACGCCTACTACGCGCTCGACCGCCCGGAGATGTCCGACGCCGAGTTCGACCGCACGCTCCAGGAGCTGCTCGCCCTGGAGGCCGCGCACCCCGAGCTCGTCACGCCCGAGAGCTACACCCAGCGCGTGGGCGGCTACGTGTCCGAGCAGTTCGAGCCCGTGACCCACGCCGCGCGCATGTACTCGATGGACGACGCGATGAACCTCGACGAGCTCGACGAGTGGCTCGCCCGCACCGACGAGGCCCTCGGCGCCACGCCGGAGCACCCGGTCGCCTACACCTGCGAGCTCAAGATCGACGGCCTGGGCGTGGCCCTCACGTACCGCGACGCGCAGTTCGCGCGCGCCGCCACGCGCGGCGACGGCACGACCGGCGAGAACGTCACCGCAAACGTGCTCACGATCGGCGACGTCCCGCGCGCGCTCGCGCCGGCCGGCCTCGCGCGCCTGGCCGACGGCGGGCTCGGCCGCTCCGTGGAGGTCCGCGGCGAGGTCTACATGCCGCGCCACTCCTTCGCGCGCCTGAACGAGGACGCCGACGCCGCGGGCACCGCGCCCTTCGCCAACCCGAGAAACGCCGCCGCGGGCAGCCTGCGCCAGAAGGACCCCAAGGTGACGGCCCACCGCGACCTCGAGACCTTCATCTACGCCGTGGCCGACGAGGACCCGATCGACGTCCACACCCAGTGGGACTTCCTCCAGTGGCTGCGCGACTGCGGCTTCTCCGTGAACGAGCACGCCGCGCGCTGCACCTCCGCCGCGGAGGTCCACGCCTACTGCGAGCGAGCCCTCGCGCACCGCGACGAGCTGGACTACGACATCGACGGCGTGGTCGTGAAGGTGGACTCCTTCGCGAGCCAGGCGGCGCTCGGCTTCACGGCGCGCGCGCCGCGCTGGGCCATCGCGTTCAAGTTCCCGCCGGAGGAGAAGCGCACCGTCCTGCGTGAGATCCGCGTGCAGGTGGGCCGCACCGGCGTGCTCACGCCGGTCGCCGAGTTCGACCCCGTGACCGTGGCCGGCTCCACGATCGCCCGCGCCACCCTGCACAACGTGGACGAGATCGAGCGCAAGAACGTCCGCGTGGGCGACACGATCGTGGTCCACAAGGCCGGCGACGTCATTCCCGAGGTCGTGGGCCCGGTGCTCGAGCTGCGCCCGGTCGGCGCGCCTGAGTTCCGCATGCCAAAGACCTGCCCCTCCTGCGGCAGCCCCGTGGTGCGCGAGGAGGGCGAGGTCGCCTACCGCTGCGTCTCCATCGACTGCCCGGCACAGGCCGTGGAGCGCCTCATCCACTGGGGCAGCCGCAACGCCATGGACATCGACGGCCTGGGCGACGAGATCGTGGCCCGCATGGTCGAGCAGGGGCTTCTCGCGGACGTGGCGGACTTCTACGACAAGCTCACCGAGAAGGACCTCGCGGAGGTCTGGACCGGCCGGCAGACCGTGGACGGAGAGGACATCGTCGTGGGCCCTGTGATCGCCGCCAAGATCATGGCGCAGGTCGTCGAGTCCAAGCGCCGCGGCCTCGCGCGCGTCCTGTTTGGCCTCGGCATCCGCCACGTGGGCGCCACGGTGGCGCGCCAGCTGGCGACCCACTTCGGCTCCGCGGCGGCGCTCGCGGCGGCGACCGAGGAGGACATCGCGGCCGTTGACGGCATCGGGCCCAAGATCGCGGCAAGCGTGCACGGGTTCTTCTCCATCGAGAAGAACGTGGCGGTCGTGGAGCGCCTGCGCGAGGCGGGCGTGGTCCTGGAGGAGGAGCGCGTGGAGCCCGAGCACCCGCAGACGCTAACGGGCCTCACCTTCGTGCTCACGGGCACGCTCGAGCGCCTCAAGCGCAACGAGGCCAAGGCCGCGCTCGAGGCCCTCGGCGCCAAGGTCACGGGCTCGGTCTCCAAGAAGACGAGCTACGTGGTGGCGGGCGCGGCGGCCGGCTCCAAGCTGACGAAGGCCGAGAGCCTCGGCGTGCCCGTCCTCGACGAGGCCGCCCTCGAGCAGATCCTCGAGACCGGCGAGCTCCCGGCGTAGACCTGTCAATTGGGGACAGTCCCCAAATGACAGGCCGCACTTTGGAAAGGAAGCACATGCAGCTCACGGACACCCGGCCCAACTACGGCCGCATCGACTTCGAGGGCCTGCCCAACACGCGTGACCTGGGCGGGCTTCCCGCCGCAGACGGGCGTCGCGTGCGCCGGGGGCGTCTGCTGCGCTCGGGTACGCTCTACTTTGCCACCGCCGCCGACCGCCGGCGCCTGCTGGAGGACTATCGCCTGCGCGCGGTGGTCGACCTGCGCGGCGAGGACGAGCTCGCGGAGTACCCCGACGGCATGGAGCTCATGCCCGCCGTGCGCTACGTGCACGCCGACGCGCTCAAGGGCACCGTCGCGGGCATCTCGCAGAACGCCGAGGCGCGCGCCCAGCTGGAGGCCGCGCGCATGAACGACGACGACCCGGCGCGCTTCATGGAGATGGTCTATCCGCACATCCTGCTGGGGGAGTCCGGCATCGCCGCGTACCGGGCCCTCGTGCGCTGCGTGCTCGAGACCACGGACGGCGCCGTCCTCTGGCACTGTCACTTCGGGCGCGACCGCTGCGGCATGGGGAGCATGCTGGTCGAGGTTCTTCTCGGCGTGCCGACGGAGGCCGTCGAGGAGGACTACCTCGCCACCAACCGCTTCAACCCCGACCCTGCCGACGAGCGCACGGATGCCAACCTGCGCTTCATCCGTGCGGCGGTCGCGGCGGCGACGCGCGAGTTCGGAGGCGTGATGGGCTACGCGCGCGAGGCGCTGGGCGTCACGGACGCTGAGGTCGCCGAGCTGCGCGGCCGCTACCTCGAGGACGCGTGACGTCATGAACGTTCTCACGCGCCTGCGGATGGGGGAGGGGTTCTCGGACGGCGAGCGCGCCCTGGCCGACGCGATCCTCGCCGACCCCGAGGCGTTTCTCGACAATGGCTCCAAACAACTCACTGCGCGGGCGCACGTGTCAAAGTCGACGGTCTACCGGCTCTGCGAGAAGCTCGACTGTCCCGGCCTTGCGGACCTGCGCGTGCGCGTGGCGAGCGCGCTCGCGGACTTCCGGCGCGAGAGCGCGGGGGTGGACGTCAACTTCCCGGTGCACGCCGGTCAAAACGGCGCCCAGGTCATCGAGGCGATACAGACGGACCTGGCGCAGACGCTCGCCTCCACGGCTAACGTTCTCGACCCGGCGGCACTGGACCGCGCGGCCGAGCTCGTGCGCGGCGCGGAGCACGTGACGGTGCTCGCCACGGCGGGAAACGTCGCCTTCGCCCAGAACTTCCGCTTCCAGATGGCCGAGGTGGGGCGGGCGGTGAGCGTGCCGGTGGACGAGTACGAGCAGCGCCTCGCGGCTGCCTCGGCGGGCGAGAAGGACGTGGTGGTCCTGGTCTCCTTCGGCGGGCGCGGGTTCGTGTCGCGCCCGGCGGCGCGCGAGCTCGCGGGGCGCGGCGTGCCCGTCGTGCTGGTGGCGTCCGCCGACTCCACGCCCCTCGACGAGCTCGCGACGGTCAAGCTCGCGCTCTCTCCTGCCGAGGACCACGCGCGCAAGGTCTCGCCCTTCGGCACGGGGCTCTCGCTGCTCTTCGTGCTGGACGTCCTCTTCGCGCGTTGTTTCGTGGATGGCTTCGACACCAACCTCGCGCGCCGCCTGGGCTACTACGAGCGCATCGTCGCGATGGGCGGCTGCTCCGGCGGCCCCGCGAGCTGAGGTCCTTCTCGCCTGCGCGCCGTTTGTGCGCACCTGACCGACGTGCCGCATCGCCCCGGGTGCCCGACGCACCGCATCGCCCCAGGTGCCCGACGCGCCGCATCGCCCCAGGTGCCTGATTTCCGAGAAATGCGTGTTTTGGTGCCAAATAACCGAGAAATGCGTGTCTCAGTGCCGGATTTCCGTCAAATGCGTGCGGCGGACACACATATGGCCGGATTCCGGCACCAGGGGCAATGGGCCGGATTCCGGCACCAGGGGCAATGCGGCACCAAGGGCAACGGCACCAGTCAAAACGCCGCGTCAGAACCGCACGAGGCGCGGCTCGCCCTTCTCGTACGCGTACACGCCCTCAAAGCCCAGCTCCGCGAGCTCGCGGTACGCGAAGCGCAGGTAGGAGCCAAGGTGCCCGGGCGTGTGCGAGTCCGAGCCCACGGTCACCACGGTGCCGCCGAGGTCGCGGTAGAGCTCGAGGATCTCGCGGCGCGGCTGGAAGTCGCCCAGGCCGTAGCGGATGCCGGACGTGTTGACCTCGACGCCCTTGCCGTCTGCGATCACGCGGCGCAGAATCTCGGCCACGATGTCGCGCACGCGCTCGAAGGGGTAGTCGCCAAAGGGGTCGTAGCGGCGGATGAGGTCGAGGTGCCCCAGCACGGAGTAGCCGTCGAAGGCCTCCACCACGGCGAGCATCTCCTCGTAGTAGGCGGAGTGAATCTCCTCCTGCGCGCGCCCGCGCTGGTAGTCGCCGTTCCAGAACTCGAGGTCGCCCACCTGGTGGATGGAGCAGATCACGAAGTCGAGCCTCCCGCCAAGACGCTCGACGAGCGCACGGTTCTCGCCCAGCGTGTGGCGCTGCACGCCCAGCTCCAGGCCCGCCCGCAGGCAGATATCGTCCCCGAGCTCTCCGCGCACGCGGTCGAGCTCGGCCAGGTAGGCGTCGTAGGCGCAGTTGGTGACCGGGTGCCCGTCCTCGAAGCGCGCGCCGGCCGGCTGGTCCCACTCCGGCTTGACGCCGTAGTCGACGTGCTCGGTGAAGCAGACCTCGTCGAGGTTCAGGCGCAGCGCGTCGCGCGCGACCTGCTCGAGCGGGTAGGTGGAGTCATCGGAGAAGCCGGTGTGAACGTGGTAGTCGGCGAGCATGGGCATCCTTCCTCTCGCCGCCAGTATATCGGGCGCCCGGCCGGGACGGCCGCAATCGGACGTTTTTCTCGGCGCGCAGACCGCGGGGTGCGGATTCGCGACACTTTTGACCTTCAGAGCGTCGCGTTGCCGCACCTTAGGCGTTGGGGTGCGACAACGCGACGTTTTCGAGGCCTGGAGCGTCCTTTTCCCGCACCTCGGCGGCCCGTGGGCGAGAAGGACGCGCGGCTTGTCGATTGGGGACTGTCCCCAACTCACAGGTTCAGGGCGTTGCGACGGCGCCACTCGCGCGGCGAGACCTCGTACGCCCCCTTGAACGCGCGCGAGAAGTGCAGCTGGTTGGGGTAGCCCACGGCCCGGCCCACCTCGGCGACCGGCAGCGACGTGAGCTTGAGCAGCTCGGACGCCTTGGCCATGCGGTATCCGACGAGGTACTGCTGCGGCGACTTGCCCGTGGCCGCCTTGAAGACCTTGCCGAAGTAGCTGCGGTTGAGGCCGGTGCGCTTGGCGATGTCCTCCACGGTGATGTCGTCCTGGTAGTGCTCCTTGATGAAGTCAACCGCCTCGCGGATGTAGAAGCCCTGGAGCTTGCCCGCGGCCTGCTCGGCGGGGTGGTCGACGGAGCGCAGCAGGTAGTCGAGGAAGAGGTAGGTGTGCCCGATCAGGTGCAGCGGCGAGGCGTCCCGGTTGCTCACGAGGTAGCGCATCTCCTCGACCATGCCGGCGCGCAGCTCGCTGGAGCGCGACCGGTAGACGGGGAAGGAGGGCGTGAGCCCGGCCGCCTCGAGATCGTCTTTCACGTGGATGCCGTCGAACTCCACCCAGACGTACTCCCAGGGGTCGTCGAGGTCCGCCACGTAGGTGTTGACCTGGTCGGGGAAGATGAGGAACCCCTCGCCCTCGCCGAGGCGGTGGTCTGACTTGGCGCCGTTGTCGCTTGTGGACATGAGCAGGCCGCGGCCGGAGATGATGTAGTGGAAGAGGAAGTGGCTGCGCCGCGCGGGACCGAAGGCATGGCCGGGCGTGCAGGCCTCGCGGCCGTACTGGTACGGCATCAGGTCGACGTAATGGCCGCTGGGAAACGTGGAGAACTCGAGCTCGTGTGCGGGCATGTCTCGCCCCTTTCGCACCTCGGCTCCGGCGCGGACCGGAGCCGCCTCTGCAGCATGACGCATTTTGTATAGTATAGCGCATTACAGCTATACGCGATTTGACAAGAAGACGCAAAAAGATAAATCGACCAAAGCAAATATGGAATCGATTCCCGACCACTGCCAACTACAGCCACGCCAACTACCTGCGAAAACGTAAAACGCCAAAACCGCTTGCCCGGAAAACGATTCCGCTGAGCGAAATGATGAACTTCCTGTGTATACCGTAGATAAGCGATATAGCAGCATAAACGCGCAAATACATATCAAACATACCAAAACACATATAAAAGCGCGCAAAAGTGTCAGCCTAGAATTAAGCCAACGTAAGGTGGGGCCCGAGAGTGCCGCGCCGCGGCGTCGGGCAGGGAGAAAGGTTTCGCAATGGCGAGTCTCTCACTGGAACACGTAGGGAAGAAGTACCCCAACGGCTATGAGGGGGTGAAGGACTTCAACCTCGAGATCGCTGACAAGGAGTTCATCATCTTCGTCGGCCCGTCCGGCTGCGGCAAGTCCACGACGCTGCGCATGATCGCCGGCCTCGAGGACATCACCTCCGGCACCCTCAAGATCGACGGTCGCGTGGTCAACGACGTCGAGCCCAAGGACCGCGACATCGCCATGGTCTTCCAGACCTACGCGCTGTACCCGCACATGACCGTGTACGAGAACATGGCCTTCCCGCTGAAGCTCCGCAAGGTCGACGCCGACACGATCGACAAGGCCGTTCGCGAGGCCGCCCGCATCCTCGACCTCGAGAAGCTCCTCGACCGCAAGCCCTCCGCCCTCTCCGGCGGCCAGCGCCAGCGCGTCGCCATGGGCCGCGCCATCGTCCGCGCCCCCAAGGTCTACCTCATGGACGAGCCGCTCTCCAACCTCGACGCCAAGCTACGCGTCCAGATGCGCGCCGAGATCTCCAAGCTCCACGACCGTCTCGGCGCCACGATCATCTACGTCACGCATGACCAGACCGAGGCCATGACGCTCGGCACCCGCATCGTCGTCATGAAGGATGGCGTCATGCAGCAGGTCGACACCCCGACCAAGCTCTACAACGAGCCCTGCAACCTCTTCGTCGCCGGCTTCATCGGCTCCCCGCAGATGAACTTCATCGACGTCAAGGTGAGCGAGAAGGGCGCGGGCGTGGCGCTCACCTTCGGCTCCAACACCATCACCCTCACCGGCCCCAAGGCCAAGGCCCTCAAGGACGGCGGCTACGTGGGCAAGGTCGTCATCATGGGCATCCGTCCCGAGGACGTCGTCGAGGAGCATGAGTACGCCGAGGGCCGCACCCTCTCCGAGGCCTTCCCCGCCAGCGTCACGGTCTACGAGCTGCTGGGCTCCGAGGCCATGATCTACGCCGACGTCGACGGCGGCCAGATCTCCGCGCACCTCAGCGCCGCCAGCGCCGTCCGCACCGGCTCCCAGATCAAGTGCGCCGTCGACGTGGACAAGATCCACCTCTTCGACAAGCAGTCCGAGCTCGCCATCGCCCACTAGGGAAGGAGGAGCAGAGCAAATGAGAAGAACACTGACACGCCGCTCCTTCCTCGGGTTGTCGGGCGCGGTCGTCGCGGGCCTCGCGCTCACGGGCTGCGAGGGCGAGCGCTCCGACGGCAGGACCGAGATCGAGTTCGTCTCGTACAAGCGTGAGGCGGTGAGCATCTTCGAGGCGCTCATGGCCGAGTTCAACGAGACCAACGACCACATCTACCTCAACTTCACGAGCCCCAACGACGCCGTCACCATCATGAAGACGCGCTTCGTCCGCGAGGACTACCCCGACGTCGTGGCTATCGGCGGCGACGCCTCCTATGCCGACTTCGTCGACTCCAACATCCTCGCCGACGTCACCGACTATCCCGGCATGGCCAAGGTCCAGCCCGCCTACCAGGAGATCATGAAGAGCGTCACCTACGTCCCGATGGACGGCATCTACGGCGTCCCCTACATCGCCAACGCCGCGGGCATGCTCTACAACAAGGACATGTTCGCCGAGAAGGGCTGGGACCTCCCGGAGACCTGGGACGAGTTCATCGCCCTGTGCGAGCAGATCAAGGCCGAGGGCGAGGTCCTGCCGCTCTACCTGGGCTTCCTTGACACCTGGACGATTCTCTCGCCGTGGAACTCCATGCTCGTGGAGCTGGTGCCCTCCGACCACATCCGCAAGGTCAACGCCGGCGAGGCCAAGTTCGCCGACTACTACCGCGAGCCGGCCGAGAAGCTCCTCAAGCTCCTCGACTACGCCGAGGACGGCCCCATGGCCTACAGCTACGAGGACGCCTGCACCGCCTTCGCGCGCGGCCAGTCCGCGATGTTCCCCTGCGGCTCGTTCGCCGTCCCGCAGATCCTCTCCGCCAACCCGGAGATGAACATCGGCCTGTTCGCGATGCCCGCCTGCGACAACCCCGATGACCGCATCATCGTCTCCGGCGTCGACCTGTGCTGGAACATGACCGTGGCCAACGAGGACCATCGCGAGCAGATCTACGAGGTCATCGACTTCCTCAACGAGCCCGAGAACCTCCAGACCTACTGCGACGACCAGAAGGCCATCCCCTGCATCGAGGGCGACTTCACGCTCGACCCGCTGTTCGACGACATCCAGGACTTCCTGGACGAAGGCAAGGTCATCGACTACCCCGACCACTCCTATCCGTCGGGCATGGCCTGCGACGCCCAGCTCCAGGCCTTCCTTCTCGACAAGGACGTCGACGCGTTCCTCGCCAACTGGGACAACCTCTGGCAGCGCTACAACAAGACCGTCATCCGCAAGTACGCGGAGTACATGGCGACTCAGGGATAAGGAGGGAAACACATGGCAAGCTTTGCCGCTTCAAAGGCGGGATCTGACAGGAACCGCACCTTCCTCGCCATCCTGATCCCCGTGTTGATCCTGTTCTGCGCGTTCAACACGATCCCGCTGCTCACCGGCTTCTTCTACAGCTTCACGGACTCCAAGGGCTACGGCGCCTTCGAGATCGTGGGCCTGCAGAACTACATCGACCTGTTCCAGGACGCCCGCGTGGGCAACTCGTACCTGTTCACGTTCAAGATCTCCGTCGTGGCGACCATCCTCGTCAACGTGATCTCGCTCACGCTGGCCATCGGCCTCTCGAGCAAGATCAAGTTCAAGAGCGCCCTGCGCGGCATCTACTTCGTGCCCCGCATCCTCGGCGGCCTCGTCGTCGGCTACGTGTTCAGCTACTTCTTCACCTACATCGTCCCGGCCCTCACCGGCACGACCTCGATGCTCGCGAGCAAGGAGTGGGCGTGGGTGGCCATCGTCGTGGTCCTCGTCTGGCAGGCCTGCGCGCAGACCACGATCATCTACATCACCGGCCTCTCGTCGGTGCCCGAGGACGTCTACGAGGCGGGCGCGCTCGACGGCGCAACCGGCTGGGACAAGTTCCGCTACCTCACCTTCCCGCTCATCATGCCGTCCATCACCACCAACATGGTCCTGGTCATGAAGGACATGCTCATGACGTTCGACCAGATCGTGGCTATGACCTCCGGCGGTCCGGCGCAGTCCACCGAGTCCATCTCGTACCTCATCTACCAGAACGGCCTCAACAACAGCCAGTTTGGCTTCCAGTGCGCCAACGCCGTGATCTTCTTCATCGTCATCGCCGTGATCTCGATTGCCCAGACCAAGTTCCTGAACAGTAAGGAGGAGCAGCTCTAATGGCTAACAACACTGTTCCTGCCAAGGTCAAGGAGCGGGTCAACTGGCCCATCACCATCCTGCTCATCGTCGGCCTCATCACCATCATCTTCCCGCTCTACATGGCCGTGGTCATCGCCTTCAAGGACCCCTCCGAGATGACCAACGACATCGCGGGCATCCTGTCGCTGCCCTCCACGTGGTCGCTCGACAACTTCATCGAGGCCATCCAGGTCACCGACTTCTTCAACTCGTTCATGAACTCGCTCATCATCACCGTGGCGGCCGTCGTGATCTCGGTCCTTGTCCACAGCCTCGCCGCCTACGCGATCGGGCGCAACATGGACCGCAAGAAGCTCTTCAAGGCGTCCTACTACTTCATCGTGGCCGGCATGTACGTGCCCTTCGCCATCCTGATGATGCCGCTCGTCAAGCAGACCGCCATCCTGCACCTGGACAACATGGTCGGCGTCATGCTCCTCTACGTCGTGTTCTACATGCCCATGAACATGATGCTCTACACGGGCTACCTGAGGAACATCCCCACCGCCCTCGAGGAGGCCGCCCGCGTCGACGGCGCCAGCACCTGGACCACCTACTGGAAGGTCATCTTCCCGCTCATGAAGCCCATGCACGCCACCGTCGCCGTCATCACCGGCCTGGCCGTGTGGAACGACGTCATGACCCCGCTCGTCATCATGGGCGGCTCCGGCGTCAACACCCTGCCGCTCGCGCAGATGAACTTCCAGACCGCGTTCGCCACGAACTACAACCTGGCCTTCGCCTCCTACCTGCTCGCCATGCTCCCGATGATCATCTTCTACATCGTGGCGCAGAAGCAGATCATCGGCGGCGTCACCAACGGTGCCGTGAAGTAGTTCCGAGCGCACCGCACCGCCGCTCACTGTTCCCCCTGGCGCCCGGAATCCATCCTTTTTGTGGTGGGTTCCGGGCGTCCCCCCGAAAGGCCCGCATGCGTTACACTCCTGCCGGCCGCAAGCGACAAGAGAGATCGAGGAGCCATGTCAGTTCAGTACGACGCCTCCGCGCGCACCTTCACCATCCACACCGCAGCCTCCACCTACCAGATGAAGGTGGACCAGTACGGCTACCTCCTCCACCTCTACTACGGCGCCCGCGCCGAGGGCGACCTGTCCTACCTCATCACCTACGCCGACCGCAGCGGCATGTGCGGCTGCCCGCACGACGTGGCCGACCGCACCTACTCGCTCGACGTCCTGCCCCAGGAGTACGCCTTCCAGGGCACGGGCGACATGCGGAGCCCGCTGCTCATGGTCCGCGGCGCCGACGGCACCTTCGGCTGCGACCTGCGCTACGTCGGCCACGAGATCCGTCCCGGCAAGTACGGCCTGCCGGGCCTTCCCGCCGCCTACTCCGAGGACGAGGCCGACGGCGCCGAGACCCTCTCGATCACCCTCGCCGACCCGCGCCTGGGCCTCGAGGTCGAGCTGCTCTACGGCGTGCTGCCCAAGGTCGACGTCATCACGCGCGCGGCGGTGATCCGCAACAACGGCACGGGCCGCGTCACCGTGGAGAAGGCCCAGACCGCCTGCCTCGATTTCGTCTCCGGCGACTTCGACGTCATCACCTTCGACGGGCGCCACGCCATGGAGCGTCGTCCTTCTCGCCGCCCCGTTACCAACGGCTCCTTTAGCGTGGGCAGCCGCCGCGGCATGTCCTCCAACCAGTACAACCCCGTCATGATCCTCTGCGACCACAACGCCACCGAGACCGCGGGCCGCTGCTGGTCCATGAGCTTCGTCTACAGCGGCAGCTTCCTCGCCGAGGTGGAGCGCGACCAGTACGAGCAGACCCGCATGCAGATGGGCCTGGCCTCCGACCTCTTCTCCTACCCGCTCGAGCCGGGCGAGAAGATCGTGGCGCCCGAGGTCCTCATGACCTACTCCGGGGCGGGCCTCGAGAAGGTCTCCCACAACCTGCATCGCTGCATCCGCCGCAACGTCTGCCGCGGGCCCTGGCGCGACAGCCCGCGTCCCGTGCTCATCAACTCCTGGGAGGCCTGCTACTTCGACTTCACGGGCGACAAGCTCGTGGAGCTCGCCAAGAGGGCGGCCGACCTGGGCCTCGACATGCTCGTCATGGACGACGGCTGGTTCGGCGCCCGCAACGACGACCACCGCGGCCTGGGCGACTGGAAGCCCAACATGGCCAAGCTCGGCGGCACCGTGGCCGACCTCGCGCGCCGCGTGAACGAGGTGGGCCTGGGCTTTGGCATCTGGGTCGAGCCCGAGATGGTCAACGAGGACTCCGACCTGTTCCGCGCGCACCCCGACTGGGCGCTCACCGTCCCCGGCAAGGAGCCGGTGCTGGGCCGCGACCAGCTGGTGCTGGACCTCTCGCGACCCGAGGTGCGCGACAACCTCTTCGAGCAGCTCTGCGCCGTGCTCGACCAGGGCGGGATCGACTACGTCAAGTGGGACTACAACCGCTCGATCGTGGACGTGCACTCCCGCGCGGCGAGCGACCAGGGCAAGGTCCTCTACGACTACATGCTCGGCCTCTACGACCTGCTCGAGCGCATCGTGAGCCGCTACCCGGACCTGCTGATCGAGGGCTGCTCCGCCGGCGGCGGGCGCTTTGACGCCGGCATGCTCTACTACACGCCGCAGATCTGGACCTCTGACAACACCGACGCGCGCAACCGCATGGAGATCCAGTACGGCACCTCCTTCGGCTACCCCTGCTCCGCGGTGGGCGCGCACGTCTCCGCCTGCCCCAACGAGATCACGGGCCGCACCATCCCGCTGGGCGCGCGCGGCACCGTCGCCATGGCGGGCGGCGCCTTTGGCTACGAGCTCGACCTCATGGAGCTGAACGACCGCGCCTGCGAGATCATCCGCACGCAGGTCAAGACCTACCGCCAGATCGAGCACCTCGTGCGCGAGGGCCTGCTCTACCGCCTGTCCGACCCCAAGGACGCCGACGTCTCCGCCTGGGAGTTTGTCTCCGAGGACGGCCGCGAGGCGCTCGTGTGCGCCGTGGTCACGCGCGTGGACGGCTACGGCAAGGCCAACTACGTGGTCCCGCGCGGCCTCACGCCCGGCGCGCGCTACCGCACGGTGAGCAACGGCACGGTCTTCTCGGCCGACGCCCTGATGGACATGGGCCTGCCGCTGACCGTGCCCGCCGGCCCGTACGAGAACTTCATGTACCGCCTGGAGCGCGTGGACTAGTTCTTCTCGCCTGGCCTTTGTTTCCCCCGTGGGGCGACGGCGCTTGCGTGGCGCGCCGTCGCCCCTTTTTCGTGCCGTTGAGGGGTGCGGGAGATGGACGATTTGGCCGAGAAGAACGTCGCGTAGCCGCACCTCAGCCGTTGGGGTGCGTAAACGCGACGGTTCTGGTGCCGGAAACGTCGCATAGCCGCACCTCAGCCGTTGGGGTGCGCAAACGCGACGGTTTTGGTGCCGGAAACGTCGCATAGCCGCACCTCAGCCGTTGGGGTGCGAAAACGCGACGGCCTGGCCGAGAAGAACGGGCCCCGGACGAGCAGGGGGTGTCGTCCGGGGCCCGGCGGGGGGCGATGTTGCCGGCGTGCTAGCGCGCGACCCAGGCGGTTGCGTCGCGGGGGAGCTTGCCGTCGACAAGTGCCGCGCTGGCGAGAAGGACCTCGCCCTCGGGCAGCTCCACGGCAGCGGCCCCGAAGTTGGTCACGCTCGTGAGCACCCGCCCGTCGGCCGTGGACCGGCTGTAGGCGATGACCTGGTCGTCGTAGCCGTCCGCCCACGAAAGAGACGTGTCGCCGGTGGCCGTGAGCAGCTCCGCGCGCGCGGCGAGCGCGCGGCGGTAGAACCACAGCATGGAGTCCTTCTCGGTCTCCTCGATGTCCACCGCGTGCTGGGCGAACCATTCGGGCTGCGGCAGGTGCGCCGGCCTGTGCTCCGCGGGCGCGGAGAAGCCGAAGGATCCGGTCTCGTCGACGGCCCTCCAGGGCAGCGGCACGCGGCAGCCGTCGCGGCCCTTGATGGCGTCGCCGTGGCTCGTCATGGCGGCTTCGGGATCCTCGAGCGCGTCCCAGGGGATGTCCGCCACCTCGAAGAGGCCCAGCTCCTCGCCCTGGTAGAGGTAGACCGAGCCGGGCAGGCCCAGCTCCATGAGCAGCGCCGCGCGGGCGCGGCGGGTACCCAGCTCCCGGTCCTCGTAGTAGGTCGCTCCGTCGCGGAGCAGCCAGTCGTTCACGAGCTGGTGGTGCGTCGCGGAGCGGACCTGCGGCAGGCCGTAGCGCGTGGGGTGGCGCGCCATGTCGTGGTTGGAGAGGACCCAGGTGGTGGTGGAGCCGGAGCGCTCGGCGGCGGCGAGGCCCTCCTCGATGGCTCGGCGCAGTTCGTCGGCGAACCATCCCGCCTTGGAGAGCTCGAAGTTGAAGACCTGGCCGAGCTCGTCGGTGGAGGCGTACATCCACTGGTGCTCGGGCACGACCCATGCCTCCGCGACGGCAAAGCGCGCGGGCTCGTACTCGTTGAAGACCTGGCGCCACTCGCGGTAGATCTCGTGGACCTCGGGGCGGTCCCACAGGGGGTTCTCGTCGCCGGGCTCGCCCTCGTCGAGGTTGTCGGGCCACTCGTCGAGCGGTCGGCTGTCGAGGTCCTTTGCCAGGGCGTGCGCCACGTCGATGCGGAAGCCGTCTGCGCCGCGGTCGCTCCAGAAGCGCAGGGTCTTCTTGAAGTCCTCGCGCACCTCGGGGTTCTTCCAGTTGAGGTCTGCCTGCTCCACGGCAAACAGGTGCAGGTACCACTCGCCGTCGCCCACCGGCTCCCAGCCGGGGCCGCCGAAGGTGGACTTCCAGCCGTTGGGGGGCAGCTCGCCGTTCTCGCCGCGACCGGGGCGGAAGATGTAGCGGTCGCGCTCCGGGGAGCCGGGACCGGCGGCGAGCGCGGCCTTGAACCACTCGTGCTCGGTGGAGGTGTGGTTGGGGACGATGTCCACGATCACCTTGATGCCCGCGGCGTGCGCGGCGGCGGCCATCTCGTCGAAGTCCTCGAGCGTGCCCAGGCGCGGGTCGACGTTGCGGTAGTCCGCCACGTCGTAGCCGCCGTCGACGAGCGGGGAGGGGTAGAACGGGGAGAGCCAGATCGCGTTGATGCCCAGGGCGCGCAGGTAGTCCATGTGGGCGGTGATGCCTCGGATGTCGCCGAGGCCGTCGCCGTTTGCGTCATAGAAGCTGCGCGGGTACACCTGGTACACCACCGCCTGCTTCCACCACTCCTCGTTTCCGTTGATGAGCGTCATGTCGTTCTCCTTTCTTGAGGGCGTGCAAAGGGGACAGTCACTTTTGCACGCAGGCCGGGCGTGCAAAAGTGACTGTCCCCTTTGCACGCTTGAGGTGCCAGATGTCGCGGTCGTACTCGCGGATGGTGCGGTCGGACGAGAAGAACCCGGACTTGGCCACGTTCACGAGGGCCTTCTCGCCCCATGCGGCGCGGTCCTCGTAGTCGGCGAGGCAGCGCTCCTTCACCGCAACGTAGTCGCGCGCGTCGAGCAGCGCCATGAAGTAGTCCTTGGCAATAAAGTCCCGGTAGACGCGGGTGATGCAGCCCGCGTCGCCGCGCGCGAGCAGCTCGGGCGAGCAGATGAAGTCGAGCACCTCCGCAAGCTCGCCGTCAGATCCCCAGAGCTCCCAGGGCCGATAGTCGCCGCGGTCGTAGAGGCCGATGACCTCGTCGGACGAGCGCCCGAAGAGATAGATGTTCTCCCTGCCCACGAGCTCCGCGATCTCCACGTTGGCGCCGTCGAGGGTCCCCAGCGTCACCGCGCCGTTTGCCATGAACTTCATGTTGGAGGTGCCGCTCGCTTCCTTGGACGCCAGCGAGATCTGCTCGGAGACGTCCGCGGCGGGGATGAGGTGCTCTGCCGCCGTTACGTTGTAGTTCTCCACGAAGACGAGGCGCAGCCACGGCGCGACCTCCGGGTCCTCCGCGATGAGGCGCCCAAGAGCCAGGAGCAGGGCGATCGTGTCCTTGGCCAGGGTGTAGGCCGGCGCCGCCTTGGCGCCGAAGACCATCGTCAGCGGCCTGTTGGGAACGTTTCCATGCTTGACCTGGAGATACTTCCAGATGGCGTAGAGGGCGTTCATCTGCTGACGCTTGTACTGGTGCATGCGCTTGACCTGGATGTCGAAGATCGAGTGCGGGTCAACCTCGACGTTCTTCTCGGCGCGCAGCCACGCCGCCAGGCGCTCCTTGTTGCCCTTCTTGACCTCCAGGAACCGCTGGACGAAGCCGGCGTCCTCTCGAAGGGCGAGAAGGTCCTCCAGCTTGGAGGCGTCGCGGACCCACCCGTCGCCGATGGCGTTGGTCACCAGCGAGGCCAACGCCGGGTTGCAGCCCATGAGCCAGCGGCGGAAGGTGATGCCGTTGGTCTTGTTGGAAAATTTCTCGGGGTAGAGCTCGGCGAAGGGCCGCATCTCGGACTCAACGAGAATCTGCGTGTGAAGCGCGGCCACCCCGTTGACGGCGTGGCTGAAGTGCACGTCCATCGCTGCCATGTGCACGACGTCGTCGCCGTCGATCACCGCGACGGCCGGGTCCTCGGAGCGCGTGCGGGCGAGCGCGTCAAGCTTGCGGATGACGGGCACGATGCCGGGCGCCACCTGCTCGATGTAGCCCATCGGCCAGGTCTCGAGCGCCTCTGCGAGGATGGTGTGGTTGGTGTAGCCGCAGGTGCGCTCCACGATGGCGGCGGCGTCCTCGAACGCGATGCCGCGCTCCACGAGCAGGCGCACCAGCTCGGGGATGACCATCGAGGGATGGGTGTCGTTGATGTGCACTGCCACGTGGCGGTCGAGCTCCTCGGGCGCGTACCCGCGCTGCCCGAGCTCGGCGAGGATGAGCTGCGCCCCTGCGGAGACCATGAAGTACTGCTGGTAGACGCGTAGGAGACGGCCGGCCTCGTCGGAGTCGTCAGGGTAGAGGAAGCTCGTGAGGCCGTGGCGGACGTCGCCCTTGTCAAAGGCGATGCCGCTCTCGGGGGCCGGCGAGGGCTCCTCCACGTCAAAGAGGTGCAGCCGGTTGACCACGCCGTTCTCAAAGCCCGGCACCTCGATGTCGTACATCCGCGCCGTGAGCGGGCCAAAGCCAAAGGGGACCGAGAAGGACGTGCCCGTGTCGATCAGCCAGGACTCGGGCTCGATCCAGGGGTTGGGCTCCTCGCGCTGGACGCCCTCGGAGAGGTCCTGCCGAAAGAGGCCGTAGTGGTAGTTGAGGCCCACGCCGTCGCCGGGCAGCCCGAGCGAGGCGATGGAGTCGAGGAAGCACGCGGCGAGCCGCCCGAGGCCGCCGTTGCCGAGCGAGGGCTCGGGCTCGCAGTCCTCCACGGAGGCGAGCGAGGTGCCGTGGGCGGAGAGGACGCGCTCGACCTCGTCTGCCAGGCCGAGGTTCACGAGGTTGGCGCGCAGCAGGCGGCCCACCAGGAACTCGGCGGAGAAGTAGTAGAGCTTGCGGTCGCCCGCGGCGGGGGGCATCCCCGTCTGGAGGTCGCGGACCGTGCGAAGCAGGGCGCAGAAGATCTGCGCGTTCGTGGCGTCGTCGAGCGTGGTGCCCATCTCGGCGAGCGCCTGACCCAGGTTCTTCTCGATGTCCATCGGTATTCTCCTTCCCATTGTCGCGTCGTCCCTAAATGCGGAAGCGGAACTGTCCCGTTCTCATGATTCCGGCACCGCCGACGGGGGCGGCGTCCCTGCGCGCGTAGTCGTCGGGGACGACCTTGATGGGCGGCAGGCGGTGGTAGAGCTCCATCTGCCGGTGCACGCGGTCGGCGAGCTCGCGGCTCGCGAAGCCCGGGCGCGCCCGCCAGACCCAGTTGCCCCCGAGCGTGGACGGCGTGTTGATGCGCGCGTCGCTGCCCAGCCCCAGCAGGTCCTGCATCTGCACCACGGCGGTGTCCGCCGGGCTCGCCCAGATGGCGCGCATCATGCCCCAGCCATCGCCCTCGGAAGGGTCGAGGTGCAGGTACTCGCGGGCGAGGGCGACGTCTTTGGCGGGCGCCGTCTCGAGCCAGCCGAGCGCGGTGTCGTTGTCGTGCGTGCCTACGTAGGCGATGCAGTTGGTGGGGTAGGAGAAGGGCAGGTACTGGGCGCCTGTGCCGTCCCGCGTGTCGAAGGCGAACTCGAGGACCCTCATGCCGGGAAATCCCGAATCCTCGAGCAGGCGGTGCACCGAGGGGGTGAGGTAGCCGAGGTCCTCCGCCACGATGTCGCAGCGCCCGAGCCGCTGCTCCAGCACGCGGAAGAGATCGATGCCGGGGCCGTTGCGCCAGCGCCCGCCCGCCGCCGTCGTGGCGCCCGCGGGGATGGCGAAGTAGGTGTCGAAGCCGCGGAAGTGGTCGATGCGCAGGATGTCATAGAGCTGCAGCTGGAAGGCGACGCGCTGGCACCACCACTCGTAGCCGTCCGCCTTCATGCGGTCCCAGGCAAAAAGCGGGTTGCCCCAGAGCTGCCCGATGTCGGAGAAGCCGTCGGGCGGCACCCCGGCGATCTCGCGGGGCCTGAGGTCGGCGTCGAGCTGGAACTGCTCGGGGTGGCTCCACACGTCCGCGCTGTCCTGGGCCACGTAGAAGGGCAGGTCGCCCATGATGCGCACTCCCGCGGCGCGCGCGTAGTCGTGCAGGCGGTCCCATTGCGAGAAGAACAGGCACTGGACGCCCTGCCAGAAGGCGACGTCCTCGGCGAGCTCCTCGCGCGCCCGGGCGAGCGCGTCTGCGCGGCGCAGGCGCACCCCGTCCGGCCAGGTGTGCCAGGGCGTTCCGTGGTGGAGGTCCTTGAGGGCCATGAACAGGGCGTAGTCGTCGAGCCAGGCCGCCTCGTGCTCGCAGAAGCGGGCGAGCTCGTCCGGCCGCGTCTTCTGGAGGCGGTCCACAGCGCGCCTGAGCACGTCGAAGCGCCCGCGGTAGAGGGCGCCGTAGTCGACGCGCTCGGGGTCGGAGCCCCAGTCCACGCCCGCGTACTCGCCGCGCTCGAGCAGGCCCTCCGCCGCGAGGTCGTCGAGGTCGATGAGGTAGGGGTTGCCGGCGTAGGTGGAGAAGGACTGGTAGGGCGAGTCCCCGTAGCTGGTGGGCACGATGGGGAGCACCTGCCAGATCGACACGCCGGCGCGCCCCAGGAAGTCGACGAAGCCGCGCGCCTCGCCGCCGAGCGTGCCCACCCCCCAGGGGGAGGGGAGCGACGTCATGGGCATGAGGATGCCCGAGGTTCTCATGTGTCCTCCTTTCTCGGCGGGATCACCCGCCTCCGTCACGGATCAGAGGGAGCAGACGCTCTCCCGCTCGACGAGCTCGAAGTCCACGAGCTCGTGGGTTGCCGGAGAGCCGTCGCGCAGGGCGCTTAGCAGGAGCTTCGCGGCGCGCTCGGCGAGGCGCGCGGCGTCCTGTCGAATCGTCGTGATGCGGGGGACGGCGTACTGGGAGAAGGCGGTGTCGTCAAAGCCGATGAGCGAGATGTCGCCGGGCACGCTGAGCCCTCGGTCGACGATGGCGCGCAGCGCGCCGAAGGCGACGACGTCGCCGAGCGCGAAGACGGCGGTGAGGTCGCCCGTGCGCTCGAGGAGGCAGGTCGTGGCCTCGTAGCCGCCGACCTCGATGAAGTCGCAGGGCTCGAAGTCGCGCTCGTAGTCGAGCTCGATGCCGTGCTCGCGCAGGGCCTGCTCGGCGCCGCGCAGGCGCAGCTCGCCGATCTGCCCGCTGGCGCGGTTGCCGCCGACGATGCCGATCCGCCGGTGCCCGCGCTCAAGCAGGTGCCCCACGGCGCTTCTCGCCGCCGCGACGTTGTCGATGGTGACGCTCGAGAGGTTGGCAAAGCCGAGCTGGCTCGCATCCGCGGTCACCAGGACGCTCGGCGTCTCGATCTCGTGGAAGGACGCGCGGAAGCTCTCGAGCTCGCCGCCGAGGAAGACCATCCCCTTGGGGTGGCGCGCCTGCTGGTAGTCGATGGCGGCGCGGACCTCGTCGACGTCGCCGTTGAGGTAGGTGACGACGATCTGCTCGTCCTCGCGCGCGAGCGCGGCCTGCAGGGGTCCGAGGATGTCGTCGAACATGCGGTTGCCGACGCCCATCACAAAGACGGCCACGGGCGTCTGGGAGCGCATCTTGAGGTAGCGCGCGTTGGAGTTGGGCTCGTAGCCGAGCTCCGCCATGACGGCGAGGATGCGCTCGCGGGCGCGGTCGCTCACGTTGGGCTGGTCGTTGATGACGCGCGAGACCGTGCCCACGCCGTAGCCCGACTTCGCTGCGATGTCTCGGATGTCCATGGCGCCTCGTTCTTCTCGTCTGGTTACGCGGGCTTTCGTTCATTCTTGGAAACGTTTCCAATTCCCGTTGATAGTCTTATACCACGCCCGTTGCCGCTTGGGGGCGAGAAGTACAGATTGCCGTCCACCGCCATAACCCGACCGCTCGCCGCGTCTGCCAATTGGCAGGCGGCAACGGCCTGGCCCGCCGTGCCATCTCGCGCCGAGTAAGAGTTTCTTGCGAGACTTGGCGCATTTGGGACCCGTTTCTCGCAAATAACTCTTATTCGGCGCGGCGGCACGCCTGTCTGTTGCCCGCGGGTTTCCGCCCCGTGGCGGCGCGTTGCGGACCCGCGTCCAACGTTACGTTCCGCGCGCGGTCTCGTTAACTCACGTCCGGCGCACGCGCCCAGCAACCTGAAACCTGCCACCATCGCCCCGTCACGTCCGCGCAACGGGGGAGGGAACCATGTACGACAGCGGATCTACTGCCTTCATGCTCGTCTGCACCATGCTCGTCCTGTTCATGACACCGGGGCTGGCCTTCTTCTACGGCGGCCTGGCCCGGCGCAGGAACGTCGTCAACACGATGCTCATGTGCTTCGCCGTCATCGGCGTCGTGGGGCTCCTGTGGGTCCTGGCCGGCTGGTCGTTCGCCTACGGCGGCGACGGCTCGCTCTCGTGGTTTGGCGGTTTCGACCAGTTGGGGCTTGTCGGCCTGGTCTCCGGCATGCTGTCCGAGGCGGCGAGCGTCCCGGCTGACGCCGTCTACCCGAGCCTGGTCGACGTCTGCTTCCAGATGGCCTTCGCCATGATCACGGCGGCGATCGTCACCGGGTCCGTCGCGGGCCGCATGCGCTTCGGCGCGGTGCTCGCCTTCATCGGCGCGTGGTCGCTCGTGGTGTACGCGCCGCTCGCGCACATGGTCTGGGGCGGCGAGGGGTCGCTGATCGGCGACGTCATCGGCGCGCTGGACTTTGCCGGCGGCGACGTGGTCCACATCAGCTCCGGCGTCACGGGCCTGATCCTGTGCGTGGCGCTCGGCGGCCGCAAGGGCTTTGGCCTCAAGAGCTACCGCCCGCACAACGTGCCGTTCGTCGCGCTGGGCACGGGGCTTCTCTGGCTCGGCTGGTTTGGCTTCAACGGCGGCTCCGAGTTCGCCGCCGACGAGGTCGCCGCCCTGGCGATCCTCAACACCGTGGTCTCCAGCGCAGCCGGCCTGGCGTCCTGGCTCGTGGTGGAGCGCGTTGCCACCGGCACGCCCTCGCTCGTTGGTGCCTGCACGGGCCTGGTGGCGGGCCTCGTCGTGGTGACGCCGGCGGCGGGTTTCGTGGAGCCGTGGGCCGCCGTGGTCATGGGGCTTCTCGTCTCGCCCGTGTGCTACCTGGCGATCTCCAAGCTCAAGGCGCGCTTCGGCTATGACGACGCGCTCGACGCCTTTGGCTGTCACGGCGTGGGCGGCCTGCTCGGCGGCGTTCTGACTGGCCTCTTCTGCGTGCCGGAGCTCTCCTGGACCGGCAAGGGCGGCCTGCTTTACACCGGCGACCCGTCGCTGCTCGTGAGCCAGGTGCTCGGCATCCTGGTGACGCTCGCGATCGTCGTGGTGCTTGACCTGCTGCTCGTTGCCGCGGTGCGGGCCGTGTTCGGCGGACTGCGCGTGAGCGAGCGTGACGAGGCCCTGGGCCTGGACGTCTCGGTCCACGGCGAGAGCGCCTACCCGGCCTTCACCGGCCTCGACTCCTGATCTGCCAAACCCCATGCCCGAGGAGGCACCATGAAGAAGATAACCGCCATCATCCGGCCCGAGAAGCTCGAGGAGCTCAAGGACGCACTCAACGAGAAGGGCGTCCACGGCATGACCGTCTACGAGTGCATGGGCTGCGGCAGCCAGCGCGGCTGGACCGAGTACTACCGCGGCAAGCCCGTCATGCTTAACATGATCCCCAAGGTCAAAGTTGAGCTCGTGGTCAACAACGCGCAGGTGGACGCGCTTATCGGCCTGCTCTGCGAGGTCGCGCGCACCGGCGAGGTTGGCGACGGCAAGATCTTCGTCTACCCCGTGGAGGAGTGCGTGCGCATCCGCACCGGCGAGCGCGGCGTCAAGGCCGTGTGACAGGGCTGGGCTCCGGGCGCCGGACGACCGGGGAGGGGTCGTCCTTCTCGCCCGCCGTGCCGAGCAGTCATGTTCCCCTCGCCGAGTAAGAGAAATGTGCAAAAACGGCCCCTCTGAGAGCCTAGTTTTGGCAAGAAACTCTTACTCGGCGAGAAGGGCATGGCGAGAAGGACCTGGCGAGAAGAGCGCCGGCGGGAAGGACGCTCGATGGGCTCGCCCGGCGACGCTGCTAATTGGGGACGTGTTTTTTCGTGCAGACGGAAAGGGGCAGGCCGGGCGGGCATTGCCCCGGCCTGCCCCTTTCCGTCTGCACGAAAAAACACGTCCCCAATTAGCACACGCTCTCCACGGGGAAGAGGCCGCCGTGGCCCCCGATGGCGTCGTCGGGGATGTCGAGCACGTACGAGCCGCAGCAGTTGACGATCGTGGTGCCGCAGGGATGCTCGCGGACGCGCTCGATGCGGCCGTACTCCATGTGCACGTGCCCGTGCAGCAGGTAGCGCGGGCGCGTTCGCTCGAGCAGCGTCCCAAACGCCTCGAAGCCGCGGTGCGGCAGGTCGTCGAGGTCGCCGTAGCCGCGCGCCGGCGCGTGGGTCACCAGCAGGTCCACGCCCCCCGTCGCGCTGGCGAGAAGGGCCATCCGCGCGGCCCGTCGCCCCATCTCGGCCTCGGTGAAGCCGTGCACCTCGGGGTTGTAGCGGATCGACCCGCCGAGCCCCATGACGCGCAGCCCGCCGGCGTCGACCACGCGCCCGTCTACGGACACGCAGCCCTCGGGGGCGTGCCGGTCGTAGGCGGCGTCGTGGTTGCCCTGCACGTAGAGCAGCGGCACGTTGGCCAGGGTCACGATGTGCTCGAGGTAGGTGGCCGGCAGGTCGCCGCACGACACGATCAGGTCGACGCCCGCCACGCGCTCGGCGTCCCAGTGGTCGTAGAGCCAGCCCTCCTCCACGTCCGCGATGGCAAGGATCCTCATGCGAAGCCCCCTAGCGCGCCGTGTCCTTGAGCAGCACCGTCGAGGGGTCCACGGGGATCACGCCCGCGACCTCCACCTCCACGAGGCCGTCGCGGTCGAGCTCGCGCTGCTCGGGCAGGCGCCCCACCACGTTCTCGTTGAGCCAGCGCATGCGCACGATCTGCTCGCTCGTGAGCCGTCCCGCCTCCGGACCCTGCACCACGTCGCCGCCCTGGGCGACGAGCTCGCCGGTGAACGGGTGCACCCGCCCGGAGAGCACCGACTGGCGCAGCACGTCCACGAGCATGCGCTGGCCGCGCGGCAGGGCGTCGGAGAGCCGCACGTCGAGCACGCCGGCGGACATGCCCCACCAGTAGTTGAGCGACTGCCCCTGGATCTTCTCGCCCTCCTTCTTCCACGTGTCGTTTCTGATGGAGCGGACGAGCATCTCGTAGTAGCGGCCCCACTTCCAGACGGGCTCGGCGAGATGCGTCTCGGCGCCGCTGTCCTCGACGCGGTAGAGGCCCCAGGACTCCTTGGGCGCGAGCGGGTTGGCGTAGTCGCGCCCGGAGATGATGTGGACGCCCTCCTCGCGCAGCTCGCGCCGCCAGTCGTAGTCCTTGGCCGAGAACCACTTGAGGTAGACGGTCGCGTAGGGGTCCACCATCTGGGCGCCGATGGCGAAGGCGTTGATCTCCGCCACGGTCGAGAAGACCGGGCTCTCGGCGACATATCCCACCTTGTGGTGCCCCGCCAGGCTCGCCGCGAGCGCTCCGAGCAGGAACTTTGCCTCGTACATGCGCCCGTAGAAGCCGCGCACCGCGCTGTGCGAGAGGCTCACGGAGCAGTTGAGGTAGGCCGGGCCCGGGTGCTCGGCGGCGGCGCGCAGGGTCTGGCGCATCTGCGTGGGCGCGCAGGAGACGATGAGGTCGGCCTTGTGCTCGATGGCCTCGTCGACGGCCTGGTCGAAGGCGGCGTCGGAGCTGCGGTCGGTGAAGGCGTGGGTGACGACGGTGCCGGCGAGGCGCTCCTCGAGCTTGACGCGCCCGCGCTCGTGCAGGCTGATCCAGCCCGAGGAGAGCGGGTTGCGGTCGTAGATGAAGGCCACGCGGAAGGGCTTGGCGAGCACGGCCTTCTTGGCGAGGTTCTTGAGCTTGGGAAGCGGCGCGGTGTGGTCCGCGCTCGGGTCCTCGAGGTAGGCGCGGGCGCCCTCGCCCTGCGCGACCACGAACTCGCCCCAGATCTTGGCCACGTGCTCGTCCACCTCGCGCGGGGGGAGGCCGCGCACGTGCTCGAAGCCAAAGATCGAGACAAAGTACGCGAGTGCATCGCCCACCTGCAGGTCGAGCTCGCCTCCGCCGCGGGCGCGGAACGAGGCGGAGAATGCGTCGAAGAGGGCGCGCAGGTCGCGCACGACGTCGTCCGGCCAGGGGGTCTCGAGGTCCTGGCCGAGAAGTGCCGCCAGCCGGGCGTAGAAGCCCTCCTCGGCGGAGGTGATGCCGTAGATGGGGCACACGCGGTAGAAGCGCGTGAACTCGTGGTAGACGCGCAGGCCCTTCTCGTCGGAGGGCATGGGCGTCACGCGGGTTATGTTCGCCAGGATCGTGGGCATGCCCAGGTAGCGCGAGACCGAGACGCGCTTGTTGCCCTCCTGCACGTAGAAGCGCTGGAGGTACTCGTAGACCACGATCGGGTCGCGCAGGCCTTCGGCGCGCTGGGAGTCGATGAGGTCGCTCCACTTGGCGGCAAACTCCGAGCCAGCCTCCGCGATGGGGTAAAACCCGCTCGAGAACATGTTCTGGCGGCCGCGCGTCTTGGTGCCCGCGATGAGCGACAGGTCGATCTCCGTGAGGCCCACGGGCACCTCGCCCTGGTAGCCCTGGTTCTTGAGGATGTCGTCGAGAGCGGGCGGGTAGGGGTAGCGTCCTGCGGCGACGTCGCGCTCAACCTGCTTGAGGCCGAGCTTGCGAGCCTTGGCGTAGTCCTCGAGCATGGGGCTCCCTTTCTGTGCGGGACCGTTCCCATACATGGTAGCGAATCGCGCGGCCGCGCTTGTCCCAAAAGGGGACAGGACACAATTGGGACATTGCGCAATGTCCCAATTGTGTCCTTTCCCCTTTTGGGACAAGCGCGGCCCCTAAGCTCCGCCACCTGCTCAGATTTCCCGGTCGTTTCCGGCGGGCGTCCCGCGGATGGCGAACAAACGACGCGCAGATAGCGAGCGCGTAGCAACTTCGTCTCCGTTTTTCTCGCCCGCGCGCGGCCGGCCCTAGACTCGCCATGGAAACCAGAAAGAGGGGAGTTTCATGAGCGAGAAGAACCACGCGCCCGGCCTCTACCGCCCCGAGTACGAGCACGACGCCTGCGGTATCGGCGCGATCGCGCACCTGCGCGGCGTCCGCAGCCACCAGACGCTCGACGACGCGCTTTCTGTCCTCGTGAACCTGGAGCATCGCGGCGGCACGGGCCTGGAGCGCAACACCGGTGACGGCGCGGGCGTGCTCTTCCAGGTCCCGCACCGCTTCTTCCGCAAGGAGGCCCAGAAGGAGGGCCAGCTCCTCCCGGACGAGGGGGACTACGGCGTCGCCATGCTCTTCCTGCCGCACGACGACCCGGCGGGCGTGGCCGCGGCGCGCCAGGTCTTCGAGCGCGGCTGCGCTGAGTGCGGCGTGCCGCTCATGTTCTGGCGCGCGGTCCCCGTGGACCCGCACGACCTGGGCTCCACTGCGCGGGCGTGCATGCCCACGATCTGCCAGGCGTTCCTGCGCCGCCCGGACGACGTGCCCCGCGGCCAGGATTTCGAGCGCCGCCTCTACGTGACCCGCCGCACCATCGAGCGTGCGGCGGACGCAAGCCCCGCCCTCTCCGGCAAGATCTTCTACGTGTGCAGCATGTCCAGCCGCACGATCGTCTACAAGGGCATGCTCGTGGCAACCCAGATGCGCCGCTTCTACCTGGACCTGAACGACGCCGCGGTGGAGACGGCGCTGGCCTTGGTGCACTCGCGCTACTCCACCAACACCACGCCGAGCTGGGAGCGCGCGCACCCCAACCGCTACCTCATCCACAACGGCGAGATCAACACCCTGCGCGGCAACGTGAGCTGGGTCCGCGCTCGAGAGCCGGAGCTCTACTCGCCTGCGCTGGGCGCCGACCTCAAGCGCGTGCTGCCCATCATCAACCGCGAGGGCTCGGACTCCGCGATCCTCGACAACGTGCTGGAGTTCCTTGTCATGAACGGGCGCGCGCTCGACCGCGCCGTGACGCTCATGATGCCGGAGCCGTGGGACAACAACCCCGCGCTCTCCGACCGCCGCCGCGCCTACGACGCCTACCAGTCCATGCTCATGGAGCCCTGGGACGGCCCCGCGGCGATCGTCTTCACCGACGGCCGCACGGTGGGCGCCGCGCTCGACCGCAACGGCCTGCGCCCGGCGCGCTACTACGTCACGCGCGACGACCGGCTGATCCTGGCCTCCGAGGTGGGCACGATCGACATCGACCCCGAGAACGTCCTGTCCACGGGCTGCCTCGGCCCCGGCGAGATGCTCGAGGTCGACCCCGCCCAGGGGCGCGTGATCGGCAACGACGAGATCCGCGACCGTCTGGCTGCCGAGAAGCCCTACCGCTCCTGGCTCGACCAGGAGACCGTCGACCTTGCCGACCTGCCCGCGCCGGGCGGGTCGACGGCGGGCCCTGACGCCGGCGTCAGCCCCACGCAGCGCATGGCGCGCCTCGGGTGGCACTACGACGACGTCGACGAGGCCGTGCGACCCATGGCCGAGAAGGGCGCGGTGCCCCTGGCGTCGATGGGCGTGGACGCGCCCCCCGCTGCCCTCTCCACCAAGACGCGCTCGTTCTTCGACTACTTCAACCAGCTCTTCGCCCAGGTGACCAACCCGCCGATCGACGCGCTGCGCGAGAGCATGGTCACGAGCACCACGCTCTACCTCGGCAACCACGGCAACCTCCTCGAGGACTGCCGCGACACCTGCCGCCTCGTGCGCCTGCCGGGGCCCATCCTTTCCGACGAGGACTTCGAGCGCGTGCGCGCCATCGACCTCGTGGGCTTCAAGGTCGCGCGCGCCCGCGCGGGCTACCGGCGCGACGCGGGCCCGGGCGCCCTCGAGCGTGCACTCGACGCGCTGGCGGCCCAGGTCGAGCGTGACGTGCGCGCCGGCGCCAACATCGTCGTCATCTCCGACCGCGTCGCGGCCGGCGAGGTCTCCGTGCCGTCGCTGCTCGCGCTCGGCTGCGTCCACAACCACCTCATCCGCTGCGGCCTGCGCACCCGCGCCGACCTCGTGGTGGAGACGGGCGACGCGCTCAGCGCGCACGACTTCGCGTGCCTCGTGTCCTTCTCGGCCTCCGCGATCTGCCCCTACATGGCCCACGACTGCATTCGCGACCTCTGCGCCCGCGGCGAGCTCGCCCTTCCCGTCGAGGAGGCGCTGGCCAACTACGACCGCGCGGTCACGGCCGGCATCGTCTCGATCATGTCCAAGATGGGCATCTCCACGATGCAGGGCTACCACTCCGCGCAGATCTTCGAGATCCTGGGCCTCTCCGACGAGCTGGTCGAGAAGTGCTTCACGTACACGGCCACGCGCGTGGGCGGCCTCACGGTCGCCGACCTCCAGCGCGAGCTCGACGCGCGCTACGACGCCGCGACGGCGCTCGCCGCCAGCCCCGCGCCCGACCAGCTCCCCACGCTCGGCCTCACCAAGTGGCGCGCCCGCGGCGGCGAGGAGCACCTCATCGACCCGCAGGCCATCTATCTGCTGCAGCGCGCCTGCCGCGAGGGGGACTACGGCATCTTCAAGGAGTTCTCCGCCTGGGTGCACCGGTCCGGCCGCGCCGTCACCCTGCGCGACCTCATGGACTTCTCGCCCGCCGGGCCGCCCGTGCCGCTGGAGGAGGTGGAGCCCGCGAGCCAGATCGTGCGCCGCTTCAACACCGGCGCGATGAGCTACGGCTCGATCAGCCGCGAGCAGCACGAGTGCCTGGCCATAGCGATGAACCGCCTGCACGGTCGCTCCAACACCGGAGAGGGCGGCGAGGACCCGGCGCGCGAGACGGCGCTCGCAAACGGCGACTCCGCTCGCTCGGCGATCAAGCAGGTGGCCTCGGGCCGCTTTGGCGTCACGAGCCGCTACCTGGTGTCGGCCGACGAGATCCAGATCAAGATGGCCCAGGGCGCCAAGCCGGGCGAGGGCGGGCACCTGCCCGGGCGCAAGGTCTACCCGTGGATCGCCGAGGTGCGCCAGTCCACGCCCGGCGTGGGGCTGATCTCCCCGCCGCCGCACCACGACATCTACTCGATCGAGGACCTGGCGGAGCTCATCTTCGACCTCAAGAACGCCAACCCCGAGGCGCGCATCTCCGTGAAGCTCTGCGCGCTGGCGGGCGTGGGGACCATCGCCACGGGCGTGGCCAAGGGCGGGGCCGACAAGATCTTGATCTCCGGGCACAACGGCGGCACGGGCGCCGCCCCGCGCGACTCCATCTACCACGCCGGCATCCCGTTCGAGATCGGCCTGGCCGAGGCCCAGCAGACGCTGCTTCGAAACGGCCTGCGCTCCCGCGTGGTGCTGGAGACCGACGGCAAGCTCATGAGCGGCCGCGACGTGGCCATGGCGGCGCTGCTGGGCGCGGAGGAGTTCGGCTTTGCCACGATGCCGCTCATCGCCTGCGGCTGCCTGATGCAGCGCGACTGCCAGCGCGACACCTGCCCGGCGGGCATCGCCACGCAGGACTGCCGGCTGCGCGGGCGCTTCTCGGGCCGTCCCGAGCACGTGGTGAACTACTTCATGTTCGTGGCGGAGGAGCTGCGCGAGGTCATGGCGGAGCTGGGCTTCCGCACCGTGGACGAGATGGTCGGCCGGGCCGACTGCCTGCGCCAGGTCCCCGTGGAGGGCGAGAAGAACTGGAAGGCCAACAGCCTGGACCTCTCCGACCTTCTCGCCTGCGTGAAGCCCGAGTTCGGACAGGACATCCCCGGCGCCGACGCCCCGCGCTTCCTGCCCGAGATGGCCTCCGACCTGCGCATCGAGCGCACCCTCGACGCCACGCTGCTCGTCCCCTACACCGCCGCCGCGCGCGAGCACCTCGAGCCCGTGCGCTTCCATGCGGACATCGACAACGTCAACCGCTGCGTGGGCACGCTGCTCGGCAGCCGCGTGACGGCGGCGCACCCCGAGGGCCTGCCGGAGGGGTCGATCACGGTGGACTGCGAGGGGTCGGCCGGCCAGAGCTTCGGCGCGTTCCTGCCGGCTGGCGTCACGCTGGGCGTCTCCGGCGACGCCAACGACTACTTTGGCAAGGGGCTCTCGGGCGGCGTGCTCTCCGTGCGCCCGCCCGAGCGCGCGACCTACAAGTTCGATGAGAACGTCATCGTGGGCAACGTCGCCTTCTACGGCGCCACGGGCGGCCGGGGCTTTGTGAACGGCCGCGCGGGCCAGCGCTTCTGCGTGCGCAACTCCGGCGCCGTGGTGGTCGTGGAGGGCGTGGGCGCCCACGGCTGCGAGTACATGACCGGCGGCACGGTCGTGGTCCTCGGCGAGGTGGGCCCCAACTTCGCGGCCGGCATGTCGGGAGGCGTGGCCTACGTCTACGACCGGCTGGGGACGCTCGCCCGGCGCTGCAACGCGGAGCTCGTGGACCTGCTCGCGCCGACCGAGGAGGACCTCGAGGCCGTGCGCGCGCTCGTGGAGGAGCACGTGCGGCGCACCCAGAGCCCGCGCGGCATCAAGATGCTCTACCAGTGGGCCGATGCGCGGACGCACTTCGTGAAGGTGATCCCGCGCGACTACGAGCGCGTCCTCGCGTACGTGGCAGAGGCGCGCGCCGCCGGGCGCGACCGCGCCGAGGCGCTGGCGTATGCGTTCGACAAGATGAGGGAGGCATAGCATGGGAAGGCCCGGAGCATATCTGACCGAGGAGCGCCGCGCGCACGAGCTGCGCCCGGTCGCCGAGCGCACGCGCGACTACGCGGAGCTCTACGAGCAGCTCCCGCCCGAGCAGCAGCGGGTCCAGGCGAGCCGCTGCATGATGTGCGGCGTGGCCTTCTGCCAGGCCGGGATCGGCTTTGGCGGGGCGCGCCCGAGCGGCTGCCCGCTGCACAACCTCATCCCCGAGTGGAACGACCTCATGTGGCGCGGCCTCTGGCGCGAGGCGGCCGATCGCCTGGCGCTCACCTCGCCGCTGCCGGAGTTCACGAGCCGCGTGTGCCCGGCCCTCTGCGAGGCGGCGTGCAACCTGGGCTGTCACGATGAACCCGAGACCATCCACGACAACGAGCGCGCGATCTCGGACTGGGAGTGGGAGCACGGCGGGCCGCGGCGGTTCGCGCCTCCGGCGCCGGACGCGCCGCGCGTGACGGTGGTGGGCTCCGGCCCGGCGGGCCTGGCGGCGGCGTGGGAGCTCGCCCGCCGCGGCGCGCGCGTGCGCGTGGTGGAGCGCGACGACCGCGCGGGGGGACTCCTCATGTACGGCATCCCCAACATGAAGCTGGAGAAGTGGGTGGTCGAGCGCCGCGTGCGCCTCATGGAGGAGCTGGGCGTCGAGTTTTGCCTGGGGACGGACGCGGCCGAGAAGGACGTGGCGTCGGGGCTTCTCGCCGAGTCGGACGCCGTGGTCGTGGCCGTGGGCGCGCGGGTCCCGCGGGGGCTCTCGGCGACGGGCTTCGATGAGGGGCTCGCGGCGGGCGGCGTGGTCTTTGCCGTGGACTACCTCGCGGCGTCCACGCGGGCGCTGCTCGACGGCGGCGCGCCGGCGGCGAGCGCCGAGGGGCTGGACGTCGTGGTGATCGGCGGGGGAGACACGGGCAACGACTGCCTGGGCACCGCCGTGCGCCAGGGGGCGCGCTCCGTGCGGCAGCTCGAGTTCCTCCCGCGGCCGGCCGAGCCGGGTCCAGGCGCCGTGCGCTGGCCGGAGTGGCCGTCCACGCTCAAGACGGACTACGGGCAGCAGGAGGCCATCGCGCTCATGGGGGGCGAGATGCGCTCCTGGGCGGTGGACACGCGCGAGGTCCTTCTCGGCGCGGACGGGGCGGTGCGCGGGCTCTCCGTGGTCGACCTCGACTGGTCAGGCGGCGGGCCGGAGCCGGTGGCGGGCGGCGAGCGCGAGGTCCCCGCGCAGCTGGTGCTGGTTGCCTGCGGCTTCACGGGACCGGAGCGCGGCGTGCTCGAGGCGCTCGGCGCGGGCGCGGGGGAGCGCGGGCTTCCCGTGTGCGAGCCCGGGCTGCACCGGGCCGCCGGGACGGGCGCGGTCTACGTGGCGGGCGACGCGCGGACGGGGTCGTCTCTCGTGGTGAGCGCGATCGCCGACGCCATGGCGTGCGCGGGCGAGGTCGCTGCCGACCTGGGGCTCTAGCCATGTGCGGCGCTGGCGACAAGGACGGTGCGGGCGGGATCGTCTGGCTGGAGCGCGGCGAGGAGCGCCCCTTCGAGCCGCTCGAGGAGGTGCGTCGCCCTTGGCTGGAGGAGTCCGCCGCATGGGGCCAGCCGGACGCGCCTGACCAGGGCGGGGACGACGGAGGCGGCGGGGGCGACGACGCCCCGGCCCTGGTGTGGCTGTGAGCGCCGCGGCGCGATGACGGCCCGAGCCCCAGGTTCTTCTCGCCCTGCGCCTGGGCGCCCGCCCTCCGCTTGAGTGGGCAAAACTCTCGAACTATCTCGCGCAGTTTTGTTGAGTGGGCAACGTCTCCCCAGCTCGTTTAGACGTATGGCCCTTGAGTGGGCAAGGATAGTTCAAGAGTTTTGCCCACTCAAGCCAGAGGAGGGGAGGAAGCCCCAGGGAGGGGAGCCTCCCGTCGCGGCGCTACGCGTCGTCGATCGGGCGCCCGGCGTAGTCGAGGCCGCCCACCAGGCCGCGAAGCGCGCGCTCGTCTCCGCGGACGAGCGCCTCGGCGAGCGCGGGGTAGGCGAGGCGCGCCTCGTCAAAGAGGTCGGCGAAGCTCTCGTGGCGCACGCGTCCGCCAAAGGGGTCCGCCCAGGGGCGGCACTCGAGGTTGGCGGCGGGGCACTCGTTGTCGCGGCGCACGTAGTGGGCCATGGCCTCGGCGCGGGAGCGACCGCGCGCGATCTTCTCGGCCAGGCCCGCCGTCCGCGAGAGCGGGGAGCGGGCCGGGTCGATCAGGCGATAGAGACGCTCGTAGTCACGGACGCAGGCGGCGTACTCGCGCGCGCTCACGGGCACGCCAAAGACGGCGAGTGCCATCTGCGAGAAGAGCGCGCCGGCCACGCGCTCGATGCGGTCGGTGCGCATGAGGTTGCCGGCGGCCGGGCGCTCGCGCACGGTGGCGCTGCGCTTCTCCCAGAGGATCCAGGTGTCGACGTCCGACTCGATCAGGGCGTGCACCTCACCGGAGGCGCGCTCGAGCCCGGGGTCCGCGGCGACGAGCGCCCGCTGCTGGGATATGACGAAGGGGTGCGCGCCGCGGTCGAGCGCGTAGTGGCCAAGAAGACCGAGGACGAAGGCCCGTCCCACGCGGACGTCGGGATCGGGGAGGTGGCTGACGCCGTCGCGCAGCGTCATGAAGGCGCGCGTGACCCGGCCTCCCTGGATCGTCGCGGCGAGCGCGTGGCTGCGCGCGGCGTGCGACGGCAGGGTCGAGAAGCGCGCGAAGAAGGGGTCGGGGCCCTGGTTGCCCAGCAGGAAGGCGAGCAGCTCCTCCTCGCCCGAGACGACGTCCCCGGGGAGGTCCTGCGCGATGTCCTCGCCGAAGATGTGGTGCGTGATGATCGCGGGCATGCTCGCTCCTATCGCTCGGCAACATGTCTAGGGTAGCATGCGCGCGCGGGAGGCGGGGCCCCGGGGCCAAATCCGCCCTGCGCGCGAGCGGTCGCGTGGCGGCCCTTTCGTCCTTCTCGGCCGCCTGCGCTTGAGTGGGCAAATTACTTGAACTTTCGGTGCCCACTCAAGACGCTCATCGCCAAAACAGCTGGGGAAACGCTGCCCACTCAAGCGAGCGCGGGCTGATAGTTCAATACCTTTGCCCACTCAGGCCGGGGAGAGGGGACGGGGAGACCGGGCGAGAAGGACGTGCGGCCGAGAAGGACGTGCAGCCGAGAAGGACACGCTGCCGAGAAGGGCGCGTGGACTGGGAGGCGCACATGTTCTAACGTGATGCGCATGCACCCTGTCAGAGGGCTGTCAAACGAAGGGGGCGTACATGCTTCGCAAGGACCGAGAGATAACCGATCGTGCCGCTCAGCTCGCCGTTGTCGACGCGTGCGACGTGTGCCGCGTCTGCCTCAACGGCGCGGACGGCTACCCCTATGTGGTGCCGCTCAACTTTGGCGTGGAGGTCGCGGGCGACGACGTGACGCTCTACTTCCACTGTGCGAACCGCGGCACGAAGCTCGATCTTCTCGCCTGCGACCCGCGCGCGACCTTCGAGATGGACTGCGACCACGAGCTCATCTTCTACGACGAGCGCATGAGCTGCACGATGGGCTATCGTAGCGTGATCGGCCGCGGGAGGCTTGAGGTGGTGCCGGAGGAGGAGAAGATCCACGGCTTGGACGTCCTCATGCGCCACTACCATGCCGAGGAGTTTGCGTGGTCGACCAAGCTGCTGCCCGCGACCACGGTCCTGCGCCTGCGCGTGGAGCAGATGTGGGGCAAGCGCCGCGACAACGTTCACCCCGGCGAGTCGCGCTGGTTCCCTCCGGCGCGCTAGGGGTAGCCTTGCTCTTCCCTCGCTATGCCCTCACTGCGACATAATCGAGGTTGTGAGTTTTTGCGCGGGCCGTGCGCCGATCAGGCCCCAAACCCATTCGAAAGTGCCGGTTGTGTGCAACAAGTTTTATCTGGCATCCGCGGCGCCGGCGATTTTCTCGGCAGTTTTGCGTGAAGCGGACGGTTGTGTGCAACAACTTTGATGAAAAGGGCTCTCGGGGCGGGTGACATATCAAAGTTGTTGCACACAACCGGCGGGTCGGTGGTGAGAGGCCGGTCGAGAAGAACGCGCTGTCGAGAAGGACGCGCGGCCGCGGCTAGCACTCGAAGCCGGCGTCCTCCAGAAGGCCCGTCCCGTCGGCGGCTGCCGTGGCAAGCTCGTCGCAGCGCTCGTTCTCGGGGTGCCCCGCGTGGCCCTTGACCCAGACCCACGTGACGTCGTGCGGCGCGGCGGCGGCGATCAGGCGCCGCCAGAGGTCCACGTTCTTCACGGGCTGCTTGCTCGCGGTCTTCCACCCGCGCCGCTCCCAGCCGGCGATCCAGTGCTGGTTGAATGCGTTGCAGACGTACTGCGAGTCCGTCGTCATCGTGACCGCGCAGGGGCGGCGCAGCGCCTCGAGTGCGGCGATGGCCCCCATGAGCTCCATGCGGTTGTTCGTTGTGCGCTGATACCCTGCCGAGAGCTCGCGCTCGTGCGCGACGCCGTCCGGCCCCACGTAGCGCAGGACTGCGCCGTAGCCGCCCGGCCCCGGGTTGCCGCGCGACGACCCGTCCGACCAGGCCTCCACGTGCATTCGCACGGCGCCTCCGTCGTGCTCCCGCGCAAACTCGCTCCAGCTGGCCACTACTTGGCCTCCGCCCAGTTGCTGCCATAGGAGACCTCGGCGAGCAGCGGCACGCGCAGCCTCACCACACCCTCCATGGTCTCGCGAACGAGCGCGCTCACGGCCTCGACCTCTGCCTCGGGGACCTCGAGGTCCAGCTCGTCGTGGATCTGCAGCACGAGCTTGGCGGCGAGGCCCTCCTCGTGCAGGCGCGCGGCCACGCGCACCATCGCGATCTTGATGATGTCGGCGGCGGTGCCCTGCATCGGGTGGTTCATCGCCGTGCGCTCGCCAAAGGCCACGAGCTGGCGGTTCTTCTGCTTGAACTCCTTGATGTAGCGGCGCCGCCCGTAGAGCGTCTCGGCGTAGCCAAGCTCGTGGGCGCGGCGCACGGCGTCGTCGAGGAAGGCACGCACGCCCGGATAGGCCTCGAAGTAGCGGTCGATCATCTCCTGCGCCTCGGCGCGGGGAATCTTGAGGGAGCTCGCGAGGCCAAAGGCCTGCTGCCCGTAGACGATGCCAAAGTTGACGGCCTTGGCGCGGCTGCGCAGCTGCGGCGTGACCTCCTCCACGGGCACGCCGAAGACGCGCGCGGCGGTGGCGGCGTGGAAGTCCGCGCCCTCGCAGAAGGCCGCGACCAGGTGCTCGTCCCCAGAGAGGTGGGCGAGCAGGCGCAGCTCGATCTGGGAGTAGTCGCAGGCGAGAAAAACGCTGCCCTCGGGCACGGTGAAGGCCTGGCGCACGCGATGGCCCAGCTCCGAGCGCGTGGGGATGTTCTGCAGGTTGGGGTCGGAGCTCGAGAGGCGCCCCGTCGCGGTCACCGTCTGGTTGAGGGTGGTGTGGATGCGCCCGTCGCCTGCCACGAGCGCCGGCAGCGCGTCGAGGTAGGTGGACTTGATCTTGGCGCGCTCGCGGTACTCGAGCACCTCGGCCACGATCGCGTGGTGGGCCGCGAGGTCGCCGAGGACCTTGGCGTTGGTGGAGTAGAAGCCGCGCTTGGTGCGCTTGAGCCCGTAGGTGGGCAGCCCCAGCACGTCGAAGAGCACGTGGGAGAGCTGCTGGGGGGAGTCGATGTTGAAGTCCTCGCCGGCCTCCGCGTGGATCTTCGCGACCATCGCGTCGATCTCTGCGCCGAGCTCGGCGGACTGCGCGGCGAGCACGTCGGTGTCGACCCCCAGGCCCAGGCGCTCCATCTCGGCGAGCACCGGCAGCAGCGGCATCTCCATCTCGTCGAACAGGCGCGCCGCGCCGTCTTTCTCGAGCTTCTCGCGAAGGACCGCGACCAGGCGCTGTGCCGCCACGGCGTCGAGCGCCGCGGCGGGAAGCTCCTCGGTGGGCTCGGGCAGCACGTCGGCGAGGTAGGCCTCGGCGAGCTCCGGCACCGCGAAGCTGCCGCGCTCGGAGTCGAGCAGGTAGGCGGCGACGCCCACGTCGAAGATGCGCGCCGGTTCCGCCTCGCGCGGGGCGAGCGTCTCAGGCAGCGAGGAGTCAGCGGGGGAGAGCGCGTGCAGCAGCGCCTTGACGTCGCCCGCGGCGAGGCGCCCCTCGCGGAACAGCCGCGCGAGCGCGGCGTCGGCGGCGTCGCCCTCGAGCTTGCAGATCTTCTCGCCCGTGGCCGCCCACAGCACGTGGGCGAGGCCGAAGAGCGCCCCGTCCGCGCGGTCGTCGTCGATCGCGGCGCCGATCCAGCCGCCGGCGGCGATGGCCTCGTCGAGCGCCGCGGCGGCCTCGTCACCGGCGAGCGGGGCGGGCAGCTCCAGCGCAGGGGCTGCGGGCTCGTCGTCCTTCTCGCCCAGCGCGGCGCGCGCCGCGGCGACGGCGCCGTCCCCGGCCAGGCGCACGAGGCGCGAGGTCATGCCCGTGAAGCCGAGCGCGGAGAACGCGCGCGCGACCTCGGCCGGGTCGAAGGTGGGGAAGCGCGCGTCGGAGAGGTCCAGCTCGATGGGGGCGTCGGTGCGGATCGTGGCGACGCGGCGGCTCACCAGCGCGTCGTCGATGTGGGCGCGCAGGTTCTCGCCCATCTTGCCCTTGACCTCGTCGGCGTGGGCGATGACCTCGTCGAGGCTTCCGTACTGCACGATGAGCGCGGCGGCCTTCTTGGGGCCGATGCCCGGCACGCCGGGGATGTTGTCCGAGGTGTCGCCCTTGAGGCCGTAGAAGTCCGGCACGAGCTCGGGCGTGATGCCGTGGTAGAGGTCCTCGACCGTGGCGGGGTCCATGATCGTCACGTCCGTGACGCCCTTCTTGGTGGAGACGACCTTCACGCGGTCGGTGGTGAGCTGGTACATGTCGCGGTCGCCGGTGAACAGCAGCATCGTGTAGCCGGCCGCCTCGCCGCGCCGGGCCAGCGTGCCCAGGATGTCGTCGCCCTCCCAGCCCTCGAGCTCGGCCACCGGCACGTCGAGCGTGCGCAGCAGGTCCTTGACCATCGGGAACTGCTCGTGCAGCGCCGGGTCCATCGGCGGGCGCTGCGCCTTGTACTGCGGCAGCATCTCCATGCGCACGCGCGGCTTGCCCTTGTCGAAGGCGCAGATCACGCCGTCGGGGCGGAACGCGTCCACGAGCTTGATGAACATGTTGAAGAAGCCGAAGAGCGCGTTGGTGGAGCGCCCGTCCGGCGCGTTCATGGGCTGGCGGATCGCGTGGAACGCGCGGTGCATGAGGGAGTTTCCGTCGATGACGGCGATCGTGCGGGTCTCGGGCGTCTCGGACATGGGGTTCCTCTCGTCTTGAGTCTCCGCCCCATTGTAGGCGAGAAGGACCCGCGGGGTGCGGGGCCGCCCACGGCGCGAGGTCCTTCTCGGCCCTGCGGCTTGCGTAGCGCCGTGCCCGCCCCAAAACCTCACAGGTGGTGGTTCTTTTCACGCCTTTCCTTTATGAGGGCAAACCTTAACTTGATGCAAGAACTACCACCTGTGGGGTTTACACGTTGGAAACAATCCCGCGACTCGAAGTCTTCTTCGAAATACGAAGAAGACTGGAGCCATCATGTATGTCTTGGAGAGGCGAGGGGCGAGAAGGACGGGCGGTGCGCGCCCTTCTCGCCACGAAACCGCCGCACGCCCGCAACGCAAACGCTCCGCGAGCTTCACGTTGGGGCAACGGTCGTGAAATAATAGCCACTTAGAGTATTCCGCCGTAAGCCACACGCCAACGACGAAAAGGGGCGCACATGGGCAAGGACAAGGTCTCGCAGGAGTACGGCAGCCTGCTGTTCACCGACGCGGTGATGCAGGAGCGGCTCCCCAAGCCTACGTACAAGGAGCTTCGCCAGGTCATCGACGACGGAGCGCCGCTCGACCTCGACATCGCAAACGAGGTCGCGCACGCGATGAAGGAGTGGGCGCTCGAGAAGGGCGCCACGCACTTTGCGCACTGGTTCCAGCCGCTCACGGGCATCACGTCCGAGAAGCACGACAGCTTCCTCACGCCGATCGACGACGGCACGGTGCTCATGTCCTTCTCGGGCAAGGAGCTCGTCCAGGGCGAGCCGGACGCCTCGAGCTTCCCGAGCGGCGGCCTGCGCGCCACCTTCGAGGCGCGCGGCTACACCGCCTGGGACCCCACGAGCCCGGCCTTCATCAAGGACGAGGTGCTCTGCATCCCCACCGCCTTCGTCTCCTACACCGGCGAGGCGCTCGACAAGAAGACGCCGCTGCTTCGCTCGCAGGTCGCGCTGGAGACCCAGGCCAAGCGCGTGCTCGCGCTCTTTGGCCGCGAGCCCAAGCGCGTCTTCACCACCATCGGCCCCGAGCAGGAGTACTTCCTCGTGCGCGAGGAGGATTACGAGAAGCGCCCCGACCTCATCTACTGCGGCCGCACGCTCTTTGGCTGCGAGCCGGTCAAGGGCCAGGAGCTCGAGGAGCACTACTTCGGCGCCATCCGCCCGACGGTCAACGACTTCATGAAGGAGGTCGACGACGAGCTCTGGAAGCTCGGCATCCCCGTCAAGACCAAGCACAACGAGGTCGCGCCCGCCCAGCACGAGCTCGCGCCGATCTTCGAGCAGGGGTCGCTCGCCATCGACGACAACCTCCTCACGATGGAGAAGCTCAAGCTCATGGCCACCCACCACGGCCTGGCCTGCCTCGAGCACGAGAAGCCCTTCGAGTACGTGAACGGCTCCGGCAAGCACAACAACTGGTCCATCTGCGCCGACGGCAAGAACCTGCTCGAGCCCGGTGACGTGCCGAGCGAGAACCTCCAGTTCCTCGTGTTCCTCGCCGCTCTCGTCGCCGCCGTGGACGAGCACGCCGACCTGCTGCGCGCGAGCGTGGCCTCCGCGGGCAACGACCACCGCCTCGGCGCCAACGAGGCGCCTCCCGCGATCATCTCGGTCTTCCTGGGCGACCAGCTCCACGAGATCGTCGAGGCCCTCATCAACAAGGAGGAGCCCGAGGTCCACGAGGCCGAGCGCATGGACCTGGGCGTGCCCGCCCTGCCCGACCTCCTGCGCGACTCCACGGACCGCAACCGCACCTCGCCCTTCGCCTTCACGGGCAACAAGTTCGAGTTCCGCATGTGCGGCAGCCAGCAAAACCTGGCCGACCCCAACGTGGTCCTCAACACCGCGGTGGCCGAGCAGTGCGATCGCTTTGCCACCAAGCTCGAGGGCAAGACCGGCGACGAGTTCACCAACCTCGCCCTGCGCTGGGTGCGCCACACCCTGCGCGACCACCAGCGCGTGCTCTTCGAGGGCAACGGCTACTCGGAGGAGTGGGAGCAGGAGGCGGAGCGCCGCGGCCTGCCCAACCTCAAGACCACGCCGGACGCGCTGCCGTGCATGGTCAAGCCCGAGAACGTGGCGTTCTACGGCAAGTACCATGTCCTCAACGAGGCCGAGATCCATGCGCGCTACGTCTCCAAGGCCGAGCAGTACGCCAAGCTCCTCAACATCGAGGCCAACACCATGGTCTACATGGCCACCAACCTCTACTTGCCGGCGCTCTCCGAGTTCTCCGGCGACCTGGCCTCCACCGTGGCCACCAAGGCCGAGATCGGCATCGAGAGCCCGGTGGAGAAGGAGCTCGTGCGCACGCTGACCGACGGCATCGCCGCCATCCACGAGGCGGCCATCGACCTCGAGGCCAACAACGCCGCCGCTCACGCGGTCGAGGACCCGCAGGGGCAGTGCAACGCGTATCGCGACGACGTCCTGCCCTCGATGGAGCACCTGCGCGCCTGCGTCGACGCCATGGAGAAGGTCTGCGGCGCCGAGTACTGGCCCGTGCCCACCTACAACGAGATGCTGTTCTGGGTGTAGGGGGCGCCCCTCTCACCGACCGGTTCCCGATTTGCCGGTTGTGTGCAACATCTTTGATGCGCCTGTCCTTCTCGCATCAAACCTGTTGCACACAACCGGCAAAAACTTGTCCCAGGCCGGGGATTTGGCGAGAAGAACCTGGTTCTTCGGGCCGGCGAGCGGTCGCTCCGGGCCTCGGATATAAAACGTTTTGCACACAACAGGGGCTTTGGGCCCGGTTTTGGGCCTCCGGCGAGCGCGAGGGGACCCCGGACAAAATCTCGGACCGAGCTTGGTCCAGGAGGGAGTCCGATGTACACCAGGGAGGAGCGCGAGGGGA
>CALUJM010000013.1 GCA_944320975.1 uncultured Atopobiaceae bacterium | reverse complement strand
TACCGGGGCGGGCCGTGCCCTCCTTCCTATCTGGACGCTATTCCGCTGTCAAAGTGCGCAAGAAATTGTACGTTACCTTCCCCTCCGGAGGCGATTTTCCGTAACACCGGGGGCGACATTGTTCTGAGGGGCGCGAATGAGTCGCGCTCCGTCGGTGGCCTCTCGGTTTCTGTTGGTATGCGGCAGGGCGAGAACATGAGTGGAGTCCTGTCCGCCATTTCCGCGGCCGGCGACGTCAGCGTCGAATGCCAGCTGAGCGTCACCTGCGAGGATGGCACGGGAATGGGCGACCTCTATGGTGTGACATGCGGCAACTTTACCAACCGAGGCGCATATTCCTTCTCGACAAATGGTGTGAACACGTGCTGTGCCGTAAATGCCGCTGCCTCTGTCACTAACGAGGAGAACGCCTTAATCGACATCGAAATGCTTGATTGCGCTGACGCTGTGGGCATCCAGTCGAGGACGTTTGACAACTCAGGGACTATAGAGATCAAGATCGAAAGCGATGCGAGGGCTGTGGGCATCGGGCGCTACGAGAGCGACGGTACCACCAGTACGGCGGGCGGCTGGAGCAATGCCGGCAGCATTGAGATCGAGGTGTCAGGCAGTGGAGGCGCGGTTGCGGCTTTTGGCGGGTCATCGCTTGCCGGAATTGATTGGCGCTCCAACGACGGCTTCTCCTTTGATAACTCCGGTACCCTGACGGTGACAGCAACAGCTGCGGCCCCTTCTCCGCTTAGTGAGGACAACTGGCCGAGCTGGCAGTATTTCGATACGCTCGGCGTCGGTCTCATGCCGGGAGGCGACTCGAGCTTTGATAACTCTGGCACCATGACCATCTCCGCACTCAATGGCTATACGGCGGGGTTGTATATCGGCGGCTCGGGAGATTACAACATCTCGATGAAGAACTCCGGCGATCTTGACGTTACCACGACGACTGCTGGCGGGGACAACATCCGCTCAGTGGGAATATACGCTCAGATTCCCGAAATAGCCGGTGACGGCGTACGCCAACTCCCGCTCTCCCTAAACGGCGGCTCGCTTACCCTCAGCGTCTCCGCAACAGATGGCGCCTCCGATCTGGAGGAGGATGCTTTGTGGGGCATCTGCCTCGTACAGACGTTCACTGGGTCCTCCGCTCCGACTACTGATGACGAGCTTCAGCAGATTGACGCAGACGGCATGAGCCTCTCGGGTGAGCCCGTTGTCATCATAGTTGAGAACGACGGCAATGACCACGTAGCGTTCATCAACACGATTGGTGCAGTCGACGAGGAGGGCAACGTCGTCCCCTCAACCGAGGTCACGGCTGTCCCGACACTGACGGGAACTGTGAGCATTACGGGGGACTTGGTGGTCGGCTCCACCCTTACCGCGGAAGTCTCTGGGACACCGGATGATGCCAAGATTGTCTATCAATGGCAGCGAGAGTCCTCGGACGGTACGTTCGTGAACATTGATGGTGCGAATGGGCCTACCTACGTGCTCTCCGGGGACGACGCGGGCGCCAGCATTCGTGTGGTCATCGCGTCCCAGGATGGGGAGTATGGCGGACAGCTGGTTGCCACAACTGAAGGCACGGTCTCCCGTCCCTACGTCCCGCCTGCCGACCCCATCTATCCGGTTGATACAGACGAGACGGAGAACGGTACCGTGACCGTGACGCCGTCGTACCCGCACAAGGGCGACGAGGTGACCATCACCCCCGAGCCCGACGAGGGCTTCGTCGTGGGCACGGTCGAGGTGACCGACAAGGACGGCGAGCCTGTGGAGGTCACTGACAACGGCGACGGAACCTGGTCCTTCGTGCAGCCGGCGGGGAAGGTGACCATCACCGTCGCCTTCGTGTGCGACGGCGGCGCGCTCTGCCCGAGCGCGGGGCTCGCCGACGTGGACCAGGCCCAGTGGTACCACGGCGCCGTGGACTGGGCCGTCTCGACGGGCGCGCTCGTGGGCTATGACAACGGTACCTTCGGGCCGGACGAGGCCCTCACCCGCGCTCAGATGGCGACGGTCCTCTGGCGCCTGGCAGGCAGGCTCACCGGGGGCGCCGAGCTCCCGGGCGACTGCGACGCCTCCGGGTTCTACGCCTCCGCCGTCTCCTGGGCGCTCTCCGAGGGCGTGTTCAACGGCCACTCCGACGGTGCGTTCGAGCCGGATGGCCCGATCATCCGCGAGCAGGTCGCGTGTGTGTTCTACAACCGCGCCGAGGCAGCCGGCGAGGACGTCTCCGCCCGCGTCGACCTCTCCGGTTTCGCCGACGCCGGCGAGCTCTCCGGGTGGGCGCGCGAGGCTATGAGCTGGGCCGTTGCCGAGGGCGTCTTCCGCGGGGCGGAGCTTCCCGACGGCTCCCGCGAGCTCCAGCCCGGCCGGGCCCTCACCCGCGCCGAGGCCGCCGCGCTGCTGATGCGCCTCTCCGCGGAGTAACGCGGGCCGACAAAGTCTGTCGCGGGGCGGCCCGGGGATTGACTCCCGGGCCGCCCCGTCCTTCTCGGCAGCGCGTTCTTCTCGCTTGGCCACGACCGAAAATGCCATATGGGACAGAATCCGCTCTGCGCACCGCGGATTCTGTCCCATATGGCATGGTCGTGGGCGAGGTCCGGTGCCGCCCTTCCCGGCGCCCGGTCGCCACGCCGTCCCTGCCGGCGACCGCTCCATTGGGAGGTCGCCCTGTCCTGTGCATAATCGGCCTTCAGTCCATATCTCGCGTCTGCTGAATGCAAAATTGGCCTTCAGTCCATAGAAAAACCGGCCTCCGAGCGGGACCGTGCCTCATAGGATAAAGCGGCACGTCTATTTCTATAACCATCGGTACCATGCCCGGGAGAGCGTGGCCGAATTCCCATGGACTGAAGGCCAATTTTGCATTCGGCCGACGCGAGATATGGACTGAAGGCCGATTTTGCATCTTGCCTGCGACCGCAGGGTGCCGATGCGGGCGTTGCCCCGTCTGGGCGGGCACTCGGCGCCAGGCGTCGTGCCCCGAGAGCCCGCACTTGTGAGTATGGACATCGAGTGCGGGCGAGTCTTGCGTAGAGCAGGCTCAAGTGCGCGGCCCTTCTCGACAGATGCCGTCGAGTGCGCGCATCCAGTGCGTTGCGGCCCGCACTTGATGCGCGCCGCCAAGAAGTGCGGGCTCGCACCCGGCGCATGCCGAGAAGTGCGGGCGGGCCGGCCAAGGCCCCACGACCGGGTCCCACGTGCTAAAATCACAAGGTTGTATGCGCACAAGGCCCGACCGTAGGGGAGACATATGAGCACCGCCGACTACAAGACCATGACCACCGCGGAGATCCGCGAGGACTTCCTCCGCTTCTTCGAGAGCAAGGGCTGCAAGCTCTATCCCTCGTCCTCGCTCGTCCCGGACGACCCGTCGCTGCTGCTCACCAACGCGGGCATGAACCAGTTCAAGGAGTACTACCAGGGCAAGAAGACCATGCCCGAGATCGGCGCGTGCTCCTGCCAGAAGTGCCTGCGCACCAACGACATCGACAACATCGGCGACGCCACGCACCTCTCCTTCTTCGAGATGCTCGGCAACTTCTCCTTCGGCGGCTACTCCAAGGCCGACGCCATCGCCTGGGCCTATGACTTCATCACCAGCCCCGAGCACCTGGGCCTGCCGCCCGAGCGCCTCTACATGACCGTCTTCGAGGACGACGACGAGGCCATCGAGCTCTGGCACGAGCAGGGCGTCCCCTACGACCACATCTCCCGCCTCGGCGCCGACGACAACTTCTGGGCCGCCGGCCCCACCGGCCCCTGCGGCCCGTGCTCGGAGATCTACTTCGACCAGGGCGAGGAGTTCGGCTGCGGCGGCGAGCACTGCGGCCCGGGCTGCGACGACTGCGACCGCTTCCTCGAGTTCTGGAACCTCGTCTTCACGCAGTATGACCGCCAGGAGGACGGCTCCATGCCGGAGCTGCCGCACCGCAACATCGACACCGGCATGGGCCTCGAGCGCATCGCCGCCATCATGCAGCACAAGGGCACCAACTATGACGGCGACCTGCTCCAGACCCTGATCGGCGTGGGCGAGAGGCTCTCCGGCCGCACCTACGGCGACGACGCCTCCCGCGACCGCTCCCTGCGCATCGTGGCCGACCACGCGCGCGCCGTCACGTTCATGATCGGCGACGGCATCCTGCCCTCCAACGAGGGCCGCGGCTACGTCCTGCGCCGCCTGCTGCGCCGCGCGGTCTACCACGGCCGCCTGCTCGGCATCGAGGGCGAGTTCCTCTGCGCCTACGTCGAGGAGATCTGCCGCCTGATGGGCGAGAACTACCCGGCGATCGTGGAGAGCCACGCCCTCATCGACGGCATCGTCCGCGCCGAGGAGGAGCGCTTCGGCGCCACGCTCGACGCCGGCGAGCAGAGCCTGGCCGCCGAGCTCGAGTCCCTCGGCGAGGGCGGCACGCTCTCCGGCGAGGTCGCCTTCAAGCTGCACGACACCTACGGGTTCCCCATCGACCTCACGCGCGAGATCTGCGAGGCCCAGGGCGTGGCCGTTGACATGGGCGCCTTCGACGCCTGCATGACCGAGCAGCGCGAGCGCGCCCGCGCCTCCGCCAACCGCGACGCCTGGGGCACCTTCAACGACGTCTGGACCGCGCTGGGCGACCGCCTGGCCGCCACCGAGTTCGTCGGCTACGACAGCGACGCCGCCGAGGCGAGCGTCCTCGCAGTCGTCGCGGGCGGCGAGGAGGTCGAGCGTGCCGAGAAGGGCGCCGAGGTCGAGGTCGTCCTCGACCGCACGCCGTTCTACGCCGAGATGGGCGGCCAGGTCGGCGACACCGGCGTCATCTCGACGGCCGGCGGCGCCCGCCTGCGCGTGACCGACACCAAGGTCAAGGGCTCCCTCTACGCCCACGTGGCCGTGGTGGAGGAGGGCGCGCTTGCCGCCGGCGACGCCGTCACCGCCTCCATCGACGCGGGACGGCGCGAGCTCATCCGCCGCAACCACACCGCCACCCACCTGCTGGACGCCGCCCTCAAGAAGGTCCTGGGCGAGCACGTCTCCCAGGCCGGCTCCCTTGTGGCCCCCGACCGCCTGCGCTTCGACTTCACCCACTTCGAGGCCGTGACGGCCGACGAGCTCGCCCGCATCGAGGGCATGGTCAACGCCGAGATCTTTGCCGGCGAGCCCATCGTCACCCGCGTCATGGGCATCGAGGAGGCCAAGGCCTCCGGCGCCGTCGCCCTGTTTGGCGAGAAGTACGGCGACGTCGTGCGCGTGGTCTCCACCGGCGAGTCCGACGCGCCCTTCTCGCGCGAGCTCTGCGGCGGCACCCACGCCCGCAACACCGCCGACCTCGGCCTGTTCAAGATCGTCTCCGAGGGCTCGGTGGGCTCCAACGCCCGCCGCATCGAGGCCGTGACCTCGATGGGCGCCATCGAGTACGTGGACGAGCGCCTGCTCGCCCTCGACGACGTGGCCCGCGAGCTCAAGTGCCGCCCGGACGACGTGGCCGAGCGCGTGGCGGCGCTGCAGTCCGAGCTGCGCGAGACCCGCAAGGCGCTCGAGGCCGCCACGACCGGCGCCGGCGCCGGCAAGGTCGCCGACGCGTTCAAGGGCGCCGTGCAGATGGACGGCTACAAGGTCGTCGTCGCCCGCCTGGACGGCCTCTCCGGCAAGGAGATGCGCTCCGCGTGGGACGGCATCCGCGATGCGGCCGGCGGCGAGCCGGTGGCCTGCGTGATCGCCTCCGCAACACCCGACGGCAAGGTCGCCCTGCTGGCCGGCGGCACCGACGGCGCCGTCGCCAAGGGCTTCTCCGCGGGCGCCATCATCAAGGACATCGCGGGCCTGGTGGGCGGCCGCGGCGGCGGCAAGCCCGCCATGGCGCAGGCCGGCGGCTCGGACGCCTCCGGGATCGACGCCGCGCTCGACGCCGCCCGCGCCGCGCTCGGAATCTAGTGAGGGTCCTCGCGCTCGATATCGGCGAGGTGCGCGTCGGGGTCGCCGTGAGCGATCCCGGCGCGCGCGTCGCGTCCCCCGTCTGCGTGCTCCCGGCCGCCGAGGTGCTGGCCTGCGCGCGCAGCTTCCGCCGCGTCCTGGAGGACTGGGAGCCCGACGTCCTTCTCTGCGGCAGGCCCCTCACCATGGCCGGGGAGGAGGGCCCCCAGGCCGAGAGAATCAAGAAGCAGGCTCAATCGATTGCTGAGACCTGCGGACTTCCGTTGGAATTTGCAGACGAGCGCCTCTCTTCGGCAGAAGCTAAGCGTATCCTGAAGGAACAGGGCCTCTCCGAGCGCTCTATGCGCGGCAAGGTTGACATGGTTGCCGCGTCCCTGTTCCTGCAGTCCTGGCTCGACGCCAGGCAGAGCTGAAAGGGCACGATGGGCACGACTGACGGCAAGACCCCCGCGCACCGCGGGTCCCACTTCGGAACCTCCGACGCCCCCGCGGGCGAGGAGGCGACGCACGCCACCCACGCCTCGCATGCGAGCGAGCCCCTCTCCACCGACGCCGTGAGCGCTCCGCGCAGCGCGCTCTCGACCAGCCGCGTCTCCAGCCGCACCGCCGCCGCCACGCGCCGCGCGGGCAGCCACCGCGTCCAGCGCGACCAGGGGGCGGGCGGCAGCCGGGCACCCTTCTTCGCGCTCGCCTTCGTGGCGCTGGCGCTGGTCATCGGCATCGTCGTCGTGGTGGTCCCCGCGCTGACCGCGGGCTCGGGCGAGGAGGAGTCGCAGGAGGTCGTCGCCGGCAACACCGTGACCATCACCATCCCCGAGGGCGCCGGCGCCTCCGTGGTCGCCGACGCGCTCTACGACGCGGGCGCCATCGCCAACAGGAGCGAGTTCCTCTCCGAGGTCCGCCGCACCGACGCCGAGGCCAGCCTCAAGAGCGGCACCTACGAGATCGTGACCGGCACGGACCAGTCCGACATCATCTCGATGCTCACCACCGGCCCGGTCATGGCCGTGAACTTCACCATCCCCGAGGGCTACACGCTCGCGCAGATCGCCTCCGTCGTGGAGGAGGCCTCGGGCATCCCCGCTGCCGACTTCCTCGCCCAGGCCAAGGCCTCGAACTACGTGGCCGACTTCCCGTTCCTGGCCGACGTCACGGACGACTCGCTCGAGGGCTACCTCTTCCCCAAGACCTACGGCTTCCCCACGGCAGACGTCAGCGCCGACGAGATCATCCGCGCGATGCTCAGCCAGTTCCAGACCGAGGTCTCCGGTATCGACTTCGACGCCGCCATCGCCCAGATCCAGGAGCGCTACGGCGTCACCGTCAACGAGGACGACATCGTCACGATGGCGTCGATCATCGAGCGCGAGGCCGCCTCGGACGACCAGCGCGCCGACATCGCGTCGGTCTTCTACAACCGCCTGGAGAGCGGCATGCTGCTCCAGAGCGACGCCACCCTCGTGTACTCGCTCGGGCGCGACGTCACCGCGGACGACCTCAAGGTCGACGACCCCTACAACACCTACACGCGCGAGGGCCTCACGCCCACGCCGATCTGCTCGCCCGGCCTGCCCTCCATCCAGGCGGCGGCCAACCCCTCGCAGACCAGCTACCTGTACTTCTACATCACGCAGGACACCGCCCAGTTCTCCGAGACCTACGACGAGCACATGCAGTCCTGGTAGCGGGTGCGACATGGGGCTCTTCTCGGCGACGCGCTACGTTGCCTCCCTGCCGCAGGTGAGCGTGGAGGGACTCGTGCGCGACGGCGTGCGGCTGGTGCTGCTCGACCGTGACAACACCTGCGTCCCGCGCGACGCCCGCGTCGCGCCGCCCGCGGTCGAGGAGTGGCTCGACCGCGCGCGCGAGGCGGGGCTGGCGCTGTGCCTGGTGTCCAACAACTTCCACACGAGCCACGTGAGCCGCACGGCCCGCGAGCTCGGCGTGGACTTCGTCGACCATGCGATGAAGCCGCTGCCGATCGCGCTGCGGCGCGCCATGCGGCTGGCGGGCGCGACGCCGGGGGAGACCGTGATGATCGGCGACCAGGTCTTCACCGACGTGGCGGCCGGCAACCTCGCCGGCGTGCGCACGGTGCTCGTTCGCCCCCAGTCGCGCTCCGACCTCTGGTACACCCACGTCTTCCGCGTCTTCGAGCGGCTCGCGCTGAGGGGCGTGGCCTTCGAGGGGGAGTAGCCCCGGCGCGGGGGCGCTGCGCGGTGGCCCGCTCACTGCTAGAATCGAGGGTCGGAAACAGGAAGGGGGCCATGTGCGGGACCAGAGCCGGGGATACGTCGTCCACGAGGGGTGCGACCATATCTTCTTCGTGGGCTTTCTCGGAGCGGGGAAGTCGACGCTCGCCCGCAACCTCGGCGCGCTCTTCCATCGCCCGCACGTGGACACCGACCGGCTCGTCGAGCGCGCGCTCGGCGGGACCGTGGCACAGATCTTCGCCGAGAGGGGCGAGGAGGCCTTCCGCGACGCGGAGACCCACGAGCTCGCCCGCCTCGCCGGGCGCAAGTCGCTGCTCGTGAGCTGCGGCGGGGGCATCGTGGAGCGCCCGGAGAACTGCGCGCTCATGCACGAGATGGGCTCGGTGCTGTTCCTCGACGGCGACCTCTCCGACTCCCTGCGGCAGATCCGCTGCCCCGAGCGCCGACCCGACCTGGGGAGCGCCGAGCACGCGGCGGAGGTCTACCGCCACCGGCGCCCGCTCTACGAGGCGGCCGCCGACCTCACGATCGACATCAGGAACAAGACGTTCGAGCAGGTGGCGCACGAGGCCGGCCAGCTGCTCTGGGAAAGGGGCCTGCTATGAGCGACGTCGACCAGACCGCTGCCGACCAGATCGCGCCGGGCGAGAAGAACCCGGGGCCCGCGGCCGCCGAGAAGAACCCGGAGCCCGTGACGGGCGAGCTGCACCGCATGAGGCAGTGGGTGGCGCTGCGCAACGCGTCCCTCGACGTGCGCGGCGGCATCGGGCTCAGCGGGCACGTGGCGAAGGACCTGCGCTCGGTCGTGGGCAAGCCCCACGCGTGCGCGCTGATGGGGGAGCCCGGGGCGGACCCCGCCCTGCTCGACACCTACCACCGCGACCTCTCGTCCGCCGGCTTCGAGGTGCGCCCGGTCGACATGCCGGAGGGCGGCTGCGACCTCGCGCGCGTCCAGGCGATCGCCGAGGCGCTCGGCGAGGCCAAGATCACGGGAGACGACCTGGTGGTCGTCATCGGCGGCGAGGTCGCGCTCTCCTGCGCGGCCCTCGCGTGCTCGCTGTGGTGCGGGGGCGTCGGTCTGGTCGAGGTCCCCACCGACGCCGCGACTGCGCTCACGATCTCGGTGACGCCGCGCGCGCTCGACATGCCGGGCGCCCCGCGCATGCTCTCCCACGACGGGACCGCGCGCTTCTCCGTCATCGACGCGCGCCTCTTCGACCTCGACCCCGCGCACGAGGAGATGCTGCGCGCCTTCTCGATCATGGCCGCGGTGGCCGCCTGCGACAGCAACAAGGCCTTCGAGCGGCTCTGGGACTCCGCTGACGACCTCGTGGCCGGCGACGAGCAGGTCATCCTGCGCCAGCTGCTCGACTCCGTCAAGAGCCGCGGGCGCGTGGTCGCGTCCACCTCGGCGGCGACGCGCCAGTCCATCTCCTACGGCACCGACCTCGCCGACGCGCTGCGCTCCCTCACGGGCGGCGCCGTCCCCGAGTCGGCGCTGCTCGCCGACGGCATGCGCTTCTCGGCCCGCCTGGCGGTGGCTCTCGAGCAGCTCTCCGTCGACGACATGTTCACCCAGGACGAGCTCCTCGAGCGCCTGGGCCTGGGCACCTGCGAGGTCGCGGTGGACCCCGAGGAGCTCGTCGCCCGGATGCACGCCGAGCGCTACCGCCGCACCAACCGCTTCATGCTGGCGACTCCGCGCGCCCTCGGCCGCGTGCGCCTCAGCGCGGTCCCCGACGACCTGCTCTCCGAGCACGTCGCCGCCTGGTGCGCCTCACGCTAACGTTTGGGGTGTGACAATTAGGACAGGTTAGATTGTCACGCCGCAAGCGTGTGACAATCTAACCTGTCCTAATTGTCACACCCACCCAAGACGAAAGGAAGACACATGGCAGACAACACTGCGTGCGCGGGACGCGTCGAGCGCCTGCGCGAGCTCATGGCGGAGCGCGGCTACGACGCCGTCATCCTGCGCAACAACCCCGACCTGCGCTGGCTCACCGGCGCCGAGCGCACCTTCGACTTCGAGGTCGCCCACACCGCCGTGGTGACGCGCGACGGCCTCTGGCTCCACACGGACTCGCGCTACTACAACACCTTCCGCGAGCGCCTGGGCGCCGACTGCCCCTGGAAGATCGATCAAGACGTCATCGACCCCGCCCGCTGGGCAGCCGAGCGCGCCCTCGAGGCCCGTGCCCGCGTGGTGGCCGTCGAGGACACCTGCACCCTCTCGTTCTTCGACGCCTTCAGCGCCGCCTGCTCTGCCGTCGGCATCGCCTGCCTGACCCCGCGCCTCCACGGCGACATCTGCGACCTGCGCAGCGTTAAGGACGCCGAGGAGATCGAGCTCATGCGCCGCGCCCAGGAGGTCACCGACGAGGCCTTCGACCACATCTGCGGCTTCATCCGCGCCGGCCTCACCGAGCAGGAGATCCGCGTGGAGCTGGAGAACTACATGCTCTCCCACGGCGCCGACGAGCTCTCCTTCGGCACGATCATCGCAGCCGGGCCCAACGGGGCCAACCCGCACGCCCAGCCAGGCCCCTACGTGGTCCAGGAGGGCGACCTCATCGTCATGGACTACGGCGCCGGGTATCACGACTACCACGCCGACATGACGCGCACCGTCTGCGTGGGCGAGCCGAGCGCCGAGCAGCGCGAGGTCTACGACGTCGTCCGCCGCGCCCACGAGGCCTGCGCCGCCGCCGTCCACGCGGGCGTGATCGGCCGCGACATCCACCAGGTGGCGGTCGACGTCATCTCCGAGGCGGGCTACGGCGAGTACTTCGGCCACGGCCTCGGCCACGGCGTGGGCCTCGAGATCCACGAGCGCCCCAACTTCAACCGCGCCTGGGACCGCCCGGTTCCGGCGGGCGCCGTCGTGACCATCGAGCCGGGCATCTACCTGCCGGGCAAGTTCGGCATCCGCCTCGAGGACTTCGGCGTGGTGACCGAGGACGGCTACGAGCCCTTCACCCGCTCCACGCACGACCTCGTGATCGTCGGCAAGTAGCCGAGAAGAACCTCCATCTGGGGCCCGCCCGGCGTGTCCCCGTGCTCAGACAAGGGGCCTCCGGCATACCTCCGTGCTCAGACAGCTTCGCGAGCAAAGAGCGCTCGCTGCAGAACTGCGCGCGGAGGTATGCCGGAGGCCCTCTGCAAGATTCTCAGTCATGACAGAACGACGCCGACAGCATTGCGGCCGCACGTTCTTCTCGGCTTGTGAGGAAACTCGCTGGGGCGCCTTGGGCTCAGCGGTCCGGTCGGGCTGCCGTTTGGGAAATCGGGACGAAACATCTTCACCAGGTGACCACAACTTGGTAGAATGTGGACAGTGCGTGGAGCAATGGGGGAGAAAGTGTGTGCAGGGGGAACCTATCGCTCCGCGCACGGTCTGTAGGTTGGAGTCCGCGAAAAGAAGAAGGAGGTATGCGGTGGTTAGCATTGTTCTAGCCAGTCACGGCTCGTTCGCCGAGGGCATCAAGATGTCCGGCCAGATGATCTTTGGCCCTCAGGAGAACGTCGCCGCCGTGACGCTCACGCCCGACATGGGGCCAGATGACCTCAGGGCGAAGATCCTCGAAGCTGTCTCCGGCTTCGACGACCAGGATCAGGTGCTGTTCCTGGTCGACCTCCAGGGCGGTACGCCCTGGAACCAGGTGTCGCTGCTGCTCGGGGAGGAGGGGCACGAGAACTGGGTCGCCGTCGGCGGCATGAACCTCCCGATGCTCATCTCCGCCTATGGCGAGCGCATGGGCAGCGATTCCGCCGCCGAGGTCGCCAAGGCCATCTATCCCGAGGCCAAGGCCGGCGTCTGCATCAAGCCCGAGGAGCTCGCCCCCGCCGAGGCCGCCGCGCCCGCAGCCGCCCCGGCCGCTGCGCCCGCCGGCGCGATCCCGCCCGGCACCGTGCTCGGCGACGGCCACATCAAGATCGCCCACTGCCGCGTCGACACCCGCCTGCTCCACGGCCAGGTCGCCACGGCGTGGACCAAGCAGATCAACCCGGACCGCATCATCGTCGTCTCCGACGGCGTCGCTCACGACGAGCTGCGCAAGACGATGATCACCCAGGCAGCGCCTCCGGGAGTCAAGGCCCACGTCATCCCGATCTCCAAGATGATCGAGGTCGCCAAGGACCCGCGCTTCGGCGCCACCAAGGCGTTCCTGCTCTTCGAGACCCCGCAGGATGTTCTCAAGGCCGTCGAGGGCGGCGTCGACATCAAGAACGTCAACCTCGGCTCCATGGCCCACTCCGTGGGCAAGGTCGTCGTGACCCAGGCCATCGCCATGGACCAGGACGACTACGACACGATTGAGAAGCTCTCCTCGCTGGGCGTCAAGTTCGACGTCCGCAAGGTCCCGGCGGACTCGCCCGAGAACTTCGAGAGCATGATGAGCAAGGCCAAGTCCGAGCTCGCTGCACAGGCATAAGAAGGAGGGAAGCATGTCGGTATTCACAATCATCCTGATTGTCTTTGTTGCCTTCCTTGCCGGCATGGAAGGCGTTCTCGACCAGTGGCAGTTCCACCAGCCGCTCGTCGCCTGCACGCTCATCGGTCTGGTGAGCGGTTACCTCGAGGCTGGCATCATCCTCGGCGGCACCCTGCAGATGATGGCTCTCGGCTGGGCCAACGTCGGCGCCGCCGTCGCCCCTGACGCCGCGCTCGCCTCGGTCGCGTCCGCAATCCTGATGGTCATCGCCCTTATCGGCGGCTCCGACCAGGGCACGGCCATCTCCACGGCCATCGCCGTCGCCGTCCCGCTGTCCGTGGCCGGCCTGTTCCTGACCATGATCGTCCGTACGATCGCCATCCCCATCGTCCACATCATGGACGGCGCGGCGGCGCGCGCGGACTACACCGCCCTCGACGTCTGGTCGATCATCGCGATCTGCCTGCAGGGCATCCGCATCGCCATCCCGGCCGCGGCCCTGTGCTTCATCCCGTCTGACGCCGTCATGGGCGCCCTCAACATGATGCCCGCGTGGCTGAACGAGGGCATGACGATCGGCGGCGGCATGGTCGCGGCCGTCGGCTACGCCATGGTCATCAACATGATGGCGACCAAGGAGGTCTGGCCGTTCTTCGCGCTGGGCTTCTGCCTCGCCGCCATCTCCCAGCTCACCCTCATCGCCCTCGGCGTCATCGGCATCTCCCTGGCCCTCATCTACCTGGGCCTGAAGGAGCTTGCCCAGTCCGGTGCCGGCGCTGCCGGCTCGGGCGACCCGCTCGGCGACATCCTGGACGACTACGAGTAGGAAGGGAGGAGAGGCATACATGGCAGATAAGATCACGCTTTCCAAGAGCGACCGCCTCGCGGTTTGGTTCCGTCACCAGTACCTCCAGGGCTCCTGGAACTACGAGCGCATGCAGAACGGCGGCTGGTGCTTCTCGATGATCCCCGCGATCAAGAAGCTCTACCCCAACAAGGAGGACCAGATCGCGGCCCTCAAGCGCCACATGGAGTTCTACAACACGCACCCGTACGTGTCGTCCCCGGTCATCGGCGTCACGCTTGCCCTCGAGGAGGACCGTGCCAACGGCGCCCCCGTTGAGGACGCGGCCATCCAGGGCGTCAAGGTCGGCATGATGGGCCCGCTCGCCGGCGTCGGCGACCCCGTCTTCTGGTTCACCCTTCGCCCGCTGCTCGGCGCCCTCGGCGCCTCGCTCGCCATGGGCGGCTCCATCATGGGCCCGATCCTGTTCTTCGTGCTGTGGAACGTCATCCGCCTCGCGTTCGAGTGGTACACGCAGGAGTTCGGCTACCAGCTCGGCACCTCCATCACCAAGGACCTCTCCGGCGGCCTGATGGGCAAGATCACCGAGGGCGCCTCGATCCTCGGCATGTTCGTCATCGGCGGCCTGGTGGAGCGCTGGGTGTCCATCAAGTTCACCCCGATCGTCTCCACGGTCACGCAGTCTGAGGGCGCCTACATCGACTGGGACGCCATCGCCGAGACCGCCGGCAGCGGCGCCCAGGGCGTCGCGGACGCCATCCAGAGCGCCCTGTCCCAGTACAGCTCGCTCGGCGCCACCGGCCTTTCCATCGACAAGGTGACCACGCTTCAGAGCAACCTCGACCAGCTGATCCCCGGCCTCGCCGCCGTGGCCGTCACGCTGCTGTGCTGCTGGCTGCTCAAGAAGAAGGTCTCCCCGATCGCCATCATCATCGGCATGTTCGCGATCGGCATCCTCGGCCACCTCGCCCAGATCCTCTAAGGCATCGGCCAGCCCGACCTCTCGGGGCCGCGCGCTCGCAGGAAGTGTCACAATGGCATTTCATGCGGGGCGCGGCCCCGCGCTTGTCTCGGAAAGGAGTGGGCACGGTCATGGCCCAGTCTCAGAACACCAAGGTCGACCTCACCATCCCCGCCACGATGTTCGTGGGCCTCACCACCACCGGCAACATGATGGTGGGGGACAAGGCCCTCGAGTACTACAACGAGCGCAACGTCGAGGACTACATCCAGATCCCCTGGGACCAGATCGACCACATCGCGGCGTCGGTGCTCTTCGGCGGCCGCATCATCCCGCGCTTCGCGGTCTTCACCACGGAAAACGGCCACTTCGCGTTCTCCACGCGCAACAACCACGCGGCTCTCCGCGCCATCCGAACCTACATCGGGGGCGAGAAGATCGTGCGCTCGGAGACCTTCTTCGGCGTGCTGTGCGCCGGCGTGGCGGGCCTCTGGCACCGCATCACACGCCGCGGCGCTTAGGACTCGCGGCCCGCGATGCGCCCCCGGCCCCGTGTCCTTCTCGGCATTTTAGGCGTTTTCATGGGCCGTCGCCGCGCGTGCTAGAATACAGGGTCGTATGTACGCGCCCCAGCCGGGGCATTGAGGGAAAAGAGCACACGTGGCAACCATCAGCACCGCAGACTTCAAGAACGGCATGGGCCTCAAGATCAACGAGAAGTACTACACGATCGTCGAGTTTCAGCACGTCAAGCCCGGCAAGGGCGGCGCCTTCGTCCGCTACAAGATCCGCGACCTCAAGACCGGCCGCGTGATCGACCAGACCTGCAACGCCGGCACCAAGTTCGAGAACGTGCAGCTCATCACCAAGGAGATGCAGTACCTCTACAACGACGGCGGCACCTACTACTTCATGGACAACGAGACCTACGAGCAGGTCGAGCTCCCCGCGGACTTCATCGGCGACAACGCCAAGTGGTTCAAGGAGAACGACAACGCGCAGCTGCTCTACGCCGACACCGAGCTGCTGGGCGTCGAGCCCCCGATGTTCATCGAGGCCGAGATCACCGAGACCGACCCCGGCTTCAAGGGCGACACCGTCCAGGGCGGCTCCAAGCCGGCCACCATCGAGACCGGCGCCGTCATCCAGGTCCCGATGTACCTCAACCAGGGCGAGCGCATCAAGGTCGACACCCGCACCGGCAAGTTCGTGAGTCGCGTCTAGGCCTCGCGCGAGATAGCGACGCCGCCCGCGGGTGACCCCCGCGGGCTTTTTTGTCGGCGGCGCAGGTCCGCCGGCAACGGGTATACTGTTGTGAACGACTGCACGCAGCGGGCCGCCGGGCCCGGATTCGACGAAGGGGTCCAACATGTCCGAAAGTGAGCTTCACGTCTCTGGCATCGGCATCTCCAAGGGTGTCGTCTCCACCATCGTCTCCATCGCCGCCCGCCGCGTCGAGGGCGTAGCCTCCGTGGGGGGCAACGACATCACCTCCAACCTCATCTCCGTCTTCACGAGCAGGACGGTCGCGCCCGAGAACGCCGTCGAGTCCTGCGTCGAGGACGACCGCCTGCATGTGACCGTCCACCTGGCCGTCTTCTACGGCTACCCGTTCACCAAGCTCGCCGCCGACGTGCGCGACGAGGTCGCCGCCGCGATCACCGAGCAGATCGGCGTCGGCGTCTCCGCCGTGGACGTGTGCATCGACAGCCTCGTCTTCCCCAAGGAGTAACTTGAGCACTCACTTCGGCGGGCGCACCCTCGCCCGCAGCCAGGCCCTCCAGCTGCTGTTCCAGGCGGAGGCCAACTCCCGCGCCGTCCTGTCGGTCCTCGACGGGGAGTACGCGCTCTCGCAGGGCCCGCTGGACGACTACGGCCGCAGGCTCGCCCTGGGCGCCGACGAGATGCGCCCGGACCTCGACGCCGTCATCGCGATGCGCTCGACCGGCTGGTCGGTCTCGCGCCTCAACGCCGTCGACCGCAACCTGCTGCGCCTCGCCCTCTACGAGATGCTGTGCGTCGACGAGGTCGACGTCGCCGTGACCATCGACGAGTGCGTCGAGCTGGCCAAGGCATACGGCACCGACGAGTCCTCGCGCTTCGTGAACGGCCTTCTGGGCCGCGTGGCGGACGACCTCGACACCGGGGTCGAGGTCATCGCCAAGGCCCGCGAGGCCGCCCGCGAGCGCGCGGCGGCGCAGGCCGAGAAGGACGCGGGGGCCGAGAAGGACGTGGAGCCCCAGGCGGACGCCTCCGGCGGCGCCGCCCCGTCCGATGGGGAGGACGCGGAGTAATGGCCCGCCGCGTCGACGTCTCCGCCTACCAGACCTTCGGCGACATCACCGAACGCCTCGACGACATCGTCGCCCAGGTGCGCGACAAGGACGTCTCTCTCGAGCGCTCGCTCGACCTCTTCGACGAGGCGATCGCGCTCGGATCCAAGGCCGTGAGCCTCGTGGACGCCACGGACTTCTCGCCCGAGGAGGAGGCGCGCCTCGCCGAGGGCCCCGCGCCCGAGGGCGATGGCGCACAGGCCGAGAAGGGCGCCGCTCCCGCCGATAAGGACGTCGCCCCCGCCGAGCCGTCCGGGGAGTAGGCATGCCCCGCCGCCGTCTCGACGCCGAGCTCGTCGAGCAGGGGTTCTTCTCGTCTGCAGACGAGGCGATGCGCGCCGTGATGGCAGGCGACGTCTCCACGACCGACCGTCGTCTGACCGCCCCCGGCGAGCAGGTGCGCCCCGGCATCGAGCTGCACGTGCGCGGGCGCTCGCCCTACGTGAGCCGCGGCGGCCTCAAGCTGGAGCGCGGCCTCGACTTCTTCGGCGTCGATCCGTCCGGGCTCTTCTGCCTCGATGTGGGATGCTCGACCGGCGGCTTCACCGACTGCCTGCTCAAGCGGGGCGCGGCGTCGGTCATCGCCGTGGACGTGGGCTACGCCCAGTTCTCGTGGGAGCTGCGGGGAGACGCCCGCGTGCAGCTGCTCGAGCGCACCAACATCGTTGACGTCCCGCAGATCGTGGGGGAGGGCGCGGTCGACCTCGCGGTCTGCGACGTCTCCTTCACCTCCGTCATCACCGTGCTGCCCGCCGTGATGGAGCTCCTGCGTCCCGGCGGGACCTTCCTCACGCTCGTGAAGCCTCAGTTCGAGGCCCCGCGCGAGGACGTGGGAGAGGGCGGCGTCGTGCGCGACGCCTCCGTGCGCGCCGCGGCGCTGGAGCGGGTGCGCAGCGCCTTCGAGGACGCGGGCCTGACGGTGCTCGGGTCCTGCGAGAGCCCCATCACCGGCCACAAGGGCAACGTCGAGTACCTCCTCTGCGGCCGAGCGCGTGACAGTTAGGGCATGTGACAATTAGGACAGGTTAAATTGTCACGCAGCAGTGTGACAATTTAACCTGTCCTAATTGTCACATGCCCTAACTGTCACGCGCCCGACGCCGACGGGATAGAATCTAAACCATGTGCAGGTGATCGAAAGGCTGACCGTGAAGGTTCTCATCGTTCCCAACTACTCCCGCGCCGACGCCCTCGAGGGCGCGCGCCATCTCGAGGACTGGCTCGGCGACCAGGGCATCGACGTCGTGTGGGCGCGCGACAAGAAGCTCTTCCCCGACGCGGAGGACTCCGCGGAGGGCTGCGAGCTCGTGGTCTCGCTCGGCGGCGACGGCACGCTGCTGCGCGCGGCGCGCATCGTCGGCTACGCCGGCGTCCCCATCGTGGGCATCTCCTACGGCCACCTGGGCTTTCTCACCGCCGCCGGCCCCGAGGACCTCATCGTCACCGTCGAGGACGCGCTCGCGGGCGAGCTGCACGTCTCGCGGCGCGCTACACTCGACATCGAGTGCGAGTTCGAGGCCAAGGACGGCGGAACCTACTCCCGCCACTGCTTCGCCCTCAACGACTTCGCCGTCTCGCGCGGCGGCGCGGGCAACATGGTCGAGTTCGACGTGTCCGTGTCCGGCAAGCACATCGACCGCCTGCGCGGCGACGGCTTCGTGGTCTCCACGGCCACGGGGTCGACGGGCTACGCGCTCGCCGCTGGCGGCCCCATCGTGACCCCGGAGTTCACGGGCATGGTCTGCGTGCCCATCGCGCCGCACACCATCATGGCGCGCGCCTTCCTGACCTCGCCCGCGGACGTCGTCGAGATCGAGATGAGCCCGGAGCGCCCCGTCATGCGCCACTTCTTCGCCGACGGACAGCCCGTCCCGCGCGAGAAGGGCTGGCGCGGCGTGCGCGCCTGCGTCCGTCGCGGCCCCGGCGACATCGTCCTTCTCGACCGCAGCACCCAGAGCTTCTACGACTCCGTCTCGCGCGTCTTCTACGGGCAGGTGGGAAAGTAGATGATCGACGAGCTCCACGTGCGCGACGTCGCGCTGATCCATGACGCGTCCATCGAGCCCGCCGCGGGCCTCACCGTGCTCACGGGCGAGACGGGCGCGGGCAAGACGGCCCTGCTGTCGTCGATCAAGCTGCTGGTGGGGGAGCGCGCCGACGCGGGCATGGTCCGCGAGGGCGCGTCCTCTCTCGAGATCGAGGGGCGCCTGTTCCTGCGCGGGGACGACGAGGACGGGACCGTGGTGCGCCGCCGCGTGGGCGCCGACGGGCGCGGCCGCGTGGAGCTGGACGGCCACATGGCGAGCGTCCGCGAGCTCGCGGAGCGCGTGGGGTCCGCGGTGGACCTCTGCGGCCAGCACGAGCACCAGCGGCTGCTCTCCGTCCAGACCCACGTCGACATGCTCGACTCCTGGGCGGGGCTGCCCGCGGCCGAGGCGCTCGACGCGTACCGCGACGCGCTCGCGGTGGCGCAGGAGGCGGCGGCAGAGCTCGAGCGCGTGCGGGAGATGGGACGAGCGACCGGCGAGCGGCTCGAGGAGGCCTCCTTCGTCCTGCGCCGCATCGACGAGGTCGACCCGCGCGAGGGCGAGCTCGAGGAGCTCGAGGCCCAGCTGCCGCGCGTGGAACACGGCGAGGCCCTCATGGCCGCGGCATCCGGCGCTCGCGAGCTGCTCTCCGGCGACGACGGCGCCTGCGACGCACTCGGGGAGGCCGTGCGCGTGCTGGGAGACGCCGCGCGCTACGACGAGGCGCTCGGCGCGTGGGCAAAGACGCTCGAGAGCTCGCTCATCGACATCGAGGACGTTGCCTCCGAGCTGCGCGACTACGCCGACGAGGTGGACTTTGACCCCGAGGAGCTCGAGCGCGTCCAGGCGCGCCTGGCCCGCCTCGAGGGCCTGATGCGCACGTACGGCCCGCGCATGGCCGACGTGCTCGAGCGCCGCGAGCGGGCCCGCGAGGTCGTCGCCGCCGCCAGCGACGGGGGCGAGCTCGAGCGGCGCGCGGCCGAGGAGCTCGAGCGCCGCGAGGCCGAGCTCGCGCGCGCGGCGGACGCGCTCGACGCCGTGCGCTCCGAGGCTGCGCCGCGCCTGGCCGAGGCGGTTTCCGGCCAGATGGCCTTCCTCGAGATGGGGACGGCCGAGCTCGTGGTCTCGCAGGAGCGCCTGCCGCGCGCCGAGTGGACGCGGTCGGGCCCGTCGCGCGTGGAGCTGCTCTACCGGCCCGCGGCCGGGCTCACGGCGCGGCCGCTGCGAAAGATCGCCTCGGGCGGCGAGGTCAGCCGCGTGATGCTGGCGTGCAAGGTGGTGCTCGGCGAGGCCGACGAGTGCGAGACGCTGGTCTTCGACGAGGTCGACGCCGGCGTGGGCGGCGCGACGGCGGTGGCGCTGGCGAGCGTGCTGGCGCGCCTCGCGCAGACGCACCAGGTGATCGTGGTCACGCACCTCGCGCAGGTGGCGGTCGCCGCGCAGAAGCACTACCTGGTGCGCAAGTCCGGCGGCGACGTCCCGGAGACCTCGCTGGTCGAGCTCTCCGGCGAGGACCGCGTCGCCGAGGTGGCGCGCATGCTCTCCGGCGACACCGGCTCGGCGAGCCGCGACCTCGCGCGCGAGATGCTCTCGGCGCGGGCCGCCGGCTGACGTGCGCGATCCCGACGTTCTTCTCGGTGGAAACGTCGCGTCCGCGCACCTCATACGTTGACGTGCGCGATCCCGACGTTCTTCTCGGCAAAACCGTCGCGTCCGCGCACCGCAACCGGACGCGTGCGCGATCCCGACGTTCTTCTCGGTGGAAACGTCGCGTCCGCGCACCTCATACGTTGACGTGCGCGATCCCGACACTCTTCTCGGCGTTGTGCCACAATGTCCCAAAACGCGACGAGAGGGGGGCTCACGATGGCCGAGAAGAACGCGAGGCGCGGGAGTCGCGCGGACCAGGCGCGCAGGCACGTCGAGGAGATGGAGCGGCGCTTCTCGTCCGAGATCGCCCGCTGCGTCGCGGACGTGAGGGTCTACGACGGGGCGCCGGCGCCGCGCGTCGAGGGGCGCCTGCCCGAGGTGTGCGTGGCGGAGCAGGACGGCGTCTCCGCGGTCCTGGCGCGCGGGCGCGGCCTGGCGTCCGCCTGCGACCTCGCCGTTCTGGACTTCGCGTCGTTCCTGTATCCCGGCGGCGGCTACGACCGCGGAAACTGGGGCCAGGAGCAGGCGCTCTGCTCGGCGAGCTTCCTCTTCAACGTCCTTTCCGAGAAGGGCGGCTGGTATGCCGAGAACCGCCGGCGCAACGTCAACTGCCACCTCTACCGCAACCGTGCGCTCGCGGTGCCGCGCGTGCGCTTCGAGCGCGACGGCTTCCACTCCTATGCCGACGTCATCGTGGCGGCGGCGCCCGACGCCCGGCGCGCCCGTGAGGAGTACCGCGTCTCCGACGACGTCCTGCTCGGCGCCCTGCGCGACCGCGTCCGACTGGTGATGGCCATCGCCGACGACCTCGGTCACGACAAGCTCGTCCTGGGCGCCTTCGGCTGCGGCGTCTTCGGTTGGGACGCCGCCATGGTCGCGGAGGCCTTCCGCGCCGAGCTCGCGAGCGGCGCGCACGCGGCGTCCCAGGTGACCTTCGCGATCCCGCGCGGCCGCGCGGACGAGAACCTCGAGGTCTTCGAGCACGCGCTCGCCACGTTCCCCGAGCCCAACCCCGAGCCGTACGTGACCCGCGCCGAGCGCGCCGCCGCTGCCGCCCAGGCGGCCGCCGCGTCCGCCGAGGACGAGGAGGAGGACGACTGGCGCAGGTACCTCTAGCGCGCGTCCTTCTCGCCCGGTCTTTGCCCGCATGCGTGAGCATGCCATATGGGACAGTTTTGCCCCGCCCGATCGCCCAAACTGTCCCATTTGGCATTCTCGGCCCCCGGCCCCGCCCCGCCGCGCCCCGCCCCGCGTCCAGCTTCGTTTCAGCGATGTGGCAAACTGTTTCGCGTCCGCGTCGGATTGGGCGGGCGCGCCCGGGGCACACGCCCGCCCGCGCTACCATGGAGACCCGTGGGAAGCGAACAGCGCGACTACGGGAGGGTCACAGCACATGGCAAAGCACATCTTCGTTACCGGCGGCGTCGTCTCGTCCCTGGGCAAGGGCATCACCGCGGCATCTCTGGGCCGCCTGCTCAAGTCCCGGGGCTACAGCGTCATGATGCAGAAGGCGGACCCCTACCTCAACGTGGACCCGGGCACGATGAGCCCGTTCCAGCACGGCGAGGTCTTCGTGACCGAGGACGGCTACGAGTCCGACCTCGACCTCGGGCACTACGAGCGCTTCATCGACGAGAACCTCACGCGCAACTCCAACTTCACGACGGGCGCCATCTACCAGGACCTCATTTCCCGCGAGCGTGCCGGCGACTTCCTCGGCGGCACCGTGCAGGTCGTCCCGCACGTGACCGACGCCATCAAGGAGCGCTTCTGGCGCATCGAGGAGCAGACCGGCGCCGACGTGGTGATCACCGAGCTCGGCGGCACCATCGGCGACATCGAGGGCCAGGCCTTCGTGGAGGCCATCCGCCAGTTCCGAAACGACAAGGGCGCGGCGGACTGCTGCCTCATCCACGTGAGCCTGGTGCCCTACATCGCCGCCGCCCACGAGCTCAAGTCCAAGCCCACGCAGCACTCCGTGCGCGAGATGCGCTCGTTCGGCCTGCAGCCCGACTTCATCGTCTGCCGCTCGGACCGCGAGGTGGGCGCCGGCCTGCGCGCCAAGATCGCGAGCTTCTGCGACGTGCCGGCCGACCACGTCTTCGAGAACGCCGACCTGCCCTCGATCTACGACGTGCCGGCTCATCTCGCCGAGCAGGGCTTTGACGTCAAGGTCTGCGAGCGGCTGGGGCTGGAGCCGCGCGAGAGCCACATGGAGGGCTGGTACGCCTTCACGGAGGCGATGCACGCCGCCAACGAGCGCGCCGACGTCACCCGCATCCGCGTGGTGGGCAAGTACACCCAGCTGCCCGACGCCTACCTCTCCGTCATCGAGGCGCTGCACCACTCCGGCGTGCTCTTCGGCCGGCACGTGGACATCCGCCTGGTCGACGGCGAGGCGCTCAGCGAGAAGAACGTCGAGGCCGAGCTCGGCGACGCCGACGGCATCCTCGTGCCCGGGGGCTTTGGCCTGCGCGGCATCGAGGGCAAGATCGAGGCGGTCCGGCGCGCCCGCACAGGCAAGGTGCCCTACCTCGGCGTCTGCCTGGGCCTGCAGGTGGCCGTCTGCGAGTTCGCGCGCGACGTCTGCGGAATGGCGGGCGCGAGCTCCACGGAGTTCGACCCCGAGACCCCCTATCCCGTGATCGACCTCATGCCCGACCAGGAGGGCGTTACCGAGAAGGGCGCGACCATGCGCCTCGGCGCCTACCCGTGCGCGGTCAGGCCCGGGACCCTGGCCGAAGAGGCCTACGGCGAGGGCCTCGTCCAGGAGCGCCACCGCCACCGCTTCGAGGTCAGCAACGCGTACCGCGACCGGCTGGTCGAGGCCGGGCTCGTGCTCTCGGGGCTCTCTCCGGACGGTCGGCTCGTCGAGATGGTCGAGCTGCCCGAGGACGTGCACCCCTGGTTCGTGGCGAGCCAGGCCCACCCCGAGTTCAAGAGCCGCCCGGACCGCCCGGCGCCGCTGTTCCGCGAGTTCGTGCGCGCGGCGATCGCCCACCACGAGGGCGTGAGCCGCCATGTCGTGACGCCGTTGGAGTAGGGGGAACATGGACCTCGAGAGGGCGTGCAAGGAGTACCTGGGATACCTCGCCGTGGAGCGGGGGAGCTCGGGCAACACCGTCGAGGCCTACGGGCGCGACCTGTCCCGCTATGTGGGATGGCTCGCCGACCGCGGCGTGCGCGACCCCGAGGACGTGACGCGCGGGCTCGTGGAGGAGCACGTGGCCGCGCTCGTGGACGTGGGCCTGGCGCCTGCGTCGGTCGAGCGGGCGGTCTCGGCGGTGAAGGGCCTGCACCGCTTCATGGTGGCAGACGGCATCTGCGAGGCGTTTCCCACCTCGGACCTGCCGCTGCCGTCCAAGCCGGAGCGGCTGCCGGACGTGATCTCGGTCGACGACGCCGAGCGCCTGCTCGACCAGCCCTTCCCGCAGACCCCCGCCGGCCTGCGCGACCATGCGATCCTGGAGGTCCTCTACGGCTGCGGCCTGCGCGCGAGCGAGCTGACCGGCCTCGACGAGCGCGCCGTCCTCCTGGACGAGGGGCTCCTGCGCGTCTTCGGCAAGGGCGACAAGGAGCGGGTGGTGCCCGTGCTGGGGGCGGCGGCGCAGGCGCTCGAGGCATACCTCGAGCGAGGGCGCGGGGCGCTGGCTGGGCGCCGTCCCACGCAGGCGGTCTTCCTCAACGTGCGGGGAGGCCGCATCTCGCGCCAGTCCGTCCACGCCATCGTCGAGAAGTACGGGCGGGTCGCGGGCATCAAGGGCCTGCACCCTCACACGCTGCGCCACAGCTTCGCGACGCACCTGCTCGAGGGCGGCGCGGACCTGCGCGTGGTGCAGGAGCTGCTGGGGCACGCCAACGTGGCCACGACCCAGCTCTACACCCACGTGGACAGGACCCACATCCGCCGCGTGTACCTCGCCGCCCACCCCCGCGCCCGAAAGTAGGGTGGGACGGCGCCCCACCTGGCGCTGAGCTGGGCTTTCACGGCGGCGACACAAATCGTTTGAGAAAAGACCGAACACCTTCGACCCTCTTGTGGCTCAGAAAGCTTGAGGGCACTACATCTGGGGCCATCGTCAGCGCCTAGAACCGCTGGAAACCAGATTTCAACCACAGGGTGTGGCCAAGTGTTTTTCTGTGTGGCAAAGTGTCGCGGATGACGTATAGTTATCGCACGCTCCGTTCGGGGGTGTGGTCTCGTCTTTCGAAGGGAGGGTACATGCTCGCCGGTTCGTATCCGATGTCCGTGGATGCCAAGGCGCGCGTCACCCTTCCCGCCGTCTTCCGCAAGCAGCTGATCGACGGCGATAAGAAGGCGCTTTACCTCGTTCCCATGAACGGCTGCGTGAACGGCTTCACCCCTGAGGGGTTCGAGCGGTTCGTCGACGGCCTCTTCGAGTACGGCGACCACCACTACGATCCCCGCAGTCGCAAGGACGTCCAGCTGAGGACGGGGCTCTGGGCCAGCGCCGTGGAGGTCGACATCGACTCCGCCGGCCGCGTGGCCCTCGGCAAGCTCGACGCGGCCAAGCCCGGCTCGCGCGAGAAGCTCGGCCTCACGGCGGACGTCACGGTCGTGGGCGCGGGCGACCACTTCGAGGTCTGGAACACCGAGAAGTGGAACGCGACGCAGGCGAGCTTCGAGGACGACCTCGACGCGCTGCTCTTCCACGACTGACGACGAAGGGGGTGAGGGTCTTGACAACGGCATACAGGCACGTACCCGTGATGCTCGCCGAGGTCCTCGCCGAGCTCGACCCCCAGCCGGGGGAGGTCGTGTGCGACTGCACCCTCGGCGGTGCGGGGCACACCGTCGAGCTCGCGCGCCGCGTGGCCCCGGACGGCCTGTCGCTTGGGATCGACCAGGACGACATGGCCCTCGCAGCCGCGACCGAGCGCCTCGCGCGCGAGGTGCCCGAGGCGAGCGTCCGCACCCTCAAGGGCAACTTCGGGGACCTCGACGAGCTCCTCGTCGAGGCGGAGGTCCCCGGGGTCGACTGCTTCCTCTTCGACCTCGGCGTCTCGTCCCCGCAGCTCGATATCCCGGAGCGCGGCTTCTCGTACCACGAGGACGCGCCCTTGGACATGCGCATGAATTCGGGCAACCACACCACAACCGCAGCCGAGGTCGTCAACACCTACAACGAAGCAGACCTCGCCCGAATCCTACGCGTCTACGGTGACGAGCGCTATGCGGGCCGCATCGCGCGAAAGATCGTGGAGACGAGGGCCAAGGCCCCCATCGAGACGACCCTTGAGCTCGTCGAGGTCATCAAGGCGGCGATCCCCGCCGCGGCGAGAAGAACGGGGGGCCACCCGGCCCGCCGGACCTTCCAGGCGCTGCGCATCGAGGTCAACCACGAGCTCGACGTGCTGGACCGAGGCCTCAGGGCGGCGGCGCGATGGGCCAACCCGGGCGGCAGGGTCTGCGTCATCTCCTACCACTCGCTCGAGGACCGCATCGTGAAGCACGTCTTCTCCGAGCTCTCGCAGGGGTGCACCTGCCCGCCGGACCTACCGGTGTGCGTGTGCGGACACGTGCCTGCGCTCAGGGTCAGGACAAGGAAGCCCCTCGTCGCCTCGGACGAGGAGGTCGCGGCCAACCCGCGGTCGCGAAGCGCCCTCATGCGCGTGGCGGTCAGGCTCGACGCCGCCGGGTGAGGGAGCAACGATGTAGCCGACCCCGTGTCGTCTACCTTTTGCACCACGCACCACCACCGAAGCACCGCCGCGCCACAACCACACCACAGACGCACCACACCACACCGCAAACGCACCACCCACGCACCACCACCGCAGCCACAGCCACAGCACAACAAACCATCAACGAACCATCGACTTTGTCTTAAGAACTACCTTAAGGTCGCTCGACCGCATGGGGGAGAAGCCTCAGCCAACCCTCAAGTCCCCAGCGTACCTGCCATGCACCACCCATTGAGGCACTGCCGCGAGCAAAAGGAAGACAGATGAGGTACCAGGGGTCAGAGGCATATTCGGCGAGGGCGTCGGAGCGCGCATGGGAGCGCGCCTCCGCACAGTCCCGCGCGCCGTTCGAGGTGGTCTCGGGCGGCGGCCTCGACGCCCGCGCGCGCCAGGGCGTCTCCCCGCAGTTCCTCGCCCGCGTCCGCGCCGTCCTTCTCGTCGCGGCGCTGTTCTTCGCGGTCAACCTCGCCCGTGTCGCCCTCGCCTCGGCGACGGTCTCCGTGCTGCAGGCCAACTCCGACCTCACCACCCAGATCAGCGAGGCCGAGACGCTGAGCTCCAACCTCAGGGTCGAGCGCTCGGTGCTCTCCAGCAACGCCCGCATCAGCCGCATCGCCACCCAGAACTACGGCATGGTGCTCCCGACCGAGCGCCTGACGGTCTCCTTTGAGGACCGGGCGGACGAGGCCGGCCAGACCGCCGCTCATGGTGATGATGCGCAGTCCGCGGAGCAGACGGGCGAGCAGGCCGACGTCGGCTAGACTTGCTAGCGTGAGAAGCAGCAACAGACATACCCGCCCCGGGCGGAGGAACCATCCAGAGGCCTCGTACGACGAGGCCTCTCGTGCGCGCTACCGCGTCAGGGCGTCGCGGCCCGGCGGATCGGGCAGCGGCGGCTCGGACCGCGGTCTGTCGGTCACGCGCCGCATCTTCCTGGCCGTCTTCGGCGTCGTCGCGGCGCGGCTGGGCTTCCTTCAGATCATCGACGCCGGCAACCTCTCCTCCAAGGCGGAGAGCCAGCGCACCAACCGCATCGTGCTGCACGCGAAGCGCGGCACGATCTTCGACCGCAACGGCAACGTCCTGGCCATGAGCGAGGACTGCGAGACCATCTACGCCAACCCCAAGGAGATCCAGGACCCCTCGGGCGTGGCCTCGGCCCTCGCCGACGCCCTCGGCGGCGAGAAGCAGGACTACATGGACCTGATCACCCCCGCCGACACCACCTTCGTCTACATCCAGCGCCAGGTCGACCAGGACGTGGCGGACGAGCTCCACGACACGCTCGTCAAGAAGGAGCTCGCGGGCGTCTACTTCCTCGCCGACACCAAGCGCGTCTACCCCTACGGCAACGTGGCCGCGCAGATCCTGGGCTTCGTCAACGTCGACGGCGAGGGCGCCTCGGGCCTCGAGTACCAGTACAACGACCTGCTCACCGGCACCGACGGCGAGATGCTCATCGAGACCGGCCGCACCGGCACCCCCATCGCGGGCGGCGTGTCGCAGGTCGTGGACGCCAAGGACGGCACCGACATCGTGATCTCGCTCGACATCGACCTCCAGCAGGCCTGCGAGTCGATCATCTCCGAGGCCGTGGGCACCTACTCGGCCGACTCCGGCTCGGTCATGGTGACCGAGCCGCGCACCGGCGAGATCCTCGCGGCGTGCTCGACCCCGCTCGCGGACTTCTCGAACCTCCAGGACGAGGCCCTCAGCCTCAAGCTCGTCTCGAGCTCCTTCGAGCCCGGCTCGGTCTTCAAGGTGCTCACCACCTCCATCGGGCTCGACCTGGGGCTCTACACCCCCGAGACCGTCTACACCGTGCCCGCCTTCTACAAGGTGGGCGACAACTACGTCACCGACGACGACGGCCGCGACTACACGGAGGACATGTCCGTCCGCGAGATGATGCGCCGCTCGTCCAACACCGCCATGGCGATGCTCGTCACCGAGGTCATCGGCGCCGAGGCCTTCGCCGAGGGCGTGGACCGCTACGGGATCGGCCACGCCACGGGCATCGACTTCCCCGGCGAGACCGAGGGCATCGTGAGGACGCCGGCCGAGTACGACGGCGGCACCCCGGGCTCGATGGCCTTCGGCCAGGCGCTCGCCGTCCCCATGGTCCAGATCGTGCGCGCCTACGGGTCGGTCGCCAACGGCGGCGTCCCCATGACGCCCCACTTCCTCGTCGCCAAGGGCGAGGAGGAGGTCGACTGGCCGGCGGGGGAGCGCATCATCTCGGAGGAGGCCTGCGCCGAGGAGGTCGACATCATGCGCACCGTCGTGGCCGAGGGCACCGGCAAGAACGCCCGCATCGACGGCTACGACATCGCCGGCAAGACCGGCACGGGCGAGCAGGCCTCCGAGGACGGCGGCTACCTCTCCGGCTCCTTCGTGGCCTCGCTGTGCGGCTTCGCAAACGCCTCCGACCCGGAGGTCCTCGTGTACGTGGGCCTCAACCACCTGCCGCACCTTGCCTCCCAGTCCTCGGCCAACGTCTTCCACGACGTCATGAGCCAGGCGGTGAACATCCTGGGCGTCACGCCCGCGTCATAGAAAGAAAGGTTGCACGATGATCTGTATGTCCATAGGCGACGTCGCGCGCGCCACCGGCGCGGAGGTGCTCCTCGAGGGCGCCTCCGACGTGAGGGGCGAGGTCGTCATCGACTCGCGCGCCGTCGCCCCCGGCGGCATGTTCGTCGCCTTCGCGGGCGAGCGCGTGGACGGAAACGCCTACCTCGCCTCCGCCGCCTCCGCGGGCGCCGCTGCCGTCGTCGCCTCCTCCGCGGTGGCCGAGAAGGACCTCGATGCCGCCCGCGCCGCGGGCTGCGCGGTCCTGCGCGCCGCGGGCGACGACTGCGAGGAGTTCCTGCTGCGCCTCGCGCGGGCCTGGCGCGAGCTGCACCCCGGCTGGCTCGTCGTGGCCGTCACCGGGTCGGTGGGCAAGACCACGACCAAGGAGATGCTGGCGGCCGGCTTTGGCTCCCAGCGCCGCTGCCACGCCACCCGCGGCAACCTCAACAACCTCATCGGCGGCCCCCTCACCGTGCTCTCGACGCCCGAGGACGCGGAGGTCGTGGTCTGCGAGCTCGGCATGAACCACGCCCACGAGATCGAGCGCCTCGCGGCCGCGTGCCAGCCCGCGCTCGCCGCGATCACCAACGTGGGCACCAGCCACATCGGCCTGCTCGGCAGCCGCGAGAACATCGCCCGCGCCAAGGCGGAGATCGTCTCCGGCATGCGCGACCGCGGCGGGCTCCCGCGCACCCTCGCGCTCACGAGCTCCGGCGACTTCACGCCCTTCATCGAGGAGGGCTTCTGCCGCCCCGCGGGCGTCGGCGTCATGCGCGTGGGCTCCTCCGCCGCCGACGACGTGCGCGCGCTCGGCGTGACGCTCGACGACGAGGGCCGCGCCACGGTCGAGATCGCCTGCGCCGACGGCTGGCGCCGCACGGCGCGCCTCGCGGTCCCCGGCCGCGCCGCCGCCGACGACCTGCTGCTGGCCGTCGCCCTCATCTGGCGCGCGGGGCTCGATCGAGACGCCGCCGTCGACGCCATCGAGACCATGCCCGCCACGAGCATGCGCCTCGACGTGCGCGAGGCCGCCTCGGGCGCCCGCGTGATCGACGACTCCTACAACGCCGCCCCCGCCTCGATGGCCTCCTCGCTCGACGTGCTCGCCTCGATGGCGTGCACCGGGCGGCGCGTGGCCGTCCTCGGCGAGATGGGCGAGCTCGGCGACGAGGCGCCGCGCCTCCACGGCTACGTGGGCGCCTACGCGGCCGCCAAGGGCGTCGACCTGCTCGTGCTCGTCGGCGACGCGCTCGCCGGCGAGATGGCCGAGGCCGCGCGCACGATGGGCCTCTCCGAGGACGCCATCGAGCGCTTCGCGACGGTCGAGGACGCCGTGCGCGTCATCGGGCCGGTGCTCGGCGAGGGCGACCTCGTGCTCGTCAAGGCCTCGCGCGCCGCGGGGCTGGACAACTTCGTGAGGGGAGTGCTCGACCGATGATCGGAAATCCCGAATACCCCACCTATCAGGTGTTTCTCGCCGTGGGCCTCGCCGCCCTGGTCACGGGGCTGCTCATGCCCCTGTTCATCCGCCTCATGCGCCACGAGGGCGTGGGCCAGCAGATCCGCGCCGACGGCCCCCAGCGCCACCTCGTGAAGCAGGGCACGCCCACGATGGGCGGCATCATCATCCTGGTGGGCGTGGTCGTCTCCGTGGCCCTTCTCGCCGAGTGGACGCCCGGCCTCATCCTGGCCGTCGCCGCCACGCTCGTGACCGGCTCGCTCGGCCTGCTCGACGACATCGAGTCCGTGGCCCACGGCCGCTCGCTGGGCCTCACGCCGTCCCAGAAGATGGCGGGCCTGATCATCATCTCGGTGGTCTTCTGCCTCGTGGCGGTCAACGTCTGCGGCGTCCCCGCGGCGGTGAGCTTCCCCGGCGGCCTCTCCATCGACCTCGGCGTCCTCACGACGACGCTCGACCTGGGCGGCGCCCGGGTGGCGATCCCGTGGCTCTACCTCGTCTTCGTGTTCCTGCTCATGGCGGGCCTCTCCAACGCCGTCAACCTCACCGACGGCCTCGACGGCCTCGCCGGCGGCTGCTCGATGGTCGTCATGCTCGTGATGGCCATGGTCGCCTTCCGCTACGGCGAGCTCGACCTGGCCATCTTCGCGGGCGCCATCGCGGGCGCCTGCGTGGGCTTCCTCTGGCACAACTGCTACCCGGCCTCGATCTTCATGGGCGACACCGGGTCGCTCGCCCTGGGCGCGGCGCTCGCCTCCCTGGCCGTCCTCACCAAGTCCGAGATCGCCTCGCTGATCATGGGCGGCGTCTTCGTCTGCGAGGCGCTCTCCGTCATGATCCAGGTCACGAGCTTCAAGCTCACGGGCAGGCGCGTGTTCCTCATGACCCCGATCCACCACCACTTCGAGCAGATGGGCTGGGCGGAGAACAAGGTCGTCGTGAGGTTCTGGATCGTCTCGGCCGCCTTCGCGGCGCTCGGTTTCGCGCTCTATTTCCAGCTCGGCTAGACAGATGGCATCGGGGGAGAAGGACATGGGCTCTCGCGCATATCTCGGCAACGTCGTCGTGCTCGGCCTCGGCAGGACGGGGGAGGCGGCTGCCCGCTACCTCGCCTCGCTCGGGCCCGGCCGCGTGGGCTCGGTCACGCTCTACGGCGGCGCCGGCTCCGAGCCCGGCGACAGGACGCGCGCCCTCGAGGAGGCGGGCGTGACCGTGGTGTGCGGGACCGAGAGGGTCGAGGGCGCCTACGACCTCGCCGTGGCCTCCCCGGGCATCCCGCAGGACGCCCCGTTCTACCGCGCCGCGGCCGCCTGCTCGGCCGAGGTCGTGAGCGAGCCCGAGCTCGCCTGGCGCGAGAGCCCCGAGCGCTGGCTCGTCGTCACCGGTACCAACGGGAAGACGACCACGACCTCCATGACCACGCACCTGCTGCGCGCGGGCGGCCTTCCCGCCGAGTCGGTGGGCAACATCGGCATGCCGCCGCTCGAGGCGCTCCCCGGGCGCGCGGAGGGGACGTGGTTCGTGGCCGAGCTCTCGAGCTTCCAGCTCGCCTCGACGCGGCTCTTCCACCCGCGGGCGGCGGCCCTGCTCAACATCACGCCCGACCACCTCGAGTGGCACCACACGATGGAGGCCTACGCGGCCGCCAAGGAGCGCGCCTTCGCGAACCTCGCCGAGGGCGACCTGGCCGTGGTCTCCGTCGACGACGGGTGGTGCCGCGCGGTGGCCGCGCGCTGCGAGGCCCGCGGGGTGCGCGTCTGCCGCCTCTCCGTCGAGCGCGAGCCCGAGGGCCCCTGCGCCGCCTTCCTGCGCGAGGGCGCGCTCGTCGTGCGCCTCGACGGCGTCGAGCGGGAGCTGCTCGCCTCCTCCGAGCTCCAGGTCTTCGGCCTGCACAACGCCGAGAACGCCCTCGCGGCCGCCGCGCTGGCGCTCGAGGCGGGCGTCCCCGCCGACGATGTGCGCGCCGGCCTCAGGTCCTTCTCGCCCATCGAGCACCGCATCGAGCCCGCCGGCGAGGTCGGGGGCGTGCGCTTCGTCAACGACTCCAAGGCGACCAACACCGACTCGGTGGAGAAGGCCCTCACCGCCTTCCCGGCCGGCTCGGTCGTGGTGCTGCTCGGCGGCCACGACAAGATGACCGACCTGGCCTCGCTCGCCTCCGCGGTGTGCGACCGCTGCCGCGCGGCGGTGTGCTTCGGCGAGGCGGGGGAGCGCATCGCGGCCGCCCTCGAGTCCGCGCGCGCCGAGAAGGGCGCCGCGCTCGAGGTCGTGCGCGCGGCGCACCTGCGCGAGGCCTTCGGCGCCGCCGTCGCCGCGGCCCGTCCCGGCGAGACCGTGCTGCTCTCGCCGGCGTGCTCGTCTTTCGACGAGTTCTCCAACATGGCCGAGCGCGGCCGCCTCTTCAAGCAGCTCGTTCGCGACCTCGCGGGCGCGGGGGAGTGAGCGCCGTGGCGGGCAGGCAGGCCGCGGCCGGCGCCGGGCGCGCGCGCCGCGCGCGGGGGAGCTCCGGGGAGTCCATGCTGCTGGGGGTGCCCGAGCGCTTCATGCGCCCGAGGCTGATCCTCATCGCGTGCGTGGCCGTCCTCGCGGCCTTCGGCATGCTCATGGTCTACTCCGCCTCGTCGGTCACGGCGCTCGACGCCACCGGCGACGCCGCCTACTACCTCAAGCGCCAGCTGCTCTTCTCGGTCGTGGGCCTCGCCGCCGCCGCGGCGCTCGCGATCCTCGACTACCGCATATGGGTGAGGCGCTTCCTCGTGCCCATCTGGGTGGTGACCGTGGGCCTGCTCGCCTTGGTCATCGTGGCCGGCACGGACAACGACATGGGCGCAACCCGCTGGATCAACCTGGGATTTTTCGACCTGCAGCCCTCCGAGTTCGCCAAGCTCACCATCGTGTTCACGGCCGCCAACGTGGCCGAGCGCTACTTCGAGGAGGGCTCGCTCGACTGGTCGGGCTTCCTGAAGCTGCTCGTGGTGGGCGTGGGGCTGCCGCTCGTGCTCATCGTTGTGCAGCCCGACAAGGGCTCGACGATGGTGCTCGGCCTCACGATCGTGGTCATGGGCTACCTCGCCGGCGTCCCCAAGTGGATCGTCCTGCTGTTCCTGGCCCTGGGCGTCGCCGGGTTTCTCGCCCTCTCGCTGAGCGACGACTACTCCCGCCAGCGCCTGCTGACCATGCTCGACCCCTGGAGCGACCCGTTCGACACCGGCTACCAGCTCATCCAGGGCTTCTACGCCTTCGGGTCGGGCGGCCTGCTGGGCGTGGGGATCGGCTTCTCGCGGCAGAAGTACTCCTACCTGCCCATGGCCCACAACGACTTCATCTTCGCCATCATCGGCGAGGAGTGCGGCCTGGTGGGCACCCTGGGCGTGCTCGTGGGCTTCGGCGTGTTCCTCTGGGCGGGCTTCCAGATCGCCCGCTACGCCCCCGACCTCTCCGGGCGCCTGGTGGCGGCGGGCTGCACCACGCTCGTGGTCGTGCAGCTGCTGCTCAACGTCTCCGGCGTGCTGGGGCTCTTCCCGCTCTCCGGCAAGCCGATCCCGTTTCTGTCCTACGGCGGCTCGTCGATCATCGCGAGCCTCATGCTCGTGGGCGTGATCGTCTCGGTCTCCGTGCACTCGAGCCTGCCCGAGACCGCCCACGACGGCGTGCGCCGCTCCTGGCAGCTCGAGGGCGGCGCCGACGCGTCCGCCCGCTCCGGCGAGTCTCGGCAGCGCCCCGGGCGCGGGGTCTTCACCGTGGTGGAGGGCGGCGCCGGACGCCCGTCCGGGCGACGCGGCGGGTCGGCGCCCGGGAGGGGCTCGACGGGGCGCGGCAGCGGCGGCAGAATAGACCTCGGGCCCAGCGCCACCGACCGCCTGCGCGGCCGTGACCGCGGGCCGCGGAAACGATGACGGGGGAGAGGCACATGGACGAGAGGCACCTCGAGGTCGCGATCGCCGCGGGCGGCACGGCCGGACACATCAACCCCGCGCTCGCGCTTGCCGAGGAGCTGCGCGACCGCGGCCACCGCGTGACGTTTTTCGGCCAGACGGCCAAGCTCGAGGGGCGCCTCGTCCCCGAGGCGGGCTTCGAGCTGGTGCCGGTGGTCGTGAGCGGCTTCGACCGCGCGCGCCCGTGGACGCTCGTGAGCTCGCTGGCGCGCATGAGCCGCGCGCAGTCGCAGATCAAGGGCCGCTTCGCCGAGAAGGGCGCGCCCGACGTGGCCGTGGGCTTCGGCGCCTACGTGGAGATGCCGCTGCTCAACGCCTGCCACCGCGCCGGCGTGCCCTACCTCCTTCACGAGCAGAACTCCGTGCCGGGGCTCGCCAACAAGACGCTCGCGCCCTCGGCCGAGGCCGTGTGCATCTCGGTCCCGGCCGCGCGCGAGGTCTTCGAGGGCGCCAAGCACCCCGCCCGCTCGGTGGTGCTCACGGGCAACCCCGTGCGCCGCAGCGTCCGCTCCGCGAGCCGCGAGGAGGGAAGGGCCGCCTTTGGCGTGGAGCCCGGCGAGACGATGCTGCTCGTCTTCGGCGGCTCGCTCGGTGCCGCCCACATCAACGAGGGCGTCTGCCGCCTCAAGCGCGAGCTGCTCTCCCGCGAGGGCCTCGTCGTGGTGCACTCCACGGGCGCCGACGGCTTCGACGAGACCGTCTCGGCGCTCGCGCTCACGCCCGAGGAGCAACTGCGCTGGCGCGTGATGCCCTACATCTCCAACATGGGACAGGCGCTCGCCGCGGCGGACCTCGTGCTGTCGCGCGCCGGCGCCTCCTCGATCGCCGAGATCGCGGCGCTCGCGGTGCCGAGCCTGCTCGTGCCCTACCCGCACGCCACCGCCGACCACCAGACCACCAACGCGCGCTACCTCACCGACGCCGGCGCCGCCGTGCTCGTGCGCGACGACCAGATCGACGAACCGGCCTTCTCCGACGAGCTGCTCGGCCTGCTGGACGACCCCGCCCGCCGCGAGCGCATGCGCGAGGCGGCCCGCGGGCTGGGCCAGACCAGCGCCGCGGCGGCTCTGGCGGACCAGGTGGAGGTCGCCGCCCGCGGCTGAGGGGCCGCCCCTTCCTGCCGGGCGACGGCTGTCCGGGCCCGGGGCGCCGCGCCGCCCCCCAGGTGGCCCCCGGACGAAAGCCGCGGTTGAGCCCTCCGCGGTCTCGCGGGATTTGTGCGGAGGCTGCGTGTCGGCACCCGATTTGAGATACATTAGAGGACGCACGATAGGCCACGTCGAAAGCGGACTCATGGTCGAGAACATCGATGGGATCGAAAACGTCACGAGCGCCCACTTCATCGGGATCGGCGGCGCCGGCATGAGCGGCATCGCCCTCGTCCTCCACGAGCGCGGCTGCAAGGTCACGGGCTCCGACCTCAAGAACTCCCACTACGTCCGCGAGCTCGAGTCGGCCGGCATCGAGGTGCACGTGGGCCACGACGCCGCCACCATCGACGCGGTCGCGCCGCAGGTGGTGGTCACCTCCACCGCCATCCCCGAGACCAACCCCGAGGTCGTGCGCGCCCACGAGCTCGGCATCCCCATCTGGCCGCGCGCCAAGATGCTCTCGTGGCTCTCGGGCACGCAGCGCACCGTCGCGGTGGCCGGCACGCACGGCAAGACCACCACGTCCTCGATGGTCGCCACCATGCTCGACAAGATGGGCCTCGACCCGTCCTTCCTGATCGGCGGCGTCGTCGAGGGCTACGACACCAACGGGCGCAACGGCTCCGGGGAGCACTTCGTCTGCGAGGCCGACGAGTCGGACGGGTCGTTCCTCTACCTCAACCCCAGCGTCGTCGTGGTCACCAACATCGAGGCGGACCACCTCGACCACTACGGCACGCTCGAGAACATCGAGAAGACCTTCTGCACCTTCATGGGCCTGGTCGGCGAGGAGGGCACCGTCGTCGTGAACGGCGACGTGGCGCGCTACGTCGAGCTCGCCCGCTCCACCGGCCGCCGCGTGGTGACCTACGGCTTCGACCCCTCCTGCGACTACGTCTGCACGCCCGAGGATGGCGGACATGCGCTGGCGAGTCACTTCGCCGTGTCGCTTCCCGGCGGGCGCGGCACGGTCCGCGTGACCATCGCCGCCAACCCGGGACGCCACAACATGGCCAACGCCACGGCAGCCGTCGCCGTCGCCGACGTCCTGGGCCTCGACGTCGTCGCGGCCGCCGCGGCGCTCAGCGAGTTCAAGGGCGCCCGCCGCCGCTTCACGCACGTGGGCGACGTCGCGGGCGTGACCGTGGTCGACGACTACGGCCACCACCCCACCGAGGTCTCCGTCACCCTCTCCGCCGCCGCCGAGCTCGGCTTCAAGCGCATTATCTGCGTCTTCCAGCCGCACCGCTACAGCCGCACCCAGGCGCTCGCCGGCGAGTTCGGCCGCGCCTTCGACAGCGCCGACATCCTGCGCGTCATGGACGTGTTCCCCGCCGGCGAGACCCCGATCCCCGGCGTCTCCGGCAAGACCGTGGTCGAGGCCGTGCGCCACACGGGCAACGTGCTCGACGTGGCCTACGTCCCCAACCGCAAGAAGCTCATCGAGGACCTCTGCGGCATCTGCCGCCCCGGCGACCTGCTGATCACCCAGGGCGCCGGCGACGTGACCGCCATGGGCCCGGCCTTCATCGCCGCCATGCGCGAGCGCGAGGGGCGGTAGCGCCTTGAGCGTCGAGAACGCCTACATGGCCCTCTCGGGCACCGTCGACGCCGACGTCCTGAGGGACGAGCGCCTGTCGAGAAGGACCACCTATCGCATCGGCGGGCCGGCCGCGCTGTTCGTGGCCGCCCACAGCTACGAGGCCCTCGCGCGCACGCTCGAGGTCCTCTCCCGCGAGGGCGTGGACTGGGTCATCCTGGGCAAGGGGTCCAACCTGCTCGTCTCCGACAAGGGCTACGACGGCTGCGCCATCGTGCTCGACGGCCAGTTCGCGCGCCACTCCTTCGCGGAGGACGGCTCGCTCACGGCGGGCGCCGGCGCGACGCTGTCGCGCCTGGTCAACGACGCGCTCAAGAAGGGCCTCTCGGGCCTGGAGCCCTGCGTGGGCATCCCCGGCACGCTGGGCGGCGCGCTCTCCATGGACGCCGGCACGCGCCGAGAGTGGATCGGCAAGCGCGTGCGCGACCTCGTGGTGCTGCGCCCGGGCGAGGGCATGCGCCGCTACGGCGGGGGAGAGGTCGAGTGGGGCTACCGCTCGACGTCGCTCCCCACCGACGAGATCATCCTCGAGGCCACCCTCGAGCTCACGCCCGCGGCGCCCGACGCCATCGCCGCCGACATGGAGGAGCGCCTGGCCCGCCGCCGCGCCGCCCAGCCGCTCGGCGCCCCGAGCTGCGGCTCGGTCTTCAGGAACCCGGTCGGCCAGTCCGTCGGCGCCCTGATCGAGTCCTGCGGCCTCAAGGGCGAGTCCTGCGGCGGGGCGCAGATCTCGCCCGAGCACGCCAACTTCATCGTCAACCGCGGCGGCGCCACGGCCGCCGACGTCATCACGCTCATCTCGCGCGCCCACGAGGCCGTGCTCCGCGAGCACGGGGTCGACCTCCTCTGCGAGGTCAAGCTGCTCGGGTTCGGCGCATAGGGGTCCTCATGGCCAGAGACGACAGCAGACGCCCGACCAAGCGGCAGAAGACGCCCGTCTCGCCCGTCGGCGGCAAGGGCGCCGGGGCGGGGGGCTCCTCCGTCCCGCGCGTGAGCCTCAAGGCCTCCGCGCCCAAGCCCAAGTCCAAGCCGGCCAAGATCAAGGCCCCCAAGCCGGCAAAACCCGCCAAGCCCGCCAAGCAGAGGGCTCCCAAGCCCGCCAAGCCCAAGGCTCCCAAGGCGACGTCCAGGAAGGCCGTCGCCGGCGCGCAGCTCTCGCCGGGCAAGGTCGTGACCAAGGTCAAGGCCGCCGCCAAGTCCCCGCGCTCCGTCCCGTCGACCCCGCGCCCCGCGGGCTCCTCCCGCGCCGTCACCGCCGCCCGCGGCCTGATGGGCAGGGCCGCCGCGGCGACCACGCCGCGCGAGCGCCGCGAGCGCCACCAGCGCGGCCAGACCCTCAAGCTCGTCGCCGGCATCGCCGCGGGCCTGGTCGGGCTCCTGCTCGTCGCGGCTATCGCCCTGTTCGCCATGCGCGACTCCTCGTTCTTCTCGATCGACTCGGTCGAGGTCGCCCCCACCGAGCACGTGACCGAGGGGGACATCAAGAACCTCCTCAAGGTTCCCGAGGGGTCGACCCTGCTCAACCTGGACACCGCTTCGGTCGAGGCGGCCCTCAAGAAGGACCCCTGGATCGCCTCGGTGAGCTTCGAGCGCGCCTTCCCGCACACCCTGCGCATCGCGATAACCGAGCAGCAGGTCGACGCGCTCGTGGTCATGAGCTCCGGCTCGATCGGGTGGTACCTCGGCAACGCCGGGACCTGGATCCAGCCCACCAGCATCGACGCGGGCGAGGGCCAGTCCGTCGAGGACGCCGCGCTCGAGCGCGCGCTCGCCGAGGGCTGCCTGCTGGTGACCGACGTGCCGGCGACGGTCTCTCCCGTCGCGGGGTCGGTCGCCACCGACGAGCCGCTCCTTGCCGTCCAGGCCTTCCGCGACGGGTTCTCGGACGACTTCAACGCCCAGGTGGTGAGCTTCTCGGCGCCCTCCGAGGACAGCGTCTCCTGCACGCTCGGGAGCGGGGTCGAGGTGCTTCTCGGCAGCCCCGCTGACATCGCCGCCAAGCAGGGCTTCATCGAGCGCATCGTCGAGAAGAACCCGGGCACGCTGCTGTTCATCAACGTCCGCATCCCCTCCGACAAGGGCGTCTCGTACCGCGTCGTCAACTCCGACAGCGTCCAGGGCGGCGAGGGCGTCGCCTACTCCGACGGGACGCAGGGCGGGCTTCTGGCCGACGGCACGGACGGCGCGCCGCTCATCGAGCAGCCGCAGACCGACGAGGGCGGCGAGGGCGAGCAGGACGGCGAAACCCTCGACCAGCAGGGCGAGGGGACGGACGGACAGGACGGCTCCCAGGAGTGACCCCGCGCCGCTCGCCTGAGGCTTCGCAGATGAGCGGCAGGGCCTCTGAGCTGCAAACTTCACAGTTCCATCAAACTGTTTGACGAGAGACCCTCAAGTGTGCCAATATACGTCGCTTTATCCAAAGCGTTGACGTGAACCTGAGCTTGAGGGTTTTGCCGGCGTAGCGGTGAGGCATCCGTACAAGGCGCAGGCACCCTGCAGCGAAGGCCCCTTCGAGGAGGACATGATGATCAAGGACACCGACACCCTCAACAACTACCTCGCCGTGATCAAGGTCGTGGGCGTGGGCGGCGGCGGCACGAACGCCGTGAACCGCATGATCGAGGAGGGGATCCGCGGTGTCGAGTTCGTGGCCGTCAACACCGACGCGCAGGCCCTCGCCATCTCCGACGCCGACATCAAGGTCCACATCGGCACCGACATCACCAAGGGCCTCGGCGCCGGCGCCAACCCCGAGGTCGGCCGCGAGGCCGCCGAGGACTCGCACGACGAGCTGAAGCAGGCCCTGGCCGGGGCCGACATGGTCTTCATCACCGCCGGCGAGGGCGGCGGCACCGGCACCGGCGCCGCTCCCGTCGTGGCCGACATCGCCAAGAACGACGTGGGCGCCCTCACGGTGGGCGTCGTCACCAAGCCCTTCTCCTTCGAGGGCCGCAAGCGCTACAGCTCCGCCATGGAGGGCATCAAGAACCTCTCCGAGAGCGTCGACACCCTCATCGTGATCCCCAACGACCGCCTGCTCGACCTCTCCGAGAAGAAGACCACCATGCTCGAGGCCTTCCGCATGGCCGACGACGTGCTGTGCCAGGGCACCCAGGGCATCACGGACCTCATCACGGTCCCGGGCCTGATCAACCTCGACTTCGCCGACGTCTGCACCATCATGAAGAACTCCGGCACCGCCATGATGGGCATCGGCACCGCCTCCGGCGACAACCGCGCCACCGACGCCGCCGAGGAGGCCATCTCCAGCCGCCTGCTCGAGGGCTCCATCGAAGGCGCCACGCGCGTCCTGCTCTCCATCGCCGGCAACAAGGACCTCGGCATCCAGGAGATCAACGACGCGGCCGACCTCGTCGCCAAGAACGTCGACCCCGAGGCCACCATCATCTTCGGCACCGTGGTCGACGAGTCCCTCGGCGACCAGGTCCGCGTGACGGTCATCGCCACCGGCTTCAAGGACTCCAACGTCCAGCAGACGCTCCCCTCGATGAGCATGCCGGTCTCCCGCCCGTCCGCCCCGGCGTCCCGCGCGACCTCCGCGTCCGCCGCGAGCTCTGCGCGCTCCGGCTCCGCCAACGACAAGGAGTTCGACATCCCCGAGTTCCTGAAGCGCAGCCGCCTCTAGCGATGCCCTCACTGGAGAGATACCAGTCCGGCGAGGTGACCCTGCTCTCCGACGCGCGCGTCGCGGGCGGGGTCACCTTTGCCTTCACCGAGCGGACGGGCGGGGTCTCCGAGGCCCCGTACGCCTCGCTCAACCTCGGCGACGCCTGCGGGGACGACCCCGGCCGCGTCGCCGAGAACCGTCGGCGCGCCCTCGGGGCGATCGGCGCCGACGGCCTCGCGGGTCGCCTTGTGACCCCGCGCCAGGTGCACGGCGACAAGGTCGTGCGCGTGGCGTCGGGTGACGACGAGGCCGTGCGCGCCGCCGCGCGGGAGGCTCGGGAGGGCGCCGACGCCGTGGTCTGCACGGCGGAGTGCGTCCCCGTCCTGCTGTGCTTCGCCGACTGCGTCCCCGTGGTGCTCATCTGCCCCGGGGGCTTCGCCGTCGTCCACTCCGGCTGGCGCGGCACCATGGCGCGCATCGTCGCCAAGGCGGCGCGCGCCCTGGCCGAGCAGGCGGGCGCGGACGTGGGGGAGATCCGGGCGTACGTGGGCCCGCACGTGCTCGCCCGCGACTACGAGGTCTCCGAGGAGCTCGCCGCGCGCTTCGCGGCGGAGTTCGGCCCGGACGTGATCGTCGGCGAGCGCAACCTCGACCTGTCCGCCGCGCTCGCGGCCACGCTCGCCGAGGCGGGCGTGGGGGAGGGGGCCGTCGCCTGGTGCGGGGACTCGACCGCCTCGACGACGCCGAGGTTCTTCTCGTACCGCGCCGAGGAGGGCACGTGCGGGAGGCACGGCGCGCTGGCCGTGATGGGCGCACCGGCGCCCGCGTGGGAACGGATCGAGAGCTGAGAGAGACGGGAGGCGAGGACTCGATGAGCGACGAGCGTGACTACGAGGGCTTCCTGCGCTCCCGCCGCGAAGAGATCTTGGAGCGGGTGGCCGAGGCCGCGCGCCGCTCGGGGCGCGAGCCGGGCGAGGTGGGGGCGCTCGCGGTCTCCAAGACCGTGGGACCCGAGGAGGTCCTGCTCGCGCGCCGCGCCGGATGGGACGCCTTCGGCGAGAACCGCCCGCAGGAGCTGGGGCGCAAGCTCGCCGCGCTGGCGGACGAGCCCGAGATGGCGGGCGTGCGCTTCGACATGATCGGCAACCTTCAGAAGAACAAGATCAACCAGGTCATCGGCCGCGTGAGCCTCATCCACTCCATCTCGTCGGCGCACCTCGCCGAGGCGGTCTCCACCCGCTGCGAGGCGCGCGGCATCGTGGCCGACGTCCTTCTCGAGGTCAACGTCTCCGGGGAGGCGTCCAAGTCCGGCCTCTCGCCCGACGAGGCGCGCTCCGGCGCGGAGGCCATGGCGGCGCTGCCCGGCATCCGCGTGGTCGGCCTCATGACGATGGCGCCGGCGGGCGATGCGGACGCGGCCCGCAGGACCTTCTCGGGCCTGCGCGAGCTCGCCTGCGAGCTGCGCGCGCGCACCGGGCTTCCCCTCGAGACCCTGTCGTGCGGCATGAGCGACGACTTCGAGGTCGCGGTGGAGGAGGGCTCCACCCTCGTGCGGCTGGGAAGATGCGTGTTCGACCAGGGCTACGCCCTGATGTGATGGTGAACTGAAGGAGAAGCGCCGCGACGCGGCGTGACGGACAAGAAGGAGCAGGGCATGGGCTTTCTCGACTCGATCAAGGACCGCCTGCGCGGCGGCGCCGCCGGCGACGACTACTACGAGGACGACTACTACGACGAGGAGGAGGGCTACGAGGACGAGCACGGCTACGCCAGCGATAGCCGTCGCCGCGACCCCGGCTCGAGCCCGCGCCTGCTCGGCAACACCCCGCGCCCCGAGGCCGAGAGCGTCTCGGTCTACACGCGCTCGGGCCGTCCGGTGAGCGCCAAGCCCGCCGCCCCCGCGCCCTCCCCGAGGCAGAGCTACGCGCCCGCCGCGTCGAGCCCCGCGAGCCATGACACCACCAACGTGATGCGCCCCGTACCCACGCCCGGCGACATGGGCCCGCGCACGATCTCGCGCGCCAACAGCTCCGGCCAGCTGCCGCCCTACGTGCTCAAGCCCGTCTCCTACGACGACGTCCAGACCGTCGTGCGCCGCGTGCGCACCGGCCAGCCCGTCGTGCTCGTGTTCCGCAACACCAACATCGAGACCGCCAAGCGCATCCTCGACTTCTCCTTCGGCCTGTCCTTCGGCATCGGCGGCGAGGTCACCGAGCTCGGGGACCGCGTCTTCGCCGTCCTGCCCGCCGGTATCGAGCTCAGCCGCTCCGACGTCGACAAGCTCGTCGCCGACGGCGACCTCGTCCGCTAGGCGCGCGCCATGGAGGGACCGATCGCGGTCAGCGTCGGCGTCGTCGGCGCGGGGTCGATGGGCGGCTCGATCGCCCGCGGCCTGATCGCCTCCGGCATGCTCGCCCCCGAGCGGCTCCTCGCGGCCGACCACGAGGCGGCCCGCCGCGACGAGCTCGCCGCGCTGGGCGCGCGCGTCTTCCCCGACGAGCGCGCGCTCGCGGCCGAGGCCCCCGACGTGGTGGTCCTCGCCGTGAAGCCGCAGGTCCTGCCCGGCGTCATGGCCTCCTGCGCGGGCTCGCTCGCCGGGCGCCTCGTCATCTCGATCGCCGCGGGCGTGCCCATCGCGACGATCGAGGCGGCGCTGCCGGGCGCCCGCGTGGTCCGCGCGATGCCCAACCTGCCGGTCCAGGTGCGCTCCGGCGCCACCGCGATCGCGGCCGGCTCGCAGGCCACCGGGGCCGACGTCGAGCTCGCCCGCTCGATCTTCTCGGCCCTCGGAGCCGCGGTCGTGATGCGCGAGGACCAGCTCGACGCCTCCGGGGCCGTGGTGGGCACCGCGCCCGCGTTCTTCTCGCTGTTCGTGGACACGCTCACGCGCGCCGGCGTGCGCGCGGGGCTTCCCGCCCAGGCGTGCCGCGAGCTGCTGGAGACCACGATGCGCGGCTGCGCCGAGCAGCTCCTGGCCGAGGGCGTCCACCCGCGCGCCTACATGGAGCGCGTCACCTCCCCGGGCGGCACCACCGTCGCCGCCCTGCGCGAGCTCGAGCCCCTGCTCGCCGCCGGGTCGGAGGAGGCGGTCGACGCCGCGCTCGCCCGCACGCGAGAGCTTGCCGAGGGCTGATCGCGGGTACCATGAGAGAGTCACGGCACACAAGACCCGCGAAAGGCACGGCATCATGCCCTACACCATCGTTTTAATCATCCAGCGGCTCTTTGACATCTACGGGTGGCTCATCGTCATCTGGTGCATACTGTCCTGGGTGCCGCGCACCGGCTCGGGCTTCTTCGACGACCTCTGCGCCGCCATCTCCACGCTGGTCGAGCCCTTCATCGGGCTCTTCAGGCGGTTCATCCCCCCGGTCATGGGGGTGGACTTCTCGCCGGTTGTGGCGATATTGGTGCTCAGCGTTATTGAGCGCCTGCTCTACAACCTGCTTTTGTAGACTGTAGTGGTAAGGTTAAGCGGGCGCGCCCGCGTCCGCGAAGCGAAAGGGAACAAGAATGGCAATCACACCAGCAGACATCGAGCAGCAGACCTTCTCTCCCTCCAAGCACGGCTATGACACCGAGGAGGTCGACGCCTTCCTCGAGCAGCTCTCCCAGGAGGTTGACGCGATGCTCCAGAAGATCGCCGACCTCAAGGGCCGCCTGACCTCCTCCGAGCAGCAGCTCACCGCGGCGCAGGCTCAGATCGCCACCCTCGAGGAGCAGCGCAACGCCGCCACCGTGGCCGCGCCCGTCGCTCCCGCGCCGTCCCCCGTCGACACCATCACCGCCTCCGAGCGCCAGATCTCCCAGGTCCTCATCGTGGCGCAGCAGTCCGCCGACAACCTCCTCGCCGAGGCCCGCGACAGCGCTGAGAAGATCCGCAACGACGCCGACGCCAAGGCCCGCGAGGTCATCCGCCAGGCGCTCGCCGAGAAGCAGAACGAACTCGACGAGATCGACCGCCTCAAGACCTCCCGCGAGGAGTTCCGCAGCGAGTACAAGAAGCTCCTGCAGCACTTCATGGACGACGCCGAGGCCGTCTTCCCGGCGCAGGTCTCCTTCTCGAGCACGCCCAACGGCTCCGCCGGCTCCACGCACAGCGGCTCCGCGATCGCCGCTCCCACGCCCGTGACGCCGCCTTCGACCCCGGCCGTCAACGTCGCCGACTTCGGGGACCTCGACTAGTTTCGACCCGTCCCGCGCACGACCTTCACGCGGCCCCGCGCCTCTCTCGGCGCGGGGCCGCGATGCTTTGCCGGCACGCCGGCGAGCATGCCATGGGGGACGGATTCTGCCGCCGAGAAGGGCGAAAGCGTCCCCTCCGGCATGCTCGGCGCGCGGGCGGGGGAGAGCGGCGGCCCGAGGTCCTTCTCGGCAGCGCGTTGTCGATCGAAATGGGTGCGAGGTGGGCCTATAAGCCGGGTTCTGTCGTGGGCGGCCATTTATCTACTGCGGCTGTCACCAGCCGCCTCTAGCGCGCAACCCGAGCGCGGTGCGGGCCACACCATGGCGCTCCTATTTGCGTTTGCTCCGGATGGGGCTTGCCAAGCCGCCGTGTTGCCACGACGCTGGTGGTCTCTTACACCACCGTTTCAGCTTTTCCCTCAACGGGCCAGGCCCGCCAGCGGGAGTCTTCTTTTCTGCGGCGCTTTCCGTCGGGTTACCCCGCCCGGCCGTTAGCCGGCATCCTGCCCTGTGGAGCCCGGACTTTCCTCATGACGCTTGCGCGTCCCGCGGTCGCCTGGCCCACCTCGCGCCAAGGATTCTACCATGAATGTCCCTGCGTCGGGGCGTGCGTGCGGGCCGGGTGCGGCGCCGGCACGGCGCAGGCGCCCCGGCACAGGTGCTAGTACGCACAGTTCGATTAACTTTCATATATCCGCAGGTCGATTTTTCGCATTTCTCGAACTGTGCGTACTATCGGACGTACTGGCGTGGGCCCCTTACGTTGCCGTCCGTGCCCTCTGTGCTCACTTGGACTACAATACAACCTGCGAATCGCACACAACGCCGCCCCCGACGGCACGGCTGGAAAGGTGTCTTGCTGGTGGGTCTGTTCGACAAGCTGAGCCGCTCGCTGCCGCTCGCGCGCAGGCAGGCGCCCGAGCCCGTGCCCGCGGCGTCCGACCCCGAGGCCGTGCTCGCCCCGGTGACCGGGCACGTGGTCGCCCTCGACGCGGTGTCCGACCCCGCCTTCGCCCAGGGCATGCTCGGGTCGGGCCTGGGCATCAGGGCGCAGGAGGACGTGGCGTTCTCTCCCGTCTCGGGGACGGTCGTCGCCGACGTCAAGACCAAGCACGCCCTGCTCATCAAGGCCGAGAACGGCGCTGAGGTGCTGCTGCACGTGGGACTCGACTCCGTGCGGCTGCGCGGCGCGGGCTTCCGCACCTTCGTGCGCAAGGGCGACCGCGTGAGCGCCGGCGAACCCGTGATGAGCTTCGACCGCGCGCTCATGGCCGAGCGCGGGCTCGACGACACGGTGCTCGTGACCGTCACCAACACCGACGCCTTCTCCGCCGTGACGCCCGTCCCGGGCAGCGACGCCGAGGTCAGCGCCGGCGCGGAGCTGCTCAGGTGCGAGCGGTGACGGGGGAGTCCTACCGCACGCTGCGCGCCGGGGCCGAGGCCGTCGGCGAGTTCGAGGACCGGCGCAGCCGCTTCATCGCGCAGCTCGTCCACGTGGAGGGCGAGAAGGACGCGGAGGCCTTCATCGCGGAGGTCCGCTCGCGCCACCACGACGCCCGCCACAACGTCCCCGCCTGGATCCTCGCGGACGGCCGTGAGCGCTGCTCCGACGACGGCGAGCCCAGCCGCACCTCGGGCATGCCCACGCTGGAGGTCCTGCGCGGCGCGGGCCTCGCCAACGTGTGCTGCGTCGTCACGCGCTACTTCGGCGGGACGCTGCTGGGCCCGGGCGGCCTCGTGCGCGCCTACACCGCCGCCACCCAGGCCGCCGCCGCGGCGGCCGAGAAGGACGGCGCGGTCGTCGAGATGACGCTCGTGACGCCGGTCACCGTCCAGCTGCCCTATGCGCTCTACGACCGCGTGACCCGCCTCGTCGCCGATGCCGGCGGCAAGGTGGCGGACTCGCTCTTCGCCGAGGACGTGCAGCTCAGTGTGGTCTTTCATGCCGGCGACGAGGCCCCCTTCGTCGCGGCGGCTCGCGAGCTCGCAAACGGCGACGACATCGCCCGCCCCGGCCGGCCCCGCTTCGCCGAGTTCTAGCGCCCGGCCGCGAGGGGGTGTCCTTCTCGCCCGCGCCGCCTCTCGAGAATGCCATATGGGACAGAATCCGGGCTGAACCGCGCGGAAACTGTCCCATATGGCATTCTCGCCGCGAGTCCCATATGGCCCACCGCCGAGCATGCCAAATAGGACAGTTTCTACTGCCGAGAAGGGCAAAAGCGTCCCATATGGCATGCTCGGCGGCGGGCCGCCGGCAGGTTTACACCCGCGGCGCCAGCGCCTGGCCGACGGTGGTCCAGGGGTCGACCTCCTCGACAGGGGCGTTGTCCCAGAGGTCGAGCAGGTCCGCGGGCACGAACTCGCGGCGCACGACGACCTCGCCGCCGTAGGTGCGGAACCACTCGGCGCTCGCCACGAGGTAGCCGCCCTTGCAGGCGTCCTCGCCCCAGCTGTTCTCGATGCGCCAGGCCACGGGACGACCGTCGTCGCCCAGCTCGACGCCCTGGAAGGTCATCGCGTGGGTGTTGCGCGTCTCGTGCGCGTCGATCATCTCGGCGCGGTCCATGGAGAGGTCGACGCCGAAGAGGCCCTCGTAGTCCATCGTGTCGCACGCGAGCACGCCGGGGAAGTCCTCGATCTTGCGCGGGAACTGCTGGCCCACGTCGCACGCCATCTCGCAGGGCACGCCGGCGCGAAGCGACGCCACGGCGGCGTCCTCGAGCGCCTCGACGGGCACGTTGAGCATCTTGAGGCGCGTGCCGCCGGCCATGGTGTCGGAGAAGCGACGGTGGAAGACGTGGCCGAACGGGCGGGTCTCGCCGGGCATGCTGACGAGCTGCACGTAGTCGCTCGGGTCGAAGGGCACGTAGCGCTCGGCGAACTCGCGCGGGGTGATGCCGCGGTCCACGAGGAGCCGCCTCGGCGCGTCCTTCTCGCACGCCGGGCGGTCGTCGCCGGACTGCTCCACGAGCCGGGACGCCTTGATGCGGCAGTTCTTGCCCACGGGGACCTCCAGGTCGAAGGTCAGCGGCGGCTCGCCGAGGCACACCGAGAGGATGCGGTGGCAGTCGGCGACCATGCCCTCCTTGGCCTCGCGCAGGTCGGCGACGTCGGCGCCCTCCGCGGCGAGGCGGCGCAGCTCCATCGCGCTCTTGCGGAAGAGGCGCTCGAGCTGGGCGTTCATCTGGTCCGCGTCCTTGGTGCACGCGCTCTCGGGCATGGCGTCCTTGGGCACGAGGCCCCACTTGCGGATGATGTTCATCGCGGCGGGGTAATAGTTGCCGTCGCCCATGCAGTGGCTCAGAAGCCCCGAGACCTCGCGGGAGTCGAGCGGCAGCGCGGCGGTCTCGATGACGTACTCGAGGCCCACGTTGAACTTCTCGAGCTTGTCGTAGAAGAAGCCGAAGGCCTGGGAGAACTCGAAGTCGTCGACGTCGAGCAGGTCCATCGTGGCGGCGCGGGCCACGTTGAAGGCGGCGAACATCCAGCAGCGGCCGGAGTGGCGCTGGTTGGTGACCTTGCCCGTGCGCGCGCGGCTCACGGCAAAGGTGTCGTGGTAGGTGCGCATGGTCGTGACGTCGCGCGCGGCGGCGTGGACGTTCATCGAGGTGACGGCGTTTCTCGCCACGCGGTTTGCGCGGTCTGCCGAGAAGGACGCGGTCAGCTCGTCGGCGCGCTCGGGCGCTATCGCGCCGGGGGTGTAGTCGGTCATGTCCGCCCCCTAGCGCGCGCAGGCGAGCGAGCCCATGGGGTCCCACGGCGCGAGCACGGTCGGCTCCTCGGTCTCGTAGGTGGCGCGCTCCTCGTCGGTCAGGTACTTCTTGTCAACGACGACTTGGTAGACGTACTCGTCGAACCAGGGGTCGGAGAGGGTGTCGAAGCCGTTGCGGCCGTGCTCGGCGCCCCAGCTGTTCTCGACCTTCCAGAGCGTGGGGCGGCCGTCCGCGTCCAGGTTCACGCCCTCGAGGACCATGGCGTGGGTCATGAGCGACTCGCCGTAGTCCAGGCGCTCCGCGCGGTCCATGCAGCCCTCGACCTCAAAGCCGAAGAGCGCGTCGACGTCCAGCGCGGCGGTGTCCATGATGCCCTCCTCGCGCAGGTAGCTCTGGCCCACGTCGCAGCCGAACCACACGGGGAGGTTGTCGCGCAGCTGCGCGATCGCGCACTCCTTGAGGCGCTCGATCGGGAGGTTGAGGTAGCGCACGCCGCCGTCCTCCACCACGTTGCCGAGGCGGCTCACGGTGAAGGTGTGGCCGAAGGGCTTGTCGGCGGTGGGGGCGGAGATGAGGCTCACGTAGGAGTCGACGTCCATGCCCACGGCGGTGTCGAAGAACTCCTGGGGCGTGAAGGTGCCGGAGAGCGCGAGCTCGTCGTTCTTGTCGCGCAGACGGACCTCGAAGGTCGCGGGCGGCTCGCCGAGGCAGGTCACGAGGAGGTGGTAGACGTCGCCCATCATCTCCTTCTTCATCTCCGCGAGATCCTCGGCGCCGACGCCGGCCTCGTGGCTCTGGCGCAGGCGCTTGGCGGCTCCGCGCAGGTAGCGCGTGAGGCAGGAGTCCATCTCGCGCGTGTTGCGCGAGCAGGCGGTCTCGGGCATGGCCTCCTTGGGCACCACGCCGTACTTCTTGACGAGGCTGCGGAACATGTCCCACTGGCCGCCGTCGCCGACGGGCGCCATGAGCAGGTAGGACACGAGGCGGCCGTCGAGCGGCTCGTCGAGCGTGTCGAGGATGTTCTCGAAGAACCAGTTGCTCTTCTCGAGCTTGTCCCAGAACAGGGGATAGGTCTGGGAGAGCTCGAAGGTCTTGAGGCCGTACTTCTTGATGATGCGGTAGCGCATGGTGTTGAGGCTAGCGAACATCCAGCAGCGGCCGGAGCGCTGCTGGTCGCAGCGATCGCCCTGGGTGACCTCGATGTCGAAGGTCAGCGGGTTGGCTGCCACGCCCTCGGGCACGCGCGCGGCGGCGGTGATGCCGCACGAGCTCACGGCGTTCTTGGCGACGACGCTGGCGCGCTCGGAGCGGAACTCCTCGCGCGCCGCGGCGAGGTCGTCGGCGGTGATGGAAGTCATCTCGTCCATAGTCTTACCTCCCGTTTGTTGGATGATTTGACCACGCACGAGGATAGCACTCGCGCTGTCGGGGCGGTGCGGCTCGCCGGGCCGCGCGTGCGCGTGCAGAATCGACCTTCAGTCCATTTTTTGACCCTCGGTCCTGCAAAATCGCGCTTCAGTCCATAGATTTTTCGGGACGTCTTGAAAACGCTGCCGCGTTTTCCCAGTTGAGCTGAGACGACCCCGGTTGGTTTTCCCAAGACTTTGCTCAGAAGCCCCATTTTTCTATGGACTGAAGGCCGATTTTGCATTTCGGGGAGCCAAATTATGGACTGAAGGCAGATTATGCATCGGCGCGAGTCAGACGGCTCCTACCGAGGCGCCCGGCCAGGCGTCCCGCGCCCGGCCCATGCTAGAATCTGGCGAGAAGGACCTGACGCTAAGGGGGCGCGCATGAGCGGCGACATCGAGGCGCGCCTCGCGCGCGAGCTGCCCGGGTATGCGCGTCGCGTGGTCGACGCGCTCGAGGCCGCGGGCCACGAGGCCTGGGTCGTGGGCGGCTGGGTGCGCGACGCCCTTCTCGGCCGCCCCGGGCACGACGTCGACGTCACGACCTCCGCTCCCTGGCAGGAGACCGCGCGCGTGCTGCGCGCCGCGGGCATCGAGGTTCACGAGACGGGCACGGCGCACGGGACGGTGACCGCCGTCGTGGACGGGCGGTCCGTCGAGACCACCACGTACCGCGTGGAGGGCGCCTACTCCGACCGGCGCCACCCCGACGAGGTCCGCTTCGTCACCGACGTCCGCGAGGACCTCGCGCGGCGCGACTTCACGGTCAACGCCATGGCCTTCCATCCGGAGCGCGGCCTGCTCGACCCCTTTGGAGGCGAGAAGGACCTCGCGGCGCGCGTCATCCGGGCGGTGGGGGAGCCGCGGCGGCGCTTCGGGGAGGACGCCCTGCGCGTGCTGCGCGCCGTTCGCTTCGCCTGTCGCCTGGACGCCGCGATCGAGCCCGCCACGCAGGAGGCGCTCGTCGCCTGCGCCCCGGAGCTCGACCAGATCGCGCGCGAGCGCATCGGTCAGGAGATGGACGGAATACTCGCGACCGGCCGCGCCGCCTGGGCGCTGCGCCACGAGTTCGCGGTGATGGCCGCGGCCGTCCCGGAGCTCGCGCCGATGGCGGGCTTCGACCAGAGGAGCCCCTACCACGCCCATGACGTGCTCGAGCACACGGCGCGCGTCTGCGCCGGCGTCGAGGAGTTCACGGGCGGCGGCGCGTCGCAGGCGCTGCGCTGGGCGGCGCTGCTCCATGACGTCGCCAAGCCGGAGTGCTGGAGCGAGGACGTCTCGGGGCGCGGGCACTTCTTCGGCCATCCCGAGGCGGGCGCGCGGACGGCGCGTCGCGTCATGGCGCGCCTGGCGATTCCCGGCGACGTGGCCCGGGCCGCCGCGGCGCTCGTCCTGCTGCACGACTTCGAGATCCAGGCGACGGCGCCGTCCATGCGCCGCATGCTGGCGGAGCTCGAGCGGTCGTGTCCGGGCCAGGCCCGCCGCCTCGCCTTTGACCTGCTCGACCTCAAGCGCTCCGACGCCGTCGCCAAGGCGCCGCAGTGCATGGGCTACGCCGTCGAGCTCGACCGGATGACGCGGGCGCTGCGCGCGGAGCTCGCCGCCGGGGCGGTCTGGCGCGTGGGCGACCTCGCGGTGGGGGGCGCCGATGTGATCCGCGAGCGCGGCATCGAGCCCGGGCCCGGCGTGGGCATGGTGCTCGCGCAGCTGCTCGCCACCGTGATGGAGGGCGAGCTGCCCAACGACCGGGATGCCCAGCTCGCGTGGCTCCGCTGGTAGGGGAGCGTCCTCCCTCGTCCCGGGCGCCTGAGCCGCCTGCGTCCCGCGCACAACTTTTCCAAAAATGACGCTTGCGCGGACGGAGTCTTTCCCGTATAGTGTTTCTTCGCGCTGAGAGGCGCACGAAATGGCAAATTGGGACTTCGTCTAGTGGTAGGACAACGGATTCTGGTTCCGTCAGCGGGAGTTCGACTCTCTCAGTCCCAGCCATTTGCCTTTTCAATCGCATATGTGGCCCGTTCGTCTAGCGGTTCAGGACGCCGCCCTCTCAAGGCGGAGATCACCAGTTCGAATCTGGTACGGGCTACCAAACGGCCCGTTCGTCTAGCGGTTCAGGACGCCGCCCTCTCAAGGCGGAGATCACCAGTTCGAATCTGGTACGGGCTACCAACAAGACCACAGGTCAGGGGATGCGTCCTCTGGCCTGTTTTCTTTTGAAGCCTCATCGCTCCTCTTTCGTGGGACACAATCTGGACACAACGGGGACTGGGACACAATCCGGGGCGCAATCGCCTTAGACCGCGACCCTAAGAGCTCCTTCCTGCCTTGCCTGCTCGCTCGGCGTTTCGGAGAACAGGCTGCCGATGAGCTGAGCCGCCTGGGCGTCGTTCTCGGGTAGCGCGTGGGCGTAGAGGTTCATCGTCAGGGTTGCCGAGGCGTGGCCGAGCCGGTGCTGGACGGTCTTCATGTCCATGCCGCCGGCGACGAGCTGCGTTGCCTGGGTGTGCCTGAGCTCATGGAACTTCAGGCCCTCGAAACCGTGGGCCTTCGTGAAGGACCGCCACCAGCGCGAGAAGTTCGTCGGGGCGATGAGGCCGCCTTTGTCGTTGCAGCAGACGGGTGTGTCCCTCGTCTGTTCGAGCGACAGAATGGCGAGCTCTTCTCGCTGGAACTGCTTCCACCGCCTCAGGTGCTCGATGGTCTTCTCGTCCACGGCGATGACGCGCTTCCCCGCCTCGGTCTTGGGCTCTTTCACCTCACCGTAGGTCGTGACCGACTGGGTGACGCGGATGGTTCCCCGTGCGAAGCTGATATGGCCCCACGTGAGGCCCAGGACCTCTCCGCGTCGCATACCGGTTGCGAGGCCGATGCGTGCCGCCATGACGTTGCCGATGCTGGACAGGCCTCGCAGGTAGCTCCGCTCCGAGGTGTCGCCGCGCTTCTCCTGCCGTTCCTCGATGGCGTCGCGGGACGCATACGCCTCGTCCTCTGCCTCGTCGATGGTCGCGAGCAGCTGACGTGCCTCAGCGGTGGTGAGGGAGCGGCGGTCCGGTGTGTCGCATCGCGGCGCCTTGACCTTCTCGGCGGGGTTGCGCAGGATGAGGTCGTAGTCCACGGCACGCGAGAGGATCTGCTTGAGCAGCTTGTGGATCATGTTCATGGTGGTGCCGCTGCACTTGCCCTTCTCCTCCGTCTTGTCCCAGCGCATCTTCATGTAGAGCCCCTCGATGGTCTGGGCAGTGATGTCGCGAAGCCTGATGGCTCCGATGTAGGAGCACATGTCCTCGATGATGGTGCGCTCCCGGCGCAAGCGCGTCTTGCTGATCTCCGCCGCCGTCTCGCGAGCTTGCTGCCACTGCTCCGCGAACTCGGCGAAGGTCATCTTGTCGGCGTTGGCCGAGAGACCGTTCTCGAGGTCTGCCTTGAGTTGGTCGCGCAGCTTGCAGGCGTCGGACTTGGTTCCCTTGATGTTTCTTGAGACCACGTCGCGCTTGCCGGTGATAGGGTTCGTACCGAGGTCGATGCGGACCTTCCAGTGCTTGGGGGCGTAGCTGGTTCCGTCGGGCTTCTTTACCTCCGTAATGCTTCCGTCTCCTTTTGCCATTACATTCACCTCCTTGGTTTGCGAGCGTCGTGAGCAGGTCTTTTGCTATTCCATCACGCCCCTATGGGGCGGGGTGGGCAATTCTTTGGGCCTCCGCGTACCAGCGCTCGATGGAGGTGCGGTAGTCCTCTCCGATTTGTGCGACTGCGTCTTCGAGAGGGGTGCCGGAGGCGTACAGGATATGTGCGGTCTGACGTCTGCGCTTGCTTGCCGCTGTCTTGTGGGACTCGCAGCAGTACTCCGTTCGACTTAGCGTGGAGCGTGTAACAATGGGCGTGCCGCACATGGGGCAGAGAGCTATTCTCCCGTCGAAGATGGCCTTCTCCACAACATCAAAGAGAGCGACTTGCCAACGCAAAAAGCTTCCGTCATCGCGCGGATGCGAGAAGCCCTGCTCTAGCGAAAAGGTCGAGGTGATGAAGGGGTCTGGCTCATCTACGTAGGAGTGATAATAGTCTCCGACGTCCACGTTCTGAATTCGTCCGAGGTCGATTGTGACGAGCTCCCCGCAGAGAAGCCTGAGGGCCTCCTCTGGCGCGTACCGTGAGCGCTCATACACAATGAGGGCGTAGCGTTGTCCGTCTCGGTCTTTCGAGAAATCGTCAAAGTCCGTGAGCAGATACCCATCGTCGTTCAGTCCGTCGGGATAGCGATCGTAGTTCACGAACTTATCATCGTCATAGAGCATGTCGTAGTAGCTTGCGTCATGCTTGTGAGTGTTCGAAAGATCAATTCCCACGCAACCATATCTAGAGGGATCTCCAAGAAAGTCGCGGATGTATTCAGCAGCAATTACGTCCACGATATCTGGGAATATGAAGAGATCGTCTGGGCAGGGGCAACCAATCGCAAACGCTGCGATGCGAAGGTAGTCGAAAAAGCTGTCCCGATAGAACAGCAGCTCGGGAATCCAAACTTCAAGAAGCTCATCTTTGCTGGCCGAAAGCAGGTCCTTCTCGGTTAGCTCATCGAGATAGTCAATCTCATTGTCCGAATCAATCCGCGACTTGAGGGAGCCGGTCAAGTCGATCTGAAGCTCTTCTGGCGTCCAGAGTCCGTTTTTTAGAGGGTCGCTCTCGCGCTTGGCGAAGAGCGGGCAGCAGGCCTCGTTCTTCAAGAAGTCGAGCATCGCCTTCCAAGAGTGAACGGTGAGCAGTTTGTTCAGGGCGGCTCGAGGTTCGACCTCACGATCTTCTCCTTCCGGGAGATAGACAGCGCGCTCCTCGTTCAGGGCAACCAATCTCATAGTAACCGTCACTCTCAAAATATCGTAAATCTACCGTAAACCAAAAAGAACAGTAAACTCTTGTGGCTACGATGGTACCAACACCAACAGGGCGCGTCAACGCCAAAGAATGGAGGTACCTCATGGAACTCTCGCGATTCGAAATCACCCAGCGGAGGGAGAGGCTCGGCCTGTCGAAGTCTGCCTTTGGGCGGGAGTCGGGGCTACACGTCTCCACGATCTCGCAGATTGAGAACGGGCATCTCGTCCCGTATCCCGGGCAGGTCAAGAAGATGCTCGCTGCGTTCGAGCGACTCGAGGCGAAGGAGCATCTCCAGAAGGTGGCGTCGTAGCCATGGGGCGTAACCATCCAGTTTGCCAGTCCGGTTCGGATGGAGCGGCTCCAGGGGCATCTGTTGAGATCTTCTCGGCATACCCCGACCTGCTGACACCCGCGCATATTTCGGAACTGACCGGGTTCACGGTTGAGTACGTGCGAAAGCTCTGTCGAGAGCACAAGATCCCCGCCGTGCAGGTGGGCGGCAGGCAGTGGTTCGTGCCGAAGCCGCGATTCGTTGAGTATGTGATGGGCGGTGACGCATGACGGGAAACGACGAGCGCAGACAGATGGCGCTCCAGCTCGCAGACCATCACGGATTTGCAGTGTTCACGCTTGCTGCCTGTGCGAAGGAGCCACATAAGGGCTCGCATGGCTTCAAAGATGCGACCAGCAATGCAGCTATCATCGAGGCGATGTTCGCCGCTCACCCTGACAGCAATATTGCTGTTGCCTGTGGTTCCGTCTCCGGCAACATTGGCGTCATCGACCTGGACGTAGCTGAGGACGGGTCCTTCGACGGGCGTGAGGAGCTTGCTGAATGGCAAACGGAACACGGTAAGTTCCCAGATACAGCGAGCGCGGTGACGGGCAGAGGCGGAACCCACCTCTACTATCGATTCCCTGATGGAGCGCCAGACTCCTACAAGAACGAGAACTCGCACGTGGACTTCCGTGGTGAGAAGGGCTATGTCATGCTTCCCGGATCGATTCATCCCAACGGACGGGAGGTCTTTTGGGATGTGAGCCCCGACGAGTGTGAGATAGCAGATGCAGACGAGAACGTGCTTGCTTTTGTGATGCAGCATCGCCCCGGTACTGACGGAGCGATGGCAATCACGAAGGGCGAGAAGGCGCGGAAATCACCATTCAGGCTGCCTGAGACGCTTCACGAGGGCGCGCGAGATGAGACAATCTACCGCTTTGCATGCTCGATGAACTCGAAGTGCACGCCGAAGGACGTCGCGCTTGCGGCTGCCCGCGCATATAACGAGAGCCACTGTGTGCCGTCCTTGCCGGACTCGATCATCGTCCAGAAGGTTAACAGTGCCTATCGTCATCCGCCTGGAACGTCATGGAGAGGTTCCGTCGATGACGGAGGCGTTAAGACAATCAGCGGGGAGAGCATATGGAGCAACCCCCATCTCGAAGCCAAGATCAACAAGGACGGAGACTGTGTTGGTTTCTATGCCCCTACCGTGCCGGCTCTCGCTTGGTGGATGCAGGAAGACCCCGGCCTTAAGGGGGTGCGTCTAGAGCGTATGAGCCAGCAGGTGGTGGCTGAGGATGGGCTCCCATGGGCAGCAGAGACAAAGCTCTGGCGTCCGGTTGACGATGACTACCTCTTCGCGCGCATGCAGGAGCGCTACAAGTTTGATGGGAGATCGCTCGTACGCTCGGATAAGAACGTGTTCGCGGCCTTCTCGATCTTTTCGGATGGCAGGAGCTTCGACGCCCTTACCGATATGCTCGATGCGCTGCCAAAGTGGGACGGGACTCCCAGGAAGGATCTTCTGCTTGTTGAGTGTCTGGGCGCGGAGGACACTCCATACGTTCGGGCGGTGACGGCGCTCCTGCTGAGAGCAGCTGTCGCGCGTGCGTATCAGCCGGGCTGTAAGTACGACTACATGGTCGTTCTGCAGGGACCGCAGGGAATCGGCAAGTCGACCCTTCTACGCCGGCTTGCGATGCGCGACGAGCTCTTCGTAGACGACGTGAAGAACATCGGGACCAAGGAGGCGCAGGAACTAATTCAGGGGCGCTGGTTCGTGGAGCTTGCCGAGCTGGCAGCGTTCAAGGGCAGGCAGGTCGAAACCCTGAAGTCGTTCATCACGAGTCAGACCGACAGCTATCGAGTCCCCTATGCCAAGCGACCGGTGCAGCTGCCGAGACGCTGTGTTCTAGTGGGAACGACGAACTTGGGAGAGTACCTGGAGGACCCTACAGGCAACCGACGCTTCATGCCTGTCCGCTGCGGAGGAAGTGCGGCTCGGGATATCTTCGCGCCGGACTTCTATGAGTACGTTCGGCAGGTGTGGGCGGAAGTGCTCGCAGACTATCGCGCGAAACCTAATTGCGGCCTCGTGCTTCCGAGGTCGGTAGAGGACGAAGCTAACGCCGTGCGTGAGCGTGCGACCACTGAGGATCCGTGGATAGGGCTTATCGGAAGATACCTGTTGAGAAAGAAGCAGGGAGAACCCGTGTGCACGATGCAGATTCTTGTCGAGGCCATCCAGGTGCCCCGCGAGAGCGTGAAGAAGGGGGACAACATGCGCGTTTCAAACATCATCACTCGCTGCTTCCCCGAATGGAAGCGCTGCCCGAGCAACCGCGTTGTAGAAGGCTATGGCTCGCAGCGGGCGTTTGTTCGCAAAACTCCCGAAGAGCTTGAGGCCGAGCGTAGTGGTGTTCAGGGACGTTTGCCGGGTGTTTGACGTGCTGGGCTGCGGAAACGAACACCCTAAACACCTGAACACCTCATTGAGGAGTGTTGGGGATGATGGTGGGGAGAGAGGCCTTGTAGGAGTGCGAGGGGTAATTCTGAGTTTGTCGAGCTCCGGTGTTCAAGGTGTTTTCTCGCTGGTCAGATGCGCGAACACTGTGGACACCTCGAGTAGTTTTCCAGCAGTGGTGTTTTTCGTGGGCGATGATGCGGCGTGAGCGTGTGGACAACTGGACAGAATGACGTGATCCGCGAGCTGGGGCATCGGGGAGCCGCTGCCGTGCGCGAGGAGATCCGCCGGCGCTACGGCGTGGAACGGAGCGTCCGTGCCATCGAGATGCAGGCATCGCGGATTCACGCGAGTCTAAGAGTGCTCTCGGTGTGCCCGCAGTGTGGAGCAGTCGGGGTACGCCTGAACCACCAGAGTGGGATGTGCCCACGCTGCACGGAGGAAGCGCACGTTGCCGAGGAGAGGGCGTTCAACGAGATTCTGCGCCGCGAGGCCGAAGGGTGCGAGGAGGGACCGGAGATTGAGGCTGCGCGCCGGGAGTATGCGCGGCTACGGCAGCAGAACTCGCGGCTCATGCGCAAGTACGGGCTCAAGGGCAAGCGCGAGCGGGAGTGAGGCGGTACAATCGCCCGTAAGGCGGGACACGCCCCGACTAAGCCTCGGGAAACGGCCTCGCGACGGGGAGAGGGATTCCTACCGGGGTCTTACGCACCGGTGCCTGGGTCCTCTCCTCTTTTCTTTGTGACACCTCCGGACAATGAGCCTGTACGAATGTGGGCTTGTCACGGAGGGAGGTGCCCGGCATGAGGGCAAAGCTCACCGAGGAACTGATCCAGCAGATGACCTCGCTCAAGGGCGATGGTCTCTCCAATAAGGATATCTGCCGGGCGGTGGGCATTCACGAGGCAACGCTGTACCGCTGGCTCTCCAAGCCGAGCGGGAGGCTGCATCGCGCGTTAGGCGAGTCACTAAAAAAGGCAGAAGCTGACTACAAGCGGACGCTTCTCACCACCATCCGTGAGGCGGCCACCAAGAAGAACGGGCAGTGGACGGCGGCCGCGTGGCTCCTGGAGCGCAAATATCCCGACGAGTACGCGCAGGCTACCCGTGACAAGGGCGAGCGCGCCGAGGCGGCTCCGCAGATTGTGCTCGGCGTGGCGGTTGACGCGGTGAAGCCGGGGGCCGATGAGGGTGGTGACGTCGATGGTTAGCGCCGCCGACCTCTGCATCCCGCGCTTCCACGACGTGCTCGGTGACGTCATGGCGCACGGGCATACGCACTACTGGCTGCACGGTGGCCGAGGGAGCACGAAGTCGAGCTTCATCAGCCTGTGCATCGTTCTTCTCGTTGTGGCTTTTCCCTACGCGAACGCGTGCGTGGTGCGGCGCTTCTCCAACACGCTGCGCGACTCGGTGTACCAGCAGGTGCTCTGGGCCGTTGAGGCGCTGAGGCTCTCGGCGTACTTCAAAGCGAAGCTCTCGCCGATGGAGATCGTCTACCTGCCCACGGGGCAGCGCATCGTCTTCCGCGGGGCCGACGACCCGCTCAAGCTCAAGGGCGTGAAGTTCACGCGCGGCTACTGCGCGGTGACGTGGTTCGAGGAGCTCGACCAGTTCGACGGCATCGAGGCGGTTCGCTCCATTCTCAACTCGCTCCGCCGTGGCGGCGAGGACTTCTGGATCTTCTACAGCTACAACCCGCCCAAGACGATGTGGAGCTGGGCGAACGTGGAGTGCATTGAGCGCAGGCGGCGGGCGGACACGCTCGTTAGGCGCTCTTCGTACCTCGACGTGGTGGAGGCGCGGCCGGGGTGGCTCGGCGCGCCCTTCATCGAGGAGGCGGAGTACCTGCGCGAGGAGAACGAGCGCGCGTGGCGCTGGGAATACCTCGGCGAGGTGACCGGGACGGGCGGAGCGGTCTTCGACAACATCGTGGAGGCGAGGCTGACCGACGAGCGTGTACGAGGTTTCGAGCGCATTCGCAACGGCGTGGACTGGGGTTGGTTCCCCGACCCGTGGCGCTTCGTGCGCTGCGGCTGGGAGCCGGGCGCGCGCAGACTCACGGTCTTCGAGGAACACTCGGCAAACAAAATGATGCCTGCCGACACGGGGCGCATCGTGGTGGACGCGCTCACCTATGCCGACGAGCCGGGCGCGGAGCCCTACTTCCACGACCAGATGGTGTGGTGCGACGACACTCCCGACTCGAAGGTGCAGATGGCAACCTGGCGGCGCGAGCTCGGCATCCGCGTACACCCTGCGAGGAAGGCGCGGATGCGGAGGCTCTCCTATGACTGGCTTGCTGGTCTGAGGGAGATCGTCATCGACCCCGCGCGTTGCCCGAGGACGTTCGAGGAGTTCACCTGCAAGGAGTTCCTACGCGACCGTGATGGGCGCTGGATCGACGAGATTCCTGACGGTGATGACCACTCCATCGACGCGGTGCGCTACGCGATGATGGATGACGTGCTGAGAGGGTGAGGGACGTGCTTCTCGGCATATTCAGCTGCCAACTGAAAACGCGAGGTAGCGGACGTTCTTCTCGCCAGCTTAAACGTAGGGAGGACGGACGATGCGATGTGCCGTTGATGGGCGGGCGGGATCCTCGGCATCAAAAGCTAAAGCCTGAGGGGCATGAAGGGGCTGTGCGGAAGCGTGTGACGGAAGTAGCGCGTTCTTCTCGCCAAGCGAATGAAAAGGAGCGGGGGCTGGAGGAGTTGCCAGGGGAGCCGGTTGGGCGTAAGCGATGGAGGGCGATGTAGATGGGGCAGGCGTACGAGGAGGAGTACTGGGTGCCGGAGCACGTGCGGGAGTACCTGCGGGCGCTCGGATTCGCGCTGCCGCTGGAGGCGATGGAGCCGCACATTCGCGCATGGCACGAGTGGATGCAGGCGTGCGGGTCGTTCTACGACTACAAGGACACCGACGGCGTTGGGCGCATGTACGAGGTGCACAGGCGTTCGATTCATCCGGCGATGCGGGTGTGCCGGGAGTGGGGGTCGCTGCTGCTGAACGACAAGACGCAGGTGGTGTGCGGGACGCAGGAGTGCACGGACTGGCTCGAGGGGTTTCTCGCCCAAAGCGGCTTCATGGCGGCGGCACAGGCAACCGTGGTCAAGGCATTTGGCATGGGGACGGGCGCGTGGGCGCTCTGGGTGGACGCGGATGCGGGGAGCGTGCGCATTAGGCACTACGACGCACGCATGGTGATACCGCTCACGTGGGACGAGGAGGGCGTGACGGAGTGCGCGTTCGTCACGCGGGCGTTCTGGCGGGGGCGCGCGGTCGACCAGCTGCAGATGCACCTCAAGGGTGCTGGGGCGGACTTCTCGGCCTCTTTGTCCTTCTCGCCTAATGAGAGCGTGGGGAGGGGCGGTTATCGGATCGTCACGGTGTGCTTTGACGAGCACGGCAACGAGGTCGCGCCTGCGGGCGTGTGCCCCGTGTACGAGACGGGCTCTCCCTATCCCACCTTCGCCATCGTGAAGCCGGCCGTGGACAATACGCGCGTGGACATGAGCCCGTACGGGCAGAGCGTGTTCGCGGACGCGGTGGACGCTATCCAGGCGGTGGACCTCGCCTTCGACGCGATGATCTCGGAGATCGACAACGGCAAGATGCGGGTGTTCCTGAGTGACGTGATGTTCGACCAGGAAACGGACGGCAGGGGGCGCAAGGTCTCGATACCGTTTGGGCGGCAGGACTGCACCGTGTTCCGGAAGGTGATGAGCACGGAGGACACGATTCAGGAGTTTGCGCCGGCGCTGAGGACCGACGCTCAGGTGAGGGCTTTCAGGTGCGCGCTGCAGATGCTCGGCGACCTGACGGGCTTCGGCCTGGGGTACTTCGACTTCGACGGAGCGGGGTACGTGAAGACCGCGACGGAGGTCTCGGCGGACAACTCGGCGCTCATGCGCAACATCCGGCGGCACGAGCATGCGCTCGAGGGCGCGATAGCGGGCATCTGCAGGGCGGTGATGGCGGCGTCGCGCTCGCTCGGGGTCGAGCTCCCGGACGAGGGCGAGGTGCGCGTCACGTTCGACGACAGCATCATCACGGACACGAGCGCCGAGAAGCGCCAGGACATGGCCGAGGTGGGCGTCACCATGAACGCCTGGGAGTATCGGCAGAAGTGGTACGGCGAGGACGAGAAGACGGCCAAGGCGCGTGCCCGTGGGCTGGCGAGGGGCAAGGCTTCCAATGGTGAGGATACCTAGCGTTCGCTCCAGAGGAGGAAGTCGACCTTCTTTACGGGGGTGAGCCAAGCGTAGTCGGGAAGGAGCTCGTCGAAGAGCCGTATGTTCTTCTCGGCATCCTCCGTAGCCAGGTAGGTCTCGTACCAGGAGACGATCTTCCCGTACACCTCGACGGCGTTCTCGAGCTTGGCCTGCGCCGTCGTTCCCTTGAGCCTCAGGCCGAGCCTTGCGAGCACCAGGCTGTCCCATATCGGCCTGTCGGGGTGGAGCGTGACGATCATCTTGCTGGTGAAGGACGCCTCCACATTGCCCGTGAGCTCGCTCATCTCGCGCAGCACGTCCTCGAACGCCATGGAGGGGGTGGCCTTCTCCCTCTCCATGATCGCGTAGTAGCTCGACTGCCACTCCGCGTTCCTGCGCACGCGGTAGAAGCGGTTGTAGAACCGCTGGAAGTCGGCGTCGGAGCTGACGTCGGTCTCGCGCACGGTGCGCTGTATGCGGGCGTAGCCCTCGAGCCCCCACGCCCGCACGAGGGATGACTGGATGGCCGCACGGCCGTCTATGGTGGTGGGCATGGCCATGGGGCTCGCCTCGCTTTCGGTGGACGATTGCAGGAGCAATTGTAACGGCTGGGGCGGCGTCTTCCGTCGGGGGAGGCGGTCTTCAGGTGCGGCGGCGTCCGGGGTGGCATGTGGCATCGGGTGGGCTGCCGGGAGCCCGCAGGCGCTCTCTGTGGAGCTGGCGAGTTCGGGGGTCGCAAGAGGGGCTGTCGCGGCTCTGGGACGGCTTCTGGCGGGCGCTGCTGGGCGTCGGCTGCTGGTGGAGCGGCTGGGAGGCGGATGCCGGTGGCGTGTGGTGGCTGCTGAGTTGCCGCCGCAGTGAGCCTTTGCCGCCCGCGCTGGCTGATGGACTGGACGGGCGCGGACGAGCGCGTGACGGCAGCAGACCGGACGACCGCGCGTAGGGTGTGCGCCGCTGGCCGGGCGTGACGCACGCTGACCACGCGCCCCTCGTAAACCTTGCATTAGGCCGGACGACGGCGTAGGGCGGGCTGAGCACGCGGCCGAAAGCAGACCGCGAAGCGGGCTGCTGTAGGCGCGTATGCGAAGACCGACCGGAGCAGACGGCTGGCCGTACGGGAGACTCCCATGGGCGCGTGGGCTGCGTGTGGCACGAACGGCCCGAGCGCACACCCGGAGCGTGGGCGGCCGGGCTGCGGACAACTCGAGGTTGGTAGCGCACGGCCAGGCCAGCAGCC
>CALUJM010000012.1 GCA_944320975.1 uncultured Atopobiaceae bacterium | reverse complement strand
CAGTGGCTCAGGATAGGTGACGGCGCGGCTCACGTCTTTGTGACGCGGTTGGCTCAAAAAGACTTGACGGAACACACACCGAGGAGAGGCCGCTGGTGCTCCACACCGACGGCGGCTCGGTCTACATGACCGGCGACTGGGCGTCGGCGTGCGAGGAGGGGCACGTCGTGCGCTCGATGTCGCGCAGGGCGAGGAGCCCCGACAACGCCCGCGCCGAGGGGTTCTTCGGCACGCTCAAGTGCGACTTCTTCGAGGGCAGGGACTGGGCGGGCGTGGGCTTCGAGGAGTTCGCCGCCGCGCTCGACCGCTACATCGAGTGGTACCGCAGCGGGAAGCTCAAGAAGGCGCTAGGATGGAAGACGATCCGGCAGGCCCGAGAGGGGCTCGCGGAGGCGGCGTAGCCGGAATAGTCCGGAAAAACGTCCGGGGTCCCGAGGGGCGCAAAAACTCACAAACGGGGTTTTGCGCCAATCGGGCTCGTCCCCCGTCTCGGCGCCGACGCCGCGCCTGCGCATCCTCCGGGCGCAGGCGCGGCGATTCGGGCGCCCTATGCGTCGGCCTCGTTGAGGCGCGCCACGACCTGGGGCAGCTCGCGCGCGAACCGCTCCATCGAGCCGCGCCAAACGGCGCCCCGCGGCCGGCCGTGCCCCACGTAGGCGGTGCGCAGGCCGCAGTCCGGACTCACGATGTCGCGGCGCGCGTCGTTGCCCACCATGAGGCACTCCTCGAGCCGCATGCCCAGCTGGTTGGCGAACTCCTGGTAGTAGCGGACGCTCGGCTTGCAGCGCGTGGAGTTGGCGTGGGTCGAGACGAGCGCGAAGTCGTCGACGCTCACGCCGGCCCAGCCCATGCGGGCCTGGTCGCAGGTGAGGGAGAACGTGGGGTTGGTCGCGAGCGCGCAGGTGAGGCCGGCCGACCACACGGCCTCGACGGCCTCTCGCGCGCCCTCGACGGGCCGCGCGGCGACGACGCCGCCGGAGTATCCGGGAACCACCTCGCGCTCGTAGTAGTCCACGAGGTCGTGGATCGCAGGGTCGTCGAGCGGGATGCCGCAGGCCGAGAAGAACGTCTGGTTGAAGAGCCGCTCGTTGGTGAGGGAGTCGCGGCGGTCCTGGGAGTCGATGGCGAGGAAGCTGCGGGCGTAGGGGAGGGCGAGGGCCGCCGGGCTCGTGCGCGCCGCCTGGGCGAGCAGGCTCGCGGCGCCGGCGACGTAGCGGGCGAGAAACGCGGTGAGGTTGAGCCTCAGCAGCGTGTCGTCCAGGTCGAACAGAACTGCCTTGATCACGAGACCTCCTTCCCCGCGCCAAAAACTTCCTCACGTGAAAATAATAAATACCCATCCATGGCGCTTGAAATACACACGCGAAAAACGCTACTCTATCCTCCGTGTGGGCACAGGGCCCGCACAAACGTATCTGTCGGCCCCCGAGAGCATGTAAGTTTCCACGTAGACGCCACGATTCTAGGCACTGCAGGCAGCGACCATGACGACCGGGGCCCCGTTGTTCGAAAGGGGTCCACCTTTGAGTGAGATTCAGAACTCGTCCATCTTTGCGCTGGATGACATCTCCGACGAGGAGATGAACAACCTGATCGACGGTACCGTGACCGACTTCGACGAGGGCGATCTCGTCACCGGCACCGTCGTGAAGCTCGAGCGCGACGAGGTCCTGCTTGACATCGGCTACAAGTCCGAGGGCGTCATCCCGTCCCGCGAGCTCTCCATCCGCAAGGACGTCAACCCGGCCGACGTCGTCGCCATGGGTGACGAGATCGAGGCGCTTGTCCTCCAGAAGGAGGACAAGGAGGGCCGCCTGGTCCTGTCCAAGAAGCGCGCCGAGTACGAGCGCGCCTGGAACGCCGTCGAGGAGAAGTTCAACTCCGGCGAGACCGTCGAGGGCGAGGTCATCGAGGTCGTCAAGGGCGGCCTGATCCTCGACATCGGCCTGCGCGGCTTCCTGCCCGCCTCCCTCGTCGACCTCCGTCGCGTCAAGGACCTCAACGCCTACCTCGGCACCCGCATCGAGGCCCGCGTCATCGAGATGGACCGCAACCGCAACAACGTCGTCCTCTCCCGTCGCGTCGTCCTCGAGGAGGCCCGCAAGGCCGAGCGCCAGGAGATCCTCTCCAAGCTCCAGGTCGGCATGCGCCTCAAGGGCACCGTCTCCTCGATCGTCGACTTCGGCGCCTTCGTCGATCTCGGCGGCATCGACGGCCTCGTGCACATCTCCGAGCTCTCCTGGAACCACGTCAACCACCCCTCCGAGGTCGTCAAGGTCGGCCAGGAGGTCGAGGTCCAGGTGCTCGACGTCGACCTCAACCGCGAGCGCATCTCCCTCGGCCTCAAGCAGACCACCGAGGATCCGTGGCGCACGCTCGTCAAGAAGTACCCCGTCGACGCCATCGTCGAGGGCACCGTCACCAAGCTCGTCACCTTCGGCGCGTTCGTCGACCTCGGCGAGGGCGTGGAGGGCCTCGTGCACATCTCCGAGATGGCCAAGCAGCACGTCGACCAGCCGTCTCAGGTCTGCGCCGTGGGCGATCAGGTCCAGGTGAAGGTCATGGAGATCGACCTCGACCGTCGTCGCATCTCCCTGTCCATGAAGGCCGCCGCCGAGACCCTGGGCACCGAGGTCGAGGTCAAGCCGCTCCCCGAGAGCGACAAGCCGGCCGAGGAGCCCGTCGTCGAGGCTGAGGTTGAGGCCGAGACCGAGGCTGAGGCCACCGAGGAGTAAATCCTCCGCTTCATTCGATCTGCAGGGGTCGTCCTTCGGGGCGGCCCCTTCTTGGTTAGCGACGGATGTGACGATTAGGACTGTGACAATTAGGACAGGTTGAATTGTCACATCGTACCTATGTGACAATTCAACCTGTCCTAATTGTCACAGTCCTAATTGTCACAGCCATCACAGATGGAGGTCACCATGACACACGACATCGACAAGGACTATCTGCTCGACACGTTGCGCGCATGCGTGGAGGTGGAGAGTCCGGTCGGCTACTATCCCGAGGCCCATGAGTGGCTGCGCGGGGTGCTCGCCGAGATGGGTTGCGAGATGACCGTGGACAACAACGCCACGGTCTACGTGCGCGTCAGCGGCAAGAGTTCCGAGAAGGTCGTGTGCCTGGGGGCCCACCTGGACACGATCGGCCTCGTGGTGCGCGGCATCAACGATGACGGCACCCTGCGCGTCCGCCAGCTCGGCGGCATCAACTACCACAGCATCGAGGGCGAGACCTGCACGGTCCACTGCCGTGACGGGCGCGCGGTGGCGGGCCAGGTGATCTGCGACCACCACTCCACCCACGTCTTCGACGACGCGCGCTCTCGCGAGCGCACCGAGGACACCATGGCCATCAGCCTCGTCGCCGACGTCGCCAGCGCGGCGGACGCCCGCGCGCTGGGCGTCACCGAGGGCGCCGTCGCGGGCATCGACCCGCACTTCGAGCGCTTCGACAACGGATACGTGATCAGCCGCCACATCGACGACAAGGCGGCCGTCGCCGTCCTTCTCGACGTTCTTCGCTGGCTGCGCGACTCGGGGGAGCGCCCCGCCTTCGACACGCTCTTCGCCTTCCCGATCTACGAGGAGATCGGCCGCGGCGGCTCCTGGGTGCCCGATGAGGTTGACGAGTACGTTGCCGTTGACATTACGCTCATCGGCCCGGACTACGCGGGCTCCGACGAGCACTCCGTGGGCGTCATCTGCTCCGACGCCAAGGGCCCCTATGACTGGGAGCTCACGAACACGCTGATCGCGTGCGCCCAGGAGGCCTGCACGCCGGGGCACTGGAACACCCAGGTCTGCTTCCACTACTCAACCGACGCCAACGCCGCCGCCCTGCACGGCAACGACATCGCTGCCGGCGCCTTCGGCATGGCCTGCATGAACTCGCACGGCCGCGAACGCTGCCACGTGGACGCGCTCGTCGAGACCGAGCGCCTCGCCCGCGCCTACGTGATGGGCTGCGGGCGCTAGAGAGGGCGCGTCCTTCTCGCCCGCGGGGACAGTTTCCCAGGACCCTCCGGGGTGACTGTCCCTTTCGTCTGCGTGCATACGTTGCGGGGCAAACGGGTAAGAGTTCAGAGTTGATAGAGACGAGAAGGGGAGAGCATGGCATCGGGTGACTGGCAGCGCAAGATGATGGAGTGGCTCAGGGGACGGCAGGGACCCGACGACCTCGCGGTCTTCTCGATGAACCTCGCGATCGTCATCGTGGTCGTGAACCTCTTCGCGCGCGTGAGCGTGCTCGGCTGGATCGCGCTCGTGCTCATCGCCTACTCGATGTTCCGCATCCAGTCCAAGAACCTCTCCAGCCGCTCGCGCGAGAACGCCGCCTTCCTCAAGGCGCTCGGGCCCGCGCGCCCGTGGGTCCAGAACCCCCGCGCCGCCTGGACCGAGCTGCGCACCTACAAGCACGTCCGCTGCTCGTCGTGCCGCCAGAAGGTCCGCGTCCCTCGCGGCAAGGGCAAGCTCCGCGTGACCTGCCCGGCGTGCAAGACCAAGTTCGAGGTCAAGTCATAGGTCACGCTCGCGGAAGGGCGAGGGCGAGAAGAACCTCTCAGTGCTATGGTTGTTCCATCTGAACACCGTGCGCTGGGAGGTTTCTCATGCTTGACCGTAGGAAGTTTCTGCAGGTGGCGGGCGCCGGCACCGCCGTGCTCGCTCTGGCTGCCTGCGACGGGGGCGCCAAGCCCGCAGACGAGCCCGCCGTCGAGGACGAGCCTGCTGACGAGGAGGAGCCCGCCGAGCCGGTCGCGGTTCGCGCCGTCGCCCTGAAGGGCCCCACCGCCATGGGCCTGGTGCGCTTCATGAGCGAGGTCGACAACGGCAACCTCGCGGACAACGACTACTCCTTCGACATCGTGGCCTCCCCGGACGAGGTCACCCCGCTCATCGCCAAGGGCGAGGTCGACATCGCCGCCGTCCCCGCCAACCTCGCCTCGGTCCTCTACAGCAAGACCGAAAAGGGCGTGCGCGCCATCGCGATCAACACCCTCGGCGTGCTCTACATCTGCGAGCTCGGCGACACGGTGCACAGCGTCGCCGACCTCAAGGGCAAGACGATCTACGCCTCCGGCAAGGGCTCCACGCCCGAGTACGGCCTGCAGTACGTTCTCGAGAAGAACGGGCTCGTCGTGGGCACGGACGTGCAGATCGAGTGGAAGAGCGAGCACGCCGAGTGCGTGCAGGCCATCGCGACCGCTTCGGGCGACGCCGTGGCCATGCTGCCGCAGCCGTTCGTGACCACGGCCCAGGCGCAGAACGACCAGATCCGCGTGGCGCTCGACCTCACCGAGGAGTGGGACGCCGTCCAGGCCGGCGAAGAGCAGAGCACCATGATCACGGGCGCCGCCATCGTGCGCGCCGCCTTCGCCGACGAGAGCCCTGCCGCCGTCGACGCGTTCCTCGAGCACTACGCCGAGTCCGTCGACTTCGTGAACGAGAACGTCGAGGAGGCCGCAGAGCTCGTGGGCAGCTACGACATCGTTGCCGCCCAGGTGGCGCAGAAGGCTATCCCGGAGTGCAACATCGTCTGCATCACCGGCGACGAGATGGCCGAGAAGCTCTCGGGCTACCTCGACGTCCTGGCCGAGCAGAACCCGCAGGCCGTGGGCGGCTCCGTCCCCGGCGACGACTTCTACTACGGTGCCTAGTGCCGAGGGCGGGCGAGAAAAACCCTGAGACCGACGGGCGCCTCAGAACCTGGGGCGTCCGCCTTCTTGCCGTAGCGTTCTGGCTCGCGGCGTGGCAGCTCGCCGCCTGGGCCGTGGACGCCCGCATCATCCTCGTGGGCCCGCTCGAGGTGCTTGCCCGGCTCGGCGAGCTCGCGGCGAGCGGCGAGTTCTGGGCTTCGATCGCGACATCGCTCGGCCGCATCGGGCTCGGCTTTCTCGGGGGCGTGACGAGCGGAGTGGCCCTCGCCGCGGTCGCGAGCCGTCTGCACGCGGTGCGCGAGCTGCTTGCGCCCCTGATGGGCGCCCTCAAGGCCGTCCCGGTGGCGTCGTTTGTCATCCTGGTGCTGCTGTGGGTCTCCTCGCGGGACCTCTCGGTCGTCATCTCCTGGATCATGGCGCTGCCGATCGTCTACACCAACGTCCTCGAGGGGATCGCCCAGACCGACCCGGCCCTGCTCGAGATGGCCGAGGTCTTCGGCGTGCGCGGTCTCGACCGCGCCCGGCTCGTCTACCTCTCTCGAGTGCTGCCGTATTTCCGCGCCGCGGTGTCGCTCGCGCTGGGGCTCTCCTGGAAGGCGGGCATCGCGGCCGAGGTCATCGGCCTGCCCGACCTCACGATCGGCGAGCACCTCTACGACGCCAAGGTCTACCTCGACACCCCTAGCCTCTTCGCGTGGACCGTCGCCATCGTGGTGGTCTCCGTCGTCCTGGGTGCCGTCGTGAGCCGCGCGCTCGACGCGGCGCTCTCGTGGTGGGAGGCCAGGCCATGAGCGGGGGAGCCTTCGAGCTGCGCTCGGTCGAGAAGAGCTACGGCCCGCTGAGGGTCCTCTCGGGCGCCTCCGCGCGCTTCGAGCCCGGCCGCGCCCACGTGATCACGGGTCCATCGGGCGCCGGGAAGACCACGGTGCTGCGGCTGCTCGCGGGCCTTGAGCGCACCGATGCCGGGGAGGTCTCCCGACCTGCCGATGCGCGCCTGGGCATGACCTTCCAGGAGGACCGGCTGCTCGACAACCTCACGGCCACGGCCAACGTCCGCCTTCCGCACGCCCGCCTGCGCGGCGCCGACCTCGAGGCGTTTCTCGCCCGCGAGCGCGCCGCCCTCGCCGCGGTGGGCCTCCCCGTGGACTCCCGCCCCGTCCGCGAGCTCTCCGGCGGCCAGCGCCGCCGCGTGGCCATCCTGCGCTGCGTCCTCGCCGACGCCGACGCGCTTCTCTTCGACGAGCCCCTCAAGGGCATGGACGAGAAGACCGTCGAGCAGCTCATGGACTACGTCGCCCCGCTCCTCGCGGGCAAGACCGTCTTCTGGGTCACCCACGACCCGCGCGAGAAGGACCTCCTCCCCAACTCCCTCCTCTGGACAGTCCGCGACGGCCGCATCTTCCCCGCGTAGCGCGCCCGACATACCTTCCCCGCTCAGACAGCTTGCTTCGCAAGAACTCGCGGATGAAGGTATGTCGGGCGCGCCTGTGGGACGAGGCGGGTCAACATACCTCAGATGCGAGTTCTGCGTAGCAGCTGTCTGAGCAGATGAGGTATGTTGACCCGCCCCACCCTGCATGTGCGATGATAGACAGTGCTGAAACGAAGGGAGTCTTCATGCACGTTATCTATCTGGCGGGCGGGATCGCGTCGGGCAAGTCGACCGTCGCGCGCGTCTTCGAGGAGCTCGGTGCCGTCAGGATCGACCTCGACGACCTCTCGCGCGAGGCGCTCGCGCCCGGCTCGCCGATCCTGCCGAAGATCAAGGCCGAGTTCGGTGACGACATCATCAACCCGGTGGGCGGCGTGAAGCGCGAGCTGCTCGCGGAGCGCGCCTTCGCCACCACCGAGCGCACGGTCACGCTCGAGGAGATCGAGCTGCCGCTGATCGACGAGCTGCTCCGCGCCCGCGTGGCCGCCGTCGCCGAGCAGGAGCGCGCCGAGCGCGAGAAGGACCCGGAGGCTGCCGAGAAGGTCGTGGTCGTCGAGGTCCCGCTGCTCGACCGCATGCGCGGCTCGTTCGACATGGCCGACGAGATCATCGGCGTCGTGTGCCCCGCGCCCGCCCGGCGCGCCCGCGCGGCGCAGCGCGGAATGGACCCCCGCGACTTCGACCGTCGCCTCCATCAGCAGCCCACCGAGGCCTACATCAAGGCGCACAGCAGCTTCGTCTTCAACAACATCCACACCGCCGATGTCTTCGACCAGGAGATTCGCGACTGGTGGCACAAGCGCGAGCAGCAGGGTTGGCACAACGTGCCCAAGAGGGGACGCGCGGGTGCCCAGGCATAGCCGACCCGAGCGGCTCTGGCGCTGGTACCGCGTCATCCCGCTCGTTCTTCTCGCCCTGGCGCTGGTGTTTTCCGCCGGGCTGGCGGCGGCCCCGCTCGAGTGGGTGCGCTCCGTCGCCTACCCGGTGGGACACGTGCAGACGGTCGAGGACGCCGCCGCGCGCCACGGCGTGGACCCCGACCTCGTGTGCGCCGTGATCAAGTGCGAGTCGGGCTGGGACGAGGGCGCGGTCTCGCACGCCGGCGCCGTGGGCCTCATGCAGGTCATGCCCGCGACGGCGGAGAGCCTGAACGGCCTGGGGCTGGTGAGCGCTGAGGACTATGACCCCGCCGCGCTCGCAGACCCCGTGGTGAACATCGAGTACGGCTGCGCCTACCTGGGCTATCTCCAGACGCACCTCTCGAGCCTCGACGAGGTGATCGCTGCCTACAACGCCGGGATCGGCACCGTCCAGGGCTGGATCGCGGACGGCGCGACCCTTCCCGAGGGCATCGAGTACGCCGAGACGCGCGCCTACCTCGAGCGGGTCCGCGCAGCCTACGAGGGCTATCAGCGGAGCTATCCGGAGGGGCTCGCCCCCGCCGAGTAGGCGGAGCCGTTACGGCCGTGCGAGCGAGCGGTAGACGTCGAGCAGCGCGTCGTCGCGGCCGAGCTCCAGGTACGCCCCCATGAGAGGCCGAGCCACCGAGAAGAGCCCGGCGTCGACGCAGGCGCCGGCGGCGTCCCCCGCACGGGCGCGCAGCTCGCCGAGGTCGCCCGCCGGGATCTCGCCCCGCTCGAGCGCCGGGACGACCTCGTCGTCGTCCAGGGCCCGCAGGCCCTCCCCGCCGGCCTCCAGCAGGTCGGAGAGCTCGCTTTTCGCCTGCCCGGCGATGTCCTCGTGCAGCGCGATGGCGCGCTGGTAGCAGGCGACGGCGAGGTCGCTCCTGCCGAGCTTCCACTCCATGAAGGCGAGACGGTAGAAGCAGATGGCAAGCTCCCGCGCGGACGGGCAGATCTCGATCGTGTGCTTGAGCAGGTCGGCGGCCTCGAAGATCCGCGACTGCTCCTCGAGGCAACGGACCTTGGCGAGCGCCGCGTCGGGCGTCGCCGGCGCCACGCGCATGAGCTCGTCGGCGTGCGCGATGGCCTCGGGGAGGCGCCCGAGCATCGTGAGCGCGCGCGACGCGTAGGAGTGCGCGGCGTAGTACTCGTCGGGGACGAGCCTCACGCGCCGCCCGGCGTCGTCGGCCTCGAGGTTGTAGGACACGCGCTCGGCGACCGAGTTGAAGTAGCGATAGACGCTGTCCCCGTCGTCAAGGTAGAGGCCCGTCTCGGCGATGGGGGAGAGCTCCCTCTCGAGGGCGCCCACGACCTGCTCGAGCTGCTCGGGCGTGGCATCGCCCTCGAGCGTCGCGCGGGCGGAGCGGGCCACGGCGCCGAGGGTGCCCCCGTCCACGAAGAGCGCCGCGAGCGCGGGCAGGTCAGAGACGTCGACCGCCCCGTCCACGAGCGCCTTGCTCGCGCGCTCGCAGGCTTCGGCGACCGTGAGGTCGTCGGTGGCGTCCCGCAGCGCCATGAGGCGGGCGACGGCGCCCTGCGTGGTGTCCCCGAGCTCGCCGACCACGGCGTTCCATGCCTCCGCGCGGCCGGCCTTCTCCATGATGCCGAGGTCGCAGATGCGCCGCGCCCCGCAGGCGCGCGCGAGGGCCTCGTCACAGGGCGTGTCGTCGAGCTCCGGGAGGCGCCGGCGCGCGGCGGGGCTGAGCTCCTCGTCCGCGAGGGGGAGGAAGGGCTCGACGGCCCTGAGCCAGCCCGCGGCGTCGAGCGAGAAGCGCAGTGCCGGGTCCTCGGGAAGCCCCTCGTCGACGACCTTGGGCGAGCGCGCGGCTGCGCGCAGGCGCTCGAGGGCCTCCCTCGTGAGGTCGAGCGACATGAGCACGTCGTCCGAGCCGTGCTCGCGGCAGTTGACGACGACGCGCCCGACGCGCTCTGACGAGGCGAACCCTCGCCGTCCGAGCAGCAGGGCGACCCTCAGCGCATACGCCCGCGCCCAGGCAGCCTGGCTGCGGACCCCGGCGAAAGAGAGGCATCCCGGCCGGGGGACCACGACGTCGACGCCGAGGAGGCCCTGCGCGAGGTTGACCTGGAACGCCATCTCGATGCGAAACGGCGCAGGAAGGTTCTCGACGGAGTCCGCGAAGCGCAGGCGGCATGACCACTCGCCGTCCTTCTCGGCACGGTCGAGAAGGTCGGTGACCAGCGGTCGGTCGCACGAGGCGGGCGTCAGGTCCGCGACGTCAGAGAGGGTCCGCATCAGCCTCCAGGCGGGGGTCGCCTTCTCCGGCCACTCCTTCCGCGTGAGGTCGTCGTTGACGTTGAGGACCGCCTCGAGAGTGGTCAGCCGGTCGTAGACGTTCTCGGAGAGGGGCTCGTCCGTGCGCAGCGTGAGCCACCAGCGGCCGTTCCGGCGGAGCTTGGTGGCGCTCACGGGCGCGGGGCCCTCCCAGTCGAGCAGCCCCGCGCGGCGCAGCAGCGAGGGGAGCATGCCGTAGTCCTCGGGGTCCCCGTGCAGCACGAGGTCGCGCAGGGCGAGAAGGGCGTCGTCTGCGTGCGCGAGCATCCCGTCGAGGTCGGCCCCGCCGCCCTGGCGGGTCTGCGCGGGGGCCGGCGCCTGGGGCGTCGCGTCCCGGGCGGGCTCTGCGGGCTCGGCGTCTCGGGCGGGCTCGGCCTTGCGCATCCACGGCTTGCCCGCAAAGTCCTTCTCGGTGCGCCGCCTGCGGCGCTCCATGCCCTGGTAGACGAGGAGCGCGAGCACGGCGGCAGCCGCGGCTCCCAGGCGTCCCGCGATCTTGGTGCCGTTGGGGCCCTCGTCGGCCAGCAGCAGGCACGCGATCACGACGAGGATGGCGACGAGCGCGATGGCGAGCGCCCTCGTGAGGGCCTTGCCTGCCGTGCCGTCCCTGGTGTCGTCTGGTCGCATGAGCCTCCTCCCGTCGATGTCCATTCTACCCGGCGCCGGCGCGGGCGTTCTTCTCGCCCCGTTCTTCTCGCCCGGCCTTCCCGAACGGCGGCTTCGCCGGCTTTACCGCCGAGTAAGAGTTTCTTGCGAGAAACCCCCTCGAAAGGGGCCGGTTTTGGCAAATTACTCTTACTCGCCGGCGGCGGGACGCGTCGGGCGAGAAGAACGTCGCGCAGAAACAGAACACTTGTACTATGACCGTCGGTTGGGGTACACTATCATCATGCGAGAGAGGGGGCTTGGATGGCGGACGATAAGAACGAGCGCTTCGGCGGCGAGCTGGTGCGCTTTGGGCGCGAGTCGGGCGGGGAGCCGCTCAAGGTGGTCTCGCCCTACGAGCCCGCGGGCGACCAGCCCCAGGCCATCGAGAAGCTCGCCGACGGCGTGGAGCGCGGACTCCGCTACCAGACGCTCCTGGGCGTCACGGGCTCGGGCAAGACCTTCACCATGGCCAAGACCATCGAGAAGCTCGGGCGGCCCACGCTCATCATGGAGCCCAACAAGACGCTCGCCGCCCAGGTGGCGAGCGAGATGCGCGAGCTCTTCCCCAACAACGCCGTGGTCTACTTCGTCAGCTATTACGACTACTACCAGCCCGAGGCCTACGTCCCCCAGACGGATACCTACATAGAGAAGGACGCCTCCATCAACGAGGAGGTCGAGAAGCTCCGCCACCAGGCAACGTCGAGCCTGCTCTCGCGGCGCGACGTCATCGTGGTGGCGTCGGTCTCCTGCATCTACGGCATCGGCAGCCCGGAGGACTACGCCGGCCTCGCGCCCAACGTGAGCAAGGACGAGCCGCTCGAGCGAGACGAGCTCATCCACAGCCTCATAGACATCCAGTACGACCGCAACGACTACGACCTCGCGCGCGGCACCTTCCGCGTGCGCGGGGACACCGTCGACGTCTTCCCGCCCTATGCGGAGAACCCCCTGCGGATCTCGTTCTTCGGCGACGAGGTGGAGCTCATCGCCGAGGTGGACAACCTCACCGGGGAGATTGTGCGCGAGTTCGACGCCATCCCCATCTGGCCGGCGTCGCACTACGTGACCGAGCACCCCAAGGTCACGCACGCCCTCGAGACCATCAACGAGGAGCTCGAGGCCCGCGTGGCAGAGCTCAAGGCCGCCGACCTGCTGCTCGAGGCCCAGCGCCTCGCGCAGCGCACGAGCTACGACCTCGAGATGCTGGAGACCATGGGCTACTGCAACGGCATCGAGAACTACTCGCGCCACCTGGACGGACGCAAGCCCGGCGAGCCGCCCTACACGCTCATCGACTACTTCCCCAAGGACATGCTCTGCATCATCGACGAGTCCCACGTCACCGTTCCGCAGATTCGCGGCATGTACGAGGGGGACCGCTCGCGCAAGGTCACGCTCGTGGACCACGGCTTCCGCCTGCCGTCCGCGCTGGACAACCGTCCTCTGCGCTTCGACGAGTTCGAGGAGCGCGTTCCGCAGTTCATCTACGTCTCGGCCACGCCCGGAGACTACGAGGAGTCGGTCACCCAGCAGGAGGTCGAGCAGATCATCCGCCCCACGGGCCTGCTCGACCCCAAGGTGGAGGTGCGCCCCGTCCACGGCCAGATCGACGACCTCATCTCCGAGATCAAGGAGCGCGTCGCCAAGAAGGAGCGCGTGCTCGTGACCACGCTCACCAAGCGCATGGCCGAGGACCTCACCGACCACCTGCTCGACGAGGGCGTGCGGGTGAACTACATGCACTCGGATACCGCCACCCTCGACCGCGTGGACATCATCCGCGACCTGCGCGTGGGCAAGATAGACGTGCTCGTGGGCATCAACCTTCTGCGCGAGGGCCTCGACATCCCGGAGGTCTCGCTCGTCGCCATCCTGGATGCGGACAAGGAGGGGTTCCTGCGCAACAGGCGCTCCCTCATCCAGACGATGGGCCGCGCGGCGAGAAACGCGCAGGGCGAGGTCATCATGTACGCGGACGCCATCACGGACTCCATGCGCGAGGCCATCGGGGAGACGGCGCGGCGCCGCCAGATCCAGGAGGCGTTCAATGCCGAGCACGGGATCGTGCCGCGCACCGTCAAGAAGTCGATCACGGACGTCTCGTCGTTCATCTCGGAGGCCGAGCGCACGCTCGAGGGCAAGACGCGCGACCGGCACGGCACGGGCAGCCATGGCGCCTTCGAGACGCTCGCGGGGGAGACGTCGCCGTCGGAGGACGCCGAGGCCACGTCCGACGCGCTCGCGGAGGAGCTCGCGGGCCTCTCGGAGTCCGAGCTCGCCGACGTCCTCGACGCCCTGGAGGAGGAGATGGCCGTGGCGTCCGAGGCCATGGACTTCGAGACGGCCGCCCGCATCCGCGACCAGATCGTCGCCATCCGCACGCGCGCGGAGGGCAGCTCCGCCGATGCCGTCATCGCCCGGCTCAAGTCCGGCGCGCGCAAGGGCTCGGCCCACGCCACCCGCCGCCGCTACCGCCCGCACAAGTGATGAAAAGGGACAGTCCCTTTTCGTCATCCGTATGAGGAACAGAGGGGTCCGCCATGCCGCAGCTCTTCGACCCAGCCGAGAAGAACCTCTTCGGGTACCTCTCCCGCGCGCTCGACACCTTTGAGGCCCGCACGCTCACCGACGTGGACAGCCTCGTGCTGGCGTGCCTGTCGTACTTCCGCTACCAGGGTGACGCGGTCCGCGCGAGTGGCGGCGCCCCGCTGCGGGACCTCTTCCGCACCGAGTGGGTCGAGGCTATGACTCACGGCCTCTGGGATCCCGAGGGCCTCTCGCGGCTGCTCGCGCTCGTGGCGGCGAGCCCGCGCTTTCGCGACGTATGCGTGAGCGATTACGTGGACGACTTCGACGAGGCAGCCGAGAAGCAGTTCTCGGCCTGCGTGCTGCGTCTGCCCGGGGGCGGCGCGTACGTGTCGTTCCGAGGGACAGACAACACCCTCGTCGGGTGGAAGGAAGACTTCAACATGGCCTTCGAGACCGGCGTGCCGTCCCAGTACGCCGCCATCGACTACCTCGAGCGCGTCGCCCCAACGATCGAGGGGCCCATCTACCTGGGCGGGCATTCCAAGGGAGGCAACCTCGCCGTGTGCGCCCTGGCGCGCTGCTCGGCGGGGGTCGCCGCGCGCGTCGAGCGCGCCTTCTCGCACGACGGGCCCGGCTTCACCGAGGAGGCGCTTGCCGACGAGCTCTGGCGCGAGCGCTCCTCCCTGGTGTCCAAGACCGTGCCCCGCTCGTCGGTCATCGGCATGCTCTTCGAGCGCCAGGAGGATTACTCCGTCGTGGACTCGTCCACGATGGGGCTCACGCAGCACGACCCCTTCTCCTGGGTCGTGGAGGGGAGCGACTTCGTTCGCCAGGAGGGGCTCGGCCGCGGGGCGAGCTTCGTCGACAAGGGCCTCAACGAGTGGATAGCGGGCATGGCGCGCGAGGACCGCGAGGGCTTCGTGGAGGCGCTCTTCTCGGTGCTCGAGGCGGCGGGGGAGGATACCTTCGCGGACCTCAGCGGCAACTGGCAGGAGTCGGTGCCGGCGATGCTGCGCGAGCTCTCAGGTATGGAGCCCGAGCAGCGCTCGCACATCACCCGCGCCCTGGGCGGCCTCGCCCAGGCGTTCATACCCGACTTAAAGCTGCCGCAGATGCCCCAGATGCCGGGTTTCGAGCTGCCGCAGTTCCCCGACCTGGCCGAGCTTCTGCCGGGTAAAATGGGTGTTGACGGAGCGGGCGAGACAGGGGAGGGCTGAGATGGCGGCAAAGATCGTGGTGGCGTGCGGCTCCGGCGTGGCGACGTCAGAGATGGTCGCCGCCAGGCTGCGGCGCCTGCTGGCCGAGAAGAACGTCGAGGCCGAGATCGTGGCCGTCGACGTGACGCACGTCGACGAGGCGCTCGCGGGCGCCGACGTCTTCGTCCCCGTGGTCAAGCCCGAGCACGACTACGACGTCCCCACCGTGAGCGGCGTCGCCTTCCTCACCGGCATGAACCAGGACAAGGAGCTCGACCGCCTGCTCGCGCTTCTCGGCGAGCGCTAGAGCGGCCTTCGCGACGGCGCCCGCGCGCCCGTCCTCGGCGCCCGCTCCGCGTTCCCTTCTCACCCTCGGCGCCCCGTGTCCCGCCCCACCCCCGTCCCACGCACACCCCAACCTCGTTGCCGGAATCGCGTCATATGCGTGTTTTGGTGCCAGAAAACCGACATATGAGCGTATCGGTGCCAAATTCGCGCCATATGCGTGTCACGGACACACATATGGCGCGATTCCGGCACCAGCGAAATCAGCGAGAAGCCCGCGCCGCGTACGCTGCCACGATCTTCTCGGCGGCGAGGATGCCGTCGGTGGCGGCGCTCATGATGCCGCCCGCGTAGCCCGCGCCCTCGCCCACGGGCCAGAGGCCGCGGACGCCCACGCTCTGCCCGTCGTCGCCGCGGGTCACGCGCACCGGCGAGCTCGAGCGCGTCTCCACGCCCGTGAGCACGGCGTCCGCGGCGTCAAAGCCGCGGAGCTTGCGCCCGAGCGCGGGAATCGCCGCGCGCAGCGTCTCCGCCACGTAGCCCGGCAGGCATGGTGCCACGTCGCCCCACGTCACGCCGCGCGGGTAGGTGGGCGCCACGCGTCCGCCGGCGCTCGACGGCGCCCCGGCGAGGAAGTCGCCCACGAGCTGGGCCGGCGCCACGTACGCGCCGCCGCCCGCCGCAAAGGCCGCCTGCTCGCAGGCCCGCTGCAGCTCCACGCCCGCCAGCACGTCGTCGCCGGGCAGGTCCTCGGGGAAGACGTTGGCGAGCAGCCCAGAGTTGGCGTTTGCGCCGGCGCGGTCGGAGAGGCTCATGCCGTTGGTGCATACGCCGCCGGGCTCGCTCGCGGCGGAGACCACGTAGCCGCCGGGGCACATGCAAAACGAGAAGGCGCTCCGCCCGGAGGGCAGGTGGCAGGAGAGGCTGTAGGGCGCGGCGCCGAGCGCGGGGTGGCCCGCCGCCTCACCGTAGAGCGCGCGGTCGATGTCCGCCTGCAGGTGCTCGATGCGCACGCCCATCGCGAAGGTCTTGCGCTCCATGGGCACGCCGCGCTCGCGCAGCAGCTCGAAGACGTCGCGCGCGGAGTGCCCGCAGCACAGCACCACGCAGTCCGAGGCCACGCGCTCCTCGCATATGCTTCCGTCGTCTCGCGTGGTCGAAAGCGTCACGCCGCGCACCGAGCCGCCGCGCACGTCGAGGTCGGTCATGCGGCAGCGGCAGCGGACCTCGCCGCCCGCCTCCTCGATCTGGCGCACGATGTCGGTCACCACGTGCGGCAGCACGTCGCTGCCCACGTGGGGCTTGGCGTCCCAGAGGATCTCGCGCTGCGCCCCCGCGGCGACGAAGGTCTCGAGGATGAGGCGGTGCGCCGGGCTCTTGGTGCCCGTCTGGAGCTTGCCGTCGGAGAAGGTCCCCGCGCCGCCGACGCCAAACTGGATGTTGCTCTCGGGGTCGAGCGCGCCCGTCTCGTCGTGGACGCGCACGATCTCCCCGCGGCGGGTCGCGTCGTCTCCGCGCTCGACGAGCAGCGGCTCGAGGCCTGCCCGCGCAAGCGAGAGGGCGCAGAACAGGCCCGCGCACCCTGCGCCGACGACGACCGGGCGCGGTGCGTCGCGACGCTCGACACGCTCCGGAAAGCCGAAGGGGCGCTCGTCCACGACGCGAACGTTCTTGTCGGCACGCTTCTTGGCAAGGCGGGAGAGTAGTGCCCGCTCCTCCGCCGCTCCTCTCGCGAGCTCGATGCGTAGCGTGAACGTGATCTGCACGTCGCCGCGCTTGCGGGCGTCGATCGAGCGGCGCCTGCGCCCGACGGACGCGAGGTCCTTCTCGCCCACGCGCAGCTTGCGCGCGACGGCGCGGCGGCAGGCGGCGAGCTCGCGCGCGTCGGAGCCGTCGAGCGCGGAGAGGGGGATGCGGATCCCGGAGACCTCGAGCATGGGAGTCCTTTCAGGAGGGGTTGTCGGGCCTATTGTCACACAACAGGTCGCCGCTGCGGCGTGCTCAGCAATCGCGCCGGGAAACGCACCCGGGCAAAGCGCGGGCAAGGCAAGAAGAGCCTCAAGCTCCGAGCGGGACCGATTCCCTAGGCGCGCCGAGCCCCGTCGTCCGCGGCTCGGCGCCCTGCGGCGGCACGTCCGGCAACGAGGCCGCTCTTCCAAGCCCAGGCAAGGTTGAAGCCCCCGCACGCGCCGTCGACGTCCAGCGCCTCGCCGCAGGCAAAGAGCCCGGGCAGCTCGCGTGCCTCGAGCGTCGCCGGGTCGAACCGCTCGGTCAGAAGCCCGCCGCGCGTGACCTGCGCGCGCTCGGGCTCGGCGGGGCCCGTCACAACAAAGCGCAGGTCGAGGGCACGCTCGAGTGCGTCCGACCCAAGCGCTCCCGCAATCACGGGGTCGAGCACGCCCGCGCAGCCGCCCGCGGCGACGAGCGCCCGCGCCCGGTCGCGGTCGAGCCCGCATGTGAGGTCGAGCGCGACCACGTCCCCGGGCAGCGCGTGCCGCGAGAGGTCAAACACCACGATGCCGGAGAGCCCGTAGCTGCGGAACAGCACCTCGCCGACCTCGCGCGCCACCTCGACGTCACCACGCAGCAACCGCGCGACCACGTGCGCCCGGCGCCCGTCGAGCCCCGCGAGCGAGACGTCCTGCGGCGCCGCGCACGCGAGCGAGCAGAGCACGGGCTCATACGGCGCGCACGCAAGTCCCAGCGAGCGCGTGACCCCCTCGCCCCCGCCCGCCGCGAGCACCGCGGAGCGCGCGACAACGCTGCCCGAGCTCGCTCCCTCGTACGCGACGCGCCAGCCGCCGCCGTCGCGCTCGATGCACGCGACCTCGCGCGCCGGAGCCAGCACCACGCCGGCGCGCGCCGCCCGGGCGAGCAGCACCTCGCGCACGGAGGACGCCTGCCGCGAGAGCGGGTAGAGCCGCCCGCCCTCCTCCTCGGCCCAGGCCAGCCCGCAGTCCTCGAAGAACGCGAGCACGTCGTCGCCAAAGCCCGGCCCGCAGACCGCCGCCACGAACGCGGGGTCGTTGTAGCGCTCCCACGCCGGGGCGGGCCCGCACAGCGATGCGTTCATGAAGTTGCAGCGGCCGTTGCCCGTGGCCAGAATCGTCCGACCGCACGTGGCCGCGCGCTCGAGCACCGCGACGGACGCGCCGGACTCCGCCGCGGCCACCGCCGCTGCGAGCCCGGCCGCGCCGCCGCCGACCACGGCCACGTCGCAGCGCTCGGGGACGCGCACCGCCGCCGCAGCGGCGAGCGCCTCCTCGCGCGCCCGCGACCTCGAGGTTCTTCTCGGCCCGCGCGACAAGCTACGCGCCCTGGCCGCGCAGCGCGTCCACGAACTCGGCCGTGCGGACCACCGTGTCCACAGCCTCGGAGAGCGTGCCGGCGGGCAGCTCGTCCTCGAAGGCCCCCTTGTCGCACGCCTCCGCGATCTTGGGGTCGATGGGCAGCTGGCCCAGCGCCTCGATCTCGAAGGCGGCCGCCGTCTCCTCGAGGCGGCTCGGCCCGAAGGGGTAGATCTTCTCGCCGCACTGCGGGCACTCGACGTAGGCCATGTTCTCAACGAGGCCCAGGACGGGCACCTGCATCATGTTGGCCATGTTCACGGCCTTGCCCACGACCATCTGCACGAGGTCCTGCGGCGAGCTCACGATCACGATGCCGTCGACCGGCAGGGACTGGAAGACGGTGAGCGGCACGTCGCCGGTTCCCGGGGGCATGTCGACGAGCAGGTAGTCGAGCTCACCCCAGGCGCAGTCCTCCCAGAACTGCTTGATGGCGCCGGCGACCACGGGCCCGCGCCAGATGACGGGGTCGGTCTCGTTCTCAAGGACGAGGTTGGCGCTCATCACCTTGATGCCGCCCTTGGTGAGCACCGGGACGATGAGCTCGTCCACGCCGCGGGCGCGCGCCCCGGCGAGGCCCATCATGCGGGGGATCGAGGGGCCGGTGACGTCGGCGTCCAGGATGCCCACCTTGGCGCCGCGGCGCGCGAGCTCGACGGCAAGCGTGCCGCACACGAGCGACTTGCCCACGCCGCCCTTGCCCGAGACCACGCCGATGACGTGACGGACGTTCGAGTAGTCGTTCTGGGGGAACATCTCGGGGCCGGCGGGCTGCTTGCTGCCGTGCAGCACCTCGTCGACCTCCTGGCGGAGCTTCTCCTGGTCGCTGGCTTCCATGTGGCTTCCTCTCCTCTGCGCCGTATGCCGGCGCGCGTATGCAACGTCTCGATTCTACCCAAGCGGGGGCCGCGCGATGACGCATACTGTTGCAAACGGCGCGCAGGGCGCCGCAACGAGAGGAGAGTCAGCCATGATCTTCACGTCGCTCGCCAACGCCGCCGCCAACGACCTGTCCACGGAGCGCTACCGCAAGGCGCTCGAGTTCCTGGCGCGCCCGGACCTGGCGGACCTTGAGCCCGGCCGCCACGACATCATGGGCGACGAGGTCTTTGCCAACGTCCAGGAGCTCACCACCGTCCCCGCGGGCGAGAAGAACTACGAGGCGCACCGCCGCTACGCCGACATCCACTACGTCATCAGCGGCACCGAGCTGATCGGCGTGGCGCCGGTCGCGGAGTGCGCGCCGGTCGGGGAGTTCTCCGAGGCCGACGACTTTGGCCTGTACACGCCCGGCGACCGCGAGGCCTGGGCGACTCTGACGCCGGGCGACCTGGTGGTCACCCCGCCCTGCGACGCCCACAAGCCGGGCTGCTGCCCAGGCGAGCCGGCGCCGCTCAAGAAGATCTGCGTGAAGGTGCTCGTTGACTAGCGTCTCCGGCGCCGCGGCCGCCGGCGAGGGCTGGGGCCAGGGCTGCGGCGCCAACTGCTTCACGCTCGACGAGGACGGCTTCACCTGCCGTCGCGTGCTCGACGCCCCCGAGGTCTGGCGCGTCGAGCTCCTCATGCACGACACCTTCCTGCCCTCGGTGAACGCCTTCGTGGTGCTGGACGGCGGGGAGGCGCTCGTGGTGGACGCCGGCACGCCGGACCCGCTGAACGACACGCGCCTCATGCGCGCGCTGCTGGGGCTGGGCGTGGACCCGGCGGAGACGCCCACGACGCTCTTCTGCACGCACGCCCACATCGACCACGTGGGCCTCGCCCGCGAGCTGGCCGAGGCGGGCGCGCGCGTGCTCGTCCCGGAGGGCGTCCTCGCGGACATGCGCCGCTTCGCCGTGCCCGCATGGCGCGACGAGATGGCGGCCCGCATGCGCGCGGAGGGCGCGCCGGACGCGGAGGCCGTCGAGCTCGCGGACGTCATCTGGGACCACGTGGTCAACTTCGAGACCGAGAAGATCGCGTTCTCCACGGTCGCCCCCGGCGACGCGGTGCGGCTCGGCCGGTGGGCCTTCGAGGTCGTGGCCGCCCCGGGCCACACGGTGGGCCAGTGCGTGCTCTGGGAGCCCGAGACGCGCACGGCGTTTCTCGGCGACGCGGTGCTCTTCCTGTGCTCGACCTGCATCGGCTTCTGGGGCGAGGGCGAGGACCCTCTTGGCGAGCAGCTCCGCACCCTGGGCGCGCTGGCCGAGAAGGGCATCGAGCACGCCTTCATGGGCCACGGCCTGCAGGAGGGGAGCGTCTCCGAGCGCTGCCTCGGCAACGCGGACCATCACGAGCGCCGCAGCGCCCGGGCGCTGGCGGCGATCGCGGAGCGCCCGGGGAGCACGGGCTACGAGCTCGTGCCGGCCATGGGCTGGCGCGCGCCCTTCGACCGCTGGGCCGAGACGCCGGCCATGACGCGGTGGTTCCTCGTGTCCGAGAGCATCGCGCACCTCGACCACCTCGTTGCGACGGGCGCCGTCCGGCGCGAGCGCGGCGCCGACGGCGCTCATCGCTACTTCGCCGTGGAGTAGGTCTCGAAGGGGCGCACAAAGGGGACCGTGCAAAGGGGACAGGCACTTTTGCACGGGACCGTGCAAAAGTGCCTGTCCCCTTTGCACGGCCCCCTTTGCGCGCCCTAACCAGAACACACGTTGCAAATCGCGTGAAGCGCCCCCGACTCGGCTACACTGGGAAGCCGAGAAAACCACCAGAAGGAGGGCACATGGCCCAGGACGCAATCGTCATCCGCGGAGCGCGCGAGCACAACCTCGCGGACGTGGACGTTGACATACCGCGCGACAAGCTCGTCGTGATCACGGGGCTCTCGGGCTCGGGCAAGTCGAGCCTCGCCTTCGACACCATCTACGCCGAGGGGCAGCGCCGCTACGTCGAGTCCCTCTCCAGCTACGCCCGCCAGTTCCTCGGCCAGATGGACAAGCCGGACCTGGACAGCATCGACGGCCTCTCCCCGGCGGTCTCCATCGACCAGAAGACCACGAGCCGCAACCCCCGCTCCACGGTGGGCACCGTGACGGAGATCTACGACTACCTGCGCCTTCTCTTCGCCCGCGTGGGCACTCCGCACTGCCCGGAGTGCGGCCGCGTCATCGAGCGCCAGACCACCGACCAGGTGGCTGACAAGGTCCTCGAGCGCGCCCAGGGACGGCGCGCCCTGGTGCTGGCCCCGGTGGTCTTCGACCGCAAGGGCGAGTACACCAAGCTCTTCGAGGACCTGCGCCGCGAGGGCTTCTCCCGCGTGCGCATCGACGGCGAGGTCCGCGAGCTCGGCGACGAGGAGATTCGCCTCGAGAAGAAGAACCGCCACAGCATCGAGGTCGTGGTCGACCGCATCGTCGTGCGCGAGAACAGCCTCGGCCGCATCGCGGAGGCCGTCGAGCAGGCCACGCGCCTCGCCCAGGGCAAGGTGGGCTTCTACCTCATGCCCGACCGCGACGACCCGGAGCGCTTCCCCGGCGAGCTGCTCAGCTACTCGCTCGCGCTGGCCTGCCCCGAGCACGGCCACTCCATGGACGACCTCCAGCCGCGCGACTTCTCCTTCAACGCCCCCTACGGCGCCTGCCCGGACTGCGACGGCCTGGGCTTTCGCAAGGTCGTGGACGCCGAGGCCCTGATCGAGGACCCGTCGCTCTCGGTGGCGGGCGGCGTCTTCGGCAGCCTCTTCGGCCACTCCAACTACTACCCGCAGATCCTCTCCGCCGTGTGCCGGCACCTCGGCGCCTCGGACGAGACCCCCTGGCGGGACCTGCCCAAGAAGGTCCAGACGGCCCTGCTCGACGGCCTGGGCGCCACCAAGATCCGCGTCGACTACCACACGCGCGACGGCCGCGACACCCACTGGTTCACCACCTACCCCGGTGTGCGCTCGATCCTCTTCGACAAGTACCAGGAGACCACGTCGGAGACCATGCGCACGCACCTCGAGAAGTACATCCGCGAGGTCCCCTGCACCACCTGCAACGGGGCGCGCCTCAAGCCGGAGATCCTCGCCGTCACGGTGGGCGAGAAGAACATCTGGGAGGTCTGCGAGCTCTCCTGCCGCGAGTGCCTGGCCTTCTTCGAGGCCCTCGAGCTCACGGAGCGCCAGCGCTTCATCGCCGGCGCGGTGGTGAAGGAGATCCTCGCGCGCCTGCGGTTCCTCGTGAACGTGGGCCTGGACTACCTCACGCTCTCCCGCGCCGCCGCCACGCTCTCCGGCGGCGAGGCCCAGCGCATCCGCCTGGCCACGCAGATCGGCGCCGGCCTCATGGGCGTGCTCTACATCCTCGACGAGCCGTCGATCGGCCTGCACCAGCGCGACAACAACCGCCTGATAGAGACCCTGGGCCGTCTGCGCGACCAGGGCAACACCGTCATCGTGGTCGAGCACGACGAGGACACCATCCGCGCCGCGGACTACGTGATCGACATGGGCCCGGGCGCCGGCGAGCTGGGCGGGCGCGTGGTCGCCGCCGGCACGCCCGAGGAGATCGCGGCCTGCCCCGAATCCATCACGGGCGCCTACCTCACCGGCGCGCGCCAGATCCGCCTGCCCGAGAAGCGCCGCAACCCGCGCAAGGGCGCGATCAAGGTCACCGGCGCCAGCGCCAACAACCTGAAGAACGTGACCGCCAAGGTCGAGCTCGGCACGCTCACGGTGGTCACCGGCGTCTCGGGCTCGGGCAAGAGCTCGCTCGTGACGGACACGCTCGCGCCCGCGCTCACCAACGCCGTCCACCGCTCCAAGCGCCCGGTCGGGCCGTACAAGAAGCTCGAGGGCGTGGAGCTCGTCGACAAGGTCATCGACATCGACCAGTCGCCGATCGGGCGCACCCCGCGCTCCAACCCCGCCACCTACATCGGTCTCTGGGACGACCTGCGCGCGCTCTTCGCCTCGCTGCCCGAGAGCCGCGCGCGCGGCTACAGCCCCGGGCGCTTCTCGTTCAACGTGCCGGGAGGGCGCTGCGAGGCCTGCAAGGGCGACGGCCAGATCAAGATCGAGATGAACTTCCTGCCGGACGTCTACGTGCCCTGCGAGGTCTGCCACGGCAAGCGCTACAACCGCGAGACCCTCGAGGTGCTCTACCACGGCAAGTCCATCTCGGACGTGCTCGACATGACGGTGCACGAGGCCCTGGCGTTCTTCTCCAACATCCCGCGCATCAAGAACAAGCTGCAGACGCTCTACGACGTGGGCCTGGGCTACATCCACCTGGGCCAGCCCGCCACCACGCTCTCCGGCGGCGAGGCCCAGCGCGTCAAGCTCGCCAAGGAGCTGCACCGCCAGCAGACCGGCAAGACCTTCTACATCCTCGACGAGCCCACCACGGGCCTGCACTTCGAGGACGTGCGCCAGCTCGTGGAGGTGCTCGAGAAGCTCGTGGACGCCGGCAACACGGTGCTGGTGATCGAGCACAACCTCGACGTCATCAAGATGGCCGACCGCGTGCTCGACATGGGCCCGGAGGGCGGCGACGGCGGCGGCACGGTGGTGGCCTACGGCACGCCCGAGAAGGTCGCGGAGGTTCCCGAGAGCTACACGGGCCAGTTCCTGAAGCAGATCCTGGCGCGCGACCGGGCACGCCAGGCGGGGGAGTAGCGCGATGGCGCGGCGCGAGAAGTTCCAGAAGACCAACGCGATGCGCGAGCTCGAGGCGGCAGGGGTGCCCTTTGAGTACGAGACCTACGAGGTGGACGAGACGGACACCTCGAGCGAGCTCGGGCTGCACATCGCGCAGCGCCTGGGCGAGGACCCCGCGGCGAGCTTCAAGACGCTCGTCTGCGTGACGCCGGCGGGCGAGCACGTGGTCTGCTGCATCCCCGTGGCCGATGAGCTAGACCTCAAGAAGGCCGCCGCGGCGGCGGGCGAGAAGAGCCTCTCGCTGATGCACGTTCGCGACCTCGAGCCGGTCACGGGCTACGTCCGCGGCGGCTGCTCGCCGGTGGGCATGAAGAAGCGGTTTCCCACGCTGATCGACGAGACCGCGCAGCTCTTCGAGAAGATCCACGTCTCCGGCGGGCGCCGCGGCCTCTCGCTGATCATCGCCCCGGACGACCTCGCACGCTTCTGCGACGCCACCCTCGCCGACATCGTCCGCTGACGCGCCCGCAAGCGCCCGCCGCCCGCGTCAAGCGCCCGCTCCCGCAAAACCCCTGGTGCCGGATTTCCGCCAAATGAGTGAAATGGTGCCAAATTACCGAGAAATGCGTGTCTGGAACACGCATATGGCGGAAATCCGGCACCATTTCACGCATATAGCGGAAATCCGGCACCAGGGGATTCTTCAGGGCGAGTCGCCTGAGTCACGCCTCGGCGACGTCGCGCTCGATGAGCTGGCGTATCCGCTGCGAGCGCGTCTGCCCGTTCTTCTCGGCCTTGCGGTCGAAGGCGATGACGAGCGACTCCGGGACCCTCGCACCGATGAGCCTCAAATCTTCGGCGCTGATTCTCGGCCTGCCCACGAGGACGCGGCCCGGGTGGCCCGGCATCTCGCCGCGCTCGAAGCGCGATGCGAGCTCCTCGAGCGCGGCATCGGTGAGCTCGGTGCCGTCTTTCGTCAGATAGGTCATCACATCATCCCCTTCAGCTCGTCGAGCACCTTCTTTGTGGGAGGCGTCATCGCGTGGTAGATGAGCACGGTGTCATCGCCGAGAAGAACGCCTATCATCTCCAGAAGCCTTCCGCGCCCGTCGGTTCCCAGCGCAACGAGCGTCCCGTCCGGGAGTCCGTCGCCCCAGCGCTCCTGGATAAGAAAGGCATTCGACCACGCGGTCCTGACATCGTCATTCGAGAGCTCCGGATGGCGCCGGCACACCCTCTCGTGAATTCTGACGAACACGCATCCGCCCTTTCTTTTAGTATAACAAAAGCAGCTAACAAAACCTATTGCAGCTAGTGGAGATGCAAGTCAGCGGAAGTGACCTTGCCGTCCTTGGAGCCCGCCGCCCGCGCGCTGGGGTTTGCGGTCCGCAAGGCCGTTCCAGGCCCGCTGTGGTGATACGGCGCTAAATCCCGCGGCAGCGCGTCCTTCTCGCCCGGCGGTGAGAGAATCAGAAGGTTGACTGAGGCAGACGAGGGGGAAGACGTGAGCGGGACGCCCGAGTACCGGCCGCGGCACATGAAGGTTGCCGAGGAACCCACGAAGACCGAGACGAGCACGCAGGAGCAGGTCGGCCGCAGCGCCGCGCTCATGAGCGTGCTGGTGGTCGTGAGCCGTCTCACCGGCTTCATGCGCACGTGGGGCCAGGCCTACGCCATCGGCGTCACCGTGATGGCGAGCTGCTACTCCATCGCCAACAACCTCCCGAACCAGCTCTACGAGCTCGTGGCCGCGGGCATGCTCACCACGGCGTTCCTGCCCGTCTACATGACGGTCAAGAAGCGCGCCGGGACCGAGGGCGCGAGCGCCTACACCTCCAACCTCGTCTCGATCGTGCTCGTGGCGATGGGCGCGGTCGCGGTGCTGGGCTTCGTCTTCGCGGCGCAGATGGTCTACACGCAGTCCTTCTCGGCCACCGACGAGTTCGACTTCGGGCTCACGGTCTACTTCTTCAGGTTCTTCGTCATCGAGGTCGTGCTCTACGCGCTCTCCTCGATCTTCTCGGGCGTGCTCAACGCGGAGCGCGACTACTTCTGGGGCCAGGCGGCGCCCATCTTCAACAACTTCGTGACCACCGCCTCCTTCCTCGTCTACGCGGCGCTTGCCGATAAGAACCCCGAGCTCGCGCTGCTCGTCCTGGCGCTCGGCAACCCGCTCGGCGTGGCGGTGCAGGTGATCCTCCAGATCCCGCCGATGCTGCGCCACGGCATCCGCCTGCGCTTCCGCATCGACCTGCACGACCCGCTTCTCAAGGAGACCCTGCGCATCGGCGTGCCGTCGCTGGCCGTGGTGGTGGCGTCGTTCGTGACCACGTCGGTGCAGTCGTCCTCGGCGCTCTCGGTGGTGCCGACGGGCGCCTCGATCACCTACTACTCGCGCCTGTGGTACACGCTGCCGTACTCCATCCTCACGGTCCCCATCACCACGGCCATGTTCACCGAGCTCTCGGACAGCTGGGCCAAGGGCGACCGCGACTCGTTCACGCGCGGCATCGTCTCGGGTTCCGGCCAGATCCTGTTCTTCTCGGTCCCCTTCATGCTCTACCTCATCGTGTTCTCCGTCCCCCTCATCTCGGTGCTCGCGGCGGGCAGCTTCACGCCCGACGCGCTCGCCATGACGGCGTCGTACCTCTCCGCCTACGCCATCTCGCTGCCGGCCTACGCCGTCTACATGTACCTGCAGAAGGTGGCTTCCGCCATGCGCAAGATGATGCTGTGCGCCGTTGCCAACGCCATCGCCGCCGTGGTGCAGGTCGTGGCCCTTCTCGCGCTGACGCCGGTCTTCGGCCTGGACTTCGTCGCCCTCTCCTCGACGCTGTTCTTCGTGACCCTGTGCGTGGTCATGTTCGCGAGCCTGCGCCGAGAGCTCGGCCGCATCGGGCTGGGCGGCGTGGCGGTCTCCACCCTGCGCGCGGCGGCGCTGGGACTCGTCGGCGCGCTCGTGGGGGCCGTCATCCTGCACCTGCTCAACGCCGCGCTCGGCGACTGCACGGGCGCGATGCTGCGCTCCGTGGCCTACTGCGCCGCCGCAGGCGTGCCCGCGCTCATCGTGACCTACGGCGGGGCGCTGCTGCTCAAGGTCCCCGAGGCCGCCATGATCGGGCGGCTCGCCGGCAGGCTCCTGCACCGGTAGCGGCGCCCGCTGCCGCCGCCGTCGGGCGCCGGCAGCGGGCGGCGAGTCGCCGCCGCCCGCCGGGAAGGGGCTAGACGCCCACGACTACCTGTCCGCAGCGCCCGATGACGAGCTGTGTCGCGGAGCCCTGCCAGGGCGTCCAGCTCGGCACCCCCAGCGACTCGTCGAGCAGGTCGTCGAGAAACTCCGGGACCCCGTCGTCGAAGGCCTCGTCGTCGCCTATGAAATGGTCGACGAAGCGGCGCTCCTCCTCGCTGATCTCCTCCTCGCGCCCCCGCCCCTCGTCGCGCCCGGTCTCCGCGCGCCGCTCGTACTCGCGCTCGATCGAGCGCGTCGCCACGATGCGGCGCATCTCGCGCACGAACCCGGGGTCGTCCACCTGGTCGGGCCTCATGACCACGACGATCGTGTCGGGCGGGTAGCCCTTCTCGTCCTCCCTGGGCTCCCGCTCAAAGCGCACGGCCACCCGCGCGTCCGGCCAGTTCAGTGCCATGTCCGCTCCTCTCCTCGACTGTCGTGGCGGCAAGCCTAGCAGGGGAGGGGCGGCCCGCGTCTGCCTCGTGGCTGACGGCCAGCTGCGTCCGCAGGTGGGGCGGGGCGCAGAGAGGCGCGGGCGAGAAGAGCGCTCGGCCGGCGGTCGATGCCGGCCCGCGAGCGGCCGGCCGGCCACGGGAGCCCCGCCTCGGCGGTGAGCGCCCGTCACCGCGGCGCACCACGGCGACCCGGCGCCGAGCCCGCGCCCGTGTTACGCGCGGGAAAACACCGGTCACGGCCGGGTACTTTAGTGTGATAAAGTCATCTCTGCATCTTCTACCAGAGAGGACCCGCCCCGTGATAGCAGGAACCCCCCGCGGCTTCCGCGACATACTTCCCCGCGAGGCGCTCGCCCGCGAGCGCATCTCCGGCATCGTGCGCGACACCTTTGCCATGCACGGCTACCTGCCCGTCGAGACCCCCCTGCTCGAGGACCGCGCCGCCCTCGAGCGCGGCGCCCGCGTGCGCGACTCCGCCTTCCAGCTCTTCGACGAGGACGGCACGCTGCTCATGCTCCGTCCCGACCTCACCCTGCCCGTCGCCCGCCTCGTGGCCGGCCGCGTCGCCGCCGACCGCCTGCCGGCGCGCTTCCGCTACAACGCGCCGGTCGTGCGCGAGGAGCCGAGCCTGCGCGGCCAGCCCCGCCAGTTCACGCAGCTCGGCGTCGAGCTCGTCTGCGAGGACGGCGCCGCCGCGGAGGTCGAGGTCGTGCGCCTGCTCGCCGAGGCGCTCGGCGCGCTCGAGGTCCCGGACTGGCGCGTTGTCTTCGGCTCGGTCGTGCCCCTCACGGCGCTGCTCGACGCCTGCGCCCCCACGCCCGCCTTCCGCGAGGAGGTCCTCGCGCTCGTCCACGACTCCGACCTCGTGACCCTGGGCGAGCTCATCGACGACACGCCCGGGCTCGCGCCCGCCGCCGCGCGCGCCCTGCGCGAGGTCCCGCGCCTGGGCGGCGGAGCCGACGTGATCGAGCGCCTCGACGTCCTTCTCGCCGACGCGGGCGTGCCCGCCGGAAGCCGCGGCACCGCCGAGCTCTCCGCGCTCGCCTCCAAGCTCGCCGACCTCTTCGACGCGGGCCGGCTCTCCTTCGACTTCTCGATCATCAACTCCTTCGACTACTACACCGGCATCATCTTCAAGGGCTACGCCGAGGGCATCGCCGCGAGCCTCGCCTCGGGCGGCCGCTACGACGCGGTGCTCGCCAACCTCGGCCGGCCGGGCCTCGCGGCCTGCGGCTTCGCCCTCTCGCTCGAGCGCCTGCAGGAGGTCCTCGGCGAGCCGGGCGAGTCCGGCGTGGTGACGCCGGGCGTCAACGTGGCGGCCCGCCCCATCCGCATCGCCGTGCCCAAGGGCTCTCTCTTCAAGGAGACCGTGGCCACCCTCGCCGCCGCGGGCCTGCCCACCGCCGAGCTCGAGAACCCCGGGCGCAAGCTCGTCATCCGCGAGGGCGACGTGGAGTACGTCATCGTGCGCGCCCAGGACGCGCCGGCCTTCGTGGGCCGAGGAGGGGCCGACTGCGGCGTCTGCGGCAAGGACTCCCTCATCGAGGCAGGGCTCGACCTGCTCCAGCTCGTCGACCTGCGCTACGGCGGCTGCCGCTTCGTGGTGGCCGAGCCGCGCGCCAAGGCCGGCGAGGCCGAGCGCAACTACGCCTGGCGAGGCGCGGTGCGCGTGGCCACCAAGTACCCGCGCATCACGCAGCAGTACTACGATGGGATAGGGCAGCAGGTCGACATCGTGACGCTCCACGGCAACATCGAGCTGGGCCCGATCGTGGGCATGGCCGACCGCATCGTGGACATCACGGCGACGGGCACCACGCTCGCCGAGAACGACCTCGTGATCGTGGACGAGGTCATGGAGTGCGCCGCGCGCTTCTTCGCCGGCCCGGCCGCCTACCGCTGCGACAACAGGATCCGCGACCTCGCGCGCCGTCTCGCCGAGGTCGCGAGGGAGGGGAGCGCGTCATGAGGAAGGTCGTTCTCGAGGGGGGCCGCCGGCTCACGCAGGCGGACCTCAACCGCAGCGCGGGCGCGCTGCCGGCCCAGATCGTGGAGGCTGCCGAGAAGATCGTGGACGACGTCCGCGCGCGCGGCGACGCGGCGGTGCGCGAGTGCTGCCTGCGCTTCGACGGCGCCTGCCCGGACGCCTTCCGCGTGCCCGACGAGGTGCTCGCCCGCGCGCTCGACGCCGTGCCGGCGGAGTTCCTCGCTGCGCTCACGCAGGCGCGCGACCAGATCCGCGACTTCCACGAGCGCGAGCGCGAGCAGTCCTGGTTCACCACCCGCGCCGACGGCACCCTGCTCGGGGTCCAGGTGACGCCTGTGGCCTCCGCCGCCGTCTACGTGCCCGGCGGCCGCGCTCAGTACCCCTCCACCGTCCTCATGGACACCATCCCCGCCAAGGTCGCGGGCGTGCCCCGCGTGATCATGGTGACCCCGCCGCAGAGAGACGGCGGCCTCAACCCCTACACGCTGGCGGCCGCGGCGCTCGCGGGCGTGGACGAGGTCTACGCCGTGGGCGGCGCCCAGGCCGTGGCCGCCGTGGCCTACGGCACCGAGTCCATCCCGGCGGTCGACAAGATCGTGGGGCCCGGCAACGCCTACGTGGCGGCCGCCAAGCGCTACGTCTCCGGCGACGTGGGCATCGACATGGTGGCGGGCCCCTCCGAGGTCTGCGTGCTGGCCGACGCCTCGGCCGACCCCGTTGTGGTGGCGGCCGACCTCATGGCCCAGGCCGAGCACGACCCCCTGGCGAGCTGCTACCTCGTGACCTGCGACCCCGAGCTGCCCGACCGCGTGCTCGCCGCCGCGGAGCGCCTCGTCGCCCAGAGCCCGCGCGAGGAGATCACCCGCGCCTCGCTCGACGACCGCGGCGTGATCGTGGTGGCCGAGGGCCTGGATGCTGCCGTGGACGCCGTCAACGTGGTGGCGCCCGAGCACCTCGAGCTGCACTGCGCCGACGCCATGGCCCTTCTCGGCCGCATCCGCAACGCCGGCGCCATCTTCGTGGGCGCCTGGAGCTCCGAGCCCCTGGGCGACTACGTGGCCGGCCCCAACCACACGCTGCCCACGGGCGGCACCGCGCGCTTCTCCAACCCCCTGGGCGTCTACGACTTCCAGAAGCGCTCGAGCGTGATCTGCTACACGCCCGAGGGTCTTCTCGCCGACGCGCCGGCCGCGCAGACCCTGGCCCAGTCCGAGGGCCTCTGGGCGCACGCGCTCTCCGTGGGCCTGCGCCGCCGCCTCGCCGAGGGCGGCACCTTCGACGTCGACGACGTCCACCGCGTCGCCTGGCCCTCCGACCTGATGAAAAGGGACAGTCCCTTTTCATCATCGGAGGTGTGACATGGCCGAGAAGAACCTCGACGTCGCCGCGCGACTGCGCCGGGCGCTCGCGTGCTTTGAGCCCTACGACCCGGCGTTCACGCCGTGCCGCGTGAACCTCTCGGCCAACGAGAACACCCACCCGCTGCCGGTCGGCGTGCGCGCAGCGATCGACGCCGCCCTGCTCGCCACGCCGCTCAACCGCTACCCCGACCCGATGGCAAACGAGCTGCGCGACGAGCTCGCCGCCCGCCACGGCCTCTCCCGCGACCGCGTCTGCGTGGGCAACGGCGGCGACGAGCTGCTCTTCAACCTGCTCTTCGCCTTTGGCGGGCCGGGCAGGGCGCTCGTCACCTGCCCGCCGGACTTCTCCGAGTACGCCAACTTCGCCGCGATGTGCGAGACCGAGGTCCGCGCCGTCTGGCGAGACGCCGAGGACTTCTCCGTGGACGCCGACGCCCTGGTGGCCGCGGCCGCGGGCGCCGCGCTCGTGTTCCTGACCTCGCCCAACAACCCCACCGGCGACCTGCTGCCCCACGACACGCTCCGCCGCGTGCTCGACGAGACGGACGCCCTGGTCCTGGTGGACGAGGCCTACGTCGAGTTTGCGCCCGAGGGCTCGAGCGTGGCCGACTGGGTCGCCTCCGAGCCGCGCCTCGTGGTGCTGCGCACCCTCTCCAAGGCCTTCGGCCTGGCGGGCGCGCGCGTGGGCTACGTCCTGGCGGACCCGGCGGTCGTGGACGCGCTGGCGGCCGTGCGTCAGATATACTCCGTTGACGTGCTCGCGCAGGCCGCGGGCCTCGCCGCGGTGCGCTGCCGCGACCAGCTCGCGCCCGTGGTCGCCGACATCGTGGCCGAGCGCGCGCGCCTGGCGGCGGGCCTCGCCGCGCTGCCCGGCGTCCGCACCTGGCCGTCGGAAGCCAACTTCGTGCTCGTGCGCGTCCCGCGCGCGGCCGAGGTGCGCCGGCGCCTGCGCGACGAGCACTCCGTCCTGGTGCGCGACTTCAGCGCGGCGCCTGGGCTCGACGGCTGTCTCAGGCTCTCCGTGGGCACGCGGGAGGAGAACGACACTCTTCTCGACGCGCTCGCGACGCTCGTGAGGGAGGAACAATGACAAGGACCGCAAAGGCCGTCCGCGGCACGTCCGAGACCGACATCGGCATCTCCGTGGACCTCGACGGCACCGGCGTCGCCGACGTCGAGACCGGCATCGGGTTTTTCGACCACATGCTCACCGCGCTGGCGCGCCACTCGCTCGTGGACCTCACCGTCCGCGCGAAGGGCGACCTCGAGGTGGACGACCACCACACCGTTGAGGACACGGGTATCGTGCTCGGCCAGGCTCTGCGCGAGGCGCTGGGCGACAAGCGCGGCATCCGGCGCTTTGGCTCGGTCATGGTGCCGCTCGACGAGGCGCTGGTCATGGCCGCCGTGGACATCTCCGGCCGCGGCGAGCTCTACTGGGACGTGCCCATCGGGCCCGCCAAGGTGGGGACCTTCGACACCGAGCTCGGCCACGAGTTCTTCGCCGGCCTCGCGCGCGAGGCGGGCATCACGCTGCACCTGCGGCTGGTCTGCGGCACCAATGCGCACCACATCCTCGAGGCAGCGTTCAAGGCCGCGGCGCGGGCGCTCCGCGAGGCCGTCGAGCCCGACCCGCGCGTCGAGGGCGTGCCGTCCACCAAGGGGAGCCTGTGATGACGGCCGCGACGGCCGGTGCCGGCGCGCGGCGCATCGTCGTCGTGGACTATCACAAGGGAAACCTCTCTTCGGTGGTGCGCGGGCTCGCGGAGGCGGGCGGCGACGCCGTGGTCTCCGACGACCCGGCGGCCATCCGCGCGGCGGCGGCCGTCGTGCTGCCCGGCGTGGGCAGCTTCGGCGACGCTATGGCGTACCTGCGCGAGAGCGGCGAGGCCGACGCGGTGCTCGACGCGCTCGGCCGCGGGGTCCCGTTCCTGGGGATCTGCCTGGGCCTGCAGCTGCTCTTCGAGCGCGGCAACGAGACGGACGACGGCTCGTGGGCAGACGGCCTGGGCGTGATCGCCGGGTCGGCCACGCGCCTGGAGTCCGACCGCCTCAAGGTGCCGCACGTGGGCTGGGACCAGGTCCACCTGACCGAGCACGGCCGCGCGTGCCCGCTCTTCTCGGCAGTGCCCGAGGGCGCCAACGTCTACTTCACGCACTCCTTCGCGCTCGCCGACGACGTGCCCGACGACGTGGTGGCGGCGCGCACGCACTACGTGCGCAGCTTTGCGAGCGCCGTCTGGCGGGACAACGTCTTCGGCGTGCAGTTCCACCCCGAGAAGAGCTCGGCGGTGGGCCGAGCGATCCTCGAGGGCTTCGTCGGCGTGGTCGGGGGTGCGGGCGGCGCGCGGCAGTAACGCGTCGGGCGCTCGGGGGCCGCGCTCGCCCGAATAACGAGCACGGCGCCCGGGGGCCGTGCCCGCCCGAATAACGCGCACGGCGTGACTTTTTCGTCCTGGCCAACTGCGGATATATAAAGTGAAAACAGACTGTGCGCGTTATTCTCGCGATAATCGGAGGTGTGGCATGATTCTCTTCCCTGCGATCGACCTGGTGGGCGGCAAGGTCGTGCGCCTCGCGCGCGGCGAGCGCGCCCACATGGACGTCTACTCCGACGACCCGGCCGCGGTGGCCGAGAAGTTCCGCGACGCCGGCGCCGCCTGGGTGCACGTGGTGGACCTCTCCGCCACGCTCGAGGAGGACGCCGAGGCCCGAGCGGCCAACGATGCCGCCATCCGCGCGGTCTGCTCCGTGCCCGGCATCTCCGTCGACGCCGGCGGCGGCGTGCGCGACCTCGCCGCGGTCGAGCGCCTGACGGGGCTCGGCGTGCGCCGGATCGCCATCGGCACCGCTCTGGTGCGCGACCCGGCCTTCGCCGCGGAGGCCGCGCGGCAGTTCGGCGACCTCGTGGTGGCCGACGTGGCCGCGCGCGGGGGAGAGGTGCGCGTGAACGGCTGGCGCGAGGGCGCGTCGCTCTCCGCAGACGAGCTCGTGGCGCGCCTCGCTGAGCTGGGCTATCGTCACCTGGTCTTCACCGACGTGGCGCGCGACGGCATGCGCTGCGGCGTGGACGCCGAGGCGTACCGCCACGTGGCCGAGGTCGCGGGATTTCCCGTGGTGGCGTCGGGCGGCATCGCAGGCCTGGACGACCTGCGGGCCCTGGCGGCGCTCGGCCCGGACGTGATCGAGGGCGCCATCACCGGCCGCGCCCTCTACGAGGGGTCCTTCTCGCTTGAGGAAGCGCTCGCGGCCTGCGCGTAACGCGCGATCGGACCCGCCCGCGCGGGCAGGTGCCGGCGTTTGGGCAGGTGCCGGCGTTTGGGCAGGTGCCGGATTTCCGTCAAATGCGTATATTGGTGCCGGATTTCCGAGAAATGCGTGCGTCGGACACGCATATGCCCGGATGTGGCCCCTAACGAAAGGCATAGTCCCTCAATTTCTGTCCGGTCGCCGGAGTACGCTCGCAGCGCAGGGCGAGGCGACGGAGGGAGATCGCGGTGGCGAGCATGACGGGCAGGGGCGTGGCGGCGGCGAACGGCGGGGACGGGACGCTGATCGAGTGGATGGCGCGCTTCGGCACCGAGGAGGCCTGCGAGGAGGAGCTGCTGCGCAGGATGTTCCCGGACGGGTTCCGGTGCCCGGCGTGCGGGCACGACAGGTGCTCGCGCGTGAGGGGCCGGGCGCACAAGTGGCAGTGCACGCGCTGCTCCAGGCAGTTCTCGGTGACGGCCGGCACCGCGATGAGGGGCACGAAGCTGCCGCTCGCGAAGTGGTTCCTCGCCGCCTACCTGATGACCCACTCCAAGCGCGGGGTGTCGGCCATGGAGCTCGCGAGGCACATCGGGGCCTCGGAGCGCACGGCCGGCTACGTGCTGCTGCGCCTGCGGGGCGCCATGGCCAGATCGGAGTCGGTTCAAGCGGCTTGACGGGACAGTCGAGGTCGACGAGATGTACCTCGGCGCCACCGTGCCGGGCAGGACCGGCCGCGGCTGCGCGAAGGTCCCCCTGCTCGTCGCCGTCGAGGCCGGCGGCCCCGGGGGCCCGGGCCGCTGCTCGGTCAGGGTCGCCTCCGACGTCACGGCCGGCTCCTACCGCGAGTTCCTGCGCGCCCGCGTGGGCGTGCTCGCCCGCGTGCGCTTCGACGGCTTCCTGCCCATAGGCTGCGCGGTCGCGTCCTGGCCGCGCGCCGAGGCGGGCAGGTCGCCCTCGGGAGGGGCGCCGGGGACGTGGCTGCGCCTGGCGCACAAGGTGGTCTCGAACCTGCGCGCCTACGTCCAGGGGACCTTCCACGGCCTCTCGGCGACGAGGCTCCAGGGCTTCGTGGACGAGTTCTGCTGGAGGTACTCGCACCGCGCGCCGGGAGGGCCGGGCATCGCCTCGGAGCTGCTGGGCGAGGCGGCGCGCGGGCACGTGCCCAGGGACGAGCTCCTCTCCTCGACCTTCGCGGCGCAGGGCCCGGGCAGGAGGTTCAGGAACGCGCGGAGGGAGAAGAGGGAGAACGAGGAGTGGGTGGCGGCCGCGATCGCCGAGGCTACGAGGGAGCGGATGGCTAACTATGCTCCTCGTTAGGGGCCACATGCCCGGATTCCCGCACCGAAACACGCACATGCCCGGATTCCGGCACCGGGCGTCGGGCACCGGGCGTCGGGCACCGCGCCGCGCCGCACCGCCGCCCGGCCCGGCGCGCTACCATACTGCGTGAACGCCAGTGCGTGAGCGAGCTGCATTATTCGCTCCCTGAAGGGTATGTTTGTATAGAGCTTACAAGGAGGTGGCGGGCGTGGATTGCAAGCGACTCATGGAAGAGGCCATTCATTCTGGTGAGATGGAGGGCGCGTACGTATCCGAGGAATTCCGAGAGGATGCGGACGAGTATGTCAAGGGGGACATCTCCATTGATGATCTGATGATGAGGACAAAGCGTCGTTGGAAGATTGATCGCAGGGAGCCCGCTCATGCCGGGTGAGTTTGTCGATCCCTATGTCGATCCGGAAACGGGTGCCCTGAGAAATCTTGTCAGGGCGCGGACCTACGACGATCTTGCTCGGGCGGAGGGGGAGCTTGCATCCCTTCGGATGGGCGAGTTGATAGAGCGCGGAGGGCTTCGCCCTGCGGGTACGCTGGATGACTTTTGCCAGATTCATCATGCCCTGTTTCAGGATATCTATGAGTGGGCGGGCCGCATTCGAACGGTTGAGATACGCAAAAATCTGGAAGGCTCAGAGTTCTTCCTGCCATCGACCAATATAGCCATGGGAATGGAGTGGTCGCATTCCGAGCTTTTGGTGACAACATGCTCAAAGGGCTGGAGCGCCCCACATTCATCGAGCGGCTTGCCTATCACTACGACAACTACAACTTCGTTCATCCGTTTAGGGAGGGCAACGGTCGGACGCAGCGCGTGTTTTGGACGCTGCTCTGCCATGATGCGGGATACGATCTTGATTGGCGGCTCGTGTCCGGCGAAGAGAATGACGAGGCAAGTTGGCTTGCCGCTGAGGACAGGGACTACTCGCAGCTCATCAGCATGTTTTCCAAGATCGTTTCTCCATGCAACTCTTCCGTCCCCATCAACCGGGAGCTCGTTGAGGTGAGCTATCTGCGAGAGGGATGATTCCGCGGCCCCGCGGCGTGTGGGCGGGTACCGGCGCGTGGGCGCCTGGGCGCGTGCCGGATTTCCGACAAATGCGTATATTGGTGCCGGATTTCCGAGAAATGCGTGCCGCGGACACGCATATGCCCGGATTCCCGCGCCGAAACACGCATATGCCCGGATTCCGGCACCGGGCCTCGGGTACCGCCGCCCGGACTACCGCGCTACCATACTGCCTAAACGCCAACGGGAGGGGAGAAGAACGTGCAGTACCGCGTCAACCCGCGCAACGGGGACCGCATCTCCGCGCTCGGCCTCGGGTGCATGCGCTTTCCCGGCCCGCCCGGCCGTCCCGACCCGCAGCAGGCCCGCGCCATCATCGCCCGCGCCGTCGAGCGCGGCATCAACTACCTGGACACGGCCTACCTCTACCCGGGCAACGAGGCCTGCGTGGGCGCCGCGCTCGCCGATCTGGGCCTGCGCGACCGCGTCCTTATCGCCACCAAGCTGCCGCACGGCTCCGTCCGCACCACCGCGGACCTCGACCGCATCTTCGACGAGCAGCTCCGCCGCCTGCGCACCGACCGCATCGACTACTACCTGATCCACAACGTCACGAGCCCCGCCCAGTGGGATCGCCTGCGCGAGCTGGGCATCGAGGACTGGGTCGCCCACCAGCGCGCGGCCGGTCGCATCCGCCAAATCGGCTTCTCCTACCACGGCAGCGCCGGCGACTTCCCCGTGCTGCTGGACGCCTACGACTGGGACTTCTGCCAGATCCAGTACAACTACGCGGGCGAGAAGTACCAGGCGGGCACCGCGGGCCTGCGTGCCGCGGCGCAGCGCGGCCTCGCCGTCTTTGTGATGGAGCCGCTGCTGGGAGGTCGCCTCGCCGACAAGCTGACCGCCCGCGCCCGCCGCATCCTCGACGCCGCGGCCACGCCGGAGCTGGTCACGCCCGCGGCCTGGGGACTCTCCTGGGTGTGGGACCACCCCGAGGTGACGATGCTTCTCTCCGGCATGGCCGCGCCCGAGCAGGTGGACGAGAACGCCGCCGTGGCCTGCCGCGCCCTGCCCGGCTCGCTCACGCAAGAGCAGCACCAGGTCATCGCCCGCGTTGTCGAGGAGTTCGCGCGAACCAACCGCGTTCCCTGCACGGGCTGCAACTACTGCATGCCCTGCCCGCAGGGCATCAACATCCCCGGGTGCTTCTCGGCCTACAACGCGAGCTTCGCGCACGGCTGGTTCACGGGCCTCTCGCAGTACTTCACCGCGAGCGCCGTGCGCACGACCCACCCCAAGCTCGTGAGCAACTGCGTCCGCTGCGGCAAGTGCGCGCGCCACTGCCCGCAGCACATCGACATCCCCGCGCGCCTGGCTGACGTCGGCCACCGCTTCCAGCCCGGCCCGGTGGGCTGGGCGCTGCGCGCGTGGTCGCGTCGCGGGTGAGGCTCCCGTCCCGCCCCTGGCCCCCGCCCTGCAGCGCTCTTCTCATCCGTGGGAACGTCGAATAAACCGAAGGTGATTTGTGGTATAAGGGAGATGGGCCCCTCGGGGTCTTCCAAGCGCCGGGGGGGTATCCCCCGGCATTTTGCGTATTAAGGGGGCGAAATGCGCGAGCTCAGCATTTTTGTGGATGAGTCGGGCGCGGACGGGCTTGACTCCAACTACTACTTGCTGACGCTCGTGTTCCATGAGCAGGACAAGCCGCTTGACAACGTTGTCGGGCCCTATGAGCGTGCGCTGGGCGACAAGCGGCTGCCAAACATCCCGTTCCACATGTCGCCCCTGCTTAACGGCCATGACGAGTACGAGGGGATGGACTCCTCGTCGCGCGCCTCGCTCCTTTCGTCGTTCATGCTGTTCTTCCATCATCTGCCCATCCGCTACAAGACCTTTGCGTATCGCAAGCGCGAGTTCTCGAGTGCGGCGCGCCTCTCCGAGCGGATGCGCAGGGACGTGGTCAACTTTCTCTTCGACAACCTTGAGTACCTGCAGCGCTTTGACCTGGTGAAGGTCTACTACGACGGCGGCCAGCACGCGGTCACGCAGGCGCTCCACGACGCCGTGGAGTACGCCATCGCGCGCGAGGCGGTGGTGTTCCGCTCCGCCACGCCGTCGGAGTACCGTCTGTCCCAGGCGGCCGACTACGCCTGTGCGGTCGAGCTGACGGCGCTCAAGTACCAGGCGCGAGAGGAGACCGCGACGGACCGCCGCTTCTTTGGCTCATGGGGAACGTTCAGGAGAAACGTGCTCAAGACGGTGCGCAAGAAGGCGCTGTAGGCAGCGCGAGTTCGTCTCGGCGCGGCTCGAGCGTTGCCACTTCGGCGGTCATGTCACGGATTCACTGGGCGCCGGTTGCCCCCTGAGGGTATGTACACCGCCCCCTGAGGGTATGTACACCCCGCCATCAAGTGCGGGCAGCAAATCCGCAGGTCAGAGCCGTGCCAAGAAGAACGGCGCGCCCGCCGCACTGTACATACCCTCAGAGACCACTGTACATACCCTCGCGCCCGCCGGCCCGTCCGCCCCGCCCCGCCCGCGCGCCAAGCCCCAGCTCTTCCCCCACGCCACCCTCTAACGTAGCGCCCATGCCCCGGCCGCGTGCCCGCAGGTCGGGGCGGGTGCCAGCGGCCAGGCGGGCGGAGGGGCGGGACGCACATGGCGGAGATGACGTACGGCTACGCGCGCGTGAGCACGAGCGACCAGAACCTGGACCGGCAGCTTGACGCGCTGGCGGCCTTCGGCGTGGACGAGGTGTTCGCGGACAAGGCGTCGGGCAGGGACTTCGAGCGCCCGGAGTGGCGCCGGCTCATGGGCCGGATCTGCGCGGGCGACGTGCTGGTGGTGAAGAGCATCGACCGGCTCGGCCGCAGCTATGACGAGGTCATCGACCAGTGGCGCGCCATCACCAAGGAGCGCGGCGCGGCCGTGGTGGTGCTCGACATGCCGCTGCTGGACACCCGCCGCCGGCGCGACGACGTCACCGGCGCGCTCATAGCCGACATCGTTCTGCAGCTGCTGAGCTACGTCGCGCAGGTGGAGCGCGAGTCCATACACCAGCGCCAGGCGGAGGGCATCGCGGCGGCAAAGGCGCGCGGCGTGCGCTTTGGCAGGCCCCGAAAGCCGCGCCCGGCCTGCTACGAGGACGTCAGGAGCAAGTATCTGGGCGGCCAGCTCACCCGATCTGCGGCCGCGAGCAGGCTCGGCGTGTGCCCGAGCACCTTCGACCGCTGGCTCAAAGAGGGATGACAAAAGCGAGAAGAACGACGCCCCGCAGCAAAACCGCCGCTCAAAGCGTTGAAAAGGTACACCTTTTCAACCGTCATTCAACGCGCTCTATTATAGTGATCCCCTCCCCATATTCACGTAGAAAACAAGAGCTCTCACCGGCTTATTAAATGTAAAAGGTGAAATTCGGCCGTCATTCGGCCCGCTCTCAAAAGGTGTACCTTTTGCGGCTCTCACGCTGCGGGGACGCCGGGAGGGAGACGGGCTTGGCGAGCACCCCAGCGCACAACGCCACGACGCGCATGCCCATGGGGCTCCCGTGCGGCAGGCGCTCCCCGCGCGGCCGGCAGCGGTGGTACGTCGCCCGCGTGCCCGAGGGCCGCGAGCGCGGCATTTGCGAGACGCTGCGCCGGGTCGTGAGCCCGGAGCTGCTCGACGACGCCTTCGTCATGTCCCGCGAGCACTGGTTCTCCCACGAGGGCTCGTGGTCGCTCGACACCGTCCCGATGTACCGCGGTTACGTCTTCCTGGCCAGCCGCGACGCGTCCGGCCTCTCCAAGGCCCTCTCGTCGCTGACGCTCCCCGTCGAGCTCGTGGGCGCCTTCGGCCACTCCTACCTGCCGCTCGCCGACGAGGCGCGCGACTGGTTCGAGCAGACGATGGACGAGAAGCACGTGCTGCGCAACAGCGTCGCGTCCATCGTGGACGGCCGGCTCCTCGTGAGCGAGGGCCCGCTCAAGGGCCAGGAGGCGCGCGTCAGCCGCGTGGACCGCCACCGCAGGCGCTGCCTCGTCACCGTCAGCGACCGTGACGGCGGCTTCGCCGAGACCATGCCCATCGACGTCCCGGTCAAGAGGTAGCGGTGATTGACGTGGCGACGATAGGGGAGAGGGAGACGTCTGTGTCCGCAGCAGGCGAGAAGGGCGTGCGGCTTGTTACTGTGCCCAAGCCCGGCACCGACGAGTTCGCTGAGCTCTGCCGCTCGCTGGACCGCAGGCCACTTGGCTACCGGTTCGTGAAGAGGGTCTTCGACATCGCTTTCAGTACGGTCGTGGTTGTCGTGGGCCTCGTGCCCTGCGCGCTGCTCTCCGTCGCCATAGCGGCGGACACCAAGGGATCGCCCATCTACACGCAGGAGCGCGTGGGTAGGCTGGGGAGGCCCTTCCGCATCTACAAGTTCCGTTCGATGGTCGCCGACGCCGACGACGTCGAGAAGTACCTGAGCCCGGAGCAGCTGACGGAGTGGAGACGCGAGCGTAAAGTGGACAACGACCCCCGCATCACACGGCTCGGGCGCGTCATCCGCTCGACCTCTCTCGACGAGCTGCCTCAGTTCCTGAATGTGTTCATGGGGGACATGTCCCTCATCGGGCCACGTGCGATCACCTTCGATGAGCTTTCCGAGTACGGAGACGACGCAGCTCTGCTGCTCTCCGTACCCCAGGGTGTCACCGGCGCCTGGCAGGCAGGTCCCAGGAACGAGGCCACCTTCGAGAACGGCGAGCGACAGACAATCGAGCTCGGTTACGTTCGCGGCGCAAGCCTCGGAGAGGACCTGTGCATTTTCCTAGCTACCTTCAGCGCGATGTTCGGTAGGAACAGGAGCGGTCGATGATCCGCGTCGCCCAGGTGATGGGGTATATGGACGGCGGTGGGGTCGAACAGGTGGTCATGAACTACTATCGCCACATTGACCGCTCGAGGGTCCAGTTCGACCTCCTCGTTTGCGAGGGATCTGGCATGGTGCCGCGCGATGAGGTCGAAGGACTGGGCGGTCGCGTTTTCATGATTCCCGGATACAAGAATCTGTCCGGCTACATGCACACGCTAGAGGGCCTCTTCCGGCAGGAGCGCTGGCCGATTGTCCACAGCCACGTGAACGCCCTCTCCGTCTTTCCACTTCGCGCGGCGAAGAGAGCGGGCGTGCCCGTGCGCATTGCGCACAGCCACTCCACCTCGGGCAGAGGAGAGCTCGCCAAGAACTTGGCCAAGGATGCCCTGAGGCCGCTCTCGAACGTCTACCCAACGCACCGCATGGCGTGCAGCCGCTACGCCGGCGAGTGGCTCTTCGGCAAGGGTGCGAGCTTCGAGGTCCTGTACAACGCCATAGACCTGTCGCGGTTCTCCTTCGACGCGAAGGCCCGCGCGCAGGCGCGGACCGACCTGGGCCTCGTCGGCGGGCAGACGGTTATAGGTCACGTGGGGCGCTTCATGCCCCAGAAGAACCACCGGTTCCTGATCGACGCGTTCGCCCTAGCGGCGAGGCGGCGGCCCGACCTCGTCCTCGTTCTCGTGGGCGCCGGCGAAGCCCAGGCCCTCGCGAAGAGCTGGACGGCCGAACGCGGGGTCGCCGACCGGGTGATGTTCTTGGGCCAGAGGGACGACGTCGACCGGCTCTATCAGGCGTTCGACGCGTTCGCGCTGCCCAGCCTCTACGAGGGTCTGGGCATCGTTGCCGTCGAGGCGCAGGCAGCGAGGCTACCGTGCCTGCTTTCCGACCGGATAACTCGCGAGGTGGACGTGACGGGAACCGTGCGGTTTCTGCCGATAGGCGACCCGTCTGAGTGGGCGAAGACCCTCGCCGAGGTGCAGCCCGGCGTGCGCATCAACGCACGCCGCGAGGACTTCGAGAATTACGACATCGTTCGCGCGGCGAAGAGGCTCGTCGCGCACTACTTGGAACTTTCGAGAGGGGTGGTGGAAGCACAGTGACGGAAATAGCGAGCAAGCGCAGCGTCTCCCACCATGTCCAGAACGTGATTATCGTGGATGACACTGCCGACAACTTCGGCGGTACGGCCCAGGTCGCGTATGTCACCGCGAGGGTGCTTGCAGACCGTGGATATAACGTTGTGTACTTCGCCGGGACGGGGCCGGTGCACGATCGGCTCGCCGGCATCCGTGTTATCACGGTCCGCGACAAGCCGTTTCTCGAAAGCGATTCGAAGGTCAAAGGGGCTTTGGAGGGTCTGTCGAGCAAGCGCTCCTATCGCGCTCTCTGCTCTCTGCTGTCCGAGTTCGATCCATCCGACACCGTTCTGCATATCCACTCTTGGACGCATGCCCTCTCGTCCTCCATCTTCGACGCTATCGCGGACATGGGGTTCAGGTCGCTTGCCACGCTCCACGAGTACTTCATCGCGTGCCCGAACGGGGGCTTCTTCGACTACAGGCGTCATGAGATCTGCCGCCTCAGGCCCTGCTCCCCGGCATGCGTGGCCCGCAACTGCGACAAGCGCAGCTACGCCCAGAAGCTCTACCGGATAGCTCGCCTCGCGATTCAGAGCAGGGCGATAGGGCGCGCGAGGCCCAAGCTCGCCTACCTCTCTGAGTTCACGTACGGCATCCTTCGCGGCAACCGCTTCGACGACGGGAGCCCGACCTACATGCCCAACCCCATCGAAGCCCGGGGCGAGTACGCTCCCTCGCCGATCGAATCGAGGGAGGGATACCTGTTCATCGGCAGGATGGATCCCGAGAAGAATCCGGAGCTGTTCTGCGAGGCGCTGACGAGATTGGGTCTCCCCGGCACGCTCTGCGGGGACGGACCGCTGCTCCCACGGCTCCGAGAAAAGTACCCGAACCTGACCTTCCTCGGATGGTGCGGCAAAGACGAGCTCGCACGGCAGTCTCGAGCCAATAAGGCGTTAGTCCTAACGTCTTATTGGCTCGAGGCATCACCTCTGGTGTGCCTCGAGGCAATGTTTGCCGCCGGCATCCCGTCCATCGTGCCGAACACATGCGGTGCCACAGCGTACATCGAGGACGGCAAAAACGGAATTTGGTTCGAGAATGGAAGCCTCGACTCCTGCTGTAATGCGATACGCACTCTAGAGGATGGCGAAACGTACAAGCGTATCTGTGCCTATATCGACTCGCAGTTACCTGGTCTTCGGGAAGATCGCAGCTACGCGCGCTATGCCGAACGAGTCGTCGATGCTTATGAAGGTCTATATGAGTAAAAGAACCATCTACATAGTCAAGTCCAACCTTGCGTATTACCCGCCTTGCATGTCGCAGATCAGAATGATTCACGATTTGGGCGCCGATATAGAGGTGTGGTTCGGATCGAGCAAGGATTCGGCGAAGGAGATTCTCTCTCAGGAGGGTATTCCCTACGTCGAGCTCGTCGACCCGCGAGGAAGCGCTTCCGGTATGCTTGACGTGCTCATCAACTGGAAGTCGTTCCGTGATGCCGTCAAAAAACGGCTCAAAACTATCGGCTCAAATGATGTCCTGCTCTGGTTTGGAACCGCCGAGACGGCAATGCCCATGATTGGGGCGCTCGGAGACTTCGAATACGTTGTCTCGGCCCTTGAGCTTTACGATGACATTCCAGCAAAGAAAAGGCTTCTCGGCAAGCTTTGCCGGAACGCTAGGGCAGTAACCGCTTGCGAGATTACGAGGGCCTACATCATGCGAAGCTGGTGGGGCCTGGATAAGGTTCCGTATGTGTTTCCGAACAAGCCCTACGGCTCAAAGCTTGAGAAGAATCTACCTCTCACGTGCGATGAGACCAGAAGAATCATCGATGACCTCGGCGGCCGCGAGTTTGTGATTTATCAAGGCATCCTCCAGAATGAAGAGTGCGTCGCGGAGATTGCGAAGGCGCTCGCTGATCTCGACGGTCGCTATCCATTGGTTCTTATGGGCATCGACCGAAACGGAATGGCCCCTAGAATCAAGCAAATCTTCGGCGATACATTATATTACGAGAGCATCCCGGCACCAAGGCATCTTGAAGTTACCAGTAGGGCGCATATAGGCGTGGTCTTCTACGACGGCTCGAATCTCAACAAGGCATTCTGCGCTCCCAACAAGATATACGAGTACTCCTCTTTCGGGATGCCCATGATCGCCAACCGCATCCCGGGATTGCTCAACACCGTTGGGGCGGCTGGCTGCGCGGAGTGCGTCGACCTTAGGGCTGACAAAATCGCAGACGCGATAGACGCAATCGACAAAGACTATGAGCGCTATTCGGAAGCTGCTCGGTCTTTTTTCGAAAGGACTGACAACATTTCTGTGATGTGCGAACTTCTGAAAGATGTTGATGCTGTGTGAAACAAGAAATGTATAGATGCCATTCTATGGCTTCACCCAACCTGCACGTTGGCTCAATAAAAATCAGCTCAGCTTGTTGCCTTCTCGGCATCCTCTGGATGTATAGATTGGAATGCGTTTCATACATAATTCACGGGTTTGGCATAGTTTGGTATTTGCTTGGGGCATTTACCTTGGGTTTGTCGGTGCTTGTCTACCTTCGAGGTGAAGCGAAGTTTACATCAGTTCATGCTATCGCTCTGTTGTTTTGTGTGTCTATCGTAACTTCATCGATCATTTCAGGAACCCAAGCAGTTGTTTGGGTTGACGAGTTGTTTGACATTCTTATGCTGGCGGTTGTTATGGATATCGGCCTTCGGTGCGGAGGTCTCGGGTTTTTGAAAGCGGGATGTTATATCTCCCGTTTCTTTATTACCGCCAACACAATTAGTGCTCTTGTTTTTCCCAATGCTATGTTCCATGACGTGACGGGTGCGCCAACAATTTTCCTTTTGGGTGCTGACAATTCGTTGATCGTCAGATACATGCTTGCAATTTTGTTTGAATATATGTATCTCTTGCAGATAAAAGAAGCTAACACGCTTCCAATCACAAGCTTAATTAATATACTTCTATTCTCAATTTTTCGAGATATTGCAACAGGCAAGGTTATTTCAATAATCCTAATAATGCTTTTTGTCGCCGCAAGATATGTCCGCGGCTTTTCGCTCACGCCATCTTTTGCCGTGCTGGTCAACGTTGTCTTTTTCTTGGTCGTTGTTGTCGGGCAAAGCGCTATGGGGTGGGCCGACCCAATCTTTCAAATGCTGGGAAGAGATTCGGACTTCACCCACAGAGCGTATCTTTGGGGTTTTTCACTCGACCTCATTTCGCAGAATCCCATTTTAGGTATCGGCTGTTTTTCGGCTGATACGTTTAATCACTACATCATGTCAATGACGACATCGGGACTATTCAATACAGGGAATCCCCATAACACTTACCTAACGATTATGTTGAGCGGTGGTATTGTGGCGTTCGTTCTTTTTTCGGCGGCGCTACTACTTGCATGCATTGAAGCGAATAAAGCCGAGCGCAGTCTACCGGGAACAGTTCTTGCGATATTTTTGCTGGTCTTTATGCTTCATGCTCAAATTGAAGGGCGCGATACAGCTTACATATTGATGATATCGGTTTGCATATTCATGCTGAGCGTCCGAACCGACTTTTCCAAATCAGCGCGTTTGCGGCGCTGTCCTACCAATAGAACGATGGGGGTACGCTCATGCCTGTCGCAATAGATGCTCGATGCACGGGCTGCGGCGCATGCGCTGTGGTTTGCCCCGCAAAATGTATAACGATGGGCGACAGTGCCGAGGGGTTCTCGTATCCGCGCATCGACCATGCTTCCTGCATAAACTGCAGCCGTTGCGAGTCAGCGTGCCCGCTGAACTCGAAGGAAGCCTCTTCTCCGATAATGTGCTGCCTGTTCTGCACTTCTAATCACAATACGCTTTCGAGATGCGCGTCGGGCGGGGCTTTCACGGAGCTCGCCACCTCTTTCATCGAGGCGGGCGGCGTCGTTGTTGGCGTTGCCGACGATATGAGGCAGGGGTCTCGGTTCTCGACGGCCGCTGACGCATCAGCCCTGCAAGAGCTGTCGGGATCGAAATACTATCAGTGCAATTTGGATTCTGAGACTATAGCTTCTATCGGAACGATGCTCAGTGCAGGGAAAAGGGTGCTCTTCTGCGGCACCCCGTGCCAAGTTCAAGCGGTAAAAGGGGTTATTCCCCGCTCCCTCCGAACCAGCCTGTTCCTTGTCGACATAATCTGCCAAGGGGTTCCCTCTAGAATCAGCGTCGATGCGTACCGCAGGCGGGCCTCCTTGCGAAAAGGGTCGGAGATTGCTGAGCATCTTTTCCGGGCGAAGCTCAAGGGGCATGAAGGCCAGTACGTCACGCAACTGACGTACGCAAACGGCGACAGCGAGACGAAGGTCGGCGCCGAGGACCTGTATGCCCGCAGTTTTATGTACCAGGTGTCGCTTCGCGAAAGCTGCTACGAGTGCCCCTTTGCTTCGATGGCGCGCGTGGGAGATCTTACTCTCGGCGACCACTGGGCACCCGGCCTCAACGCCTCTTTCGAACGTGGCTCCACGTCGCTCATCCTTGTCAACTCGGACAAGGGCAAGCGGATGGTCGCGGCATTGGAGGGCAGAGGCATCTTGCGGGATGCGGCCATCGAAGATGCGACTCGAAGCAACATCCCCCTGCATCATCCAGTGAAAAGGCCTTTAAACAGAAGCATTTTCTACAAGGCAATGAAGATCTTCGGCTTCGCCGCCGCGGTGCACATCTGCTGTTGGCGGTACCCGATAAAGAGATTGATCGCACGTATTCATAAGTGAGGATAACATGAGGATTGGAATCATCACCTACCATTTCGCGCGGAATTACGGGGCGATACTCCAATGCTACGCCCTTCAATCGTACTTGGAATCAAAAGGGCACCGTGTAGAGGTCCTCGATTACATGACCGGGAGGCAGGAGCGCAACAACTCGCTCCACCACAAGCGCGAGAACCCAGTCAAGAACCTCGCCGTAAACATCGCCCTGCTGCCTTTCGAGGCTAAGCGCCAATCGAAGGAGAGGAAATTCGACGATTTTGAGAGGAACATGCTGGCACTGAGCCCTCGCTTGCGCACGGTGGACGAGCTCGCTTCGTACATCAACGAAGGAGGATTCGACCTGTTGATCTCGGGAAGCGACCAGGTGTTCAACCCAAAGATCGACGATTTCGACCGCGCGTTCCTGCTTCCGTTCGATACCGCAGCGAAGAAGGCCAGCTTTGCAGCCAGCTTCGGCAGCGCGACGGTTGAGGAAGTCACCGAATTCCGCGAGGACTTTCGTGCGTTCGACTTCCTATGCGTTCGGGAGGAATCCGACGCCCCTATAGTGACGAATCTATGCGGTGTTGATCCTGACATCGTTGACGACCCGGTTTTCTTGCTTGGCAGGAAGGATTGGGGGCGCGTCGAGTCGGAGAGACCATCTTCGCTCGGAGGCGGATACGTTCTCGGCTACTTCATCAACAAAGAGGCCTCCCCCCGATATCTTGCGCTCACCGGTGCAGTGGCCAAGGAGCTTGGGCTTCCGATCGCTGTCATCAACGTGCGCTTCGGAATCGACTCGTTCAGGAGAGGCATGATCACCGACGCCGACCCTTCCCAGTTTCTCAGCCTGTTCTCTGGATCCTCTTTCGTGTGCACTGACTCGTTTCATGGAACGGCATTCTCGCTGATATACGGGAAAAATTTCGCATCCTTCGAGCCGAAATCCGGATCGAACGACTGGCGCAAACGCGATCTGCTCCGAAAGACGGGTGAATTGGGTCGCAGCGTTGCCGTCGATCGGGAGGAAGCCCAAAAGGACCTGGTGGAAATAGTTCACTCAGGCCCCATCGAAGTCGATGACGCCATCAGCGCGATTCGTGCCAACCAAGATGCCTATCTGCGGAGAATAATCAACGAGGTTGAGGGTGATTGAGTGATCGTCAAAGAAAGGAAGCTGCTCGAAAACACCGGGTGGCTTCTCGTTCTGCAGGCCGTTAACATACTCCTTCCGTTCGTCACCGTCCCCTACGTCACGAGGGTGTTCGGCGCGGATCTCTACGGGGTGTTTTCCATCGCCCTCAACTGGATTACGTATTTTCAGCTGGTGGTGGAGTACGGGTTCAACCTCAGTGCGACGAAGAAAGTGGTCGAAGCGAGGACCAGCGATGAGTATGACTCCCTCGTGACGGCGGTCGTGGTAGCGCGTCTCGCCCTTGTTGTCTTGTGCTTTGCGGTGGTTCTCGTTCTCGGCCTCGTCTCTGCCGCCTCCGGTGAGCAGCTGAGTTGCATGCTGGTTCTGTTCTCGATGCTGGTGGGTATCGCGCTGCAGCTCAACTGGCTTTTCCAAGGACTTCAGGACATGAAGATGATCACCATTGCGACAGCCTCCGCCCGGGCCCTCTCCGTCGTGCTCATCTTCCTGCTGATCAATAACCAGGGCCAGCTCGCCTTGTACTCATTCCTCTATTCCATCACCTATCTCGCGTCGGGGATCCTTACTCATATCCTCGCCTGGAGGAGGCACGGCATCAGGCTTCGCAAGCCATCGCTCCACAATATGTTTCGCGAGATGCGAGACGGAACTCCGATTTTCCTGTCTTCTGCTGCAGGAAAGATAATAGGCAACGTGGGCGTGACGGTTCTAGGAGCTTACCAGCCTGCAGCGGTCGTCGGGGCTTACGCAGCCGTGCTAAAGATTCCGCAGATGGCGAGCCTCATGTTCACCCCGATTGGCCAGGCCCTCTATCCAAGGGTTAACGAGGAACGTCTGAAGTCGAAAGCTGCTGCAGCTAAGCTCGTAATCAAGTTCGGTGGGCCTGTTACTGCGCTCTTTGCAGTCATGCTCGCGGTAATCGTTGTCCTGCGAGAACCTCTTGTCTCGTTTCTCTTCGGCAGAGAATACTTGACCGCCGCGGATGCGCTGATCCCGCTTTCTGCATGGGTGCTTTTCGGGATCGCGAACAACTTCCTTGGAGTTCAGTTGCTCATCCCGTTTGGCCATCAAGGGCTATATAGCGCGCTGATGATTGCTGATTCGGCTCTTGCGCTCGCTCTGAACGTGCTGCTCGGCTCCAGCTTTGGGGCGATTGGGGTTGCTTCGGCTATTGCCGTCTCTGAGATGGTGCTGACGGTTCTTCTCGTCATCGTTTTGGTGATGGTTGTCCGATCGGATCGACGAACTCGTAGAAAAGGAAGATAGATGAAAAAGGCAATGCTCGTCTTCGGCACTAGGCCGGAGGCCATCAAGATGTGCCCGCTCGTGAACGAGCTGAAGGACCGCTCTGGAGAGTTCGAGACGGTCGTTTGCGTGACGGGTCAGCACCGCGAGATGCTCGACCAGGTGCTGCATGTGTTCGGTGTGGAGCCTGATCATGATCTGCACGTCATGAAGCTCGGACAGACGCTCTTCGACATCACGAGCGACGTGTTGCTGAAGATCAAATCTGTGCTGGAGGAGGAGCGCCCCGACGTCGTGCTCGTCCACGGCGACACCACCACCTCCTTCGCGGCGGCGTTGGCGGCGTTCTACCTGCAGATCCCGGTGGGGCACGTGGAGGCGGGGCTGCGCACCCGCGACCTCTACAGCCCGTGGCCGGAGGAGTTCAACCGCCAGGCGGTGGACGTGGTCTCCAAATGGTACTTCGCGCCGACGGAGACCTCCCGCCAGAACCTCCTCGACGAGGCGAAGCCTGGTGACCGAATCTTCGTCACCGGTAACACTGGCATCGACGCTTTGCGTCACACGGTGCGGGACAACTACACACACCCTGAGCTCGACTGGGCGGAGGGTTCCCGCCTCATCCTCATCACGGCCCACCGCCGCGAGAACCTCGGCGAGCCCATGCACCGGATGTTCTGCGCCATACGCCGCGTGATGGAGGAGAGGCCCGACACCAAGGCGATTTACCCCATCCACATGAACCCGCAGGTTCGCAAGGCGGCGCACGAGGAGCTCGACGGCTTCGACAGGCTCAGAATCATCGACCCGCTCGAGGTCGTGGACTTCCACAACTTCATGGCGCGCTCCCACCTCATCCTCACCGACTCCGGAGGCATACAGGAAGAGGCTCCCTCCCTCGGCAAGCCCGTGCTCGTCATGCGCGACACCACCGAGCGCCCCGAGGGCGTCGCCGCGGGGACGCTCCGACTCGTCGGCACCGGGGAGGAGAATATCTACCGAGAGTTCTCGCGGCTGCTTGACGACACGGCTGCCTATGCAGAGATGTCGCGCGCTTCTAACCCCTATGGCGACGGGCATGCGAGCGAGCGCATCGCTGACATTCTTTCCCGATAGCGTAACTGACCTTCAACCATTATCTGTTGTCTTGTGGCACGATAATAGCCTGTACCTATCTGATGGGTGCAGGCTTTTCTCTGTTAGGATCGGTCGATATTAGCCACTTTCCGTCAGTCGAATCTGACCAGTTGTGGTTACCGTCAAGAATCTTGACGGCACCCCCTGGAACCCGGGGCGTGGCCGTCGCCGCGGGGGGCGGACACTTTGGCTATGTTGCACATGATAGATGGCGGCTCCGAGCCCTAGAGGTGATTCCGGCATCGAAGGCGTAATGACGGATGCGGGGTTGGAATTCTTCTCGCCACGGTGTCTGTTACTACGGCCTCGGGGCCGTAACGACGGGCGCGTGGTTGGCAAAGAGAGGATATGCTTCCGCCACGAGGACTCGCTGAGCACCTACGAGTTTGCCGAGGAGTCCGACGGAACCCAGAGGCTCTTCGACTTCATCGACCTCCTCCTGACCAACGACCGCGGCGCTGTGTTCGTCGTCGACGAGATCAACCGGAGCCTCCACCCCATGCTCAGCAAGCATCTTATCGAGCTGTTCAACAGGGTTCATGCCCAAGATAAGGTGCAGCTCATCTGCACGACGCACGAGGATGCGCTCATGAATCTCAACCTCCTGCGCAAGGACGAGGTCTGGTTCGTGGAGCGGAAGACCGCCGAGGGCTCGAGGCTCTACTCGCTCGACGCCTTTGGCGACGTGAAGACGGAGACCTCGGTGGAAAAGAGGTACTGGGAGGGGAGATACGGCGGCGTTCCCGTGCTCAACGAGGCGGTTCTTGGAGGAGGTTGGAAATGAGGGCCTGGAGGACGGAATCGTTGGGCTCAAGCCCATCATTTGATAGGCGCTAGGCCTTGGCAGCCCCTCTTCGGATTATTGTCCCGTCACGGTCGTATGCTTATCTGACGGAGGCGGGGGAGGCGATGGTATGGCAATGCTGAGCGATTATTGCAGACGTATCCAGGAACTGCTCCTGAGGTACTGTGACTCCCTCCGCGTAGACAGCGGGGGCAATCTGCATGATGAGGCAATAGCTGCCGAGAACGTATTTAAAGAGATTCTCAACGCGACGTACGGCTGGAACTTGACGAATGCAAACGCCGCGGACCCGCTGACTGCGGGATACGATCTTATCGATGACGAGGAGCACATTCTAGTCCAGGTGAGCAAGGATGACTCTAGCGAAAAGATTCGTCACTCGTTTAGCGCTCTTGACGCCTCGTCCTTCCAGGGATATACGTTCAAGTTCATGATGCTCGTCCCCAGGCATCGTCGTTATTCGAAGCCATTCGACCCTCCCCAGGGCATTCATTTTGATGGTCAGGAAGACGTCCTCGACATTTCGAGCCTTATGAACTACCTGCGCAATCTCCCTCTCGAGACGGTCCGTGAGGTTCATGAGTTAGTTGAACAGCATATGATGAGGGCTGTAGATGTTCGAAGCATCCCGACCTGTCTCGGCAAGGTGGTGAGGGCCCTTATTCCTGATATGAGAGACCTGTTGTCAAGCGACAAGTTCGCCCGGGCCCCGGTCCCCCGGCGCCTGGGCGATGCCCGTATGTCGCCCTCCCGGGGCGTGCCGCGTCTCGGGCATGTCCATCCCCGGACGCGCGCTTGCGAGTCTGACATCCGCGCGTTGGCTAGCGCATTCCGACTCTCCGGCTGGGGGTTGCCGCCCGTCTAAGCTCGCGCGCGGCCCCCGGGCCGGCGCGTAGGAATCTCGCGGGTCTCCCCACGGGCCGTCGGCGCGGCCCGCCCCGGGAGGGCGGCTCCCCGCTACGCCGGGGAGCCCTGCGCCGCCGCGGCCTGCGCCGCCGCCCCCACCGCCCAGACGAAGCCGGCCAGCTCGCGCGCCACCGCGGCGGCTATGACGCCGCCGGGCTTGCGCCTCTCCCTGAGCGCGAGGAACCGCGCGTGGAGCCTGCGGTTGCACCGCGCGCACGCCTCCGCCGCCGCGGCCGTCGGCGCCGAGGCGGCCGCCCTGGCCTCGGAGGCCGGCGAGAGCGGCCTCTCGTGGTGCCACGCGGCCTCCACGAGCAGCCTCCTGACGTGGGCGTTGCCGGCCCGGGTTATCCCGCCCCGGCAGACGCTCTCGCCGCTCGACGACTCCGACGGGACGAGCCCGACGTAGGACATGAAGGCGCGCGCCGTCGGGAACCTGGAGAGGTCGCCCACCTCGACGGCGACCGCGAAGGCGGTGAGGGTGGAGACGCCGCGCATGCCGGAGAGGGCCGACACGACCGGCGCGAGCTCCGGCGAGGCCGCCCTGCGGGCGATCTCGGCGTCGAGCCGGCGGCGGCGCTCCTCGGCCGCGGCGACCGCCTCGAGCAGCTCGCCGCAGACGAGCCGCTCGACCGGCTCGGGGAGCTCGACCGAGCGCAGCCACCCCCTGTGCGCCCGCGTCCACGTCGTCGCGCCGTCCCAGCGCAGGCCCTTCCTGAGCAGGAACTTCGAGAGCCGGTGCCGCGCGCGCATGAGGTCCTCGCGGGCCTGCTCGCGCAGGCGGGCGAGGTCGCGGTCCGCCTCCTGGGCGCGCGTCGGGCACCAGCACTCCACCACGTTGCCGACGGCGAGCATGCGGGCCAGGAAGTCGGCGTCGCGCCGGTCGGTCTTGACCCTGTCGCCGGAGGGCCTGAGCATCTTGGTCACGGCGCCGACGACGGTCGGGAGCCCGAGCAGGCAGAGGGCCCTCATGAGGTCGAAGCCGGTCGGGCCGGACTCGTAGACGGCGCGGCAGGGCTGGGGCAGCCCCGCCGCCCAGGCGGCGACGGCGGCCGGGTCGTAGCCGAACGAGGCGCGCACGACCTCGCCGGTCTCGTGGACGAGGGCGCTGGCGGCGATGCTCTTGGCGTGCACGTCGAGACCGATGCTGGTAGAGTGGGGCATGGCTGGGACCTCCCGTGACTGTGGTAAGCCGGACGACGATGCGACCGAGCCTAACCCACGACGCCCCGAGGGGCCAACTTCACGCGAGAGGAGTCCCAGCCGCTTCCCCTCATATCGTCTAAGTCGTTCGCGAGCTTCGGGGATTCGGGAGCGGTCCCTGTGTTTCGCATTGATAAGAAGATCGAGAAGAATCACCTTGGCGCGTATCGGCGTCGAATTACTGAAGCAGCGGCATACTCTCATCTCATCACGGAGCTGTACGCGGCGTATGCATTTGCGGGGACTTATGACGGCCAGGCGATTCTCACAAGCCTTGCGGATGACTATGACAGGCTGTCCGCAAGAGGGGACGATGACCTCGCCGTCTTTGACGGCCTTGCTGACGTGCTTCTCAACCGACTTGCCGATGACGCCGCCGTGTCCGACATCCCCTACGAGATGCGGCAGCGATGTGTCAATATTGTCCTGGCCGACGCGTTCATGAGGTGTCGGATCTTCGAGGGGCCGGATTTGACCGTTGAGGGAGGTGGCCATAATGATCTTGACCGGTGACGTCAAGCCCGAGGAGACGCTCTACTACATCGGCGGGCAGATTCTAGGCCACCTTCAGGACGCCTTGCGGAGTGGCGACGTTGCCCTTGGCGAGCTTTCTCACGACGTCTGCGAGTCATGCGACATCTCCTCGGCTCAGTTCTTTCACGGTATGGACTGGCTCTTCCTCCTTGGTGCGCTCGACATCCGGGACGGGGAGGTAACCCTGTGTTCATAAGACGCCTGACCATATCCTCCGTAGATGGAATCCTTCGCGACATCCGGTTTCACAAGGGCCTGAACCTCATCGTCGACCAGACGCCTCTCCGGGCCGCTGACCCCGCGACGGGGAACAACGTCGGCAAGACAACGGTCCTCAAGCTCGTCGACTTCTGCCTGGGCGCCGACGCGAAGATTGTGTATGCCGGCACAGAGGGCAAGTCCTCCGAGTATCGCGCTGTGCGCGATTACCTAGAGGACCGAAATGTCGAGGTAGAGCTTGAGCTCGTTGATGACCTCGGCGCTCCGGCCCCTCGGCGCGTCGTGGTCCAGAGGAGCTTCGTTCCCAGAGGCAAGAGGGCTCTTCGGCGCATCAATGGCGAGGATCTCAAGAAGGACGAATTTGATAGGAGGCTCGGAGAGTTCCTCATCCCGCAGCTTGCCGGACGCGACAAGCCGACATTTCGCCAGGTCATCGCGCACAATATCCGCATTGACGACTATAGGCTGACTCACACGCTCGAGGTGCTTCATCCCACCACAAAGTCGGTGGAGTATGAGTCTCTCTATCTGTTCCTGTTTGGGTGCCCTCGATCCAACGACGCCCTCAAGCAGGACCTTGCCAAGAAAAAGCGCGAGGAACGGAACTATCTCAAGCGTCTGAGCAGGGGCAACACCGAGCGAGACTATGAGGCTGTCATCGAGGTGACCAATCGTGAGATTGAACGGCTTGAGGCTCGGCGTACCCAGTTTGCTGTCGATTCCGAGTTCGCGAACAAGCTGAGGGAGTCTGACGGCCTTGCGGTCGAGATAAGCCGAACTCGTAGCAGGCTGTCACAGCTGGATGTCAGAATCGAAATGATCAATGAGTCGTGCGAGCGGCTGAACGCTTCGCGCTCGGATGCGGATCTAGCCATGCTGAACAGGGTGTACGAGGAGGCCTCGGCGCTTGTTCCGCAGCTGCAGAGAACCTTTGAGGACCTCGTCAAGTTCCACAACGGCATGATCGACGAGCGAATCCGATTCATCTCTGAGGAGCTCCCCGAGATGCAGGGCGAACGCAGCAGGTTGGAGGACGAACTCGCCGGCCTGCTGGAACGCGATGCCGAGCTTGCCCGCGATCTTGAGGGTAAGATCACAAGCGAGGAGTTTGAGCAGCTGATCCGAGACATCAATCAGCACTACCAGCGCAAGGGCGAGCTGGAAGCTGCGCTGAATCAGCTGAGGAAGTCGTGCGAGACAATCGAGAAGCTCGACAGGCAGCTTTCTGCGTTTGACGAGCAGGATGCTTCCGGCGGCTTCGAAGAGAGGCTGAATCTCCAGCTGAGTCTGTTCAACGAGGAGTTTGCCGCCGTCTCAAACCGTCTCTACGGGGAGGGGTACGTCCTGACGTTTGACAAGCGTGAGGACAGGTCCGGCACTGCGTACTATGACTTCCGCATCCCAGACGTCTCCAACGTGAGCTCGGGCAAGAAGCAGGGGGAGATCCTGTGCTTTGACATTGCCTACACGAGGTTCGCGGATAGGGCGGGAATCGACTGCCTCCACTTTCTTCTCAACGACAAGAAGGAGCTGGTGCATGGGAACCAGCTGGTCGAGGTCGCGCGCCTTGCCGAGGAGAGCGGCGTCCAGCTGGTGCTTTCGATGTTGAGCGACAAGCTTCCGGAGGAGCTGGATGACGATCGGTATGTGGTTCTGTCGCTCTCTCAGGACGAGAAGCTGTTCCTGATGGAACAGTATTGCGGCTGACGTCGGTAGGAGCGCAAGGGTCTTGCCGGCCGCGTTTCGCCCGCTTTGACGCGGCCGGGCGTGATGAATCTTTACGGTACTCAGTGTGGGTTATCAAGTAAGTGCGGGTATCGGGACCCAGCCTTTCGTTCCGGGCATGACTGACGCCTAAAGCTGGTCGAGAGCCTGCTAGGGGGTGTCGAGTCCCAGGGACGAAACCGGCCCCTGGTCCGTAACGACGGGCCTGAGACTGACGTTCTTCTCGCCGTGGCGTTCGTTGCTCCGGTCTTGGGGGCGTAACGACGGGGACGGCTGTACGAAGCGCCGTTGCGACTCTCGCCCTAGGCCTGTGAGCTTTCAGTCTTGCACCCGCAGATGGCGAAGAAGCCGGGTAGGTCGACCTCAATGGCGTCCCGGGCAAAGTTAGAGGCGAACCCGCCGTAGGGGTAAGCGATCTGCTGCGCATCTTTGCAACGTTCGCCTAGTCGGGGAATGCCCCTCTTTTCTTGACGGTGCCTGGCACTATGGGATGTCGGAAAGTGCGCGGGAATCTTGGTGGTACCGCTGCAACGCCCTTCTTGCTCACGGGAATCCAAAAAACTTGAAGTGCTGACCTGGGGCGGGGAAGAGAGCGTCCTTCTCGCATGACAAAGCAACGCCAATAGGGTAACTTTGCATTACGCTAAGTTCGAGTAGAGGAATTATTGACCCTGAATCGAGGTGGTGGGTTGAGGAGAGAAAGGATGACGCCCGCATACGACCTCGAAGAGACAAAGAAACTTGCGAGAGCTCGCAGCTCAATGACATTAAATCGCAGGATACGTTCTTTTGTGCAGAACCGGTATGGGGTACGTGATGTCGGCAGCTTTGTGTCCAAGCTGATCTGTTCGATAAACCCTGACGATTTCTACAAGTGCGAGGAACTTGAAGCCGTGCCCGGCGTCTGGGCAGATATCTACTCGGGGGTCTTGTTCGAGGGCGAAGAGTGGTACGTGAAGTTCTTTATCGATGATGATGGGGCCATGAGGCTTTCGGTTCTATCGGCAACATGGGATGGATACATCCACTAACAGGAGGAACGATGATTTGCAGCGAGTGCGGAGGCTCTCTTCGCGAGACGATGGAGCCCATCGTTGAGGAGTACAGGGGGGAGCGTTTCTCCGTTTCCGGAATCAGGCACTATGTGTGCGACTCGTGCGGGAGCTACGAGCTCCTTGCCGAGGACGCGGACTTGCTGTCCCAGAAGATCGCCGATCAGTACGCGGCACGCCACGAGCTCCTGACCCCCGCAGAGATAAGGGGGGCGAGGAAGTCCCTCGGCCTCACGCAGATCGAGTTCGAGAGGCTTCTCGGCGTATCCTCTCCTACGTGCTCGCGCTGGGAGAACGGTGCCGTCCAGCAGTCGAAGAGCAACGATCGGCTCATCAGGCTGATTGCGAACGTTCCCGGTGCGAGGGAGTATCTGGAGAGGCTGGGCAAGGTCTCGACCGCCAGCTACGAGGCGCAGCTAATTCCCTTTGTTCCATCAGTAAGGTCGGTTACGCCTGATTTTGAGAACATAAAGGAGGGGTGATAATGCCGCTAAGCCAAAGGATTGAAAAGCCGAGAATCAGAGCCGTTTCCAGAATTGTCGATTCCATCTCCTTTAGCGGTGTGAGGGCGTCGTCGAGCGATGCTGTGCGCGGGACGATTAATGTGACGAATAACTATAAGGGCGCTGTTCGGCAGCCTGACGGGTCGGAACTGTATCAGCTCTCTCTGACGGTCGACGTTGCCCCGGAGGAGGGGGCGGAGTACTACGCCCTGTCGGCGAGCGTCTCGGGCCTCTTCCAGCCTCTTTCGGACGGAATGCCGGTCGAGGAGATCGAGCGGGAGGTCCTCTCGTATGGCGCCCAGAGCCTGTACGGCATCCTCTGCGAGATTGCCGCGGATTTGACGAGGGGAGGGGTCGTCGGGGAGCTTGAGCTGCCCATGATTTCGTTCTCGGCTGACATGGCATAGGGGCGACGCTGCGCAAAAAGGCGCCGAAGCGTCATTCGTATGGTTGCTACGCGGCCAGGGCGTTGTCGCCTTGGCGGCCATGTTATGGATTAGCCCGGGGCCGTTGCCAGAATCGGGATTATGTTACTCGTTCGGTCCACCGGTGGGCGAGAAGGACGCCCCTCCGGCTCCCCGCTGCGTCAAAACCCCGGTTGGCGCCTGCGCCCAGGCTGCACGTAACGGCTCGGCCGCGACGTGACCCCAAATCTGACAACGCACTTCTAGCCGGGCGCGACATGACCGCGATACCGACAACGCCGCCAGTCCGCAATCCCCGTCCCACCCCCTCCCTTAACATAAAGCAACCTCCAAGTAAGCGAATCGTGAGCTTAATGAGGCAATCGTGCTCTCATCGCACGCTCTTGTTGTATACATAGAGGAGCCGGGTTTACAATCTGGCTCTTAGAAGAGCTGGTACCTGCGATTGAGCGTTGGAAAGGGGGAGCGACGATGAGCCAGGCAACCATGACGCGCGTCGCTCTCACCGGCGTCCCGCAGCCCGCGCTGCCTCTCGGCCGTGAAATCGTCACGGGGGGGGGGGTCGTCCCAGCCTAGGCTAGCGCCGGCACCGTCCCGCGCTTCCGCGACCAGCCCCATCAGCGTCCTCCACGTGACCCCCGGGCGCGAGCGCACCATGGCCGCCCACGTCTCCCGCCTCATCGGCTCCGCCGCGGGCGCGTGCTTTGTCCCGCGCACCGCCTACGAGCGCCGCCGCGCGGGCACCTGGCGCACGGAGTACGAGCTCACCTTCCCCTCATACGTCTTCATCAGCGTCGCGGACGAGGACGCCCTCGAGCGCGGCCTCTCCGTCATGACCGGACGCGCCCACCTGCCGCGCGTCGGCGCGCGCCCCGCGACGCTGGACCCCCGCGAGGCCGAGCTCCTCACCGCCCTCATGGATCAGAGCCACGTCATCCGCGTCTCACGCGGCACGCTCGAGGACGGGCGCCTCACCGTGGAGGAGGGCCCGCTCGCGGGCCTTGAGCACCTCGTCACCCGCATCGACCGCCACCGCCGCGTGGCGTACGTGTCCTCCGACCTCTCGGAGGGCGGGCTGCGCGTGGGCCTGGAGGTGGTCTCCAAGATCTGACGGACCCTCTCATGCAGCTTTCTGCGCGCGGGCCACAGCGCCCCTGCGGCTCGCGCGCAGCAAGCTGACGCCTCTCGGGGCGGAGCTTGCGAGATGACACATACCCTGGTCAAAGGAGCGGTGCAGCAGGCGGGCTCCGGCGGCGCAGGGGAATGAAGAGGCCCGGGACGGCATGCCGCGCAAGAGCGGTGCGGCCGTAGGCATGGACGTTTGACGTGGCCGCAAGGCCGCGTGGCGCAAGCATGCCGCGGGTCTCTTCGCGTGTCGGCGGACGTCAGGCAATCAGCGGAGCGGAGCGAACCCACGCCACCATGTGGTACGTGGTGCAGGTGACAAGCGGCAGCGAGGACAAGATGGCCGAGCTCATCCAGAGCGTGGCCACGCCCGGCGTGCTGCAGGAGTGCTTCCTGCCCAAGTACGCCACGGAGATGAAGGTGCGCGGTGCCTTCCGTCCCTGCGAGCGGCCGCTCTTTACCGGCTACCTCTTCGCCGTGACCCGCGACCCGGTCCGTCTCGCCCGCGACCTGGCAAAGATCCCGGAGTTCGCGCGCGTGCTCAAGGTGGGGGAGCGGTACGCGCCCCTCTCCCGCGAGGAGGAGGCCTGGCTCGGCGCCTTCACCAAGGTGGGCGACCGCACCGTGCCCATGAGCTACGGCGTGGCCGTGGGCGAGAAGATCGTGGTGACCGAGGGCCCGCTCAAGGGCCGCGAGGCCATGATCGCCGACGTGGACCGCAGGAAGAGCGTGGCCTACCTCAACTTCGAGATCTGCGGCCGACCCGTGACCACCCGCGTTGGCCTGGGGGTGGTCGCGCGCCTCCCCGAGAACGTCCGCGCCGACTACGAGCGCGTGGTCGCCGACCGCCGCGCCCGAGCCCAGGCAAGAAGAGCCACCGAGCTCGCATAAGACAACTTTGAGCGAGAAGAACGACAACAAGATGTATGAACTGAGTTTTGCCGCTGCGGGGGAGAAGGGCGCGGAGTCGCTTGCATTCCTTGGCTGCGATGGGGTGTTGCGTAATGACAGTTAAGGATATGACGGTGCGCTCTCATGTGCAGGAGCAGTCGGAGGCAGATGACAACGTGAGGAACGAGAGCGAGGCGAAGGCCGTTCTCCATGCGCTCAGCCATACGCCCGGCCTCACCGAGTGCGCGATAGCCCCCGATGTCCTTGCGAAGCTGCTGCCCGACGAGCAGGTCGTGGTGCTGCCGAGGCTCGAGCGCGTCGGCGGCGGGCCCCTCTACCGGTTCGCGAAGCGCGCGTTCGACGTCATCTCCTGCTCGGTCGCGCTCGTCGTCCTCGCGGTCCCGATGGCGGCCATCGCCTTCATGATAAAGCGCCAGGACCCCGGCCCCGCAATCTACGCACAGACGCGAGTAGGCAAGGGTGGGAGGCTCTTCAAGGTCTACAAGTTCCGCTCAATGTACGCGGATGCCGAGGCGCGCGGCGCCCAGTGGGCGGCGGGGGACGACCCCCGCGTGACGCCGCTGGGGCGAAAGCTTCGCAACTCTCGCCTCGACGAGATTCCCCAGTTCTGGAACGTGGTCAAGGGCGACATGTCCCTCATCGGCCCCAGGCCCGAGCGGCCCGTGTTCCACGAGGCATTCTGCGGGCGCATTGACGGCTGGGAGCAGAGACTTGCCGTGAGGCCAGGCATCACCGGCCTCGCGCAAGTGGAGGGCGGCTACGAGCTCCTGCCCAAGGAGAAGGCGCGGATAGACATCGAGTATATCGAGAATCGCAGCGTCGCGTTGGACCTCTCCATCGTGAGGCGCACGCTGCGGACGATGGTCACCGGGGAGGGCGCGCGATGAGCGAGTCAAAAATCAAGCTCATGTTCATTGGACAGAACGTGACATATTTACAGGATTCCATGCAACCTATTTTCTACGCTGCGAGACGATGTGGTATTGAGCTGTATTGGGCTGCGAATTTCTCTAACTACCGGGGGGATTTGAACGAAATTCCATGCAAAACCCTCCAGGTCGATTTTTCTCGCCACCCCCTGCTGAGCATGCAGAACATAGCTGCGATTGGCGAACTCAGGAAGTATATCAGGGATTACGGCATTAACGCGATTCACTGCAATACCCCGCTCGGAAGTACTTGTGGCCGTATTGCGGCGTGGCTCGAGCATGTTAACAAGGTCCTTTACACCGCTCACGGCCTTCTGTACTTCGATGGTGCGCCGAAACATTACGTCGTTTTCAAATGGGTCGAATGGGCACTGGCTCATATCACAGACGGTGTCATCTGTATGAACCGGGAAGACGAAAGGGCAATTCGCAAACTTCCGTTACGAAGGGACAGCGTTTGGAAGATTAACGGAGTTGGCGTTAATCTTGAAAAACGGGGCGGTCTATGTCGGTCGGTGAAACGGGAAGAGCTTGACTTAAGGGCAGATCAAGTCGTCATTCTTTGCGTAGGTAGGCTTGAGAAGGTCAAGGATCTGCCTACTACTATACGTGCGTTCGCTAATGCTGCCGATAGGAATTGGGTCCTGCTTATTTGCGGAGAGGGCTACGAGCGCGGAACTCTCGAGAAGATTGTCGAGGACTGCGACATCAAAGATAGGGTTCGGTTCCTCGGATTTAGGGATGACGTTCGGGAAATAATGCACGTTTCCGATATCTACGTTATGAGTTCGCTGCATGAGGGACTTCCCAGGTCGTTGGTCGAGGCAATGAATGCTGGTCTTGCATGCATCGTGTCGGATGCACGCGGCTGCGTCGATCTTATTCGCGACGGGGAGAACGGTATTGTTTGCAGGCGCGGAGACGTGGAGGCCTTCAAAAAGGCGCTCACATTCGTTGTAAATAATGCTGACATACGAACGGCATACGCGAAGCAGGCAAAGGCCGACTCCAAACAATACGATCTCGACAGCGCAAGAAAGGTGCATGAGGAAATATACCGATCAATGTTTTTGTCGCGCCCTTAGTCTTGCATGGAGTAGATCGTGATCGCACGTTTGTCGATTGGGCAGGAATCAAAGAGCGAGGCGGGCGCGATGCACTATTACGGCCCGGCAACTTACGTCTTTCTCCTTGCCGTATTCCTCAAGCAATTTTACCTGTTTGGCTCGGGGGGAGTGCAGCCAGGAGACCTGCTTTTCGTACTAGCTTTCCTGGGTGTTCTCGTTTCCAAGGGGATTAGCTTTCGCATCGCTAAGAAGGATCTTGCGTTCCTTAGTTTCGTGGTGATGACGATAACTATTAATCTCTTTCATTTCGCAACTACGGGAAGTCGGTCCTTCCTCTTACCCTGCGCATACTATCTCTTCAACTTGATGGTGGTATTTGGGTTCCGTTACATAGGTTCGGATGAGCGCTTCGCTTGCAAACTAATTATTCTCGCGAGGGCCATCTTCGCGTTCCAGCTGGTCCTGTACGTTGTGCATCTCGGACGCTGGTACGATGCAGACAGATACATGGGCACATTTAACGATCCAAATCAATTCGGTTATTACGTTCTCTCGCTTTATTTCATGGCACATCTTGCCTCTGCTGGTATTTCGCGAAAGATTACGCTTGCAGATGACGCAATCGTGCTCGCATTGTTACTCACTTCGCTGTCGACGGGAATGCTGGCAGCCTTTGCCGTGCTCTTCGTTCTGAAAAGAGTGATTATTCCTTTGAGAACAGGCGCGGGCTTGGGCATTCTGAAGTCTCTCGCGGCGGTTGTTGCAATGGCGGCGCTGTTTGCTGGTGTGCCCGCGATGTCTACGACGTCCGGGGTCGGGGGCACCATAAGCGATGCGGCGGATCGCATTGCGGCAAAAGTATCGAAAATGGCGGATTTCTCTGTCCAGGGCGAGTATTCGGAATCAATCGTGCTCGACAGAAATCTCGACAAAATCATCCTGTATCCAGAATACATGGTTTACGGTTCCGGCGAAGGCGGTTGGGACAGATTCGATGGGACGAGGAACGACCATGAGATTCATTCGACATGGTTAGGGATTTTGTTCTGCTACGGCGCTGTTCCTTTCGTGTTGCTCTGTACTTGGACTTGGAAAAATGCGAAGCGAAAACGCGACTCAGTATCTGTTTGCGTTGAAATCGCGACGATTGTTGAGTCCCTTCTATTGGCCAACCAACGACAGCCCCTGTTCTGGCTACTGCTCATGTTTTCTCCGTCGGATGTGCGGTGCGTTGACGAGTGGGAGAAGGTGTCTGGATGACATCTAGGTCAGCCGTACGTCGCAATGCGGTGATGCAATACGGCTATGTCGCTGCGCGTTACGTGTTTCCCTTGTTGACCTTGCCGTATTTGGCGAGGGTGCTAGGGCCAGAAGAATATGGCGTTAGGGCGTACATCGTCTCCCTGATGTTGTTTCTTCAGACGATTTCTGACTACGGATTCAATCTTTCCGGCGCGAAGTGCATCGTCAAATCGCTGGACGATGCGACGCGGTGCTCGCGCATCATGAGTTCGATTGTGGCGGCGAAAGCCTTGCTGCTTACGCTGCTTATGCTGGTGGCGATGTTTGTGACCGCAACTGTCCCTCTTGTATCAGACGAGGGTGTTTGCGTTACCACTGCTTTCTTGGGAGTCGCCTTTAACACGCTCATGCCCGACTTTCTGTTCATCGGTAAAGAGAGCATGGGAGTTATCACTTCGCGCTTCGTCGCGTCGAAGACAGTTTCGACGGTCTTGATTTTCCTGCTCGTGCGCAGTCCAGAAGATTTGGAGCTTGCTTTCGCACTCGAGACGCTGGGATCTGTAATCGCTTTTGCGATGTCGTGGAAAAGAGGGGTGGAAGAACTACAGGTCAAGATTGCCAAGCCTGTCTTGAGGGATGTATTCCAAGCTTTTTCTGACGCAACGCCATTTTTCATGGCAAATGTTTCCGTTGCCGCGTTCAATGCATTGGCGACGATGGCTGTTGGCGTCTGTCTCAGCGATGCGCGGCAAGTTGCATACTGGAGTCTTTCCGTCACAGCGCTCAACGCGGTGCTATCTCTGTATAACCCAATTGCCAATGCACTCTACCCGCATATGGTACACGCGAAAGATCTGAGGCTCTTCAGGAAACTGTTCATCGCTGGAACAGTTGGTTCCCTTCTGGCTGCTTTATTATTCTCTGCGCTGTCGAATTTAATCGTGGCAGTGTTGGGAGGGGAAGGTTATGAAGAGGGGAGCTACATCCTGGTTCTGCTATCCCCCGTGCTCTTCCTTGCCTACCCCGCCCTTCTTCTCGGTAGCCCGTTTTTAGGTGCTTTCGAACGGGAGAGGGAGCTGGCAACAGCCTCAGCGCTGCCTGCCGCGCTCTACGCCCTGGCTCTGGGAGCCATCTGTTTGTCGGGCAATTTTACCATTCACGCCGTTGCCGCCTGTCGAGTTGGGGCGGAGGCGCTCCTGCTTGCGATGCGTGCGCTCTTTGCTTGGAAGTGCGTCAGGCAAAACGTGCCCTCCGAGAAGAGGGACGACCCTATCGCAGAGACAGCGAGACATGAGGACGGGTGATTCGTCGGTGAAAGCAAGACTCGAGTATTTGATAAAGCACAACATATTGGTGCAGTGGTTGTACAGGCATCTAATGAGTGCGGTGTTCCACGTCGTCGGGGTGTTCGTCCCCTTTGATGAGAATGCTGCCCTATTTACGTCGTTCAGCGGGAAACGTTACGACGATAGTCCGAGGGCCGTGTTCGAGGAAATGCTTCGGCGCGACGACTGCAAAGGACTTCACTATGTTTGGGCGTTTAACGAGCCTGAGAAGTTCGACGTACCCAAGGCCAGAAAGGTGAAGATGGACAGTTGGGCATACTGGATGGCATGTCTTGGCTCTAAGTATTGGGTGACGAACGTCAATATGGAACGTGGCCTCAATATTAAGAAAAGGCCAACTATCTATGTGAACACGTGGCATGGGACAGGGGCAAAGAAAGTCGGGAATTCCGTCGGCGGTCGCTCCGACTACGATTTTTCTCGCGTGGATATCCTCACCTGCGATGGGCTTTTTCTAGCCAAGCTCATGGAGAAGAGCTTCAATGCACGGCGCGACAGCATGCTCATGTGTGGACGGCCGCGCGAAGATGAGCTCTACAGCCTTATCGAATCGCGCACGATGCAGGAAGTGAGAGCGAAGATGGGGTTGGATTCGTCCAAACGAAGCATCCTTTACGCTCCCACATGGCGAGAGAGCGGCGACCGCGGCGAGACCTACGATATGAGAATTCCGATGAACATCGAAAAATGGAAACGAGCGCTTGGCGCAGATACGCTTCTGCTTTTCAGGGCACACTCTATAACGAGCGCGGTTCAGGGAATCGAGTTCGACGAGCAAGTTAAGGATTTCTCGACCTATTCAGACCTGAATGAGCTCATGTTCGTGTCGGACGTTCTTATCTCTGATTATTCCGGAATTTATACCGACTTCGCCATTCAGGGGAAGCCAATGCTCGGATTCATGTATGACTTTGATGACTATTCGGAAGAGCGAGGATTTGAGTTCGATCTTCGCGAGTACATCACGTCTTTCGATAATGAGGACGATCTTCTCGAATACATAAACAGTATGGATGTCGCCGAGGAATCTGCGAAAGCACGGCGCTATTTTCAAATCTTTGCCGGCTCGGGAGGAAATGCGACGACCGAGTGCATTGACAGGATGCTCGCGCTTGGCCGGCGGCTGTCTGCGACTAGGCCTGTTTGTGACCTGAGGAAAACCAGCGAAATATAGGAAAGCCGCTCTTGAGTCAAGCGTTCGCCAGGCTGCAAACCCCATCGTTTCGTTTAGTGCATGTAGCGGAAAAGGAAGTGCAACATGTTGACCTTTCGCGAGTTGGAATCAGTCAAACTTATCCTGAAAGGCTCTTCACCGGAGTCGCTGTCCTATCACGTCTTTGAAGACGATGCCGAGTACAAGGATACTATTGCCTCACTTGAGGCACGCGGCTACCTCTCCGGCGGGAAGCCCACCCCTATGTGCCTTATCGACATCGAGTCTTATCGCGTGAACAACGCTGTCATCCTCGCCGCAGGCGGAGGCGACATCTCCGCGAAGTCGGTTTACTCCCTTCCGAAAGGACTTTACGTCAAGGACGGGGAGACGCTCATCGAGCGCCAGATTCGCCAGCTCAAGGAAGTGGGCATCGATGACATAACGGTCGTCGTGGGCTACAAGCAGGAGATGTACTTCTTCCTTGCCGAGAAGTGGGGCGTCAAGCTTGCCGTGAACGTCGCGCCCGCGAAGGGCAACATCCTCTCGCTCGCCGCCGACGGCGTTGAACTCTCCAGCACCTACGTGCTCAACTGCGACAACTACTTCGCGGAGAACCCCTTCTCGCTTTATGAGCACGGGGCGTTCCACGCCACTATCTGGAAGGAGGACACCTCTCACGAGCTCGTGGTGCGGAAGAACCACGGCGGCCGCATTCTCGAGGTGCGCCCGGGGGATGGCCCTGGCGAGTGCGTGTACGGACACGCGTACTTCGACCCGGCGTTCTCGCACCGCTTCAAGCAGCTTCTCGCGGAGCAGCTCCCCGAGTTCCGCACCGACGTGATGTTCTGGGAGGAGTTCGTCTCGCGGAACGCTGACGATCTCGACATGTTCGCCCGGGGGTACAGCCCTGACTTCCTGCTGGAGTTCGACAGCATTCAGGAGATCCAGAACGTCGACGGCCTGTTCATGGACAACGTCTCGGAGCGCGTGAACGAGAAGATCTGCTCCATCCTTGACTGCGGGCCCGACGAGGTGTCAGAGATAGAAATCCTACAGAAGGGGCTCACCAACATCCTGTTCACCTTCGTGGTCCGCGGCAGGAAATACATATTCCGATATCCCGGCGACTTCTCCGAGGCCTTCATCCACCGCGACCGCGAGGTGCGCGCGCAGAAGCTCGCCGCAAAGGCGGGGGTGGACACCACCTACGTTTACATCGACGAGTCAGGCTGCAAGCTCTCGGAGTTCCGCGAAGGCTGCAAGGACCTCTCGGGCGTCTACTACAAGGATTTGGGCTTCATGTGCGAGCTTGCGCGGAAGATCCGCGCCATGCATGACGAGTCAGAGGGCATGGATGACTGGAGGGACTTCTACAACGACCCCATGGAGTCCGCAGACGACCTCATGCGCATGGCCTCGCAGATGAAGGGCAACCTCTTCGAGCGCTTTGCCGCCGATCGCGAGGCAGTGGGCAGGCTATTCGCCTACGCCGAGCGGGACGGTGTCGGGAAGCGTATGTGCCACAACGACATCAACGCAGACAACGTGCTCGTGACGGGCTCAACGTTCGATGTCATCGACTGGGAGTTCGCCGGTTTCAACGACCCCGCCTACGACTTCGGGCGCGTGATCGGTGGCTACGACTGCGACGACCCCGACGTCGCGGCCATCGTCTCCGCCTACCTCGGCCGCCAGTGTACGGAGCTCGAGCGGCTCCACTGGCTCGCCTACGCTGCGATTCACAACTGGTACTACTTCAACTGGGCGCTCTACGTCGAGTCCATCGGCAACTCGAGCCGCGACTGGATGATCTTCTTCTACCGCCAGGTGAAGAAGTTCTGCGGGTACTGCCTGCCCCGGTACGAGGAGGTCTACGGCGCGGGGGGAGCGCAGTGAACATAGCCCTGATTCTGGCGGGCGGGACCGGGGAGCGCGTGGGCGCAGGCGTCCCGAAGCAGTTCGTCGAGGTCTGCGGTAGGCCGGTCATAGTGCACACCCTCGAGCGCTTCGAGTCGTGTGCGAGTGTCGACCGCGTGGTCGTTGCGTGCGTCCCCTCGTGGGTGGGTGAGATGCGCTCGCTCGCCGAGAGGTTCCGACTGTCGAAGGTGTCCGACGTCATCGAGGGCGGTGCAACCTACCAGGACACGGTGATGCGCGGAATCGACTTCCTCTCGGGGACGTGCGCGGACAACGACGTTGTGGCGATTCACTTCTCGTCATCCCCGTTCGTCACGGAGGAGATCATCTCCGACTCCATCCGCGTCGCCGCGGCGTACGGCAACGGCATCTCCTCGGATCCCGTTGTCCTCTGCCTCGCGGAGAAGGATGCCCTCGACGGGGACAGATCGAGCCTCATCGGGCACGACCGGGACCGCGTGGTCGGGCTCAACAGTCCGCAGTCGTTCCGCTTCGGGTATCTGCGCGACCTTTATAGAGAGGGCGCGGAGAGGGGCGTCCTCGACAGGATCGATCCGCATACGACGACTCTCATGGCCGCCCTCGGCAGAAGGCTTTACTTCTCCAAGGGATCGACCGCGAACATCAAGATAACTACGCCGGAGGACCTTCGGCTGTTCGAGGGGTGGGTGCTAGCGTCGGCGACGCACGACTGACGCCAATGTTGTGCCCGCCAGCGACAACGAGAGGGAGGCGGATTCGATTGGACGTGTTCATCAGCTGGTCGGGAGACGAGAGCAAGCAGGTCGCGCTTTCCTTGAAGTCATCCGTTGAGGAGTTCTTCTCTGATAACGAAATCCAGGTTTTCGTATCCGAGAGCGACATCGGCGCCGGTAAGCGATGGTTCCAGGTCATCGGAAGCGAATTGCGCGCATGCAAGATAGGCATCTTGTGCCTCACCTCCCTTAACGTCGACGCTCCCTGGCTATGTTTCGAGGCCGGTGCCCTCGCCATGTCCACCGATGAGAAGAGCACCATCCCCTTGCTGCTGAAACCTGCGCGGATTACAGAAAAGTCCCCCTTCTCTTCGCTGAATTATGTTCAATGGTCCTTTGATGGGTACTGTAAAGTGCTCAAGGCTATCGCGGATGCTTGCGGCGTAAAGAAGAGCTTGAAAAGAATAAAAAGGCTCTCGAAGGGGCTTTACGAGGACGTCGATAAGGTCGTCGAGGAAGTGACCAGCAGGGCGAGGTGGCAGGTTCCGTTCAACAAGAGGCTGGTATACCCAAGGTCGGTCGGGTACATCCGCCACTCCTCCGTTTTCCTCTGCGGTCCGATGGCGAGCCTCAGCGGCGAGGGTAGCTACGAAACGATCCGAGGCCTGATGATGGAGATTGCCAATACGTTTAAGGAGAGGGGCTTCTACCCGGTCTATTACGGGGGCAGCAATATAGAAAACACAGAGGACTTCGATGAAAGCATTAAGTCGGCAAAAGACAACTTTTCCCAGTTCAAGCAATCAGAATTCGTTGTAGTTGTGTACCCGGAGGCCCTTCCGTCAAGCGTTCTTGTGGAGGTAGGCTATGCCATCGCGCTCTCAAAACCGACGGTCATTTTTACGAAGTCACGACAGTATCTCCCGTTTCTTCTCAAGGACATCGACAAGACCCTTACGAACGTCAGCGTCTTCGAGTACACAGATCCACAAGAGATAATGAAGAAGATTCGTGGCAACGGCAGGGCACTATTTCTCGGGGAGTAGACAGGTGACCACTTCCGCTTTCGTAGCGACGCCCATCTCGGCCTTCTCGTCTGCGCAGGGTTTGCTGAGATTTAGGGCCTGGCTGATGGATACTCTTTCTATCGTGAGGAGAAAGCTGCCCGATTGTGCGGTTGAATCTGAGGTACTTGGTATCGAGGCACCGGAGGAATATGACGATCCGTCGGCGTCGGCGATAGAGGACTTCCGCGCAATAGACGAGGCGAGCCATTTCATCCTCGTGTACCCTGAGCCGAGTGCGAGTAGCGCGCTGGTGGAGCTCGGTTACGCGCTGGCGCGGGACAAGCCGTCGCTCGTCATCGCCCATTCGATTGAGGAACTCCCTTCCATCGTAAAAAGCTGGTGCGAGCAAACTGATGGAATCGAGTTCCTCAAGTACGGACCGGCGGAAGAGACGGCTGCGGGGCTTATCGCGTTCTTGTCCTGACATGAACACTATGTCCGCCTAATGCGCACCCAAGCAATATGACCCTGCCGACATGGAGCAACGGGGGGGGGGTGTCCTCGGGAAAGTCCCTTTGCGGCCGTCCCATCAATAACCGCATCATACCGCTGGCGGAGGTCATCGCCTGAATTCTAGGGAGGGGCGGGGGCGGGGGCGGAGGCGGGGCCTTCGACGGACTCGTCGTTGCCTCATTGTTGCTTTGGGTGTCTGGCAGGAAGGCTGAAGCATGAAAGATATTGCAGCCACGATTATCGTCAGGTGGGGACGGCTGAAGAGTTGTTTTGTCGGCTGGGCAAGTTGCCTGTTCGCTATTTCCACGACCCTTCTCTCGTTCGTAAGCTTGGATAGTTTGGGCTGGAACATCCCGAGCAGGATTCTAGTGCTCGTTGCGGTATTTCTTCTGTCAGCTGTTGGGGCCTTACTTCAGACGTGCTGGTTCAGCGACGCGCGCGTTATCTTGCAACGTGCGGGCGGGTCTGTGAGAGCCTGCTACGGGGACATTTTCCAGCTTTCCAAGTCCGGGGGCCGCACCCTCTGCGTCATTCCTGTCAATACCGCGTTTGACACAATTGTCGAGGATGCTGGAGAACGGCCGCTTGTCTCCCCAAACTCGCTGCATGGTAAGTTAGTCAGCGAGGTCATCTCCGGTGGCCTGACCGTGGAGGAGTTGGATGCGAGAATCAGCTCCGCTTTGGCGGGCACTGCCGTATCGAGGCGTCTTGGCGAGGAAAAGAGACCTCGTGGCAAGCGGGACGTATATGAGGTAGGCACTGTCGTTCCGGTGGTTATTGGCGAGACCACCTATCTGCTAGTGGCCCTGTCGGAGTTTGATGAGGAGAACGTCGCGGGCAGTACGCGAGCAGGACTCATCACGTGTTTGGAGAGGATGACGGAGTACTACGATCGGTGCGGGCAGGGCAACGCGCTCTTCTTGCCTCTGATGGGCACCGGGCGCTCTCGAATGAACCTGAGTCATGTCGAGTCCTTCGAAGTCATTACTTCTTATTTGAAAATGAGGTCAGACGTGGTCCATGGCGAGATAACGGTTGTCGTGTATGAGGGGGACACGAATAAGGTCTCCATTTGGGCGTAAGCATCTGAACCAGGAGAGGTGACGTAGTTGACGAGGAGGACAAAGACCTATATTGCCGCCGATTGGGATGGTGACTGGGACGCGGTGGATAGACTCTACGCGTGGAAGAACAGCGAGCACTGGATTCTTGACTTCGTTGATGCTCATGAGCTCCATCAGGCGCGAGACACGAGTTTGAACTGCAGCATCAAGAGGGCCCTTGCTGAGAGGCTAAACGTCTCAAAGAGGTTCGTCTTGATTGTGGGGGACAAAACGAAGAACTTGACGGCTGGAAGCTGCTGGTACTGCAACGATTACAGCAGTCTCACAAAGTCGTGCTACCGCGGCCACGGGGTGGACTATAAGAGCTATATAGAGTATGAATGCGAGAAGGCCGCCAGGGATGGCCTGCAGATCGTGGTCCTATACAACTCGACGCGTGTCAACAGGTCAAAGTGCCCGGATGTTCTGGTCGATGTTGGGCGGCACGTTGCGATGAAGACCAGCGACGCCCTGGGAGTCCGCTGGGACTATCATGCCGTTAAAGACGCTATGATGTGATGCAATTCACTAGTCGGCGTAAAGCTGTTGTTGGCTGGCACCCCCCTCAGCTGGACCTGAACCTCACGTCGGAGCCCATCCCGGCGAGG
>CALUJM010000011.1 GCA_944320975.1 uncultured Atopobiaceae bacterium | reverse complement strand
CAGGTTTTACCTGCGGTTCTGTACCTGTCCCCTTTTGCGGGGTTTTACCTGCGGTTCTGTGCCTGTCCCCTTTTGCGAGGTTATGCCTCGGGATCGGCGATGAAGCGCAGCGACAGCAGGAAGAGGGCGCTGATCGCCAGGCAGGCGAGCTGACCCACGAGGTCGATCAGGAACTTGCACGCCACGGCGCCGACGCAGAACGACGCCACGAGCCCGGCGTAACGCGCGGATCGATGGAGCTCGTGCTTGTCGCCGCCAAACAGCCCGTCGTAGAGCGTCTCGCCGAAGGAGCGGAGGTTTCCGGTGCAGAAGACGCTCGCATAGGCGGACTTGGTGCCAAACTGGCGGAAGTTCTCGTATGACACGGCCGCGCAGAAGGATATCGCGCTGTTCACGAGGAGGTCGGGCGCCCGTGCGGGCAGCAGCGCGATCACCGCGAACGCAAGCGCCTCGAAGACCGCGACCCAGCGCTGCATGCGGTGGGTCGCGCGCCCGTGGACCCGAACGAGGACATGGCGCGAGAGCATGATGCCCAGCACGAATGCGCAGATCGAGACCAGGTAGTGCGCCACGCCGAGCCACGCGCCCTCGGCGAGGTTCATGCACAGGAGGACGATGTTGCCGGTCTGACCGGTCGCGAAGACGTGGTCGTGCAGCAGGTACGAGTACGCGTCCATGAACCCGCCCGCGCAGATGACCGTGAGGCCCAGCCTCACGGGGACCTTGGGCTTACTTGTTGATTCCGCCGCCTGAGCCACGTCTGCCCCTTTCGCCGCGCGCCACCGCCGTGCGTATCCTAAATCAGGTGGAGGCGTCTAGGGCGGGGATGTGCAAAATAGCGCTTCAGTCCATATTTAGCGCAGGCCGTATGCAAAATCTCGCTTCAGTCCATAAGATCTTGACGATCGCCTCGAAACAAGTTCAAGGAATTATATTCTTATCTGGGTTTTTCTGACGCGGGGTGACTAGCTTTCCGGGTTTGGCAAAAAAACTCATGGACTGAAGCCTGATTTTGCATCCGGTGGGGCGAGAATATGGACTGAAGGTCGATTTTGCATCTGGAGGAGCCCCAATGCCCAGCCCCGAAACTACTCTCGCCGCCGGTCTCGAGCTGCGGCGTGATGCGGACGGCCTCGCGCTCGCGGGTGGCGGTATGGTGCTCCGCGCGGACTTCTCGGCCCTTCTGCCCCGGCTGCGGCCGGACCGGCTGGGTCGCGAGCTGCTCGTTCGCGCGGCGCGCGTGCGCGGCGTCGAGGCGCCCACGGCGGTGGACGCCACGGCAGGGCTGGGGGAGGACTCCCTGCTCCTGGCGGCTGCCGGCTTCACGGTCACGATGTTCGAGAAGGACCCCGTGATCGCGGCGCTGCTGCGAGACGCGCTCGAGCGCGCCGCCGCCAATCCCGAACTGGCGCCGGTTGCGGCGCGCATGACGCTCGTCGAGGGCGACTCCGTTGCCGGCCTGCGCGACCTGGGCTTCTCGCCCGATGTGGTGTTTCTCGACCCGATGTTCCCCGAGCGCACGAAGAGCGCGGCGGTGAAGAAGAAGTTCCAGCTCCTGCACCATCTCGAGCGGCCGTGCGACAACGAGGCGGAGCTGCTCGGTGCCGCGTTCGCCGCCTGCCCGCGCAAGGTCGTGATCAAGCGGCCGCCCAAGGGGCCGTTGCTTGCGGGCGCAAAGCCGAGCTACCAGGTCTCCGGCAAGGCCGTGCGCTACGACGTCTTGGTTCCACCGCCCGCCACGCCCGGCTCGGCGCAACCGCGCGCCTAACGCACCGGGCCCGCCAACCTCGCCGGGCCCGCCAACCTCGCCGAGTAGGAGTTATTTGCAAAACAACCCCCTAATTCAGCGCGATTCTCGCCGATTGCTCTTACTCGGCGAGGGGGGGAGATCCTGCGACGAGGCGGCTGCGAGTCGCGCGGAACGTTACAATCGCCTTACTGAAGCCCCGAGCAAAGGAGTCTCGCATGGACCTTCCCAACAAGCGCCCGGACGACATGGCGCGCATCACCGCCCCCGAGCTGGCGCAGGCCTTCATCGACGAGCAGGTTGAGGCCGTCCGCGCGCAGGTCGGCGACAAGAAGGTGCTTCTCGCCCTCTCCGGCGGCGTCGACTCCTCCGTGGTCGCGGCACTGCTGATCAAGGCCATCGGCAAGCAGCTCATCTGCGTGCACGTCAACCACGGCCTCATGCGCAAGGGCGAGTCCGAGCAGGTCGTCGACGTCTTCAAGAACCAGATGGACGCCAACCTCGTCTACGTGGACGCCACCGACCGCTTCCTCGACCTGCTGGCCGGCGTCGCCGAGCCCGAGCGCAAGCGTAAGATCATCGGCGCCGAGTTCATCCGCGTCTTCGAGGAGGAGGCCCGCAAGGTCGCCGATGACGTCGACTTCCTCGCGCAGGGCACCATCTACCCCGACATCGTCGAGTCCGACGGCGTGAAGGCCCACCACAACGTGGGCGGCCTGCCTGACGACCTGCAGTTCGAGCTCGTCGAGCCCGTGCGCCTGCTGTTCAAGGACGAGGTCCGCGTCGTGGGCCGCGCCCTCGGTCTGCCCGAGGGCATGGTCGAGCGTCAGCCGTTCCCCGGTCCTGGCCTGGGTGTGCGCTGCCTCGGCGCCATCACCCGCGACCGCCTGGAGGCGCTGCGCGAGGCCGACGCCATCCTGCGCGAGGAGTTCGCCGCGGCGGGCCTCGCCGGCAAGGTCTGGCAGTACTTCGTCGTGGTGCCGGACATGCGCGCCACCGGCGTGCGCGACGGCAAGCGCGCCTACGACTGGCCGGCCATCATCCGCGCCGTCAACACCGTCGACGCCATGACCGCCACGGTCCCCGAGCTCGACTGGTCCCTGCTCAAGAAGATCACCGACCGCATCCTCGCCGAGGTGCCGGGCATCTGCCGCGTGACCTACGATCTGACCCCCAAGCCTGTGGGGACGATCGAATGGGAATAATATATTAAATCAATCAGTTAGAAAATTATCGTCCCGTCTACATTTGTAGGCGGGACGATTCATATGACGCGCGCTCAGTCGACTCCGAGCAAACGGCCGAGAAGAACCACCGCTCGCGCGCCCGCCTGGCGGCGACGTCAATCCGGCGTTGAAGGCGCACGTTCTTCTCGGCTGCTATGCTTAGCTGCGGATATTCTCCTGTCAACGCCGCGCAAGGGGGACCAATGCTCAAGGACAACGCCATCTGGATGGGCGTGGGCGCAGAGCCCGACAACAGGCCCGTCAGCCTGCTGCTCGACCAGGCCAACCGACACGGCCTCATCGCCGGCGCGTCCGGCACGGGCAAGACCGTGACGCTCAAGGTCATGGCCGAGGGCTTCTCCAAGGCGGGCGTCCCCGTCTTCATGGCCGACGTGAAGGGCGACATCACCGGCATGTGCGCCCCCGGCGTGGACTCCGAGGACATGCAGGAGCGCATCAAGCGCTTTGGCATCGAGGGCTTCACCTACGAGGGCTGCCCCGTGCGCCTGTGGGACATGCTCGGCGGTCAGGGCATCCCCGTGCGCATCACGATCTCCGACATGGGCCCCTCGCTCCTTTCGCGCCTGCTCGAGCTCACCGAGGTCCAGGAGGGCGTGCTCGACATCGTCTTCCGTATCGCGGACGACAAGAACCTCCTGCTCATAGACCTCAAGAACCTCCTGCTCATAGACCTCAAGGACCTGCGCTCGATGCTCAACTACGTGGCGGAGAACGCCAAAGAGTACGAGACCACCTACGGCAAGGTCTCCAGCCAGTCCGCGGGCGCCATCCTGCGCAAGCTCATCTCGATCGAGGAGGAGGGCGGCGACGCCTTCTTTGGCGAGCCGGCGCTCGACCTCTCCGAGTGGTTCGCGTGCGCGCCCAACGGCCAGGGCTACGTGAACGTCCTCAACGCCGCCAAGCTCATCCAGAGCCCGCAGATCTACGCGATGTTCCTGCTGTGGATGCTCTCCGAGCTCTTTGACACCCTGCCGGAGGCCGGCGACCTCGACAAGCCCAAGTTCGTCTTCTTCTTTGACGAGGCGCACCTGCTCTTCAACGACATGCCGGGCGAGCTGCTCGACAAGATCGTGCAGGTGGTCAAGCTCATCCGCTCCAAGGGCGTGGGCGTCTACTTCATCACGCAGAGCCCGAGCGACATCCCCGACGAGGTGCTCGCGCAGCTCTCCAACCGCGTTCAGCACGGCCTGCGCGCCTACACACCGGCCGAGCAGAAGGCCGTGCGCGCGGCGGCGGAGTCCTTCCGCGAGAACCCCGCGTTCAAGAGCGAGGACGTCATCCTGGAGCTGGGCACCGGCGAGGCGCTGGTGAGCTTCCTCAACGAGGACGGCCAGCCCGAGGTCGTGGAACGCGCCAAGATCTTGCCGCCGCAGTGCCTCATGGCGGCTGCGCCGGAGTCCGACCTCAAGGCCGCGCTGGACGCACAGGCGGACCTCATGGCCGCGTACGGCGAGGCCGTGGACCGCGAGAGCGCCTTCGAGCAGCTCTCCGAGGAGGCCGAGAAGGACGCGGAGGCCGAGAAGCTCGCCGAGGAGCGCGCGGCGCTCGAGAAGGAGAAGGCCGAGCTCGAGAAGCTGCGCGCCAAGGAGGCCGCCAAGGCCGAGCGCGAGGCGGAGCGCGCTGCCGAGCGCGCAGAGCGGGCCGCCGAGAAGCAGCAGGAGCAGCTCATGAAGGGCATCGGCAAGATCGCCGGGCAGATCTTCGGCACCTTCGGCCGCGAGGCCACGCGCCAGATCACGCGCAACCTCTTCGGTGGTCGCCGCCGTTAGAAAGGTCCTGACAGACGTCGGGGCGGCTTGTCGCGAAAGGAGGCGGGCCGTCCCGACGCTTTTCTCGGCAGCTCTTACGCGCGGCGCCTGAGCTGGCGCTCGCGCATCTCGCTCACCTCGGAGATCACCCAGAACGCCGCCGGGTCGACGGAGGTGATCATCTCGCGGATCGTCCAGAGCTTGCGGCGGGGGATCACGCTGAGCAGGGCCCTGCCCTCCTGGCGCGTGTAGCCCTGCTCGACGGGGATCACGGTGACGCCCGCGTCCTGCTCGCCCAGGATGTTCTCGCGGATCTTCTCGTGCTCGGACGAGAAGATGAGCAGCTGCACCTGCGAGCGACCCATGACCATGACGCGGTTCATCACGATGGTGAGCAGCGTCAGCGCGAGGATGCCCAGAAGCGTCTGCTCGAAGTTGGAGAAGGGAATCTGGCCGGCTATGACGCAGCCGTCGATCACCCAGAGCAGCGCGGATACGTTGGCGTGCAGGTACTTGTGCACGATAAGCGCGATCACGTCGCTGCCGCCCGTCGATCCGCCGGCGCGCAGGATGAGCCCGGCGCCCGCGCCCATGAGCGCGCCCGCGCAGACGGCGGCGAGCATCGGCTCGCTGGTGAGGTGGTCGAGGGGCAGCGTCTCGAGGACGGACATGGCGAGCGGGTAGGCAATAGTGCTGAAGATCGTCGACGCCGCGAACGAGCGCCCCAGGAAGGCGGCGCCCAACAGGAAGAGAGCCGCGTTGATGACGAGCACCACCAGCGAGAGCGGCAGCGGTGCGACGTGCGTGACGACCAGCGCGATGCCCGTCGACCCGCCGAGCACGAGGCCGTGCGGGACGATGAAGCAGGTGACGGCAAGCGCCACGAGCAGGTTGCCCAGCACCAGCGATGCGATCTTGACCAGCTTGTGCGACATGACCCTCCGCATCTGTAAATTGGGGACGTGTTATTTCGTGCAGACGCTTTGGGACAGGTTACAGGTGTCGATGACGGGTCCCGAACCTGTCCCAAAGCGTCTGCACGAAATAACACGTCCCCAATTTACAGATAAGTGGCCTCTTTGTCATGGCATCCATTCGCGGAGGAGGGAGCGGTAGCGATCGGCATAGCGGCTTCCCCGCTGCCAGATGAGCCTGAAGTCGTGCTCGATGGCAAAGTCGGGCGGCGTTGCGTCCGCCAGCGTGCCGCTCGCGAGCTCCGGCTTCGCCGCGACGCGGTACATGAAGCTCACGCCCGCGCCGGCGGCGACGCACGCCTTGATCGTGGGGATGCTCGCGAGCTCGATCACGCCGGCGAAGTCGTCGACGGAAAGGTCGCGTGCTGCGAGATGGCGCTCCAGGATCTCGCGCGTGCCCGAGCCCGGCTCGCGAAGAACGAGCCGGTTGCCGAGAAGGTCGGTGATGCTCGCGGGTCGCCCCCCGGGCGCGGCGACCGCCAGGTACGGCTCGCGCGAGAAGAGCGCGCTCTCGAAGGCCTCACGATCAAAATAGCCCTCTACCAGCGCGAAGTCGATCTCGCCGGTATCGATGAGCGCAACCAGCTCGGCCGTGTTGCCCGTGCGCATGAGGACGTGCTCGCCTGGGTGCCGTGCGAGGTGCTGTGCTAGCAGCCGCGGCGCCACGTAGTCCGCGATGGTGCGCGTGCAGCCAAGGCGCAGCGGCGGGCGCGCGTCCTTCTCGCCCTGCAGCGCGTCGAGCTCGGCGCGCAGCCGGGTCTCGTCGTTCCTCTCCGCGTCGAGCGCCTGGTAGAGCAGCTGGCCGGCGCGGGTGGGCTCTACGCCGCGGCCCGTCTTGGAGAAGAGGGCGCAGCCGTAGTGCGCCTCGAGCTGCCGGATGTGCTGAGACACCGCGGGCTGTGTGACGTGCAGCTCCTCTGCCGCGCGGGTGAAGCTGCCGGCGCGGACCACGGCAAGAAACGTGTGCGTGCGATAGTCCAGCATGCTCGTCCTTCTCGATAAAGAAATACTTATGGAGACATAAGCAATCGGCAGGAATTAATTATAACCGCTGGATGTAGCCTGTTTCTTGCTGAAGATCGCGAGGAGAGGACGCCTGCGCATGGAGCTCGTCAAAGACTTTGGAAAGACGTGGAGAGGCGTGCTGTTTGCACTGGTCATCGCCGTGCCGGCATGGCTTCTGGGCAAGCAGTTCGAGGTCGTGGGCGGGCCGGTCTTCGCGATTCTGCTGGGTATGGTGCTCGCCCTGCTGGTGCCTGCCGAGAAGGGCGAGCCGCTTGCCGCCGGCATCAAGTTCACGTCCAAGAAGGTGCTTCAGTACGCCGTCATCCTGCTGGGCTTTGGCCTCAACCTGGCGCAGATCGCGCAGGTGGGCATGACGTCGCTGCCCATCATCGTGTCAACCATCGCCACGTCGCTCGTGGTGTCCTTTGTGCTGTGCCGCGCGCTCAACATCCCGGGCAAGATCTCCACGCTGATTGGCGTGGGGTCGTCGATCTGCGGCGGGTCTGCCATCGCGGCCACCGCGCCCGTGATCGAGGCGGACGACGAGGAGATCGCACAGGCCATCAGCGTGATCTTCCTCTTCAACGTGATCGCCGCGCTTGTGTTCCCCACGCTCGGCGGCATGCTTGGCCTCACGAACGAGGGCTTTGGCCTGTTCGCGGGCACCGCGGTGAACGACACCTCCTCCGTCACCGCCGCGGCGGCCGCCTGGGACGGCATGCACCCCGGCGCCAACACGCTCGACTCCGCCACCATCGTGAAGCTCACGCGTACGCTGGCCATCATCCCCATCACGCTGGCGCTGGCGTTCTGGCAGGTGCGTCAGGCCCGTCGCGCGGGCGGGGAGGCCAAGAGAACCTTCAGCCTGCGTCGGGCGTTCCCGTTCTTCATCGTGTTCTTCGTGCTGGCGAGCGTGGTGACCACGGTCTTTGCGCTGCCTGCGGCCGTGACCGCCCCCATCAAGGAGCTTTCCAAGTTCTTCATCGTCATGGCTATGGCGGCGATCGGCTTCAACACCAACATCATCAAGCTCGTGCGCACGGGCGGCAAGCCGATCCTCATGGGACTCTGCTGCTGGGTTGCCATCGCTGTCGTGAGCCTGGGCATGCAGCACGTCCTCGGCATCTGGTAGTTGTGCTGGTTGGGGACGGGTTATTTCGCGCGAGCGTGACAATTAGGACAGGTTGAATTGTCACATGCCCTCGATGTGACAATTCAACCTGTCCTAATTGTCACGCTCGCGCGAAATAACCCGTCCCCAATCAACAGATGCTCTCCGCCCAGGCGCGAAGCTCCTCTGCGTCGGGGTTGCCGTTGAGCATCCTGCCCTCGAGGACCGTGGCACCCGGTGCGAGCGTCTCCATGCGCTGCGGCGCCTTACCGAGGCCGCTGCTGCCGCTCGTGGCAAACGGGACGATGGTCTTGCCGGCAAGGTCATGCGCCTCGAGGAAGGTGTCGACGATGCGCGGCTCCACGTACCACCAGATGGGGAATCCCACGAAGACGGTGTCGTAGGCCGCCATGTTCTCCACGCCTCCCACGATGGCGGGCCGGCAGGCCTCGTCGTCCATCTCATGGGTGCTGCGACTGTTCTTGTCGCGCCAATCGAGATCGGCGGCGGAGTAGGGCTGCCCCGGCACAATCTCAAAGAGGTCGGCGCCGATGGCATCGGCGAGGTTCTTGGCCACGCGGGCGGTGGTGCCGGTGGCGGAGAAGTACGCAACGAGCGTGCTCATGACGGGCTCCTTCCATTTTAGTGACGCAACGTCACTCTTTTTGCCGCGCCTACCGTATCATCTTAGTGACGTTGTGTCAATTATGAGGGTATGTGCAGTCGCCTGTGAGGGTATGTACACCACGCCCTGAGGGTATGTACACCCGCCGGTTTTGCGTGGGCAACAAACGCGCAGGTAGAACGGCTGGCGAGAAGGACGGACGGCTCGGGGCGGTGTACACACCCTTACGGGTGGGTGTACATACCCTCAGCCGGCAACCGCGTCTGAGGCAGCCGCCAGGCCTCGGCGCTACCGAGTCATGAAGAACAGCGCTATGTTGCTGGCGAGCGAGAGCGCGGGCGCGATGAAGCACAGCAGCGTTCCCGTGACGGAGCAGAGCATGCCGATGGCGGTGGTGAGGCTCTTGCGGTAGTCTGCCCTCTTGGCCCTGCGTGCGAGCACGATGCCCGCGATGCCCACAAAGCCGCCCACGACCTGCAGCCAGATGAGCGGCGTGAAGGCGGTGGCGAGCGCGATGACGCCAAGCACGATGGACACGATGTCCATGAGACACCTCCTCAAGAGCGTCCGACGCGCTCCATGATACGGCAAGTCGCCGGCGTGCCGGACTGACGATGCCCTTACACGGGCGCCCCAGCGTTACGGGGCACTTTTGCGCAGAGCTTACGCTGCGCTTACGTTCTCCGCCTCGGGACGCTGTACACTTGAGCTGCGATGCATCGTAGTACGATATATCGACGGTCGAGCGAGAGGAGGCGCTCATGGACGCCCACATCCGCAAGGTCTACGTCCCCATGACCGAGACGGGCTTCTACATATTGCTCTGCCTGCAGCACGAGGCGCACGGCTACGGCATCGTCCAGCAGGTGGAGAGCCTGACGCGCGGCGAGGTCCGCATAAGCCCCGGCACGCTCTACGGCAGCCTCTCGAAGATGGAGCGGGACGGTCTCATCAGGCTCGTGCGCGAGCAGGACAAGCGCAAGGTCTACGTCATAACCGATCTGGGCAGGGAGGTGCTGGGCCTCGAGATGCGTCGCATCGAGCGGCTCTACCAGACCATGAGGGAGGCGCGAGCATCATGAAGGACAAGAAGACCGAGCTCAAGTTCTTCACCATCGCCGCATGGGACAAGGAGCAGGAGTACCTGAGGCGCATGCACCGCGCGGGCTGGAGGCTCGAGCGAGTGGGCTTCTACAACCTGTACCACTTCGTGCGCTGCGAGCCCGAGGACGTGGTCTACCAGCTCGACTACGGCCCCGAGGGCGCCGCCGAGAAGGATGCGTACGTCCGGATGTTCACGGACTGCGGGTGGGAGTACATCCAGGACTACGCGGGCTACAGCTACTTCCGCAAGCCGGTCGCCGAGATGGACGGGCACGACGAGGAGATCTTCTGCGACGACGAGTCGCGCCTGGAGCTTCTGCGCAGGGTCTTCGTGGGCAGGATGGTCCCGGCGCTCGTGATCGTGCTGCTGCTCGTGGTGCCCTACGTGGTCCCGGCGCTCGGCGAGCCCTCTGCGTACTCCATGGTCCTGCTCGCCCTGTTTCTGGTCATGTTGGGAATCTACTGCTACATCTTCGTGCAGTTTGTTGTGCGCTACCTGCGGCTCGCGCACAAGCGGTGAGGGGGTTGCCGGGGCGGCGGCCTTGGGTTCGAGCCGCCGTCCCGGCTGGGGTCTCCGCCGCAAACCCTTGGGGTCGCCGCCCCGGTCGCGGCGGCCGCTAGCCTGCCAGGCCGCCCACCACGCTCGCGAGCGCTATCGCCACGCCCACGATGGACTCGCCGCCGAGCACGCCGGACGCCACGACCACGCCCTTCTCCTCGGAGTCCTCGACGCCGCGCGCCGTGCAGACGCGCTCGTAGACCCACTTGACGCCCGCACCGAGCGCCGCCGTCAGGGACATGTAGAACGGCAGGTAGACGCCCAGGCCAAACATCATCGCCGGCAGCCCCGCCCAGTAGAGAACGATGCCGCCCAGAAGCCCGATCACAAACCCGGGCACGCTCGGGATGCCGGAGACCATCGTCGCCACCACGCTCGCCTGCGCGGAGACGAACATCTGCCCCGGGCCAAACGCGCCGGTTCCGTAGGCCGCCGCCAACGTGCACAGCACGGCCACGGCAACCACGGTGCCGAGAAGTGCGCCGATAGCCTGGCCCACCCACATCGCGCGCGGGCTCGTGCCGATGATCGCGCCGGTCTTGAAGTCGCTCATGACGTCACCTGCGAGGCCGCACGCCACGGCCACCACGCCCGCCACGTAGAAGAGCTGCACCTGGCTCGCGTCGGAGAACGCCGCCACGGCGAGCAGCACGATGAGGCCGAAGATCTCCATCGGGTCTATGCCGGTCTGGCCCACGGACTGCGCGCTCATGATCGTGGTGACAAAAGCGAGAAGAACCACGACCACGGCGACGATCGGCCCCATGCCCAGACCGATGCACACCAGCAGAGCGGCGGCGGCCACCATCAGGCCCAGCACGCCGGCGTCGAGTCCGCTGCGCCGGTTCTTCTCGCCAGCTGACGCGCCGCGAGCGCGGAGCAGCCCCGCCGCATGCGGCAGGATGTCCTTGAGCACCACGCCCACGCCCGAGCCCATCATGAGGCCCATGCCCAAGCTGGAGACGATGCCCTGCGCCGTCGCGACGTCGCAGAGCCCGGCCGCCGGGCCGCCCACGATGATGCCGAAGTTGCCCACGAGCGCGCCCAGGAACCAGAACGCCACGGCAAAGCCTCCCACGAGAAAGCCCACGGAGAGCATCTGCGGGGAGTTGTAGATGCCAAAGCTCACGCCCGGGATCGGCAGCTGCGCCAGCAGCGCGGGCATGAGGCCCAGCGCGTCGCGTGCCACGCACCAGAGCCCCGCCAGGCCCATGGAGCCAAAGAGGCGCTTGCCCGTGACGCCGCCGGTCTGCGTAGCCATCAGGGTTTCGGCCGCCGCGGTGCCGATGGGGTACTCGAGGTTGGACTCGTCCACGAAGCGCCGGCGGATAGCGGCGGTGCACACCAGGCCCAACAGCGTGCCGGAGAGCGCCACGACGAGCATCTCGACCCAGCTGACCTCGTCGGCGAGGCCCAGCATCCAGATGCCGGGGATGGTGAAGGCCAGGCCGCCCGCCACCATGGAGCCGGCCGACATCACGATCTGCGTGACGTTGGCCTCGTTGAGGCTGCGATGCCCGAAGGCCCTCAGCAAAAACAGCGCGACGATGGAGGTGAAGATGGTCGGCCACGGCAGCGCGCCCATCTTGAGGGCGGTGTAGACCGAAGAGGCCGTGATGATGACGCAGCCAAGGCACCCGATGGCAATGCCCACGGGGCTCAGCTGCCCGCGCCACGAGGCGCGCGAGCCGGAAGTGCTCATATGTTCTCCTTCGAATATCCGCTCCCCCTGGCGGGGAGTCGGGTTTCTGCGGACTGGTACAGTATGGTGGAAGAAGGTGGAAAAGGGACAGTCACTTTTCCACATTTTGGAGGTCACATGGATACTTCTGCCGAGAAGAACCTGCTGGCCGTGGACGTGGGCAACACCGCAACGCGGCTGGGGCTCTTCCGCGACGGAGGACTCGCGAGCACCTGGGAGCTCACCACCCACGAGCGCCTCACCGTCGACGAGGCCCGCATGCAGCTCGCTCAAGCGGCGGCGCTGATGGGGGAGGCGCTCCCGGAGGAGGCCATCCTCGCGTGCGTGGTCCCCACGCTCACCGATGTCTGGCGCCGCGCCCTGGCGGCCGCGTGCGGGTGCCGGCCGCTCGTGGTGGGCCCGGGCCTCAAGACGGGCCTCAAGATGCGCTACGACGACCCATCCGAGGTCGGCGCCGACCGCGTGGCCGACGCCCGCGCCGCGCTCGACGACTACGGCGCGCCCGTCGTGGTGGTTGACCTGGGGACCACCACGAACTTCGAGGTCGTTGATGCGGAAGGAGCCTTCGTTGGCGGCATCATCGCCCCGGGTGTGGCCCTGGGCGCGCGCTCGCTCGCTGCCGCGGCGGCGCGCCTGCCCATGATCGAGCTGCGCGCGCCGGCCTCCGTGATCGGGCGCAACACGCGCGCGGCGATGCAGTCCGGCGTGGTGCTCGGGGAGGTCGCGCGCATCGACGGCCTGCTCGACGCCGTGATGAGCGAGCTGGGGCAGGAGGCCCCCGTGGTCGTGACCGGTGACGGCGCCGAGGCCATGTCCGCGCTGCTGCGCCGCGACGTCCAGGTCGACGACACGCTCACGCTGCGCGGGCTCTGGAGCCTCTGGCGCACCAACCGCCGATAAGGACATTCGCCCGGGGCGTTTAGTCCGCCCGTTCGGGCGGGCTGCTCGGAGCGGGTGCAAACGACGCGCCCCGATTCCGCCGAGCGGACGAAACGCCAGTTGAAAGCCATGTTTTAGCCCCCGGCCACCAGCCGTTGCGCATCTAAACAAAACTAAACAAGCACGGCTCACATCGAGCGAAACTCGTGTAAACACAATCTAAACATAACGTTTACAGACGAAAGCATGCCGCTCGGCGGGTTGAATGGTTCGCCGCAACGTAAGCAAGGCGTAAAAAAAGCTTAGGGAATGCGGGTTCGTGAAGCGCAAAGGAGAGTCCAGCAGCTCATTACCTCGCACAACGGGCATGAGCTGCACAGAATCGCCTCTTCACCTGCACTTTATCGCATCCGCAACGAGGGCCTTCTAAGTAAACAGTCCATGATTGTTTACTTGTGGTTTGGTAGAGCTGCCGAAAGGCAGGAATGAACGTAAGGTTCAAGGAAGGGGAAAGGGAACATGAGCATTTCGAGAAGGAACTTCCTGAAGGTCGCCGGCGTCGCTGGCGGTTCCGCCGGCGTCTTCGCGCTCGCTGGCTGCAACAACGCTCCGGCTGACTCCGGCACCGACGAGGGCGGCGACGACGCCTCCCAGGCCGGCGGCGAGCTCATCTCCGTGGGCATCATCAACAACGACCCCAACGAGTCCGGCTACCGCACCGCTAACGACAAGGACATGAAGGAGACCTTCACTGAGGAGAACGGCTTCGCCGCCGAGTTCGCCTACAGCATGAAGAACGAGGAGCAGATCGCCTCCGCCCAGCAGTTCATCCAGAACGGCGTCAAGTACCTGCTCGTCTCCGCCGCCGACACCGCTGGCTGGGACACCCCGCTCAAGGACGCCCAGGACGCCGGCACCCAGACCATCCTGTTCGACCGCGTCGTCGACGCCGACGAGTCCCTCTACGTGGCCGCCGTCGTCTCCGACATGGACGCCGAGGGCCAGACCGCCGTTGACTGGCTGACCGACCAGGGCCTCGACACCTACAACATCATCCACATCCAGGGCGTCATGGGCTCCGCCGCCCAGGTCGGTCGCACCGGCGCTCTGAACGCCGCCGTCGAGGCCAACGACAACTGGAACCTCGTCGTTCAGCAGACCGCTGACTGGAACGCCGAGACCGCCCAGCAGATCACCCAGTCCGTCATCGACTCCGGCCAGGAGTTCAACGTCATCTACGCCGAGAACGACGACATGGCCCGTGGCGCCGTGGCCGCCCTCGATGCCGCCGGCATTACCCACGGCAAGGACGGCGACGTCATCATCATGGGCTTCGACCACAACACCTGGGCCCTCGAGGAGGTCATGGCCGGCAACTGGAACTACGACGGCCAGTGCAACCCCTATCAGGCTTCCACCATCCTCGAGATCATCGAGAAGCTCGAGGCCGGCGAGGAGGTCACCGAGAAGAAGATCATCATGGAGGAGGGCTACGCCGACTGCGAGACCATCACGCAGGAGTACATCGACGAGAACGGCATCTAATTGCCCTGACGCAGCATCCTCTGTCTTGATTGACTGACTGTACGAAGGGGCGCGGCGCGACTGGCACTACGCAGACGCCGCGCCCCTTCTTTCGAACAAGGAGGTGAACTACCGGTGAAAGAGAACCACCTCGTTGAGATGAGGGGCATCTGCAAGTACTTCCCTGGCGTGAAGGCCCTGCAGAACGTCGACTTCACGCTCCGTCCGGGCGAGGTCCACGCCCTCATGGGCGAGAACGGCGCGGGCAAGTCAACGCTCATCAAGGTCCTGACCGGCGTGTACGAGAAGGACGGCGGCGACATCTACCTCCAGGGCCACGACGGCGCGGTCTCCATCAAGTCCCCGCAGGACGCGCAGGACGTGGGCATCGCCACCGTGTACCAGGAGATCACGCTCTGCCCCAACCTCACCGTCGCTGAGAACATGTACATCGGCCGCGGCCACTCCAAGGTCGCCAACTGGAAGCAGATGTACACCGACGCCGACAAGATCCTGCAGAACCTCGGCATCCCCGTGAGCGCCAAGCAGCAGCTCGGCAGCTGCTCGATCGCCATGCAGCAGATGGTCGCCATCGCGCGCGCCGTCGACATGGACTGCAAGGTCCTCATCCTCGACGAGCCCACCTCGTCGCTCGACGAGTCCGAGGTCGAGAAGCTCTTCGGCATGATGCGCCAGCTCAAGGACCGCGGCGTCGGCATCATCTTCGTCACGCACTTCCTCGACCAGGTCTATGAGATCTGCGACCGCATCACCGTCATGCGCGACGGCCAGCTGGTCGGCGAGTACGAGATCGAGAAGATGCCGCGCGTCGACCTCGTCGCCGCCATGCTCGGCAAGCAGATGGACGACATGGCCGACATCAAGGGCGACTACGAGACCTACGCCGGCGCCGACGCCGACCAGATGGTCTACGAGGCGACCGGCCTCAAGAGCAACGCCGCCGTCTACCCCTTCGACTTCCACATCAAGAAGGGCGAGGTCACGGGCTTCACCGGTCTTCTCGGCTCCGGTCGCTCCGAGTGCGTGCGCGCCATCTTCGGCGCCGACCACGTCACCGGCGGCTCCGTCAAGAAGTCCGGCAAGGACGTCAAGATCTCCAAGCCGCTCGACGCCATGAAGCAGGGCATCGCCTACCTGCCCGAGGACCGCAAGGGCGACGGCATCATCGGGTCGCTCTCCGTCCGCGAGAACATCATCCTCGCGGCCCAGGTGCTCCGCGGCTTCCTCAAGCCCTTCTCCAAGGCCGAGACCTACAAGATCGCCGACGAGTACATCAAGCTCCTCGACATCAAGACCGCCTCTGCCGACACGCCGATCGCGTCGCTGTCGGGCGGCAACCAGCAGAAGGTCATCCTGGCCCGGTGGCTGTTCACCCACCCGGACTACCTGATCCTCGACGAGCCCACGCGCGGCATCGACATCGGCACCAAGGTCGACATCCAGAAGCTCGTCCTCAAGCTCGCGTCCCAGGGCATGAGCGTGACCTTCATCTCCTCGGAGCTCGACGAGATGATCCGCACCTGCTCCAGGCTCGTCGTCATGCGCGACCGCCACGTCGTCGGCGAGCTCACCGGCTCCGACCTCAACCAGAACAAGATCATGAGTACCATCGCAGGAGGTGAGGCAAAGTGACGATCGAGAAGACCAAGGACGACAACATCCTGAAGCGCCTTCTTCACAGCCAGATGATCATCCCGCTCGCGGCCCTTCTCGCGCTCGTGGTGTTCAACCTCATCGCTGACCCGTCGTTCTTCGCCATTACGATTAACCAGGACTCGACTGGCAACTCGGTTCTCGCCGGCCAGCTGATCTCCATCCTCAACAACGGCTCCGAACTCGCGATTCTCGCCATCGGCATGACGCTCGTCACGGCGGCCACCGGCGGCCAGGACATCTCCGTCGGCGCCACGATCGCCGTCGCCGGCTCCGCCATGCTCGCCGTGCTCTGCGGCGGCAACATGCGTCCCGATACGCTGGCCGCCCCGATCATCGTCGCCTTCCTCTTCGGCGTGGTCGTCGCCATGGTGTGCGGCGCCTTCAACGGCGTCATGGTCGCCGTCTTCAAGGTCCAGCCGATGGTCGCGACGCTGATCCTCTACACCGCCGGCCGCTCCATCGCCGCGTGGATCAACAACAACGCGCTCCCGATCATCCCGGCCGACTCCGGCTTCGGCGTCTTCGGCGGGTTCATCCCCGGCGTGCCCATCCCCACGCCCGTGTTCATCGCCATCGCGTGCTTCGTCGTGATCTTCCTCGTGCTCAAGTTCACGAGTCTGGGCCTCTACGTCCAGTCCGTGGGCATCAACGAGAAGGCCGCGCGCCTGAACGGCCTGAACCCCACGTTCATCAAGTGGCTCACGTTCGTGATCCTCGGCGTGTGCGTGGCCGTGGCCGCCCTCATCAAGGTCAGCCGCATCTCCACCATCAACTACCAGACCATCGCGGCAGACATCGAGATGGACGCCATCCTGGCCGTCGCCCTGGGCGGCAACGCGCTCTCCGGCGGCAAGTTCAACATGGGCTCCTCCATCCTCGGCGCCTATGTCATCCAGTTCCTCACCACCACGCTCTACAAGTTCAACGTCGCCTCCGCCGCCCTTCCGGCGTACAAGGCCGTCGTCGTCATCATCCTCGTGGTGCTGAGCGCCTCGATCGTGCGCGCCAAGCTCTCCGCGATCTGGAAGAAGATCCGCAGTCCCAAGCAGGCAGAAGTGGAGGCGGTGAAGTAAGATGGCAACCCTTAAGCTCAAGAAGTCCGAGGGCGCCGGCAAGCGCGCCATCACGGACACCAACCTGCTGCTCACCATCACCATCGTCGTCTTCGCGGTCATGTACATCGGGGCCATGCTGTTCCTCGGCCGCGGCTTCCTGAGGTGGCAGACGTTCTTCAACATCCTCAACACCAACGCGTCGCTCATCATCACGGCCATCGGCCTCTCCATCGTCATGATCTGCGGCAGCATCGACATCTCCGTCGGCGGCGTCGTCGGCCTCGTCACCATGTGCTGCGCGGTCAACCTTGACTACCAGGGCGGCAGCCCCGTCACGGCGCTCGCCATCGCGCTCGGCATCGGCCTGGCCTTCGGCCTGGTCCAGGGCTTCCTGGTGGCGTACCTGGAGATCCAGCCGTTTATCGTCACGCTGGCGGGAATGTTCTTCGCCCGCGGCCTGACCACGATCATCCACGCGGAGCCGTTCAACGTGGCCAACGAGGCGTTCCTCGCCCTCAAGGACACCCGCATCACGATCCCGTTCCTCGGGTCGGTCAACAACTCCGGCAACTTCACCGCGGCCTACATGGAGATCGGCGTCGCCGTGGCGCTCGTCCTCGTGGTCCTGGCCTTCGTGATGCTGCGCTGGACGAGCCTCGGCCGCAGCTTCTACGCCCTCGGCGGCAACCGTCAGAGCGCGCTGATGCTCGGCATCAACACCAAGCGCTCGCTGTTCCTGGCTCACGTCATCAGCGGCCTGCTCGCGGGCATCGCCGGCTACGTCTACATCATGCACTCCGCCTCCGGCGCCGTCACCAACGCCGACGGCATGGAGATGAACGCCATCGCGGCCTCCATCATCGGCGGCACGATGCTCTCCGGCGGCGTGGGCAACATCATCGGCACCTTCTTCGGCGTCCTGTCCCTCGGCACCATCCAGAACATCGTCTCCTCCGCCGGCTTCACCGATGCGTGGTGGGCCAAGATCACCGTCGCCGCGATGATCTGCCTGTTCCTGGTCATCCAGAGCATCGTCCTCGCGCGCAAGAAGCAGACGGAGTGACGGCGCGCGTCAGCTGAACGAGTCCTTTCTTCCCCTCCCCTTCGCCCCGCCCCTTCCGGGGGCGGGGCCCGGGGCGGAGCGGGACGTACGTGAAAGCGCGCATGGCAAACCCCGTCTCGTGCCGAAAGGAACACCTATGCTCGAGATCAAGAAGTACAAGTTCTATTTCTGCCCCTGCACCCAGGACCTCTACGGCGACGAGGTGCTCAAGCACGTCGCCGAGCACTCCGCCGAGGTCGTGGCCGCCCTCAACGCCTCCGACAAGGTCCCCTTCGAGGTCGTGCTCAAGCCCAACCTGCTCACCTCCGACGTCATCCAGGCCACGTTCAACGAGGCCAACATGGACCCGGAGTGCGCCGGCATCATCACCTGGGCCCACACCTTCTCCCCGTCCAAGAACTACATCGCGGGCCTGCGCGACCTGCGCAAGCCGCTGTGCCAGTTCGCGACGCAGTACAACGAGGAGATCCCGTACGACACCATCGACATGGACTTCATGAACGAGAACCAGGCGGCCCATGGCGAGCGCGAGCTCGGGCACATCTTCGCCCGCATGCGCTGGAACCACAAGGTCATCTTCGGCTACTGGAAGGACGAGTCCGTCCTGGCCGAGCTCGGTGCCTGGCAGCGCGTGGCGGTGGGCGTCAACGAGTCCCGCAACATCCGCGTGTGCCGCTTCGCGGACACCATGCGCAACGTCGCGGTGACCGACGGCGACAAGGTCGAGGCCCAGCAGGTCTTCGGCTGGACCGTGGACGCCTGGCCCGTCAACGAGCTCGTGCCCTACGTCGACGGCGTCACCGACGCCGAGGTCAAGGCCCTCACCGACGAGTACTACGACACCTACGATCTGGTGCTCGACGGCCGTGACCCGGAGGAGTTCCGCGCCCATGTCGAGGTCCAGGCCGCCCAGGAGATCGGCATCGAGCGCTTCCTCGTGGAGCACAACTACAACGCCTTCTCCGACCACTTCGGCGACCTCGGCGGCCTCAAGCAGCTGCCGTCGCTCTCGATTCAGCGCCTCATGCAGAAGGGCTACGGCTTCGGCCCCGAGGGCGACTGGAAGACACCCGCGATGGTGCGCCTCATGAAGGTCATGACTGCCGGCGACCCGTCCGCCAAGGGCTCCGCGCTCATGGAGGACTACACCTACAACCTGGTCCCGGGCAAGGAGGGCATCCTCGAGTCCCACATGGCCGAGGTCGACCCGTCCGTGGCCGAGGGCCCCATCGCCATCCGCGCCACGCCGCTCTCCATGGGCGACCGCGAGGACCCCGCGCGCCTGATCTTCACCTCCAAGACCGGCCCGGCCATCGCCACGTCCCTCGTCGACCTGGGCAACCGCTTCCGCCTGATCATCCAGGACGTCGACTGCAAGAAGGTCGAGAAGCCCATGCCGATGCTGCCCACCGGCACCGTCTTCTGGACCCCGCGCCCCAACCTCAAGGTGGGCACCGAGGCCTGGATCTACGCGGGCGGCGCGCACCACACCGCGTTCTCCTACGACCTCACGGCCGACCAGATGGTCGACTGGGCCGACGCGATGGGCATCGAGTCCGTGGTCATCGACGCCGACACCACCATCCGCGACTTCAAGCGCGACCTCATGCTCGGCGAGGTCTGCTACCGCTAGGACCGTGCAAAAGGGACAGGCACTTTTGCACCATGGCGGCCGCGTCCTCGCCCGGGGGCGCGGCCGCTTCACTCAACAAGGAGAAGACATGGCACTCACCAAAGATCAGATCGTCGAGCAGATCGAGTCCGGCGCCACCTCGCTGGGCATCGAGTACGGCTCCACGCGCATCAAGGCGGTTCTCGTGAGCTCTGAGAACGGCCCCATCGCCATCGGCGCCTTCGACTGGGAGAACTCGCTGGTCGACGGCTACTGGACCTACAGCAAGGATGAGATCTTCGCGGGCCTCGCCGCCGCGTACGCGTCCATGAAAGCCGACGTGGCCGAGAAGTACGGCGTCACCCTCAAGAAGCTCGGCGCGCTCGGCATCTCCGCGATGATGCACGGCTACCTGCCCTTCGACGCGCAGGGCAACCTGCTCGTGCCCTTCCGCACCTGGCGCAACACCACCACCACGCAGGCAGCCCACGAGCTCTCCGAGCTCTTCGCCTTCCACACGCCCGAGCGCTGGAGCGTCTCCCACATCTACCAGGCCGTCCTGGGCGGCGAGGAGCACGTCCCCCAGATCGACTTCTTCACCACGCTCGCGGGCTACGCCCACTGGGCGCTCACCGGCGAGAAGGTCCTCTCGATCGGCGACGCCTCCGGCATGTTCCCCATCGACTCCGCCACCCACGACTACGACGCCGCGATGCTCGCCAAGTTCGACGAGCTCGTCGCCTCCAAGGGCGTGGCCTGGAAGGTCGAGGACCTGCTGCCCAAGATCTTGGTCGCGGGCGACGTCGCCGGACATCTGACCCCCGAGGGCGCCGCGCTTCTCGACAAGGACGGCGACCTCGAGCCCGGCTGCCCGGTCTGCCCGCCCGAGGGCGACGCCGGCACCGGCATGATCGCCACCAACTCCGTGGCGCCGCGCACCGGCAACGTCTCCGCCGGCACCTCGGTCTTCTCGATGGTCGTTCTCGAGCACGCGCTCAAGGACGCCACCGTCCCCGAGATCGACCTCGTGACCACCCCGGTGGGCGACCCCGTGGCCATGGTCCACTGCAACAACTGCACTTCCGACATCAACGACTGGGTCGACCTGCTCTGCGACTTCTCCGAGCTCATGGGCCAGAAGCTCGACAAGGGCGAGGTCTTCACCAAGCTCTTCAACGCCGCGCTCACGGGCGACAAGGACGCGGGCGGGCTCGTCTCCATCCCGTTCATCTCGGGCGAGACGGTCATGGGCGTCCAGACAGGCTACCCGATGGTGGTCCGCGGCCAGAACGCCAACTTCACCATCGCCAACTTCATGCGCATGAACATCATGGCCGCCTTCGGCGCCCTGGCCGCCGGCAACGAGGTCCTGCGCGCCGAGGACGTCAAGATCGACAAGCTCTACGGCCACGGCGGCATCTTCAAGACCCCCAAGGTCGCCCAGAGCCTGCTCGCCGCGGCGCTCGAGGCCCCGGTGACCGTCATGGCCACCGCCGGCGAGGGCGGCGCCTGGGGCCAGGCCGTCGCCGCCTCCTACATGATCCACAAGGCCGAGGGCGAGTCGCTGGCCGACTACCTCAACGACAAGGTCTTCGCGGGCATGGAGGGCACCACGCTCGAGCCCGACGCCGCCGACGTCGAGGGCTACCGCGCCTTCCTCGCCACGTTCAAGAAGGTCAACGAGGCCGAGAAGGCCGCCGAGGCCGCCCTCGCCTAGGCTGTCTCACCGCCCGGCGCCAACCAAAATAACGCGCACTGTTTGTTTTCATTTCATATATCCGCAGGTCGGTATTTCTCGAAAGTCAAACGGTGCGCGTTATTCTCGGCGATGCGCCGTGCAAAGGGGACAGTCACCTTTGCACTCTCAGAAAGGAGATACGCACATGATGCTCAAGGAGCTGCGCGAGAAGGTCTACGAGGCCAACATGGACCTCCCCAAGCACGGGCTCGTTGTCTTCACCTGGGGCAACGCCTCCGAGCTCGACCGCGAGAAGGGCCTCTTCGTGATCAAGCCCTCCGGCGTGGACTACGACGACCTCACGCCCGAGTCCATGGTCGTCTGCGACCTGGACGGCAAGGTCGTCGAGGGCGAGCTCAACCCGTCCTCCGACACCGCCACCCACGCCTACCTCTACCAGAAGTGGGGCGACAAGATCGGCGGCGTCGTGCACACGCACTCGTCCTGGGCCGTCTCCTGGGCGCAGGCCGGCCGCGACGTGCCCGCCTACGGCACCACGCACGCCGACTACTTCTACGGTCCCGTGCCCTGCATGCGCGGCCTGACCGAGGCCGAGATCGAGGAGGCCTACGAGCTCAACACCGGCAAGGTGATCTACGAGGGCTTCACCGAGCGCGGCATCGACCCGGTGGCAGTTCCCGCCGTCCTGGTGCGCAACCACGGCCCCTTCTCCTGGGGCAAGGACGCCGCCCAGGCCGTCTACCACGCCGTGGTGCTCGAGGAGGTCGCCAAGATGGCCACCCGCACCGAGGCGCTGCTGCCCGGCGTCGAGCCTGCCCCGCAGTACCTGCAGGACAAGCACTACATGCGCAAGCACGGCCCGAACGCCTACTACGGCCAGGGCGGCGCGCACTAGCGCGCGAGCACGTCATCGGCAGCGGACGAGAAGGGAGGACGGGCGCATGGCGGGCAAGGTGACCCTGCGCGACATCGCGCGCGAGGTGGGGCTCTCGACCACCGCCGTGTCGCTCGTCCTCAACGACCGCCCCTGCACGATCTCGGCCGAGAACCGCAGGCGCATCAAGGAGGTGGCGCGCCGCAAGCGCTACATCCCCAACCAGATCGCCCGCAGCCTGGTGACCCGGCGCTCCCAGACCATCGGCCTGGTGGTGCCCAACATCGAGAGCAGGTTCTTCTCGTCTCTCGCCCGACGGCTCGAGCTGGGCTGCCGCGAGCGCGGGCACGTGCTGCTGATCACCAACTCGGACGACTCCGCCGACAACGACGCCGCCCTCGTCCGCCTGCTCGCCAACCGCGGGGTCGACGGCATCTTCGTCGTCGCCTCCTCCGACGCGGGCGACGAGGGCGCGCTCGTCTCGGCCCTCGAGGGCCTGCCCGTGCCGTACGTGATGGTGGACCGCCTCCCGGCGGGCCTCGCGTGCGATAAGGTGGCCTTCAACAACGAGGCGGGCGGCTACCTGGCGTGCCGCTACCTGCTCGATGCGGGACATCGGCGCATCGCGTGCCTGGTCAACACGGCCTCCAACACCGGGCGCGAGCGCCTCGCCGGCTACGAGCGGGCGCTGCGCGAGCGCGGCATCGAGCCCGATCCCGCGCTCGTCCTCCCGTGCGCCTACTACATCCCGGAGGCCTACGAGGTCGCCGCGCGCCTGCTCGAGACGGACGCCACGGCGATCTTCGCGGGCAGCGACAACATCGCACTGGGCATGCTCAAGCGCCTCTACGGGCAGGGCCTGCGCGTCCCGCGCGACTACTCGGTCGTGAGCTACGACAACTCCGCTGCCGACGTCCTCTTTGAGCCCGCCCTCACCTCCATCGAGCAGAACGTCGACGAGCTCGCCGCGGCGGCGCTCGACGTGATGTTCAGGCGGGTGGGGGAGGACGAGCTCGGCGAGCCCGAGGAGCGCATCCTCATGCCGCGCCTGGTCATCAAGAGCAGCGTGAGGGCGCTTGCGGGGGCCGAGAAGAACGGGGGCTCGGAAAGCATTTAGTAAACGTTCGGACAAACTGAAAAATGCCGAGAAGTAAAACGTTTTACCAAATATACTGAAACCGTTAGGAAACATCGCGGGCGCAGGGCCCGCGAGGGAGAAAGGGAACAGCATGGCAAACCCCGTCATCGGCACCCCGTGGAAGAAGCTCAACGGGCCGGTCTCCGAGGAGGAGCTCAAGGGCGTCGACCGCTACTGGCGCGCCGCCAACTACCTCTCCGTTGGCCAGATCTACCTCCGCTCCAACCCCCTCATGCGCGAGGGCTTCAGCCGTGAGGACGTCAAGCACCGCCTCGTGGGCCACTGGGGCACCACGCCGGGCATCAACTTCCTCTTCGGCCACGTCAACCGCCTCATCGCCGACCACCAGCAGAACGCCATCTTCCTGATGGGCCCCGGCCACGGCGGCCCGGCCGGCACCGCGCAGTCCCTGCTCGACGGCACCTACCGTGAGGTCCGCCCGGACATCACCGACGACGAGGCCGGCCTGCAGAAGTTCTTCCGCCAGTTCTCCTACCCCGGCGGCATCCCCAGCCACTACGCGCCCGAGACCCCCGGCTCCATCCACGAGGGCGGCGAGCTCGGCTACACGCTCTCCCACGCCTACGGCGCCGTCCTCGACAACCCGAGCCTGCTCGCGGTGGCCGTGGTGGGCGACGGCGAGGCCGAGACCGGCCCGCTCGCCACGTCCTGGCAGACCAACAAGTTCATGGACCCGCTCACGGACGGCATCGTCCTGCCGATCCTGCACCTCAACGGCTACAAGATCGCCAACCCCACGATCCTCGCCCGCATCTCCGACGCCGAGCGCGACGAGTTCTTCCGCGGCATGGGCTACCACCCGTACAACTTCGTCGCCGGCTTTGACAACGAGGACCACTCCTCGATCCACCGTCGCTTCGCGGCGCTGCTCGAGGCCGTCTTCGACGAGATCTGCGACATCAAGTCCCGCGTCGCCGCCGGCGAGGCCTCCCGCCCGTTCTACCCGATGATCGTCTTCCGCACCCCCAAGGGCTGGACCTGCCCCAAGGAGATCGACGGCAAGAAGACCGAGGGCTCTTGGCGCGCCCACCAGGTGCCGCTGGCCTCCGCGCGCGACACCGAGGCTCACTTCCAGGTCCTCAAGGGCTGGATGGAGTCCTACAAGCCCGAGGAGCTCTTCGACGAGAACGGCGCCATCCGTCCCGAGGTCAACGACTGGATGCCTAAGGGCGAGCTGCGCATCGGCGCCAACCCCAACGCCAACGGCGGCAAGATCCGCAACGAGCTCACGCTCCCCGACGCCCGCAAGTACGAGGTGCCGGTGGCCGAGAAGGGCCACGGCTTCGGCGCCGTCGAGGCCACGCGCGTCCTGGGCGAGTACACCGCCGAGCTCATCAACAGCAACCGCGACGCCTTCCGCATCTTCGGCCCGGACGAGACCGCGTCCAACCGTCTGCAGCCGTCCTACCAGGTGACCGACAAGCAGTGGTTCGGCGAGGGCGCCTACGATGACCCCGCCAACGACGAGCACCTCTCGCCCGTGGGCAACATCATCGAGCAGCTCTCCGAGCACCAGTGCGAGGGCCTGCTCGAGGGCTACATCCTCACCGGCCGCAACGGCCTCTGGAGCTCCTACGAGTCGTTCGTGCACATCGTCGACTCCATGGTCAACCAGCACTGCAAGTGGCTCGAGGCCACCGTCCGCCACATCGACTGGCGCGCCCCGATCTCCGGCCTCAACATGCTGCTCTCCAGCCACGTCTGGCGCCAGGACCACAACGGCTTCTCCCACCAGGACCCCGGCTTCGTCGACGTTCTTCTCAACAAGAACTTCAACAACGACCACGTGGTGAACATCTACTACCCGGCCGACGCCAACCTGCTGCTGGCCGTCGCCGAGCGCGCCTACAAGTCCACCAACTGCGTGAACGCCATCTTCGCCGGCAAGCAGCCCGCTCCGTCGTGGGTGACCCTCGACGAGGCCCGCGAGGAGCTCGAGGTCGGCGCCGCGGAGTGGAAGTGGGCGTCCAACACCGCCGAGGGCGAGGAGCCTGACATCGTGCTCGCCTGCTGCGGCGACGTGCCCACCGGCGAGGCCATGGCCGCGCTCGACATGCTCGACAAGCTCGGCGTCAAGGTCCGCCTGGTCAACGTGCTCGACCTTCTCAGCATCCAGAACGTCTCCGAGAACGACAAGGCCATGTCCGACGAGAAGTTCGTCGAGCTCTTCACGGCCGACAAGCCCGTTCTCTTTGCGTTCCACGCCTATCCCGGCACGATCCGCCGCCTCATCTGGGACCGTCCGAACCACGACAACTTCAACGTCCACGGCTACCAGGAGCAGGGCTCCACGACCACGCCGTACGACATGGTCCGCGTGAACGACATGGACCGCTGGGCCCTCGCTGCCGACGCCCTGCGCATGATCGACGCCGACAAGTGGTCCGCGCAGATCGGCGAGTGGGAGAACTTCCGCGTCGACGCGTTCCAGTTCGCCGTCGACAACGGCTACGACCACCCGGCCTTCACCGACTGGAAGTGGCGCGACGCCTCCGACGCGGGCGAGGACATCTCCGCCACGCAGATGACCGCGGGCGACAACGAGTAAGTAGCGCTCGCATCATACGCACCTGAGGGGCCGCCTGCCCTTCTCCCCATCTCATTGCGCTGCGCGCAAAAGTCGCTGGGCGAGAAGGGCGGGCGGCCCGTGTCGTATGGGCCGAATGTCGCCAACCGGGTGGGTTGCCACTTGCAATATGTTGCGTAACGCAATATATTGCAAGTGGCAATTATGTGCGAAAGCGAGGGCCTTATGGGTAAGATTTCGACTCCTGAGATGGCGGGGAGCGTCGTGCGGAGGGTGCGGGAGGACCGGGGCATGTCACGCGACCAGCTGGCCCGGGCCACGGGCGTCGCCGCGCGCACGCTGTACGCGCTGGAGACGGGGGAGAACGAGAACATCGGGCTGGGCAAGTTCCTCAAGGTGCTCGCCGCCCTCGGCCTTTCGATGTCCCTGGAGCTTGATGGCCAGGAGCCCCTGCGGCTCTGCGGCACGGCGAACGAGGCCGGTCCCCAGGACATCCCTCCCTGGGACGACCTTGCGGACATCTGGAAGCTCGATGACGGGAGAGCGCGATGAAGGGCTCGTCGCTGGCTGTCTACGTTTCCGGCGCATATTGCGGCGAGCTCACGGAGAATCGCTACGGGGCCCTGAGCTTCGCCTATGACCGGGGTTACGATGGCGTCCCGCTGTCCCTTTCCATGCCTGTCGGCCTCGCTCGTTATGACGACCGCGTCGTTCGTCCTTACTTGATGGGCCTGCTGCCCGACGATCAGGAAACTCGGGTCGCGATAGGTGCCCCGTTTGGCGTGTCGGGGGACAACCCGTTCCGATTGCTCCGCATAGTGGGCGGGGATTGTCCGGGCGCCATACAGATTCTCGAGGAATCTGACCCCGTTCCCGCCGAGGATTCCACGTCCGACCTGGTTGCGCTTTCGGAAGGGGATGTGGAGCGGCGCCTTGCGGAGGTGAGGGAGAACGCGGCTTTCGCATGGACGGGAGTTACTCGCTCCGAGGGCCGCTGGTCGCTCGGCGGGTGTCAGGCAAAGATCGCCCTGCGGTACCAGGGCGGAACTTGGTATGAGTGCCGGGGGGCTGCCGCGACGACGCATATCGTAAAGCCGGGGGTCACGGGGTTTGATTCTCAGGCGCTTGTCGAGTACCTCTCGATGAAGATTGCCCGAGAAATAGGCCTTCCAGTGGCGGAGGTGGACTATCGGTCCTTCGGTCGCGAGGAAGCAATCGTCATCACTCGATATGACAGGGCATTCGTCGCGGACGGGACCGTGCATCGCCTGCATCAGGAGGATCTTTGTCAGGCCCTGAGCGTTTCCCCTCAGGCCAAGTATGCCGATCAGGGCGGTCCGTCTACGCCCCGGATCATTTCACTACTCAAGGGGACGGGGAGAAACGCGCGCGAGAACGTCTACCGCTTCATCCTCTATCTGTTCTTCAACTACCTGATCGGGGCGACCGACGCACATGCCAAGAACCACGCCCTGCTCCATGTTGGGCGCGACGACGTCCGTCTGGCCCCGCTCTACGATGTGGCATCGATAGCTCCCTATCGCAGCCTCGCGCCCACGCAGAGAAAGCCCCTGCGAGCAGCGCTCTCGATAGGCGGGGAGAATCGCTTTGGAATGGTGGGCTCAAGGCATGTGGAGGGCATGGTCGAGGCCAATGGTCTTGAGGAATTGGGACTCGGTGCCGACCTTCTGCGCGAGCGCCTCGAAGCCATGGCGAGGCTTGTTCCGGAGGCTGCCGAGCGAGTGGTCGGCGCTGCGGAGGAGATGCCTGGGATAGAGAGGGTCGGGTCGCCCCTGGTTCGGGAGATCGCCGCAAACTGCCGGCGTACGTGCGAGCTTCTGTAAGTAGCGCTCGCCATACCAACCCGTAGGGCGCGGCCGGTTCTTCTCGCCCAGCGACTTTTGCGCGCAGCGCAATGAGCTGGCGAGAAGAACCGGCCGGGCCCGGTCGCGTACGCCGAATGTCGCCAACCGGGAGGAATGCGCCGCTGGCAGATGCGTCGCCCAACATTGTTTAGCGGTGTTTATCATGATGTTCATGTAATGAGACGCGGAAGGTCGGAGTGTTCCATGAGAAACGTCGGGGTTCGTGAGATCAGCAGGAAGACGGGCTTCTCGCCGGCCACGGTGTCCAACGCGCTCAACCGCAAGCGCGGCGTCAACAAGGAGACCGCCGCCATCATCTTCCGCGCCGCGCGCGAGCTGGGCTACGACCGCTCCAACCGCATCACCCACATCAACTTCGTCCAGGCGCGCAAGACCGGCGAGATCCTCGACGAGGGAACCTTCCACATGGGCGTCATCAAGGGCGTCGAGCGAGCCGCCCGCGAGCACGACCTGAGCATCATCTTCACCAACATTGAGCTCTCCGACCGGCAGGCCGCCGCCCGAGAGGCGCGCGAGATCGTCAGCGACCCCTCAAACGCCGTGGTGCTGCTGGGCACGGAGATGGCCGAGGAGGACTACGACCTCTTCCGCGGCGCAAAGGTTCCGTTCGTGGTGGTGGACGGCTGGAGCGACCATCTCTTCTTCGAGTGCATCGTCACCTCGAACGAGAACTCCGCCCTGCGCGCCGTGAGCTACCTCATCAAGATGGGGCACCGCGAGATCGGCTACATCGCGGGGTCCTACCGCATCAAGAACTTCCCCCTGCGTGAGCGCGGCTACCGCCGGGCGATGCGCGAGGCGAACCTCCCCATCAACCCCAACTTCCGCGTCGAGGTGGGGACCACGGTCAACACCGCCTACGAGTCTATGAGCGCGTGGCTGGCCACCAACCCCGTGCTGCCCTCGGCGTTTTTCGTCGAGAACGACATCATGGCCCTGGGATGCATGCGCGCGATGTCCGAGCGCGGCATCAGGATCCCGGAGGACGTCTCGGTGCTGGGCTTCGACGACCTCTCGTTCGCGAGTATCTCGAGCCCGCCGCTCACGACGATGCGCGTCCCCAACGGCGAGATGGGCGAGCTCGCGGTGAAGACCATCGTCGAGCGCATCCGCGAGCCGCGTGACTACACGAGCGTGGTGCACCTCTCCACGACCTTCGTCGAGCGCCAGAGCGTCCTTCGCCTCTCGTAGGCGGGGCAGCTGTCCCGCCCGGGGTCAGGCGCCGCACATGACGTCGTGGGCGGCGTCGAGGGCCGAGATGAGAGGGGAGATTCCGTCGAGATAGGCCGAGAGGTCCGTCATGACGACGAGCACGTAGGTCCCCGAATCGGAGAAGACCACTCCCGCGTCGTTGGTCGAGGTGAGGCTGTTCTCGTCCGCGGGGTACCAGCCTGCCTTGGACCAGACCTCGCACTTCTCGCGCAGCAGCTCGCCGATGGGCGTGTAGCCGGTCTGCGAGAGGTAGCTCGTCAGCTCGCTGGCGCCCGCCTCGCCCGAGGTCCCGTAGCGCCAGATCTCCTCCCACACGGCGGCGAGCTCGTTGGCCGAGATGTCGGGGTAGTAGTGGTCGTGGGCGCGCGACCCGGCGTCCGGCGCGCCCGCCTTCGTGAGCCACTGCGCGAACGGCGCGAGCCGGAAGGTTTCGATCAGCGACGTGTACGCCTCGTTGGACGAGTTGAGCAGGCATTCGGCCATGGTCGCGCCCATGCCCGCCGACCCGCCGTTGGCCTCGCAGACCATCGCGCAGTAGGCGGCCTTGATGGAGCTCGCGGGATAGCGGACCTCGTCGGCGTTGTAGCTGACGCCGCGCCCGGTCTCAAGGTCGACCATGCGCACGCTGACGCTGTAGCCGGCGTTTTCGAGCGCGACGATCTCCTGCTCGACGGCGGAGAACTCCGGCGTGTCGAGGAACCCCTCGGGCGCGGTGACGTCCACGCCCAGCTCGGAGGTCGCGTCGACTACGGGGGCGCTCGCGTCGAAGGCGTCCTCGGCGGCCTCGGGCTCTGCCTCGGGCTCGGCTTCCGGCCCCTCGTCCTTCTCGGCTTCCGGCCCTTCGTCCTTCTCGTCCGCCTCTTCGGCGCGGTCGACGACCTGCGCCTGGCCGGCGGGCTCGTCCTGGACGGCGGGGGAGGCCATTCCCTGGGCTGCGCATGAGGCGAGAAGAACCGTGCAGGCCGCACCTGCAAGCGCCTGCGCAAACGTCGCCCCGTGCCTCATGGAACCTCCAACCCTCAGTTGAAACCGAGTACATTATGGCAGCTTGCGGCCGGTCGAACGTATCCGATGTGAAAAATCGGGCCAGGCCGGGCCTGCTATCAAAACCGCCACCGTGGCACGCCGCCCTCTGCCACAGCGCCCGTTTCGATAGCGCCCCGGTTCGCCCGCTATCAAAGCCGCCACCGTGGCACACCGCCGTCTGCCACGGCGCCCGTTTCGATAGCGCCCCGGGGGCGGGCCACCGGCATGGAGATGTTGTGCCGCGCCCTCCGCCGCAAGGTTTCTGCACAGGTTGTGCAATACTACGCACGCTGTGCATAAACCGGGTCCCGGCGACCCGGTCCGCAACGTCGAAGGGATCGCCCGCCACATGCAGGAATGCGTGCTCAGCACCGACCGCAGGAGCGTCCGCACCAGGCTCGCCCTGCGCCGCGCCCTCGCCGAGGAGATCGCCTCGACCGGCGACCTCTCCCGCGTGACCGTCACCGCGGTGACCGAGCGCGCCGGCGTCACGCGCCGCACCTTCTACTCGCACTTCCGCGACACCCCCGACCTCGTCCGCCAGATCGAGGACGAGACCCTCGCCGAGCTTCGCGCCCCGCTCGCGCGCCTCGCGGCCTGCCACCTCGACGACCTGCGTCGGGCCCTCGATCACGGCGAGCCCGCCCCCGGCGCCGAGGCCCTGCTCGCGGCCGTCCGCGAGCGTGGCGACTACCTGCGCCCGCTCCTGGGCAACGGCGGCGACCCGGCGTTCGCCGAGCGCATCAAGGCCCTCGTGCACGAGGTCGTGGGCACGCGCGCCCTCGACGGGCTCGACCTGCGCGCGTTTGGCCCGCTCTTCGACTACTACCTCACGTTTGCCATCTCCGCCGAGGTCGGCGTGCTGCTGCGCTGGCTCGACGGCGGCATGCGCGAGAGCGTGCCCATGATGGCTCGCCTCATGACCGCGCTCATGTTCGTGCGCCCCGGAGACCTCTACGACAGCCCCATCGAGCTCGACATCCCCAGCTTCGCGCTTGCAGCCATGTGCTCCAAGGAGGAACAATGAGTAAGACCGCCGCATCCATCCAGGCCGAGAAGAACGCTCGCGCCAACAAGCCGCTCGACCTCAAGCAGGACGGGGCCGAGCTCTCGCCGGCGCGTCCCGCCGACTTCTCCCACGCCCACCTGCGCCTGGGCATCGACGTTGGCTCCACCACCGTCAAGCTCGCCGTCATCGACGACTCCGACAACCTCGTCTACGCCAACTACGAGCGCCACCACACCGATATCCGCGCCACGGCCAAGGAGCTCTTCGCCCGTGCGCGCAAGGTCATCGGCACGGCGCCCATGCGCGTCTCGATCACCGGCTCCGGCGGCATGCTGCTCGCCAACTGGCTGGGCCTCGAGTTCGTCCAGGAGGTCATCGCCTCCAAGCGCGCCGTCGAGACGCTCATCCCGCAGACCGACTGCGCCATCGAGCTGGGCGGCGAGGACGCTAAGATCATCTACTTCGACAACGGCATCGAGCAGCGCATGAACGGCACCTGCGCCGGCGGCACGGGCGCCTTCATCGACCAGATGGCGAGCCTGCTGCACACCGACGCCTCCGGCCTGAACGAGCTCGCCAAGGGCGCCACGCAGATCCACCCCATCGCGAGCCGCTGCGGCGTCTTCGCCAAGTCCGACGTCCAGCCGCTGCTCAACGAGGGCGCCAAGCCCGCCGACATCGCGGCCTCCATCTTCCAGGCCGTGGCCAACCAGACGGTCTCGGGCCTCGCGTGCGGCCATCCCATCCGCGGCCACGTGGCGTTTCTCGGCGGCCCGCTCCAGTACCTCTCGGAGCTCCGCAAGCGCTTCTACCTCACGCTCAACCTCGACGACGAGCACATCATCGTGCCGGAGAACGCGCACCTGTTCGTGGCCACCGGCGCGGCTCTGGCCGGCGAGTCCGAGAAGTACGTCACGTTCGACGAGGTCATCCGTCTGCTGGAGAACCTGAAGGATGTCCAGGGCTCGGAGGTCGCGCGCCTCGAGCCGCTCTTCGAGACCGAGGCGGACTACCAGGAGTTCAAGGAGCGCCACGACAAGCAGGTCGTGCCCAAGGGCGAGCTCGAGAGCTATCAGGGGCGCGTCTTTATCGGCATCGACGCCGGCTCCACCACGATGAAGGCGGCCGTCGTCGGCGAGGGCGGAGAGCTGCTCTACACCTGGTACGGCAACAACAACGGCGACGTCCTCGGCACCGCCCGCACCATCATGGACGACATCTACGACAAGATGCCCGCCGGCTGCGTCATCGGCCACGTGACCACCACTGGCTACGGCGAGCAGATCCTCATCGAGGCCCTGCGCGCGGACTCCGGCGAGATCGAGACCGTCGCGCACCTGCGCGGCGCCAAGGCCTTTGTCCCGGGCGTCGAGTTCATCCTCGACATCGGCGGCCAGGACATGAAGTGCCTGCAGGTCAAGGACGGCGTCATCGAGCACATCATGCTCAACGAGGCCTGCTCCTCGGGCTGCGGCAGCTTCATCGAGAGCTTCGCGGTGTCCATGAACATGTCCGTCCAGGAGTTCGCGCAGGCGGCCACGCGCGCCAAGAGCCCGGTCGACCTGGGCAGCCGCTGCACCGTCTTCATGAACTCCCGCGTCAAGCAGGCGCAGAAGGAGGGCGCGACCATCGGCGACGTGGCGGCGGGCCTGTCCTACTCCGTCATCAAGAACGCCCTGTTCAAGGTCATCAAGCTGCGTGACTTCGACGAGATCGGCCAGTGGTGCGTGGTCCAGGGCGGCACCTTCATGTCCGACGCCACCCTGCGCGCCTTCGAGCTGCTCACCGGCCGCGACGTCATCCGCCCGGACATCGCCGGCACGATGGGTGCCTACGGCGCCGCCCTTCTCGCCCGCGACCGCGCCGGTGTGGCCGGGACCTCCCGTCTGCTCTCCCGCGAGGAGATCGACAACCTCCAGGTCAAGCACACCAACGTCCACTGCGGGCGCTGCTCCAACAACTGCCTGCTCACGATCAACGACTTTGGCGGCGGCCGTCGCTTCATCACGGGCAACCGCTGCGAGAAGGGCGCGGGCGGCTCCAAGGCCAAGGGCAACGACGCCCCCAACCTCTTTGACTTCAAGAACAAGCTGCTCTTTGACCGCCCGGTGCTCTCCCCGGAGGAGGCCCCCCGCGGCACCGTGGGCATCCCGCGCGCGCTCAACATGTACGAGAACTACCCGTTCTGGCACGCGTTCTTCACCAAGCTGGGCTTCTCGGTCATGCTGTCCGACCAGACCTCCGCGGCCACGTACGACGCCGGCATCGAGTCCATGCCCTCCGAGAGCGTGTGCTACCCGGCCAAGCTCTCCCACGGCCACATCATGAACCTGCTGGCCAAGGACCCGGACTTCATCTGGATGCCCTGCATCCGCTGGGAGCGCCAGGAGGACGAGGGAGCGACCAACCACTACAACTGCCCGATCGTCATGAGCTACCCGCAGGCGCTCGGCCTCAACGTCGACGAGCTCGGCGAGGGCTCCAAGGTCGAGTTCCTCTCGCCCTTCATCCCCTACGACAAGAAGAGGGAGCTCAAGCGCCGTCTCTACGAGCTCGTGGTCGGGCAGCGCGAGAAGGACGCCGCCGAGGGCCGCGGCCGCGTGCGCGGCGAGCACATCACCCGCACCGAGATCGACGCCGCCGTCAACGCCGCCTGGGAGGCCGACCTCGCGTTCAAGGACGCCATGCACCGCGCGGGCGACGAGGCCCTGCGCTGGATCGAGGAGCACGACGCCCACGGCATCGTCCTCGCCGGCCGCCCCTACCACAACGACCCCGAGATCAACCACGCCATCCCGGAGCTCGTGCACTCGTTCGGCTTTGCCGTGCTCACCGAGGACTCCGTGGCGCACAAGGTCAAGCCCGAGCGCCCCATCCGCGTCATCGACCAGTGGATGTTCCACAGCCGCCTGTACCGAGCGGCGCGCTTCGTGGCCTCCCGCAACGACCTCGACCTCATTCAGCTCTTCTCGTTTGGCTGCGGCCTTGACGCCCTGACCACCGACCAGGTCCAGGAGATCCTCGAGGCCTCGGGCAAGATCTACACCGTCCTCAAGATCGACCAGGTCTCCAACCTCGGCGCCGCGCGCATCCGCATCCGCTCGCTCATGGCCGCGCTCAAGGAGCAGCGCGAGGAGCTGCGCCGCGCCGCGTCCCAGGGCAAGATCCGCGAGGTCGAGCCCGTGAGCGTCCGCAACGCCGACGGCTCGCTCGAGCGCGCCCGCGCCACCGCGCCCGGCCGCGTGCCCGTCTACCGCGAGGCCGCCAGCGCCGCCTTCGAGAAGGTCCGCTACACCGAGGACATGCAGAAGGCGGGCTACACCATTCTCGTGCCGCAGATGGCGCCGATTCACTTTGACCTGCTCGAGGTTCTTCTCAAGAGCGCGGGCTTCAACGTGGTGCTGCTGCCGTCCGTGGACCAGGGCGCCGTGGAGGCCGGCCTCAAGTACGTCAACAACGACATCTGCTACCCGTCCATCCTGGTCACGGGCCAGATCATGGAGGCGGTGCTCTCCGGTGAGTACGACCTCTCCCGCACCGCCGTCATCATCACCCAGACCGGCGGCGGCTGCCGTGCCACCAACTACATCGCGCTCATCCGCAAGGCCCTCAAGGACTCCGGCCACCCCGAGGTCCCGGTGATCTCGCTCACCGCGGCCTCCGGCCTGGACGAGAAGAACCCGGGCTTCTCCATCTTCAAGCCCGAGATCCTGGTCAAGGCGGTCTACGCCCTGCTCTACGGCGACCTCATCATGCAGCTGCTCTACCGCTGCCGCCCCTACGAGGCCGAGCCCGGCGCCGCCGACGCGCTCTACGACCGCATGATGGCCGAGGCCAAGGGCCTCATCGCCTCCTCCACGGCGTCGCGCGGCCGCTTCTACCAGCTCTGCCAGCGCACGATCGACGCCTTCGAGGCGCTGCCGCTGGAGAACGACCGCTCCAAGCCGCGCGTGGGCGTGGTGGGCGAGATCCTCGTCAAGTTCCACCCCACGGCCAACAACCAGGTGGTCAAGGTCATCGAGCAGGAGGGCTGCGAGGCAAACGTGCCCGGCCTGGTGGACTTCTTCCTCTTTGGCATGACCAACGCGATCAACACCAACAAGGAGCTGGGCACCAAGGCGTCGAGCCGCCTCACGCACATGGCCGGCATCAAGCTCATTGAGGGCTTCCGCGAGCCCATCAACAAGATGCTCGCCAAGACCACGCGCTTCCAGACCTACCCCGACATCTTCGAGCTTGCCGCCAAGGCCGAGCAGGTGCTGTCGCTGTGCAACACGATGGGCGAGGGCTGGCTGCTCACGGCCGAGATGGTGGACCTCATCGAGACCGGCACGCCCAACATCGTCTGCTGCTCGCCGTTTGCGTGCCTGCCCAACCACGTGGTCGGCAAGTCCGTGATCAAGCGCCTGCGCCAGATGCACCCCGAGAGCAACATCGTGGCCGTGGACTACGACCCGGGAGCTTCCGAGGTCAACCAGCTCAACCGCATCAAGCTCATGATCTCCGTGGCCAAGGAGAACTTCCGCACCAACCGCGAAGGGGGCTTCAAGCTGGAGAACCCCGACGACCCCACGCGCGGCGGCGAGGACTTTGGCCCCATCCACCTCTCCGACGAGCAGCTCGCCCAGCTCGAGCGCCTCAAGTAGCCGGGCGGGGAGGGCGGCTGCGCGCCGATCCGCCCTTTTCCGAAGCGCCTTTCATTTGTAGGGTACTTTTCGGGCGTCAGCCCAAGTACCCTACAAATGAAAAAGCGAGAAAGTGCAGGTTGATTAATTGCTACTCCGTGGGTCGTACTTGACGAGGCTCTGAAAAAGTACCCTACAAATGAACCCGGCTAGCTTCGTTGCCCGAGCTGAACGCCGAGTAAGAGTTATCTGCCAAAACCGCTCAGAAAATGACCCGGTTTTGGCAGATAACTCTTACTCGGCGTTCAGCTTGGCAAAGACGTTGCGTCGAGGGCCCGGCGCTGCGCGCTATCATGGCGAGAAGAACGTCAAGAGGGGAGCGCAATGGTCAAGCTTGTCTTCGTGGATATGGACGATACGTTCGTCGCGCCGGACAAGTCCATCCCGGTGGACAACCTGCGCATCCTCGACGTCGCTCACGAGCGCGGCGTCCAGTTCGTCCCCTGCACGGGCAGGAGCCTGCGCGGGCTCCCGCAGCAGCTCATCTCGCACCCGTGCGTGCGCTACGCCGTCTGCAGCGGAGGTGCGCTCGTCTTTGACCTGCGCTCGGGCGAGGTCGTTCATCGCGAGCCCATCGAGAAGGATGTCGTGCGCGCGCTCTACGACGACGTGCGCGACCAGCGCATCACCTTCGACCTCACCACTGACGAAGGCGTCGTCGCCTCCTCCGATCGCTGGCCCGTCTACTACGAGGCGGCGCTCGACGACGCCACGCGCGCCATGGTCATCTCACAGCGCACACGTTTCGAGGGCTCCACGGCCGAGCTCATCGAGCGGTCCGCGCGCATCTACCGCGTCAACGTGCTCTACGTCGACGATGCCGGTCGTCAGGCGGTGTGGGACGCCGTCGACGCGCGCCCGGAGCTCTGCCGCACCTCCTCGATTCCGGTGAACGTGGAGATCACGAGCGTCCGCGCCACCAAGGGCACGGCGCTGACCTGGCTCTGCGGGCGCCTCGGCATCCCCGTTGCCGAGACGGTGGCCTTTGGCGACTCCAGCAACGACCTCGCCATGATCGAGGTCGCGGGCGACGGCGTGGCGATGGGCAACGCGTCGCCCGAGGTCAAGGCAGCCGCCGACCACGTCGCCCCGTCGTGCGGGGAGGCCGGCGTGGCGCGCTACCTGGAGCCGATGCTGCGAGGGTGAGCCTCTCTGGCCTCTAGAGCATCACCCAGGGCAGGCGCGACTCGGGCACCATGATGCCCAAGAGGACGATGAGCGTGACGGCGATGATCGCGCCGAGCACGAACTGCATGATGACGTTGCCGGTGTTGCGTCCGGCCTTGCGCTTGATGACGAAGGCGGTCTGGGAGCCGTCGGCAGCCTCGAGCGCGTCGCGGAACGCCTTGGCGCGCTGCGCGCGCGGGCCGCGGCGCTGCCAGACGAGGGCGAGCAGCCCCACGATCAAGACGGCCTCGGTGACGCGGATGGCGATCTGCAGCGCGTCCGGGTCGGTGTGGGAGAGGGCAATGAGGACGAGGGCGCAGGCGGCGGTCACGACGGAGACGACGCCCATGACGGCCGTCTCGTAGGTCTCGGTCCCCTCGATGACCTTGACCATGAGCTCCTCGTCCTTCTCGATGAGGCGCGGAATCTTGACCTTGAGGGCCATGGCGAGCGAGAGCAGCTGCTCCTGACCGGGGAACTCCTGGCCGCTCTCCCACTTGGCGACGGTCTCCTGGCTCACGCCTGCCTTCTCCGCCAGCTTGGCCTGCGACCAGCCGCGCCCCTCGCGCAGCTTGGTGACCGTGGACCCAAACTCCATGCCAGCTCCTGTCGTAGGGGGCCTGTGTTGGGCACATTCTTGCGCATAAGTATGGAGAAAAGATGAAGAATAGAATCAGAAATTCAGATAATATTCAAAAAAAGAAAAAGAATATGCAAACAAAAATGAGACTTAAGTAGTGATACTTCGGAAGAAATCTGCCGCATCGCTTCAGGTTGAGCTTACCACAGGATTACAAATCGAGTAATGAGATGCTGCTCAATATGGGCGATTTACGAAAACCACAGATAAACGGACCGTCTCATCAAGGGCTGTCTTCGTGCCGACCTAGATTCCTCTGACAGTGTCGATATGCAAAAATTGTGAAGTGATGCCATATTTTGAAAACAGAATATGCAGACCTAGAATCTCACCAACGGAATCGGACAGAGGAGGCAGGTATGTGCAAGCTCGTTCTTCCCAAGGTGACCGTCATTCTCCGCGGCTATGAGACCAAGCAGGTCCTCACCGTCGTGGAGCAGCTCGTCGGCACCAAGGTCAACTCCATCGAGGTGGCCAGCAACTCCCCGCACGCGATGGAGTCGATCGCGGCGGCGCGCAAGGAGTTTGGCGCCGAGGTCCACGTGGGTGCCGGCACGGTGAAGAACGCCGAGCTCGCCCGCCAGGCCATCGCCGCTGGGGCTGAGTTCATGCTCTCGCCGATCATGTTCACCCAGGAGATCTTCGACCTCGCCAAGGAGGCCGGCGTCATCACCGTCCCTGCCGCCTTCAGCCCCACCGAGATCCAGAAGATGATCGACATGGGCGCCGACATCGTGAAGGTCTTCCCGGCCGGCCAGCTCGGCCCGGACTACCTCAAGGCCGTCCAGGCGCCGCTCGGCAAGCTGCCGCTCATGGTCGTCGGCGGCGTGAACGTCGCGAACGTCCAGTCCTACTTCGACAAGGGAGCCACCTACGCGGGCATCGGCTCCGGCATCTTCGATCCCGCCGACATCGAGGCGTGCGACGCCCCCAAGCTCGCCGCGTCGATCAAGAAGCTCGAGGAGAGCGTCGTCTGGTAACGGGTCGCACACGCGGCCCCCAAAACAGAGAAGGAGAAGAGCATGGCAGATCTGAGCTTTGACAGCTCCCTCGTCGTCCGCATCGACGAGGAGGGCCTCAGCTGCGAGGACGTGGAGCGCCGCCTGGCGGGCGTCCTCGAGGAGCAGGGCTACGTGAAGGACACCTACGCCCAGGCGATCGTCGACCGCGAGGCGAACTTCCCGACCGCGCTCGACATGGGCGGCCTCAACGTCGCCATCCCGCACTGCGACGTCGTGAACGTCAACAAGGCGGCCATGTGCATGGGCGTCCTGGCCAACCCCGTCGACTGGCACAAGATGGACGAGCCCGACGAGACCTGCAAGGTCTCCGTCGTGTGCATGCTGGCCCTCACCGAGGCCCACGCCCACCTCGAGATGCTCCAGAAGGTCATCGCCTTCGTCCAGGACCAGGAGCTCGTCGGCAAGGTCATCGCGGCACAGGACGCCGACGAGGTCTTCTCGCTCGCCGGCTCGCTGCTCGTCTAGCGGCCCGTCCCGCCATCAGGTAAGAGGCGCGCCACAGGGGTGCGCTCAAGGCTCTCTTTGAGAGAAAGGAACGAAAATGGCAAAGCGTGTTCTCGTGGCCTGCGGAAACGGCGTCGCTACCTCCACCGTCGTCGCCGCCAAGATCAAGGACTACTGCGCCGACCACGGCGTGGCGATCCAGGTCACCCAGTGCAAGATGCTCGAGCTCCACGACAAGGCCAACGACTACGACCTCGTGGTCACCTCCGGCAAGTTCAAGGACGCCGACGTCAAGACCCCGATCATCATGGCCATCGCCCTGCTCACCGGCATCAACGAGCAGGCCACGCTCGACAAGATCGTCGAGGCGCTCAAGGACTAGCTGACGCCCCGCGGACACGTCCGCTGGCGTGCGGGCCCCGTCGCCCCGCGTTCTTCTCGACCGTCCTCAATGTGAGAAAGGAAAGGCATGGACGCATTCCTTGAGACAGTCCGCACTGTCTTCCAGGCGCTCATCAACGCAGGTGCCTACGTCATGCTGCCGATCATCATCACGATCATCGGCCTCGTCTTCCGCATGAACATCGGCAAGGCGTTCAAGAGCGGCATCACCATCACCTGCGGCTTCGTGGGCATCAACCTGCTCGTGAACCTGCTCAAGTCCGCGGTCTCCCCGGCCGCGAGCGCGATGGTCGCCAACTTTGGCCTCAACCTCGACGTCACCGACGTCGGCTGGGGCGCCATCTCCTCGGTCACCTGGGCCTCTCCCATCGTGGCCTTCCTGGTCTTTGAGATCCTGGGCATCAACATCCTGATGCTCGTCCTCAAGCTCACCAAGACCATGGACGTCGACATCTGGAACTACCACCACATGATGATCGCCGGCATCCTCGTCTTCTTTGTGACGAACAACATCGTCTGGGCCCTCATCGCCACGGCCTTCACCGCCGTCATGACGCTCAAGTTCGCCGACTGGACCTCGCCGCTGATCGAGCACTTCTTCGGGATTCCCGACGTCACGCTCCCGACGATCTCCTACACCTCGTCGATCATCGTCGCTGCCCCGCTCAACTGGGTCATCGACCGCATCCCCGGCCTCAACAAGGTCAACATCTCCATCCGCAACGTCCAGAAGTACCTCGGCATCTTCGGCGACCCGATGATGCTGGGCCTCATCCTGGGCTGCGCCATGGGCGCCCTGGCCCTGATGCCGATCGACCAGATCTTCCTCACGGGCGTCAACGTCGCCGCCGTCATGGTCCTCATGCCCAAGATGACCGCCATGTTCGTCGAGGGCCTCATGCCCATCTCCGACGGCGCCCAGAAGTTCACGACCAAGCACTTCGGCGGCCAGTCGCTCTCCATCGGCCTCGACGCCGCGGTCGTCGTGGGCAACCCCGAGGTCATCACCACGGCCCTCATCATGATCCCGGTCACGATCTTCCTGGCCTTCGTCCTCCCGGGCAACCGCATGATGCCGCTTGCCGACCTCTCCGTCGTCACGTTCCGCGTCGCCCTCGTCGTCGCGCTCTGCCGCGGCAACGTGTTCCGCTCCATCCTCATCTCCATCCCGGTGATGGCCGCCATCCTGTACGCCGGCACCTTCGCCGCCCCGTATCTCACGGACCTGGCCACCTCCACCGGCCTGTCCTTCGATGGCCAGATCGCGTCCATGGCCGGCCCGTCGCTCACGCAGACCGCCATCGTCTTCTGGACCTGCATCTCCGAGAACGCGATCATCCTCGCTCCGGTTGCCATCGTCCTCTTCGTCGCCGTCTGGTTCCTCGTCGAGAAGAAGATCGGCATGGAGAAGATCGAGGCCTACGCGGCCGAGTACGAGGAGATGGAGTAGTCGCCCATCTCAGCTGAGGTGGTGGGTGCCGCCGACGGGGCGGCGCCCACCCCATACCCATAGGGGGAAACCATGGAACGTGCAATTGACAAGCTCGAGCCCTTCCAGCGCGCCATCTCCAAGGCCCACCTGGCCGCGGCCGGCGTCGCCGTGGACTCGCTCGAGAACCCCGACAAGCCCCTCATCGCGATCGCGAACAGCTGGAACGAGGTGTGCCCGGGCCACGAGCCGCTCAGGAAGCTGGCGGAGGAGGTCAAGAAGGGCGTCCTTGAGGCCGGCGGCGAGCCGATCGAGTTCAACACGATCGGCATGTGCGACGGCATCGCCCAGGGCCACGCGGGCATGCGCTACTGCCTGCCCCACCGCGAGATCATCGCCGACTCCTGCGAGGCCATGATCGTGGGCGAGGGCTGCTTCGACGGCGTCGTCTACCTCGGCAGCTGCGACAAGATCATCCCCGCCATGCTCATGGCGGCGGCTCGCATCGACCTGCCCTCGGCGCTCGTGACCTGCGGCCCGTGCTACGACGAGATCAAGCCGTCCGAGTCCAAGGCCCTGCGCGCCCGCTTCCTGGCCGGCGAGGCCACCGAGCGCGACGTCATCGAGGGCACCCTGCGCTACTACACCGGCCCCGGCGTCTGCCCCTTCCTGGGCACCGCCAACACCATGGGCTGCCTGACCGAGGGCCTCGGCATGATGCTGCCCAACGGCGCGCTGTGGCCGTCGTCCACGAGCCAGCGGCGCTTCTCGGCCCGCCAGACCGGCGCGGCCGTCGTCGACCTCGTCCGTCGCGGCATCAAGCCGTCCGACATCATGACGCAGGCGGCGATCGACAACACCGTCAAGCTGCTCGCCTCCATCGGCGGCTCGCTCAACGCCCTCATCCACCTGCCCGCCCTCGCCGCCGAGCTCGGCCTGGAGTGCACGTGGACCCAGGTGGCGGAGATCACCTCCAAGACGCCCGTCATCTGCAACGTCGTGCCCAACGGCGACATCTCCTGCGTGAACCTCTACAAGGCCGGCGGCATCCCCGCCGTCCTCGAGACCATCGCGGGCGACCTCGACACGTCGGTCATGACGGTCACGGGCAAGACGCTCGCCGAGAACCTCGAGACCTCGGTGCTGCGCTGCGACCGCTCGGTCATCCGCACCCAGGACGACCCCGCCTCCGTCGCCAACGGCATCCAGGTGCTCTACGGCAACCTCGCGCCCGAGGGCGCCCTGGTCAAGACGAGCGCCGTCCCCGCCGACCAGCACGTCTGGAGCGGCACTGCGATGGTGTTCAACTCCGAGGAGGAGGCCTTCGAGGCCTACAACGCCCACGCGATCAAGCCGGGCACGGGCGTCATCATCCGCTACGAGGGCCCCAAGGGCGGTCCCGGCATGAAGGAGCTCCACCGCGTCACGGAGATCATGAAGGGCATCCCCGACTCCGCCGTCATCACCGACGGGCGCTTCTCCGGCGCCTCCGGCGGCCTCTCGGTGGGCTACCTCTGCCCCGAGGCCTTCGACGGCGCGCCGATCGCGCTCGTCGAGAACGGCGACAAGATCAACATCGACCTCACCAAGAACCTCATCGAGGTCGAGGTCAGCGACGAGGAGTTCGCTCGCCGCAAGCAGGGCTGGAGGCCCGTCATCCACGAGAACGGCGGCCACCTGCTGGCCCGCTACGCCAAGCAGGTCAGCTCCGCTAAGACGGGCGCCGTTATCGAGTAGGCCGGACAGCCGGCCCTTGCCCAGGCCGGGCGGCGTCTTGGGAGATGGCGTCGCCCGGCTCTGTGCATCCCGTCGAAACGCCTGCCCGCGGGAAATGTTCCGCGACCGGGGGGTAAAATACCCTCCAGTCACTACACATTTTGGAAGGGGGCACGACGTGGCGGACACGTTCGTGGTTGCGTCGTGCGCTGCGACGTTTGGCATCTTCGACACCAGCGCGCTCGCGCGGCTCGAGGCCGCGGGGTGCACGGTGCGCGTCAACCCGTACGGCCGCCCGCTCACCGGCGACGAGATCGTCGACTACGCCCACGACTGCGACGCCATCGTCCTGGGCAACGACCACCTGGACGCCGCCACCATCGACCGGCTGCCCAACCTCAAGCTCATCGCCCGCCACGGCGCGGGCTTCGACGGCATCGACTTTGCCGAGGCCGTGCGCCGCGGCATCACGATCACCAACACGCCCGGGGCAAACCGGGAGGAGACCGCGGACCTCACCTTCGCCCTCATCCTGGACCTGGCGCGCATGATCACGCAGACCGTCACACAGCTCAAGTCCGGCGTGTGGAACAAGATCCCCGGCCGGAGCCTCTACGGCAAGACCATCGGCATCATCGGCGTGGGCGCGATCGGGATGTCCGTCGCCGCGCGCGCCATGGGCTTTGGGATGGACATCCTCGGCTACGACATCGTCCGCCGCGACGAGGCCTCCCACTACGGGCTGCTCTACACGAGCCTCGACGAGCTGCTCGAGAAGTCGGACGTGGTCACCATCCACGCCCCGCTGACCTCCGCCACGCGCAACCTCCTCGGCGCGCGCGAGTTCCGCCGCATGAAGGAGGGGGCGCTGCTCATCAACACGGCGCGCGCGGGCATCGTGCGCGAGTCCGCCCTCGAGCGCGCGCTGACCACGGGCCGCCTGGGCGGCTACGCGGTGGACGTGTACGAGCACGAGCCGCCGACGCTGCCCAAGTTCTTCGAGCTGCCCAACGTCCTCACGACGCCGCACATCGGCTCGGCGACGCTCGAGGCAAACTGGCGCATGGGCGACGTCGTGGCGGACAACATCATCGCCTTCAAGGACGGCAAGGAGCCGCCCAACCGAGTGACGTACGCGGACCGCGTCCGCTTCTCGTAGCACGCGCCGCGCTCCGATAGGGGGACCCTGTGGTCAAGCTCGTCTTTGTTGACATGGACGGCACCTTCCTCGACTCGTCGAAGGCCGTCACGCCCGAGAACGCCGCCGCGCTCGACGCCGCGGCCGCCCTCGGGGTCCAGTTTGTCCCCTGCACCGGCCGCAACGTCGCCGGCCTGCCGCGGGAGCTCCTCGAGCACCCGTGCGTGCGGTATGCCGTCTGCGCCAACGGCGCCATCGTGGCCGAGGTCGCCGGCGGGCGCACCCTGCGCGAGGTCAGCATCGAGAAGGACCTGGTGCTCGACCTCTACCGCCGGGTGCGCGACCTCCCGATCACCTTTGACATCTTCGCGGACTCCACCGTCTATACCGAGCGCGAGCGCTTCTCGCTGATCGACGGGCTCGACCTCGGCGACGCCACCAAGGACTTCGTCCGCAGCGTGCGCACCGTCTACGACGGGAGCTTCGAGGACCAGCTCGCCCGCGTCGGGAACGTGTGCCGCCTGAACGTCTTCTACCGTCGCCCCGAGGACCGCGACGCGGTCTGTGCGCTGATCGACGACGTCCCCACGCTGCGGCACACCTCGTCGCTGCCGTGCAACATCGAGGTCACCGACAGCTCCGCCCACAAGGGCGCGGGCCTGCGCTGGCTCTGTGACTACCTGGGCGTCTCGCCCGCGGACTGCATCGCCTTCGGCGACGGTGACAATGACCGCACGATGCTCGAGGCCGCCGGCGACGGCGTGGCGATGGCCAACGCCTGCGCCGCCACGCTCGCGGCCGCCGACCACGTGACCGCCTCCTGCGACGAGTCGGGCGTGGGACGCTACCTGGCGCCGATCTTCTCGGCCATGGCGCCCGCGCGCTGAGGGCCGCGGCGCGCTAGCCGCTCGTGGCGAGCGCGGAGATGGCGTTTCTGACCTCGTCCGCGCCGGCGGGGGAGTCGGTGGCAACGAACACCGTGTCGTGGCCCGCGACGGTGCCGAGCACGTGGTCGAGCCGGGCCTCGTCGATGACGCGCGCCACGCTCTGGGCGGTCTCGGGCTGGGTGAGCACCACCACGAGGGCCTGTCCCGGGGCGCTTCTCGTCTCCACCACAAACTCCGAGAGCACGAGCTGCAGGTTGAGGTCCTCCTCGAGGACGTAGAACCCGCCCGCGAGCTTGCGGAGGTGCATCTCCGAGACGTCGCGCGAGACCGTGGCCTGCGTGCAGCTAAAGCCCTGCTCCCTGAGGGCGGCGACGAGCTCGTTTTGCGTGCGGATGGACTGCGCGCGGACGATGCCGCGAATCGCCTCCTGCCTGCCGTTGCTGCGCTTCATGCTCGCCTCCTGCCGCCTTCCTGTGACCAGCATACGCGAAACCGCCGCCGGGCGCGGGGAGGGGCGCCCTCGCGCGTCCTCACGCGTCGATGGGGAAGTCGTCGCCGAGGGAGTTCACCACGTCATCGCTGGTCTGGCGAAGCCAGCCGATCGGGTCCTCCTCGGCTGAGAGTGTCGGGTGCGCCGCGGCGAGCTCGGCCGTGTAGTCCTTGAGGGCGTAGACCGCGAAGCCCGCGCCGTCGGTGTGCATCACGAGCGGCACCCACGTCACGTTCTCGATGCGGACCTCTCCGTCCTCTTCCTTCACAAAGTCGCAGCTCAGCATGCCTTCGAGCTCGTTTTGGATATGCGGGGCCTCGTGGTTGCTCGTGAAGTTTCCGAGCGAGTAGGCCACGAGCGTCTGGTTTCCGCCCTCGCCCGTAAGCCAGGTCATGGGCCCGATCACGTGCGGGTGCGACCCCAGCACCACATCCACGCCCAGATTGGCCAGGAACTGCGCGTAGTCGCGCTGGGTGTCGTCGGCCCCCATGAGGTTCTCGGTGCCCCAGTGCATGGCAACGAGCACAACGTCGGCCAGCTCCTGGGCGCGGGCGACGTCGGCCTCGATGCGGTCCTTGTCCATGTAGCTGACGGCGTAGTCGGGCAGGTCCTCCTGATCGTAGCCGTTGACGCCGTAGGTGTAGTCGAGCAGGGCAAACGTGATGCCGTTTCGCTCGACGGTTGCGATCTTCTCGGCCTCCTCCGCGCTCGAGGCCGTCCCGGCAAAGGCCACGGGCTGGGCGTTCCACACCTCGCGCGAGTGGTCGTTGGCGCCGAAGTAGCCCCAGTCGTAGGAGTGGTTGGAGGCCGACCCCACGAGGTCAAAGCCCGTGTCCACGATGGCGTCCGCCATCCGGTCGGTGGTGTTGAACGAGGGGTAGCCCTTGGGGCCGATGTCGTCGCCGCCCAGATGGGTCTCCTGCTTCACATAGGCAAGGTCAGCGGCCTGAACGTAGTCGCGGATCGGCGCGTAGATGGGGGTGTAGTCATAGTCCCCGTCGTCCGTCTCCCCGGCCTGGGCGTCCGCATAGGCGGCCATCTCGATCTCCGGGAGGTTGTCGCCCACGGCCACAAAGCTGACCCGCGTTGGGCCCTCGAGGGCCGGGGGCGTCTCGGGCGCCGGCGCCAGCGCCGCACGGATGCCGAGCGCGCACCCCACCACAAAGAGGGCGGCGAGCACGATCACGACGGGGAGGAGCTGCGTCTTCTTCTGACGTGCGCGGGCTGGCCGTGCCTGGGCGGCCGGGCGACTTGCGGGCTTGCCCGGTGCCGCGGGCTCGATCGGCGTTCCCCGGCGGTGCGGCTTGAGCCGCTGTCGCTCGCTCTTCTGTGCCATGGCGTGTCCCACCTTCTCCTTGCGGGGCATATGCGAACACTATACGCCCGCGAACGCTCAGGATTTGCGCCTCGTTCGGGGAATCGGCGGGCGCCCCGCCCCCGGCTCCGCGAGGTTACGCTCTGCTGACGCGCGCGACCCGCCCCTGCGCTAGACTATCAGGCGAGAAAAACGCGACTTCGCAACAATCACGGGAGGCACCCCATGTCCGACGTCCTCGAGCGCTTCCTGCGCTACGTCCAGGTCGACTCTCCGTCCGACCCGGACAAGCTCGACCAGACCCCGTCCACCCCCTGCCAGCACGACATGGCGCGCGTGCTCGCCGACGACCTCGAGGCCATCGGCTGCACCGACGTCACCGCAGACGAGCACGCCTACGTCACGGGCACCCTGCCCGCCTCGGCCGGCGCGGAGGACCTGCCCGCGCTCGTGCTCTGCGCCCACATCGACTCCTCGCCGGACGCGCCGGCCCACGGCGTGCGCCCGCACGTGGTGCGCTACGAGGGCGGCCCGCTCGTCTCGGGCGTCGTCGACGGCGAGCCGGTCCAGACCACGCCCGATCAGGTGCCCGACCTCGCGCAGTTCGTCGGCCAGGACATCGTCTGCTCCGACGGCACCACGCTGCTCTCCGCCGACGACAAGGCCGGCGTCGCCGAGATCATGGCGCTTCTCGCCCGCCTGGCGGAGAACCCCGCGCTGCCGCACCCCCGCATCGTCGCCGCCTTTGTCCCGGACGAGGAGATCGGCCACGGCGCGAGCCTGCTCGACGTCGAGTTGCTCGGCGCCTGCGGCGGCTACACCGTGGACGGCGAGGCGCTCGGCGAGTTCAACTACGAGTGCTTCTCGGCATGCGAGGCCACGGTCGCCGTGCGCGGCGTGATGGTGCACCCCGGCGCCGCCAAGGACGTCATGGTCAACGCCATCACCGTGGCGAGCGAGTTCCAGCAGATGGTCCCCGCCGCGCAGCGCCCCGAGCACACCGCCGGCCGCGAGGGCTTCTTCCACCCCACCGACATCGAGGGCACCGCCTCCAGCGTCACGCTCTCCTACATCCTGCGCGACTTCGACGCCGCCGGCTTCGACGCCCGCAAGGAGACCTTCCGCGCGATCGCCGCCTTCCTCAACGACCGCTACGGCGAGGGCACGGTCACGGTGAGCTTCCGCGAGCAGTACCGCAACATGGCCGAGAAGTTCGGCCCCTCCGACCAGCGGCTCATTGACTTTGCGCTCGAGGCCAACCGCGAGGTGGGAATCGAGCCTGTGGCGGTCCCCGCGCGCGGCGGCACCGACGGCGCCCAGCTCACCTTCCGCGGGCTGCCCTGCCCCAACCTCGCGACGGGCGGCTACAACGCCCACTCCGTCCGCGAGTTCGTGCCGGTGCGCAGCCTCGAGCTCACGGTCGACCTGCTGGAGCGCCTCGTGGCCAAGTTCGCCGCGCCGACGGCCCCGGCCGCGCCGTCCGTCCCGGCCGGCGGGGAGGCGTAGATGGCGCTCGTGCTGCTCGCCTCGATCGAGGTCGTCCTGCCGGTGCTCGCGCTGCTCCTGGAGCACGTGGGCAACGTGCGCATCTCGGAGCGGCACCACCGCCACCACGACACCTACGTCGTTCCCGCGCCGTTCACTCGCGGCCTCGTCCTCGCGATGGCGTTCATGAGCGTGCTGGGCTTCGTCCTGGGCTGGCTCTGCGCCGCCCTCGAGTTCCTCCCCGGCCCGGTCCCGGTGTTCGCCTTCTTCGACGCGTTCATCGTCACCAGCTTCGTGATGTGGGCGATCCTCAGCCGCTACAAGGTCTCGGTCTTCGACGAGCGCCTGTTCATCACCCCGTTTCTGGGTCCGGACGTCACCGTGCGCTACCGCGACATCGACGTGATGCGCTGGACCGGGATGCGCAAGGGCTCGGGCTACCGCGACCTTGTCATCTGGGCGGGCGGCCGTCGCGTCGGCCGCATCTCGGGCATCGTCGACGTGGAGCAGATCCTCATGGCAATCGATCGCTTCGACGCGCTTCCGCGCGTGGAGGGAGGCATCATCTCGTGATCAAGCTCGTCCTCTCAGACATGGACAACACGCTCATCCCGCTGGGCGAGAAGCACGTGAGCCCGCGCACCATCGCGGCTATCCACGAGCTCATGGAGACCGGCGTGCGCTTTGGCCCCGCCACCGGTCGCGACACCATCGAGCTGCTGCGCTTCTTCGACATGGACGAGTCCTGCTTCCAGACGGGCATCCTCTCCAACGGCAAGCGCATCCGCCTGGACGGCTCCTACGTCCAGATGACGCTCATCCCGCGCGACGCCCTTGAGCGCATCGACGCCGCGCTGCGCCCCGAGCCGGGTATGTTCCTCGTGTGCTACCCCGAGCAGACCAACCTGCTCTACCCCGCGTACGGCGTGGGCACCACCGACGACGAGCTCGCCTATTACGCGCGCCGCACGCGCTTCACCGGCATCGCCGTCGACCAGATCCCAAACGAGGACTACATCGCGGCGACCATCGCCTGCCCGGAGGACCCCGAGCACATGGAGCGCTGCCGGCAGATCGTGGCCGATGCCGCGCCGGACATGCGGATCGCGTCGCCCATCTCGGGCTGGTTCGACATCATGCCCCAGGGTGTCTCCAAGGCGGCCGGGCTCGATGTCCTTCTCGACGCGCTGGGCATCACCGCAGACGAGGTCGTCGCCTTTGGAGATGCCGAGAACGACCTCGAGATCCTGCGCAAGGTCCGCCACTCCGTGGCCGTGGCCAACGCAACCGACGAGGTCCTGGCCACCGCCAACTACCGCGTGGGCGCCGTCACCGACGAGGGCGTGGCCGACGCGCTGCTCGAGATCGCCCGCGCCACCCGCGCCGGCGAGATGCCCGCCTTCCTGCAGTGAGACAGTGGGGCGTGACAATTAGGACAGGTTGTGACAATTAGGACAGGTTGGATTGTCACATGCCCTCGATGTGACAATCCAACCTGTCCTAATTGTCACAACCTGTCCTAATTGTCACGCCCAAAGACAAGGAGGTTCGTCCCATGATCAAGCTCATCGCGTCGGATATGGACGGCACGCTGCTCGACGATGACTCTAAGGTCCCCGAGGAGACCTTCGAGCTCATCCACGCCCTGCACGAGAAGGGCGTGCGCTTCGTGGCGAGCTCCGGCCGCCGCTACGAGACGCTGCGCTGGTTCTTCTCGCCCGTCGCCGATGAGATGGACTATGTGGCCTCCCTCGGCACGCAGGTCTACGCCGACGGCCGTCTGCTCGACCGCGAGGTCTTCTCGACCATCGCGGTGATGCGCCTGTTCGAGACCGCCCAGCTCTTCGACTGCGTGCACCTGGCGCTCTATGACGCCACGCGCACCTATCTGCTCGACGACCAGAGCGCCTACATCCGCGAGCTGGACAAAGACCTCCCCAACGCCGAGCGCCTCTACGATCCGCCCTCGCCGGACGTGAGCATCATCAAGGCGGCCGTGTGCTGTGAGCTGCCCGAGCAGCTTATGGACATGGCCTACGTCCTCGAGCGCGAGCTCTCCGAGTGGTTCACCTTCCTGCCGAGCGGCTCGCGCTGGATCGACGTGGTGCCGCGGCACGTGAACAAGGCCACGGGCCTCGAGCAGGTGCTGCGCTACTGGGGCATCGACCGCAGCGAGGTCGTGGCCTTCGGCGACTCCATGAACGACTACGCGATGCTGCGCTACGTGGGCCACCCCTACGTGATGGAGAACGCCCGCTACGCCGTGCGCCAGATCGGCCAGCGCGTCATCGGCCGCAACACCGAGCACGCCGTCCAGGCAACGATGCGCGAGATCCTCGAGAGCCTGTAGCCGCCGGCCGGCCCAGCGCGTGACAATTAGGACAGGTTAAATTGTCACACAGCAGGGCGCGTGACAATTTAACCTGTCCTAATTGTCACGCGCCGGGCCGGCCGGTGGGGTAGCGGTCGAGGATTCGCGGCTCCTTCGGCGCCAAACGTCACAGGTAGTGGTACGTACCACGCGTTTAACGAGAAGAACTTCATCTTGAAGACCTAAAAATTTTTTCGAGTCTCACTACCTGTGACGTTCACGCGGTCGCAACAATTCACGCCGGCCCAGGTGCCCGCCCCGCCCCTACGCGCCGCGCTTCTCGCGCATCTGCAGGAAGTGCTGGTACGCGCCGATGAGGTTGGCGTCGTTGAAGAAGCGGCAGGTCACGATCTCAACCTCGGGGAAGTCGCAGAGCAGCTCGGCGTTGAAGCGCCGGTGGGCGTCGCGCACGCCCTCGATGAAGAGGGGGTTTCTGCTGATGCCGCCGCCCAGGCAGATGCGCTCGGGGTCGATCCAGCACTGGATGTTGTGAATCTGCACGGCGATCCCGTCGCACACGTCGCGGAACAGGCGCGTCGTGACCTCGTCGCCCTCCTCGAGCCACGCAAAGAGCTGCCGGCCGTCGCACTTCTCGATGCCCTTGGCCTCGGCCAGGCGCCGGCACATGCCAACGGTGGAGCAGTCGGTGGACCACGACCCCGCGTCGCGCAGCTCACTGCCCTTGTTGGGGAAGCGGAAGTACATCATCGAGGCCTCGCCGGAGTAGAGGTGCGAGCCCTTGAAGAGCTGCCCGTTCACGACGGTCCCGCCGCCGATGCCCGTGCCAAAGGTGAGCACCACGCCGTTCTGGACGCCCTGGAGGTTGCCCACGGCGAGCTCGGCCATCGTGGAGCAGCGCGCGTCGTTCTCGACCTCGATGGGCAGGCCGAAGCGCTCCTCCCAGGCGGTGACGTCGACGTTGAAGTTGTAGAGCAGCGCGCCGCCGGTATGCAGGTACTTGCGGTCCACGTCGATCACGCCGGGCATGGAGAGCGCGATGCCCTCCACGGGGCCCAGCTGCGCGAGGATGCCCTCGAGCGCCGCGAGGAAGGGCTCCTGGTCGTGCGACATCGGGTCGGGCGTGGGCACCTCGCCCTGGAGCTGGATGTCGGTCCCCTCCATGGCGCAGTACTTGATGGCGGTTCCGCCCACGTCGAACACGGCGAGCCTGGTCATGTGTCCCCCTTTGATCGCTCTGACCACGTCATTGTAGCGCGCCGGGCGCGGCCGAGAAGAACCTCGTCGGCGGGCGGGTGCGAGAGCGGCGTGTGACAATTAGGACAGGTTAAATTGTCACACGCCCTGCTGTGTGACAATTTAACCTGTCCTAATTGTCACACGCCGCCCTCGCGATGGCCTACTCCCTCACGAACCCAAATGGGTGCTCGGGCCTGATGTAGTCGAGCAGGAAGAGCTCCCCGGCCGGGATGCGGCCCACGAGGTTGCGCGTGCCGTCGTTGGGCATCTCGCGCAGCGCCACGTGCAGCTCGCCGCAGTAGTGCGCCAGGTTGTCGTTGACCACGAGCACGTCTCCGCGGCTGAACGTCTCGCAGCCGGCGTCGCGCGCGGGGATCTGTCGGTCGCGGAAGCTCATGCGCGGCCAGCTCGAGCGCAGCAGGTACGCGGAGGAGTCCGGGCGCTCGGTGTGGTCAAAGCCCCAGAGCACCTCGCGCTCCGCCTCGGTCGCGCCGGGCTCCAGCTCAACGCGCACGGTCACGCGGGACGTGTCCACGGCGGCCATCGCGGCGAGCTCCTCCTCGCTCGCGTACGCGTTACCGATGATCACGTCGTCAATGAGCCCGGTGCCGATCAGGTGGCGCACCTGCAGGTCGATCGGGCGGTGGCGGTCATCCTCGCAGGTGGGCAGGCCCGCGAAGACCGGCCAGGGCCCAAAGGTCTCCGGCTGCTGGCTCGAGACAAAGGCCGCGGTCTGGAAGCCCTCGGACTTGTACGCGCGGGAGAGCTCGACGAAGCGCTCCTCGGACATGCCGGTCCAGGGCTCCGGGTAGAAGTTGCAGCACGTCACCATGTTGCGGCGGTCGGCCCCGCGCTCGGCGAGAAGGTCGATCGGCAGGCGGCAGCTGCCGTTGAACTCGATCTGGATGCCCTCGCGGTTGCGGGTGAGCATGATGTCGCCCATGTCGCCGAAGTGCCCGTCCAGGCGGATGATGTCCACGCCCATCTTTGCAAACGGCTCGAGGTTGCCCGGGGTCGCGCCCAGGCGCGCGAAGACGTCCTCGTTGGTGTCCACGGCCACGACAAAGCCCAGGTCGTGGGCCTGAGCGACGAAGGCGCCAAACTCCGCGACGGTCTCCTCGGCGTCCTTCTCCACGGAGAGCAGACAGGTGAAGATGCGGCTGAAGCCATGCTTGGCGGCCAGCTGCATGTAGGCGAGGTCCTTCTCGGGGGTGGAGTGCTCGGGGTAGAGCGAGATGCCCAGGCGGTGCATTGCGATTGTCCTTTCGACCGTGTGGTGCGCTGAGCGCGCGGGGTGAAACTATGATGATGCAAGGACATGACGCGGTCGAGAGGGGAGACCATGACGCTGCTGAGGGAGTTCTGCGCCGAGAACATGGAGCGGGTGCCGGCGGCAATCGCCGCGGGCGCGGGGCGGATCGAGCTCTGCGACAACCTGGCGGTGGGCGGCACGAGCCCCAGCTACGGCGTGATCCGCGCCGCCGTCGCCAACGCGGCGGCCACGGGCACGGCCGTCATGGCGATGGCCCGCCCGCGCGGCGGCGACTTCGTCTACACGCCCGCCGAGGAGCAGATGATGCTCGACGACGTGGCCATGGTGCGCAGCCTCGGCGTGACGGGCGTGGTCTTTGGCTGCCTTGCGGCCGACCCCGCCACCGGCGAGCTCGTTGTCGACCGCGCCATGACGGAGCGCCTGGTCACCGCGGCCCACGGCGCGCTCGCGGACGAGGCCGGAGAGCCCATCGCGCCGGTGGCGGTGACCTTCCACATGGCCTTCGACGAGCTGGCCGAGAAGAACCAGCTTGCCGCCATCGACTTCCTCGCCGGGCTGGGCGTCGAGCGCATCCTCACCCACGGAGGCCCCGCGGGCACGCCCATCGCGGACAACTTCGACCACCTGCGCCGCCTCATCGACCACGCGGCCGGTCGCATCACCATCCTGCCGGGCGGCGGCATCACCTACGAAAACGCCGAGGCGGTCGCGGGGGCCCTCGGTGTCCACGAGGTCCACGGCACCAAGATCGTGAAGCTGGCCTGAGGTTCTTCTCGCCTGCCCGCCCCGAGCCGCCCCGGCCTGCCCGCCCCTCGAGCCCGAGAATGCCTTACGGGACAGTTTTGCCCCTTCGTCGTCGAGAATCTGTCCCATATGGCATGCTCGAGCTCAGGGGCCTGCTGCGCGGTATACTCGGCGGAAAGCACGGGCGAGAAGAACGCGCCGCCCAACTCGAGAAGGGAACTCACATGAGGTTTGCACTCACTGGCGACTCCGATTGCCCGATCGTCCGCATCGCGCTCGCCCAGGGCGAGTCCGTGAGGACCGAGAGCGGCAGCATGGTGTACTCGCGCGGGGTCGAGATCACCGGCGGGCTCAACACCAAGAAGAAGGGCCTCGGCGGTGTGTTCAGCGCCATCGGGCGCAGCATCACGAGCGGCGAGTCCATGTTCATCACCACGGCCACCGGCACCGCCGCGGACGGCGAGATCGCGGTCGCGCCTCCCATCCCCGGCAAGATCGCGGAGCTCAAGCTCGACGGCGCGCACCAGTACCGCCTCAACACCGGCGCCTTTCTCGCCTGCGACGAGGGCGTGGACTACACGATGGTGAACCAGGGCATCACCAAGGCGCTCTTCGGCAACACGGGCGGCCTGTTCGTGATGGAGGTCCACGGCGAGGGGTCGCTTCTGGTATCTGCCTTCGGCGACCTCCTGGCGCTCGACGTGACGCCCGGCGAGCCGCTGGTCGTGGACAACGAGCACGTGGTGGCCTGGGACGCCGACCTGGAGTACCACATCGAGGTCGCGAGCGGCATGTTTGGCTTCACCACCGGCGAGGGCCTGGTCAACACCTTCACCGGCAGCGGCCGCGTGTACATCCAGACCCGCAACCTCGCCAACCTCGCCCAGGCGATGCACCCCTACCTGCCCACGACGTCCAACTAGGGTTCGGGCGCGCGGGCGCGCCGCCGTCCGGCCGCGCCCCCACTCAAGCCGACGCCCGCCCGGGCCGTCGCCGCCGTCGGACGGGGAGGGGGTATGATTGGTGCCAGCCGGAAACGACGGCGCATTGCCGCGACGGGTTGGAGGCGCACATGTTCTGCAACGAGTGCGGGCACGAGATTCCTGAGGGTGCCCAGTTTTGCGGCGAGTGCGGGGCTCCCGTGCCGGGTGCGACCCGCTCCGTTCAGGCGGATGCCGAGAAGAACGTGGCGCCCGTGCATCCCCGGCGGCGCACGGCTGCCATAGCGGCGCTCTCCGTGCTGTCGCTGGCGGTGGTGGCTGTCGCCGTCTACGTCATCTACGCCCTCGTGCTCGAGCCGACGCCCGCGGCCGATCCCGTCACCGATGATGCGCTCGAGACGATGCAAAATGCCGATGACGGGGACGCCGCTGACACCGATGCGCTCTCGGTGACTTCCGAGCCCGAGCCCGAGCCCGAACCCGAACCCGAACCAGACCCAGATCGCGACCCCGACCCAGCTCCCGCGCCTGCCCACGACTTCGAGTGCGAGTACTTCTACCTCGACGTTCCCGACTCCTGGGTCCTCTCGGACGGAGCCTCGCCCGAGCTCGGCGGCCCCACGCTGTGGTATGCGGAGCCCCGCGGCGACGGCACGTACCACTTCGCCCAGTCCACCGCCTTCAGCGCGGGCGACTACGTCGAGTACGAGACGGGCGCCTGCACCGTCATCGTCGGCAGCGGCGCCGGCGGTGCGACGTACTTCGGGAGCACCTCGGACGGGACGCCCGTCTACGTCGCCGAGGCGAGCGCGGGCTTCCTCTACCACGGATACGACTTCGAGGTGCCGAGCGAGTGTGCGCACCTGACGCTGAAGTAGTGACGCGCGGGGTTTCGCGTCGGCTCAATCACCCTGCTAGCAAAAACGCCGCTGTGGCACGCGCCCGCCTGCCACAGCGGCGTTTTCGATAGCAGGAACCGCGCCCTGCTATCGAATCGGCCACCATGGCAACCGGCTCCCTGCCACGCCGCCCAAATCGATAGCACCCCTCAAGCACCCCGCCGCCCGCACGTCCTTCTCGCCAAGGCGTAAACGTTACTGCCTGAAAAACGGACTTGCTTCGGGAGGGGGGGGGTATGTCTAATGTGATTTCAGCCGCATAACCACGGGTATCCTTGGGGGCCGTAATGCATTTTAACCGTACTAGCACCAGCTCGCCGCGCCCTGCGCGCACGCCAGCCGCGCGGGTCGCTCTTTGCACATTCCTGTTCGTCGCCGCGCTCGTCGCGGGGCTTGCCCCCAAAGCGGCGATCGCCACGGGCGGCGAGCGAAGCGGCACAGCTACCGCGACGGTGACGGCCATAACGTCATACGACAGCTCAGTCACTCAGGGCTCGGACGGCCACTCGATCACGTTCGCCTTCACTCTCGGGGAGACGGTGGCGGGAGAGTTGTTTGCCGTCGGTGACAAGCTCACGGTCTCGACCAACATCGGCGAGCTCTTCTCTGCTACGTACCCTCTTCCGGACATCACCGTGACGGACGATGAGAACAAGCCGCTCGTGAGCGTCTCCATCTCTGAGGACACGGTGACGTTCACCATCCTCGAGGGCGGGGCGGGCACCAATGAGATCTCGGGCAACGCAACGACGGGCGCCGTCCTCACGGCAAAGGATGTGGGCGTCACGGCCGGAGGGTCGGCGTCAAATCGGCTCGCTTGACCTCTACGGCTCCACAACGGTCATGGATCGCGTCCCAAAGTCGTACGAGAAGCTCTTCGTGACGGATGAGATTCCCAACAACGGCTTCATCGACATAAGCTCCGTCACGATCTGGGCGGCAATCCCGACGCTGGCGAAAAGCTCGTACGACTTCGTGGACCAGTGGCACGGCAACTACAGCATTCCCGAGGGCGCCTACTTCGCGCAGCGCGGCGGAACTATCCGCGAGCCGCTCATCGATCGAGAAGACGGCCGGACATTTATGACCCAGCTGACCCAGAGCGATGGCGAGACCCTCGAGCAGTTCAAGCAGCGGGTCTACGAGAAGAACCTCAGCTGGGGTGTCTACTACGACAAGGACGAGAATACCGAGACGTTCTTCTGCAACTTTGGCAACGTGGGCACCGAGGACAACAACGGGATCGACTACGCCGACTTCACCGGTCGCGGACAGGAATACGCCGAGACTTACCCGAGCATCTTCGGTGAGAACGGCGCCTCGCACGGCAATATCGTCAGCTACTACATCGAGTTCAAGACTTACTATCCCGAGGTCATCGGCAGCAAGCTGGTCGCAAACACCGCCACCCTGACGTCGCATCAGGGCTCCGACCAATTCGCGCGCGTCGGAGGCAACCAGGCGATGTACACGGTCGGCATCGGCGGAGGAACGGGTGTCGCGCGCAAGAACGAGCTCGTCGTTCGTGTGATGGATGCGGGCGATACGACCCAGCCTATTGCCGGCGCCACGGTCAAGGTGCAGCAGAAAGTGGGAGACGACTGGAAGGACGTCTCCGGCTTCGAGTCGCTGGCAACCGATGAGGACGGTCGTGTCAGCGTGGGTCCGTTTGTCGCAGGCACGTATCGCGTCGTCCAGACGGGCTGGGCGGACGGCTACGTTGAGGGCAAAAACGAGTTTAAAGACGTCGGTAACACTACAGTCAACCCCGTCAACACCGCTACCGGCGAGTTCACCGTCACGGGCGACGAGAAGTTCGGCTTTGCCGCACTGATCGTCAACTGGCGAGAACAGGTCGAGATCACGCTCACCCCGCAGAGCATGACGGCGTACACCGGAGGCAGCTCGCTCTCCGAGACCTCGTTCCCCGCGGTCCGCTACGCCGTCTCGGGTGTTGACGAGGAGACGTTCAAGGGCCTGACACTCACCTACGACGGCACGCAGGTCACGGCTGCGAAGGCGGGAAACTACTGGACCCTCACCGGGCTGCCCGCTTCGTTCACACTCGATGGCGAAACCGAGGCTTCTGGCGACGATGGCGTTGCCGGCGTCTACGACATCAGCGTCGACGTCAGCAAGCTCGTGGCTACGAGCGATGACGCCGGTGCCGGCAGCTTCAGCGTCTCCGTCGCCACCGGTCACGGGGCCACGGCGACCGTGCGCAACGTGTCCCAGCCCGAGGGCGTCCTCGACGAAAGCGTTGACGTTGCCCAGCCGGTGGTGAGCAGCGCCGACCAGGTGGACACCGCCGACGGCGTCGGCATCGCCGTGATCGATGGGGGAGCGACTTACTACACCAACGGATCTGCCAAGAACCTCGGTCTTCTCGGCAACGGCGAATCGGGTGCGCAGATCTCCCTGCTCTTTGACGACCTGCTCGCCGGAACCGATGAGTCCACGACCCAGGAGCTCCTGCTCTACCACGCCAACGAGGGTCTCGCGGAGGGCGAGCAGCTCTCGCTCGACACCACTGAGTTCAAGTACCTGGACCTCGTGAATGAGAATGACGGCAACGCCTGGGTCTCGTGCGACAAGGACGTGACCATCTACTGGCCCATCCCGCCCAAGGCGGCCGACGCCGACCCTGAGAGCTTCAAGGTCTACCACTTCGAGGGCCTGCACCGCGAGTATCGCGACAAGCTCGAGGATCAGATTGCCTTGTGCAATGTCACGTCCGTCGAGTGCGAGGTGGTTGGAGACAACATCGTCTTCACCCTGCCCGCAAATGCCGAGGGAGGCTGCTTCTCTCCGTTCGCGCTCTCCTGGGAGCGGGGCGCGTACGACCTCACGTACGAGTGGAACTGGGACGAGACGTACGACGGTTCGACGCTCTACGATGCCGAGGGCAACGTGACGACGGACCGACCGCGGCTGCCTGCGGATCAGACCGACCTTGCCGCCGGCACCGAGGTCGCGGTCGACACGACCAACTCCGCCGCATGCGTCTACTACACGCGTGACGCCTATGGCAACGTGAACGGCAAGTACACGTTCAGCGGCTGGAGCGCCAAGACGATGGCAGACGATCCGGATGACGCCGAGTCCGTCGCCATCGAGGATGGGAAGCTCTCCATGCCCTCGGCGGACGTCGTGGTCTCCGGAGAGTGGGCATACATCGTCGTTGCCCAGCAGACCTACACGGTGCACTACGTTTACGACAACGCACCGGAGGGAGTGGAGACGGAGTACCCGCTTCCCGTTGACGACGGTGCGTACGTGAAGAACGAACCCGTCGCCGTGAGTTCGACGCCCGCAGTGGGTGCGGAGTACGAGGGCTATACCTTCCAGGGGTGGAAGCCCATCGGCGATGACGTGGTGGTCGAGGACGGCGCCTTTGCCATGCCCGCGCGAGACGTGTGGATAAGAGGCACGTGGAAGGCGGATGACGACACGCCCTATACGGTCGAGTTCTACTACGAGAAGAACGGCTCCTATTCCACCGAACCGGACGAGAAGGACGAGCGCTTCGGAACGACCGACTCCACGGTCTCGGTCACCGAGGAGGACAAGACGCCTGATCGTGCGGGCTACGTCTTTGACGAGGATGCCGCCAACGTTCTCTCCGGTACCGTCGCAAGCGATGGCTCGCTCGTGCTGAAGGTGTATTTCGAGCGCGCCTACGTGCCCGGTCCCGACCCCGACGATCCGGATGAGCCGGAGGATCCCGACACGCCCGACACGCCCGATACGCCCGATACGCCCGACGACCCCGATGAGCCCGAGGACCCGGAGGACCCGAGCGATCCTGGCGAGCCCGAGGACCCGAGCGATCCTGGCGAGCCCGAGGACCCGAGCGATCCTGGCGAGCCCGGCGATCCGGATATGCCTGATGGTCCGGGCGAGCCCGGCGATCCGGACACCCCCGACGATCCGGACACGCCGGATACCCCTGACACCCCCGACACGCCCAACACTCCGGACACGCCCGGAGAGCCACAGCGCCCGACGAAGCCCGAGATTCCCGAGACTGGAGAACCTGCCTCGACCGTTCTTCTCGCCTGCGGCTCTGTTGGCACGGTTGCGCTTGCCGCTTCCGTTGTTCTTCGCAGGCGGGCATAGTTTGCGCGGAGCGTAATAAGAAAACCGACGTACGAAAACGGGGTCGAGAGGGCCCCGTTTTCGTTGCGGCGCAGCGCTCTGCCGCGACATGATCACGACAGGGCGTCGTTCATGTAACGGCAGGATAACGGTGTTAAAAAATAGGGACGAGCACGATTGAATAATGCATGCGGGAGGGGGTATGCTAACAAATATTCAGCGGATACGCCGCTTACGCTCTTGTTAGGACGTGCGCATATGCGAATCGGACATCTGGCCTTGGGTTGCGGACCCATGCCCGAGCCCCTGCCGGGGTGCGGCGCGGGTGTCATTCCCACGCACGTCGCCGCGACGACCTCCACGTCCCCCCGCTAACGAACGGCGCTCATCATGGCTCAAAACTCAAGCACGACGATCCCGGCCGTCCAGCATTCCGGGAGCATCCTTCCTGACGCCATTGACGGGCGCCACACGTATGCGTGGGAGCGCGTGCTCATCTACCTCGCGCGGATGGGCGGGGACTCCTCCGGGGCCGTCGTGAGCAAGTGTGAGGTCGCCGAGGTCCTGTCGCTGAACCCCAACACGGTCGACTACGCCGTGACGCTCCTGCGTCGCCGCGGGCTCATCGAGTCTGCCCCGCGCTACGCGCCCGACGGCGGTTGCCTCGCCAACGAGTATCGCCTCACGCGCGAAGGCGCCCTGGAGTCTGCCCGCGTCATGATGCGCGCGTTCGGCAAGAAGCCCGCCGCTGCCGCCACCGCATAAGGGCCGCGCGTCGCTTTACGCTGCCTGCTATCAAAACCGCCGCTGTGGCACGCGCCCCCGTGCCACAGCGGCCTTTTTACTAGCAGGGTCGGCGCCGTGCTATCAAAACCCCGCCATGGCACGCGCCCCCGTGCCATGGCGCCCGATTCGATAGCCGAGAAGAACCCGCGCTCGTCAACCGTCGTAAACAAAACCTCTGACATCAGGGCTGCAAAGCGCTCGGTGGTAATATGCGCCCCCTTTGTCAGTCTTAAGCTGATTGAAACTCTGGGCTCGGGGCTTTGTGCGACATCTGAGCGCGGAATAGACATCATGATGGTCATATGTCGAGAAGAGCCCTCCGAGGACGATGGCGATAGGCGAAGACTTTATCAGCAGGCGTCCGATGACTTGCGCCGGGCAGGCTGTTCGGTTGCTTTTGATGCGCAGGCTCCACGGGGCCTTGTCGTGTTCGACGGGGAAATCGTTTGGTACGGGGATCTTCCCCTGTTGGGCTTTCCTCGAAACGAGGACTGTAGTATCAGGTTCCATAGCCCGGAGGTGGCGGCCGATCTTCTCTCGCTTGTTTCTTCAACCTGGCCAGAGGAGCGTGCCGCTCCGTAATGCCCGGCTTCAAGCCGAGCTACTGCCAAAATCCCTTCCTCTGCGAGGCTATGCTCCAGATAAACTTGATCGACACCATCACTATGGGGATTCCCAGGATCTTCCAGATGCAGAGGGCGGGTGCTTCCGCTGTCGACGTGCGACCTCAGCGGCCCGAGCGGCGCCGAGGCGCCATCTACGGCAAGTCGATCAATGAGAGCTACAGCCGCCTGCTCCCTGCCGGTCTTAGCGACCAGCAGAAGTCGAAGCGGGTCTTGCGGGACGTTCGACGAGACGGCCGCCGAGGCGGGCGGCGGGTTCGGCACGCGGGGGCACGGTCTGGCGAGCTCTGTCGCAGGGCCGGCCTCACCAGGCCAAAGGTCCGAGCGGCCAAGAGCCGCGCCGACGCCCGAGGCGCCGCAGGGTCCCGCCTGTGTCGCTTTTTGTGAGGTCTGGGCGAGGTCCGGGCGGCCTCGCCCCCAAACGGCGGGACCGTCCCCGCAAAATGCCTGATGGCCGACGCCCGGGGCCAGCCGACCCGCCGTACCCCGCTTCGCGGCTGCTCAGAACTCGCAGAAAGTGACACAGGGGACCCCGGCGGCCCCTTGGCCGTCGATGAGCGATGGGAGGTGGTCCGAATGAGCGCCGACCTCCGGGCGGCACGTGCGCCGGGAATTGAGCAGTTTGATCACGTTGCGCCGGCCTATCGGGGCGTCGCGCGCCCTCAGCCCTCCAGCAGGGCGAGAAGATCCTCGCGCGTGAGGGTCGTGCGGGACACGTCCTCGCCGGAGAGCAGGCTCTCCGCCAGCTCCCGCTTGGACTCCTGCATCGCGACGATGCGCTCCTCGATCGTGTCCGCGCAGATGAGCTTGAAGACCGTGACCGCGCGTTCCTGCCCGATGCGGTGCGCGCGGTCGGTTGCCTGGTTCTGGGCGGCGAGATTCCACCACGGGTCGTAGTGGATCACCACGTCGGCCGCGGTGAGGTTGAGGCCCACGCCGCCGGCGCGCAGCGAGATGAGAAACACCGGCACCTCGCGCGCCTGGAAGCGCTCCACCAGGCGCCGGCGCTCCTCCTTGCTCGTGGCGCCGGTGAGGGTGCAGTGGGCGACCCCCTGCGCGGAGAGCCGCTCGGAGATGATCTGCAGCATCGTGGTGAACTGCGAGAAGAGCAGGATGCGGTGCCCGCCCTCGAGCGCGCCCGCAACGAGCTCCAGGCACGTCTCGAGCTTGGCGCTGCCGCCGGAGTAGTCCGCGAAGGCGAGCGACGGGTCGCAGCAGATCTGGCGCAGGCGCGTGAGCTCGGCCAGGACCTGCAGCTTCTTGCGCTTGAACTCGTCGGGCAGCTCGTGGGCGATCTGGCGGGCCAGGCGGTCCTGGCTGGCACGGTAGAGCTTCTCCTGCTCCCCGGTCATGCGCGCAACGACCACGCTCTCGTTCTTCTCGGGAAGGTCCGTCAGGACGTCCTCCTTGAGGCGTCGCAGGACGAAGGGGGAGACCAGGCGGCGCAGGCGCTCGGTCGCGCGCTCGTCGCCCGCCTCGACGGGGCCCTCGTAGGCCTTGGAGAATGCGTCGCGCGTGCCCAGCAGTCCCGGCATGAGAAAGTCGAAGATGCTCCAGAGCTCCGCGGTGCGGTTCTCGATAGGGGTGCCGGTGAGGGCAAACCGCACGGCGGCGGGAAGGCGCTTGGCGGCGCGCGCCACCTGGGTGAGGGGGTTCTTGATGTAGTGGGCCTCGTCGAGGATGACCCGGGCAAAGCGGGCGCCCTCGTAGTCCGCGACGTCGCGCTTCATGAGGTCGTAGGAGGTCACGAGTACGTCGCGCTCCTGGGCGTCCGCGATGATGCGCCGCCGCGCCGCCTTCGCCCCCAGCACCGCGACGGCCTTGAGCTCGGGCGCAAAGCGGGCGAGCTCGGACATCCAGTTGTAGACGAGCGAGGCGGGGCACACCACCAGGGTGGGCAGCGCCGCGTCCGGGCCCGCGGACGCGCGGCGGGCGAGGATGTGCGCGATCATCTGGAGTGTCTTGCCAAGGCCCATGTCGTCGGCCAGGATGCCGCCAAAGCCCAGGCGCTCGAGGGTCTGCAGCCAGCGGAAGCCGTCTCGCTGGTAGGGGCGCAGCACGTCCTCTAGGGAGGCGGGGACCTCGTAGTCCGAGTCCGCGAAGGTGTCAAAGTCGCGCACGATGGCGCGGAACTCGTCGTTTCTGGAGAGGCTGAGGCCGCGGGACTGCTTTGCCAGGGCGTCTACGAAGAGCGTGCGGTTGGCGGGCAGCCCGCCCACGCCCTCGGCGAGCTCGGCAGGGGTGACGCCCAGACCCTCGGCGAGCTCCTCCGCGGCGGCCGCGCTCTCGCCCAGGCGCATGATGTCGCCGTCCGAGAGGCGGACGAAGCGTTGGCGCAGCTTGTAGGCGCCGAGATAGGCCTCGAGGTCCTGCGCGGAGAGGCCGCTCGCGTCAAGCGCCACGTCGAGCAGGCCGCTTCTCACCGTGGCGCGCACGGAGAGCCTCGGGCTCTCGCGCACGCGGACCGAGCGCAGCCGCTCGGAGAGAAGGACCTCGCCTAGCTCGCCCAGCTCCGTGAGGCCGCGGGTGAGAAGATCGAAGAGCCGCTCGTCGTCAGCCTCGTCAAAGCAGGGCAGGTCGCCCGCCTCGAGGGCGCCAAAGGGGAAGAGCTCCTCCACCGTGTCCATGACGCGGTACTCCGCCACCAGGTCGCGCGCGGGCTCGGGTACGTCCGGGCGCCGCACGAGCCAGCGGGCGCGCTGCGCCTCGACGAGGTCCTGTCCGTAGAGCCCGCGTTCCCACGAGCCGTAGGCCACCGTGGCATCACAGGTGACCAGGCCGTCTTCGCAGCCGATCCGGAACGTGAACGCCGCGTCGGGCGGCACCAGGTCGTCCAGCTCCGCGGGCGCGTCCAGCTCGGTGGCGGCGCGCAGGGCGGGGAGGACGTCGCGACAGAAGGTCGGCAGGTCTGCGGGCGCCACGTGCAGCTTCGACGGGCAGGGCAGGAGCTTGCCGAGAAGGTCGCCGGACCGCGCGGTAAACTCGGGCGAGCAGTGGTGGGCGCGGGAGCCGTCGATCACGTAGAGGACGCCGCCGGCGGAGAAGCACTGCCGGGCGCCGGAGATGCTCAGGTCGTAGCCGGTCTCAGCGGAGGGGCTGATCTGCGCGCGGACGGTGGGGTCCCCCTCTGTCACGACGAGGGTGCGGACCCGCCCGCGCGCGCCGTACGGACCGTCGTTCTCCTGGAACTCGATGCTCCTTTCCATGAGGGCGTCGAGCAGCGCGACGATGTCCTCGTCCGCCACGGGGAGCTCCTTGGTGTCCGCGCCCCTGCCCGCGGCCTGGTACTTCCAGCGGGACGCGTAGAGGGCCTGCTGGCTCGCCACCACGCGGGACAATATCTCGAGGATCTGCCGCGCGGGCTCAGTGAACGCGCTCGCGACATGCGTGAAGGAGAGGTTCTTTCCGTAGGTCACCACGTCCCCGCGCTGGTACGCGCCTACGAGCGCCGAGACGCTCTTGACGACGTAGGACGCGCTGCCGCGGCGTATGCGCAGCTTGACGCACCAGGCATCCTGCGCATAGTAGGTGTCCTGCGCGGGCATGAGGGTGAGGAGGAGCTCCGCGGGCTCGAGGTTCTTCTCGGTCTCCTGCTGATGGACGAGACGCGCCTCCTCCGCGCTCCGGAGCCGCTGCAGGGTGAGGTTGTCCATGAGCTGGCGGATCGCGGCGCTGGTGGGGGCGACGCGCTGGGCGGCTGGCGCGGGGCGTCTCGGCGGCGCGGGCTTTCGGGCGACGGCAGGCCCGACGCCGAGGCGCGCGAGGTAGGCGAGTGCGAGGGCGATCTCGTGCTTGCACATGCCCGGATAGTTGTCTGCTGCGGCGCAGGTGCAGCCGTAGTCGAGGACCTCGCCCTCGTTGAGGTTGAGCTGAACGTGCGTGCGATAGACGTTGCCCCGGGAGCCCGCGACTTTTCCTGATAGGGAGGCGGTCGAGCCGAGCGCGCCGACCGTGACGTCAAGGTCGCGCACGGCGCCGTCACGCGCGAGGGAGAGCCCGCGGCTGTACGTCGAGGTGAGCGCCGCCTCGTTCTGAAGCGACACTATCAGGTACTTCTCGTCCACGGCATCACCTCCCCGCTGCTGCCTCGGCTGGCCTGACGTCACTATAGCCGAGCGACCGGACAAAAACCTTTCGCGCGCCAGGAAAGGCCCGATGGTCGCGGGGCAGGATTTGAGCCTGCAATCTTCAGGTTATGAGCCCAATGCGACAGTGTCGTATTACTGTCACGATATTGTCCGGTGGCAGCTCCGTCAGAGGGCGGCGCCACTGCCTTGCGTATGAAGTCGCGGCCGCGCTTGCCCGGCCGGGGCCGCCTGGTCCCCTCTCCCGGGTTATGGCGCTGGGGCGCGTGGCCGGGGGGCAGCAGCTGCTGTGGAAGGATGGCCGGGTAATCGAGCGCGTCGGCTCCAGGAAAGACGGGGCGTGGAGGGTATTACGACATCCCATGTCGTAGTAAGTGTCGTAGTAAGTGTCGTAGTAAAGCTCGCGGCAGGCGGAGCCACGGCACCGGCGCCGCGGCCCTGAGCGAGGCCGCACGCGCCACGGGGATGCGGTCGAGACTTTCTTCGTCATAGGAGTTCGGGGGGTAGGACATGGACGGTCGACGTTACCAATCGGGACATAATCTAGACAGAATCGGGACACGTCCCGATTCTGTCTAGACATGTCTCGATTCTGGGTAGAATATGTCTCAAAACGGCCGCACGGGAGGACAGATGGAGAATACCCTCGAGCTTCCGAAAAGGGAGACACTTACCGTAGAGTTCAAGAGTGACCAGAAGCTCCTCTCAGACGGTGAGATCATCGATACGGTCGTCGCCCTGAGCAATACCGAAGGCGGGAGTCTCTACCTCGGCGTCGAGGACGACGGGACGCCCACCGGGGTGCATCCGAGCCATTCGGACCCAACGGGCCTCGCGGCGCTCATTGCGAACAGGACCGTTCCGCCCGTTCCTGCGAGGGTCTCCGCGATCTCTCTCGCATCAGGTGAGGGGGCGGGGGCGGAGAGGGTTCCGGTCGTGCTCGTCGAAGTGCCGATGTCGAGGGCAATTGTCTCGTCCTCCGACGGCAAAATAATGAGGAGGCGGATCAAGGCCGACGGGTCGCCGGAGAGCGTCCCCTTCTATCCGTATGAGATCGTGACCAGGCTGTCGACGCTTGGGCAGCTCGACTACTCGGCATTCCCGGTGCCGGACTCCAGCATGGACGACTTCGATCCCTTGGAGCTGCGCAGGCTCAGGGACGTTCTCTCGCGCAGCAAGGGCGGGGACCGGGCGCTTCTCGAGCTGTCGGAGGGGGAGCTTCTCGCCGCATTGAGGATGACCGCCTCCGTTGAGGGCGAGCCGGTCCCGACGATCACGGGTCTCCTCATAGCCGGCAGGCGGGAATCCATCGCTCGCGCGGTCCCGACTCACGGTGCCACCTTCCAGGTGCTCGACGGCACCGAGGTGCGGGAGAACCGAGACTTCGATCAGCCCCTGCTTTACACGATTGAGATGATCAGGGAGCTGTTCGAGCCGTGGAACCCAAAGCGCGAGCTCGAGGACGGTCTGTTCACGTGGCCCGTGCCCGAGTTTGATGGGCGTGCGTTCAGGGAGGCACTCGTGAACGCGTTCGGCCACAGGGACTATGCCTCCATGGGCAGCGTGCGCGTCCTCGTTGAGAACGAGGGGCTCACTGTTGCGAACCCCGGAGGCTTCATCGAGGGGATCACCATTAGAAATCTGCTGACGGCAGAGCCGCACGGGCGAAACGAGTGTCTCATGAGTGCGCTCAAGCGAATTGGGCTGGCGGAGAAGACCGGGCGAGGCGTCGACCGAATCTACGAGGGGTCCCTCCACTACGGACGGCCGCTCCCCGACTACACGGGAAGCACCCAGACGAGCGTCCGCGTCTTCATCGCGCGGAGCGCCCCCGACACTCTCTTCATGAGGATGATCGACGAGGAGCGCTCGAGGACCGGGAAGCCCCTTTCCCTCAGGCTGCTCCTGGTTCTCGACATGCTGAAGGGCCAGAGAAGGCTCACCATGTCGGCACTTTCCGACCAGCTGCCGTTCACGGACGCGGAGATTAGGTCGGCGGTGGAGACGCTCGTCGAGACGGGGCTCGTGGAGGCGTGGGGAAGCGGGTCGTCCCGCTCCTACACGTTGAGCAGGAAGGTGTACGCGCGATCCGGCGATGGGGTGCGGTTCGTGCGGCAGTCCGACATCGACCGGGTCCGATACCCCGAGCTCATCCTAAAGCTTGCGGCCCAGCAGGGTGGGAGCGTGACTAGGCGCGATGTCGAGGATTTGCTGCACGTAGACGGGAAGAAGGCATACAGAGTGATTCAGGGGCTTGTGGGAGAGGGTAAACTCAAGCTCGGGGGAAAGGGAAGGACTGCCGCCTACACTCTCGTCGATAAGTGAGCTTCGACGCCGTTCATCTGTTCCGGTGGCCTGAATTTCGGAACGTGGTCTCCACGCTCCAGCTAATGTGGAGAATCGGGAGGCGTCTCCGAAGCTGGTATGGACTCAGTAGTCAAGCGCAGGCGAGACTCTAGGAACTCCTGAGACCACTACACAAAAACAACACGGAGAAAAATCCTCCCAAATTCCTCCCAAAAGAGGCGTGGGCAACAAAAAGCAGGTCAGACAAACAAATTGACTGACCTGCGACTTTGTATGGTCGCGGGGGCAGGATTTGAACCTACGACCTTCGGGTTATGAGCCCGACGAGCTACCAGACTGCTCCACCCCGCAATGGGTGCACCTCGTGTGTGCAAGAAATAACTATATCGACAAGAACGCGGGCTTGCAACCACAATCTCGCATTGTGAACGCGTCTCCACAATTGACCGAGCGACCCGCCCGTCCTTCTCGAGGGTATGTACACCGCACCCTGAGGCTATGTACACCACCCAAACCCGAACCTCTCGCGTTTTCGCAGGTAAACAAGCTGCCGAGAAGAACATCGGGGTCGGCGAGGTGTACATACCCTAAAGGGGCGGTGTACATACCCTCAAAGGGGGCCCCGCGGCCCCGCAAGCCCCCGCGGCCCCGCAAGCCCCTGCGGCCGCGCCCCGCGCTACTCTGCCCCCAGCGCGCACATCGTGATGTAGTTGTACGGCTGGTTGAAGTGCGGCAGGAAGAAGATGTCCAGCAGCTTGAGCTTGTCGATGCTCACGCCCTCCTCGATCGCAAGCGAGAACATGTGAATCGCCATGGAGACGTCCATCGTGCTGGCCAGCTGCGCGCCCACCACGCGGCGGCTGCCCTTCTCGTAGACGATGCGGATCTTCACCTCGGCGTTCTCGCGCATGAAGCCGGGACGCTGCAGGTCGGCGAAATCCGACCACGCCACGTCGAGCCCCGCCTGCTCGGCCGCGCGCACGGAGAGGCCGGTGGAGACGAGGTTGAGCCCAAAGACGGAGATGGCGTTGGAGCCCTGCACGCCAATGGCCTCGAGCGGGGTCCCGCCCACGTTGTGCTCCGCCACGATGCCGGAGCGCACCGCGTTTGTCGCCAGCGCGATGTAGGTCTCCGCGCGCAGGGCGTTGGACCAGATCGTCGCGCAGTCGCCCACGGCGTAGACGTCGGGGTCGCTCGTGCGCTGGTGACGGTCGACGCGGTACGCCCCCTTGGCGCCCAGCTCCAGGTGCTCGCGCCCCAGCTCGACGTTGGGCACAAAGCCGATGGCGTTGATTACCAGGTCGGCGGGGTAGGAGCCCTTCTCGGTGGTGATGGAGCGCACGTGACCGGCGTCGTCGCCCACGTAGGCGGTCACGGCCTCGCCAAAGTGGCACTCGATCCCGTTCTCCGCGAGGCGCTCGTCCATGAGGGCGGCGAACTCGGGGTCGTAGTAGCTCGCCAGCGAGGTGGGGGCGATGTCAAAGAGCCGCACGTCCTTGCCGCGGCGCTTGGCGGCCTCGGCGATCTCGACGCCGATGTAGCCGGCGCCCACCACTGCGACGCTGCGCGCGGACTCGTCGGACACCTGGCGGTCGACCTCCTGCCCCTCCTGGAAGAGCTTGAGGAAGCTGATGCCCGCGAGGTCGTGCCCGGGCAGCTTCGGCGAGATGGGCAGCGACCCCGTGGCAAGGATCAGCTTGTCGTACGGGGCGTCGAACGAGGTGCCGTCGGCTGCCGCGCAGTGGACCACGTGCCCGCCAAAGTCCACGGAGGTGACGCTCGTCTCCATGCGGATCTGGGCGCCCTTGGCCTCGAAGGCCTCCTTGTTGGTGTAGAAGAGGTTCTCGTACGTGTCGATCTGGCGGCCGACCCACAGCGCCGTGCCGCAGCCCAGGTAGCTGAGGTTGGTGTTGCGGTCGATCATGGTGACCTCGGCCTCGGGATAGTTGTCGAGCAGGGTGTTTGCGGCGGCGATGCCCGCATGGTTGGTGCCGACGATGACGACCTTCATGTGGTTCTCCCATCTGATCTGGTGGCGGGGCGTCCCGCGGAGGCCCCTCAGTCGCCGCAATTGTAACTAAATTAGTAGCATTTTCCAGCAGGGATTCCGCAGACGTGACGATTCAGCCCGCAGCCGATGCGGGGGGAGCCATGTCAAGACGGAGGAGCAATCGCTTTTCAATGTTGACTAAGCAACATGAGCGGTCTAAAGTCTAGAGTACAGCTTGAGGGGGGAGGTACTATTTTGCGCAAAGTCTCGGCAAGAATTACCCCCTTCGCGCTCATGCGCGGCGGCTCCGCGGCATCGCGCCGACGCCCCGCCCTGAAGGGAGAGCCGGGCACCCGTTAGCCCACGGGCGTCCACGAGTTTGGCTTAGGGGTCGAATGCAGTTCAAACACGCGCGTCAAGCCATCAGGACCTGGGGCAAGCCCTTCGTGAGCGTTGTCCTTACGGCCGCAATCACCTGCACGTCTACGCCGATCTCGGCGTTTGCTCCCGTGATGGCGTATGCCCAGCCGCTCAGCCCCCTCACGCAAAATACCGAACGGGGGGGGGTTGCTTCTGAGGTAGAGGGCGTCTCCGTCCAGACCGCCGACGGGCAGTCCGGCGTCACCTACACCGCGGATGGCCGACCGCTCTACGAGAGCGCCTCCGACACCATCTACATCTACAACGCGCTGCAGACCGCCGTCGCGTCCGGCGACGACGCGGCCTCGCAGCCCGTCCTCACGGGGGACGGCGACGCCGAGACCTTTGGCACCGGTCAGCCCATCTACGCGGAGGGTGCCACCGAGCCGCTCACGTACAGCCCCGAGCACACCTACGTCTACGTCGACGGCTGGGACGAGGGGCTTGAAGACGCTGGCGATAACAACAACGTTGTCGTGAGTGACGAGCCGGAGGCCCAGGAAGAGACCGACGCCGAGAAGGACGAGCAGGCCGAGAAGGACGAGCCGGTTGAGAAGAACGACGCTGCCGGGAAGGACGTCGTGAAGACCGAGCCCACTGAGGACTCTGCCGAGAAGAACGACGAATCCGATGAGGTTGATTTGCTGGCGGACGGGGATGAGACCGAAGCCTACAACAGCCTCTCCGGTCGCGACTACGTGGGTCAGGTCACCAAGCAGATTGGCGACGAGACCTACATCCTCATCGGCAATGAGCAGCAGCTGCGTGCGATTGGCAGCAACAAGGATGTCGTAGGCGGCGAAGTCTATCGAATCCGTCAGCATCGGGTTTTCGATTCTATTGTGAGTTGGCATTATGAGGATGATCCCGACGCTTTGCCCGAGCTCGTTTACCGCGGTGATGCCGACTTGCAAATCGGCGAAAAACTTAGGGATTCGTCTGTCCCTTCTGGGACGGAATGGGACACTGGGAAAGCTGCGGCATATCGTTACTATCGCATTGACGGTAGCTCTGAAGAAGACGTTGATGAACGTGTTAATACTGGACTCACGTATGGCGCTACAGCCAACTACATCATCTTCCGCAACATTAACCTGGATGGTGCCGATTGGACTCCGATTACCTTTTCAGGGACTATGATCGGCGCCAAGAGCTCGCAGTCTGACGTGGCCGGCAGCCTCTTCTCGCTTATCTCCCAGGACGGCTCGGGCGTCACCTCGGATGATGTCGCCAAGCCAATCATATCCAACATGACCGTCAATCAGGGGTCGACCATCAAGTCGAAAGACTATGTTGGCGTTGGCTTCTTTGGGACGATCACCAACGTGACCGACAAATGGGGACTTACGGTCGAGGGTGGCAAAGCGGTGGCTGCCAACTTTATCCTCAAGAATGCGACGGTCACGAGCAACGCCACAGAGGTGGATGCCGATACAAGCGGTCTTGTTGGCTGGCTCGTCGGCGGGCTCCTCGATCTGATCTTGGGCAAGAACGAGGACTCCTCACACTATGCGACCGGGGTCTTGGCCGGCCGTGTGGTAGGAGAGGTCTCGCTCGAGGGCGTTGAAGTGGCTTCGAGTACGGTCAAAAACAACACGAAGGGCTATACGGGTGGCCTGGTCGGGTATTCGACGGGGTCAACCCAGTACTCAGGCCTCTCTGAGGCGCTCGGGGAGCTAAGTTGGATTCTTGCCAACATCCTCAACATCATCCCCGGACTGGGTCTTGGAGACCTCATTACAATCCTGATTGGCAATGGCGGCCTCGTTGATGTGTCCAAGCTCATACCCGTTGGGTACAAGGCGCCGGTGATTTCCGACTGCAAGGTAATCGATCTCAACAGCGACGGTTCGTCCGTTGGCAATGAGAGCAACAGCTTTGCCGGAGGCTTCGCGGGCGCGCTCATTGGAACGGTGACGAGTGGCTCAAGCGTTTCCGGCGGACGGGTCAGCGTCATGGCAAAGAGCTACTCCGGTGGCTTTGCGGGCGTGGTGAGAAACGGGTCGGTCGAAGGAACGCTTGACCTTAGCAGGCTCGCCCAGCTTGAGCTTTGGGACTATACGCCACAGAGCTTGGTATACGACTCTCACGTCTACTCGGGCGTCTCCGCTTCCGCTCAGGAGGACTATGCGGGCGGCTTTGCGGGCGGACTCGCAAATGCCTACATGGTCAACGATACGGTCGACACCCAGAATCCCGTCAACGTGACGGCGGGTCGCTATGGTGCCGGCGGCTTTGCGGGTGTAGCGTCGCTTGGCTGGCAGGTTGACCTTGGCAAGGGCGACGGTGGCGGCACGACGGTTGGCTCGCTCCTTGGTCGGGTTAACGGACTGCTGTCTGCAATCCTGTCGGGTGAGCACCCCGGCACCGATGCCGACCCGCTGCTCTCACTTGTGGGCATCAAGGAGACTGAGCTCCTTGGCACCCAGGTGAGCGCGAAGGGAATATCCGTTTCTGCCAAAAAGAACGCCGGCGGTCTTTTGGGCGAGGGCGATGGCGCCGTCATCGCGAGTACCCATGCGGCCGTTGACGGCGGCAAGCAGGGAGAGACCTATTGGAACTCTGAGGTTCCCGACCAGCTCAAGCAGCACCTTGGGCTCTCCGGTGATCCGTCCGATCAAGGCGTTGTGGTGGAGGGGCTTGCCTCCGTTTCCGCCTCGGACGCCAACGCCGGCGGTATCGCGGGCAGTCTGAACGTCGCCAGCGGTGGCGGCCTTGTCAACAACACGCTTGGACTCACCAACCTCATACCGTTTGTTGTGGACAACGTTGACGTCTCTGGAGACGGCTTTACCGTCAGTGCCGCCGGCGCTTACGCGGCTGGAGGTATTGGCGTCGTGACGGGCGGCCACGTTCGAGACGTTGAGGTCAGTGGGGTTTCGTCCATTATCGCGTCCAATTACGCAGGCGGCTTCTTTGGCGCCTCGGGAACGGGAAGCGTGGTCAGCGACGGCGGCATCAACCTGCTTGGCCTTAACCTTGTCCAGATTAACAACCTGCTCCAGGTGGGTGCGGCCGTGCAGACAACCGCGGATACCGTCACCGTGAGCGGCGTTGACGCTGGCATGAAGGTCACGGCAACGGGAGACGGCACTTCGACCGACGCGGGCGAGAAGCCCGTCACGGCGGGCGGTTTTGTCGCGCTGGGGAGCGCCACAGCAGTGAGCTCCGCGCACGTTGCCAACCTCGCGTCCGTGAGCGCAAACGTCCACGACGGTGCGATCGCCGCCAACGGCCAAGCCGGCGGTTTCGTCGGCGAGTCCACCGCGTCCGGGCTTGCGGACGTGGCGGACAAGGATAGCATCCTCAGCCTGGTGGACATCGACGGACTCCTCGGTGCCGTGACCTACCTCCTGCCCACCTACACAGACGCGGACGTCTCCTTTGTGGGCGAGGCCAGCGTCAAGGCGGACAGCGCCGGCGGCTTTGCCGGGACGTTCGAGGCCGGGACGGTGGACAACTCCGCCCGCGCGGAGGCGCAGCAATGGGCCGTCTACGGCATCGACGAGGTCCTCGGCGGCGCCTATGCGGGCGGCTTTGGCGGCAACGTCTACTCGGGCGCGCTGGCGGACGCGGGCAAGGGCATCAGCATCCTCGGCGATATCTCTGGGCTCAAAGTCGATGTCACCCAGCTCCTCAACCTCATCGGTGCCTACGTCCCCACCATCAAGGGCGCGGGCGTGAGCTCCTCGAAGCGCGGACTCAAGGTGAGTGCAACGACGGAGCGCGATGGTGACTCCTCCTCTGGCTCGGCCGGCGGTTTCATCGGCTGCGGCTCGGGCGTGCAGATAAGCGGAAGCAACGTGAGCGTCCTGCGCAGCACCGCCGTCGCGGAACCGGAGGACCTCGAGGCCACGGAGGCCCCGACCTACTTTGATGACGCCCAGAGCGAGTATGCTGTCGCGGGCGCGCGCTATGCCGGCGGCTACATCGGCATGATGAACATCGGGAGCGCAGCCTCGGTGGGCAAGGGCATCGGGATCTTGGGCGACTCCATCCAGCTCACCGACCTGGTGGGCGCGCTGCAGGTGGTGACCTCCACCATCGAGCACTCCAACGTCACCGGTGCGGTCGGCGGCTTCTCGGTCCGCGCCTCCGCGAAGGACGCGAGCGCGCAGGGCGACGCGGGCGGCTTTGCCGGCATCGTGCTGGGCGGCCACATCCAGGACTCCAATGCCCGCAATTTCTCCCACATCATCGGCCAGAGGTCGGCGGGCGGCTACGCGGGCGAGATCGCGCCCGGTGCCGTCGCGGACGTGTTGGGCGATGGCGGCATCCTACAGGATCTCGTCGATGTCAGCAGCCTGCTTTCGCTGGTCCAGGCCTTTGTCCCCTCCGTCCGCAACAGCGAGACCACGGCCATTCCATGCGGCGGCGTGGTGCGCGCCCAGGCGCTCTCTGACGCGAGTCACCTGCGCGGCATGGCCGGCGGCTACGTGGGCCACAATGAGGGCGGGCAGATCTGGGGTAACAACGACGACCCCTGGAAGGCGGCCACGGATCCATACACCGGACCGCAGCGCGAGGCCGCGGCGGTGCGCATTCGCTCCGTCTACGGCGCGGAGTTTGCAGGCGGCTTCACCGGACTCATGGAGGCGGCCGATACGGCCGAGACGGGCAGCCTCGGACTGCTCTGGGGTCTCATCAAGGTTGACAACCTGCTCGGCGCGCTCGGCGTGGCCTATCCCACCGAGGAAAACACCGCAGTTTACGGTCCGCTCGCCAAGCTTGACCCGGATACCTGGAACAGCTGGGTCGAGCACGTAGGCAAGCACGGTGGCTATGGTGCAGAGTTGGCGGATGCCGGTAAAGTGGGCACGCAAAAGGAGCTTGACGCCCTTGTTGGCAACTACATGTACGGCATGAACGTGGTTGCGGGCCGCACGGCGGTCGCGACGGCAGGGGAGGCAAACCCGCTCGAGGGCGGAAGCGCCGGCGGCTACGTGGGCGCCATGGTGTCGGGCACCGTCACCAACGGGCAGGCCCACGACGTGCGCCAGGTGCGCGGCATGCGCTCGGCGGGCGGCTTTGCTGGGAGCGCCCAGGCTGGCGGGGCGGCAACGCTGGGCAGCGTCGATCTGCTGGGCGGCAAACTCGACTTGGGACAGCTCCTCGGCGTGGCCCAGGTCTTTGTCCCCGTGATCAAGTCCTCCTCGGTCGAGGGCTATCGCACTGGCATGACCGTCACCTCTCCCGGCGCGGGCAGCCGCGAGGCTGACACCGCGCACGCAACGGGCAACGCCGGCGGCTACATCGGCTACGGTGCGGGTGCGCAGATCTGGGGCGACGCCCAGGAGACCGCCGAGGACGAGAAGGACGGCGCCTCGGACGCGGACTCTTGCCGCGCCTCCAACTTGCGGCGCGTTGAGGCTTCGGCCTATGCGGGCGGTTACGCGGGCCTGCTCACCTCGGGCTCCGCGGCAAACGTGGGGACCAACGGGGTCTCAGAAGGCTTCCTCCAGGCGCTCCTTGACACGATCATCGGCGGCACGGGCATCGCTAACCTGGCCAACGTGCTCCAGGCAACCATGTCCACCGTGCGCGGCGCCTCTGTGAGCGCGGCGGACCCGGCGTGGGGCTTCACCGTGGAGGGCGTCCGCACGGACACGGTCACCTACCCAATGGCCGCTGGCGGCTTCGTCGGCATGGCCCAGGCAACGGTCATCGGCTCGCGGGACGGCGAGAGCGACCCAAGCTCCCATGTGACGGTGAGCGACCTTCGCGGCGTCGACGGCGGCCTCTATGCCGGCGGCTTTGTGGGCGTCGCCCAGACGGGCGGCGTGGCCGAGGTCTCCGGTGGTACCGGGGAGGGTTCGCAGACCTCGATCCTCGACCTTCTCAAGCTGGGCGACGTGAGCGTGATCCAGGCGTTCCAGCCCGTCATCTACGACGCTGCGACAAGCGGCGTGGCCGACGGCGTGACCGTGCGCGCCCACACCTGGGACGAGGGCGGACTGCTCGACTCCCAGCGCGTGAGCGGCAACGCGGGCGGCTTTGCCGGGACTATCATGGGCGGCATGATGCATCGCTGCGGCGTGAGCGGGCTCAGCTCCGTGAGCGCGCCCAACTACAGCGGGGGCTTCGTGGGCTACACGGGCAAGACGGGCATCGCTGACGTTGAGGATGTGAGTGCGCTCGGCGAGCTGCTCGGGGTCACCGCCGGCGTGGCAAACGTCATCGGCACCACGGTCGAGGGCTGCTCGGTCGCGGGAAAGGCCGGCGGATTCACCGTGGTCTCCCAGGGCACGGGCGGCGCCACGCCGGAGAACGGCGCCACGGGCGCGGATGAGCAGATGGCCGGCGGCTTTGTGGGCTATGCGGACGTCTCGCACGTCACGGGTTCCAACGTGACCAACCTCAAGCTGGTCAGGAGCCCCCAGGCGGCCGGCGGCTTTGCCGCAACGACGAGCTACGCCTACCTCGTCAGTGCGGAGGTGGACTCCAAGCTCGTGGACGTGCTGTTCCAGGTGGTGAACCAGCTGCTTCAGGCGCTGTGGGTGGGCAATCTGGAAAATCTTGACGTCATTGAGATTAAACTCCCCGATGGCAAGGTTCTCAGGCTTGAGGTGCTCGGCCACGGCGATACGCTCTCCGTCAAGCTGTTTGGCATCGACGTCACGGTCTCGCTGGTCAAGGGCACCGGGGATGGCCAGACCGACGTGGTCAACGTCACCATTGGCGACTCCACCATCACGCTGCCGGTCAACGAGGACGGCACCATAGACAAGGACCAGGCCAAGGCCGAGCTCCAGATCAACCTCATCAAGGGCAACCGCACCGTCATCGAGGAGAGCTCCGTGACGGGCATCTCCGAGGGTTACGACGTCTTTGGCGGCGGTGCAACGCAGACCGGGGAGGCCCAGGAGGGCGTGACGAACGGCTATGCCGGGGGCTTTGTCGGTCACAACAACGAGGGTCGGCTCTTCAATAACGACATGCGTTACGCCGACGTGGTGAGCGGGTCTACAGGCAAGACGGGCCCCTTCACTGGCGCGACCAGCTACAGCTCAAACTGGTGGTTCAACGACGTCACGAACATCGAGCAGGACAACACCTATCACGTCTACCGCGATCCTTCGCTTGTCGAGAAGAACGTGGATGGTGTTGACCCCAACGCAATGAGCGTCTCCGCAGGGCAACCAGACGGCGGCGACCCGGCCGACCAGTCGTCCACGGAGGACGTGTGGGCGCGCTTTGACGTGAGCGGGCACCGTCCCGTGAACGGCACCAACCACGAAGACTGGAAGGACGCCACCGTGGGCGGCGCGCCCCTGGGCGTCTACGCGTCCGCGGGCAAGGCCGTCCTCATGGACGACGCTGCCGTCACCGACAACACCGGTGGACTCACGCCAGAACCCGGGGACGGTCAGGACCCGTGCGAGGTGCTCGTGAACGTGACCATCCAGAAGGTCTGGAACGACGGCGGCAACCGCGGGGGAACGCGTCCGGAGAGCATCACCGTGACGCTCACCGCAAGCTATACGGATGCGAAAGATCAGACCGTCGTGCCCAAGTGGATCCAGCGCACGGACCTGGACGGGAATCCGGTGGGGGAGCGCATCTCCAATCCCATGACGGTGACGCTCAGCGCGGAGGACGCCTCGGCATGGTCCGAGACCTGGCGCAAGGTGGTAGAGAATCTTCCCGTTGCCTTCCGGGACGAGGACGGGGCGTTGCACTACTACACCTACACCGCCTCTGAGGTCGAAGGCCTGTCCGATGACTATCTCGCCTCCTATGAGACAGACAGCAAGGAGAACGTGATTACTATCACCAACTCCCTGCCTCTGCCTGAGACAGGCGGTATGGGCACCACCCCGTTCCTGTTCGTCGGCCTCGCGGCCCTTGCGCTCGGCGGCATCTGGCTCGATCAGCAGCGTCGACGCCGGAATCCGCCGCGCGCCTACGCCGGCGCTCACTTTGCGAATGCCGCGCCGAATACTCGACGCGCTTCGAAATAGGTCAGTAAGTTGCATCAAAAGAAAGGACGGAAGATGCATAAGGTAAGGAAAAGTTTGGCGGCACTGCTCGCAGTGCTCGCCCTGGCGGTGGGAGTCCTCTTCACCGCCACTCCCGCAATGGCGGCGACGTCGCAGGGTAAGCTCACCGTCACGGGCGGAGCTGACTTTGCGAACAAGTCCGTGACTGCGGTTCGCATGTTCAAGGTGACCGAGGACGGCACGGGCTATGTGCTGGAGGACAAGTGGAAGAACTTCTTCTCCGAGACGAACCTGTCTTCTCTTGGTTGGGAGGATGGCACCTCTACGCCCTACAGCTTTGTGATGGGCCTCAAGAGCGAGGAGGACGAGACCGACCTCGTTAAGTTCGCCGAGTTCGCTCAAAAGTGGGCTGCGGACAACAAGGCCACGCTCGACACGGATCCCTCAATCGTCTTCACCAGTTCTGTGGCGACTGGCTCTGGGAGCAACTACACCGCCTCCATCGAGAATCTTGACTACGGCTACTATCTCGTCTCTCCGAGCGCAGGCTCCTCTTCTGACCGTACCGACAAGGCCGACGCGATTCTCGTCAACATTGATGATACCGAGGTTTCCCAGAAGCTGAAGTCGACCTGGCCGACCGTTGACAAGACCGTCAAGCCTGAGGGCGGTCAGGGTGACGGGGCAAATGCTGACGGCGCAGCCGTTGGAGATACGCTCGAGTTCACCCTTACGTCTGCGGTGCCCGACATGTCTGCGTTCGATCCGAATGAGGGTTACATCTTCAAGTTTACGGATAAGCTGTCTTCTGGCCTCACGCTTGAGCCGAACACTGGATTCTCTTCCGCAAACGTAACGGTCAAGATTGGCGACACTACGCTCACCGCAGATGATTTCAGCGCCTCTGCCGCTGCCGGCAGTGCTGGTGATGCTGGCAAGACCGTTCTCACCATCGACCTGAGCGGGTACTTCTCTAAGATCCTCAAGGGCGAAGTCCCTGGAATCAACGCTGGTGACAAGGTGGTTGTCACCTATCAGGCAAAGCTGAACAGCAATGCCGTTATCGCCACTGATCCCAATACCAACGAGGTTACGGTTGACTACAGCACCGACCCCGATAACCCCCAGCATGGAACCCCCTCCGTCCCTGATAAGACCTACACCTACACCTTTGGTTTTGGCGTCGACAAGCGTGCCGAGGAGGCCATCGGCAACCGTCTGGCTGGTGCCAAGTTCCAGCTGTACAAGGACAGCGGAAACGGCACGTATGCAGCGGGCGAGGAGACCTTGCTGAAGTTTGACGCCGGGGCTGGCTCCAACCCTGTGAAGTACATGTACAACGCAAGCGGTACGGTCGACATCATCACGACTACGGCTACCGACTACTTTATGGTTTGCGGCCTTGACGAGGGCACCTACTGGCTGGTGGAGACCGCTGCGCCTGAGGGTTATAACGAGATTGGCGCTATCAAGGTCGAAATCTCGGCTGTGTATAACCAGACGACTGGGGCTCTTACTAGCCACACCATCAAGTACACGATGCCTGGTGAGAATCAGCAGGCGCAGGAGGCCTCTCATTCTAATAACCACACCATCACTGTCATCAACAAGGCCGGTACCCTTCTGCCTGAGACCGGTGGCATGGGCACCGTGATCTTCACCGTGGTTGGCGTGGCCGCCATCGCCGGTGGCGCCATCTGGTGTGTGAACCGTCGTCGCGCCACGTCCAACGGTACGCACACCGCGTAACGAGCCCGTTCCGGAGTCGTTGTGAGCAAGCGCGTACGCGACATACTGCCCATCCTGGTCATCCTGGCTGGCCTTCTCGTCCTGCTGTATCCCACGATCAGCAACTTCCTGATCGAGCAGAACGCAAGCCGCGCGGTCGCCTCCTATGACGCGGCCACGGTTGACCTGGGGCAGGAGGAGCGCGAGCGCCTGCTCGCGGAAGCGCACGCGTATAACGAAGCGCTTGCCGCCTCCTCGGGCGTCGGGACCCCGGCGTCCGAGGGCGGCGAGCCCGCTCAGGTGGGGGAGACCCTGGCCTACGAGGATCTTCTCAACCTGAACGGCGACGGCATGATGGGCTACATCATCATCCCCAAGATGAACGTTGAGCTGCCCATCTACCA
>CALUJM010000010.1 GCA_944320975.1 uncultured Atopobiaceae bacterium | reverse complement strand
TACCGGGGCGGGCCGTGCCCTCCTTCCTATCTGGACGCTATTCCGCTGTCAAAGTGCGCAAGAAATTGTACGTTACCGCTACCGTTCGGTCCCGGGCCCCGCTCCCCGATAATCAAGGGGATGCCGAGAAGAACGGGCCGCTCGCGGCCCTCGACGAGGAGGTCAGCGCATGGGTGCGATACAGAAGATCATCAGGGGGGGGGGTCGCTCTAGCGCTGGGCGCCCTGCTCGCCGTTAGCGCCGCGCCCGCCGCCGCGCGGGCGGAGGCGGTCGGCGCCTTCGAGGTGACCGGCGGCACGCAGGGGGAGGGCTACTCCTACGCCGACGGCGTCCTCACGGTCAACGACGGCGCGGACATCACCCTCTCCATGGTCGGCGGGGCGACGGAGCCGACCTCTGACCGCATTGTGGTTGCGGCAAACGCCACCGCCACCATCACGCTGAATGGAGTCAGCATTACCGGTCCTGGCCCCGATATTTCCAGCGTTGCGCCAGCCCAGAGCGCAATTGATGTGGGAGAAAACGCTCACCTTATATTGAATTTGAGTGATAACAAGAATAATACACTGACCGGCGGAAGTGGCGGTACTGATCTAGGGGCACCCGGTATCCACGTACCATCTTCTGTTTCGCTCGTTGTCCAAGGAAGTGGTGGATTATCTGTTCAAGGCGGTAGTTCCACCACCACATATGGTGGCAAAGGAATAGGCGGTAAACCAAATACGCAACAATCCGGAGGAGCATGTGGAACGGTTATTATCCTTGCCACAGGAAATGTAACAGTTGTTGGAGGAGATGGCCAGAGTTCAGTCTCTGACGGACTGGATATTGGCGGCGGCCAAGGGACAACTAACGGCGACGACGGCCAGGGCATCAAGCCCGCCGGAGACGGCACCTACACCGTCTACGGTGACCTGACCTTGCCCTGCGACGTCACCATCCCTGCCTGGGCCACGGTGACCATCCCCGATGGGGCCAGCCTGACCGTTCCGGAGAGCACTACCCTGACCAACAACGGCACGATCCTGGTGCAGGGCGGCACGTTTACAAACAGCGGCACTGTCAACGGCAATCAGCCCACCTTCCCCAGCACGGTGACCGTGAGCTTCAGCCAGAATGGGCAGACCGTCACCTCCGTGCCCTACGGCTCGACGGTCACCATCACGGCCACCATGGAGAGGGCGGAGACCGCGGCCAATGCGCTGAGCGCTGATACCGGCAAGGTGGACTTCTACTTGGGGGCGGTAGAGGACGGAACGAAGTTGAATGAAGACGGCGTTTCTGTAACGAAAGGCTCCGACGGCACCTATACCGCTGCGTTGGAGGTGACGCTTGACGGTGAGGGCTGGAAACCAGGCGAGAGTCCTTATACCATCACCGCCGATTTCGGCGGCTATACCCCCGAGGGCGATGAAAGCGGCGACAGCCTCGCCCCCAACACCGGAAGCGCTGAGCTGACCGTGACCAAAGCGGAGCAGACGGAGCCAACTGGTACATGTTTCACGACTAGTAGAACAGAAAACAGTATTACTGTTACCTTTACTGATGTGACCCAACCAGAAAATGAAAACGGGATCGAAATCGCATATGCAGTAGGACCGACTGCCAGTGAGCCGACCAGCGATTGGACTACGGCTACCAAGAGCAGTTCCAGCTCATTATCTACTGCAGAGATAGAAAACCTGTCCCCCGGTACGCCTTGCATCTTTTTCGCACGCTACAAAGGGGACGATACCCATGAACCGTCGCCCGCCATCGCCAGTAGCTCGGCATTCTATACAAAGCCGAAGATTGCCACACAGGGCCTGCCCAACGCTTATGTGGGCGTGGAATACTCCCAAAAACTAGAGGCTGTGGCGGCTGGGGGCGTTGCTGTGAGCTGGACGATCACCAGCGGCACCCTGCCTGCCGGACTGACACTGAACAGCGACGGCACCATCACCGGCACCCCCACAGCTCCCACCACGCAGGCGGCAAACTTCACCGTGAATGCCACCATCGGCGAGGGCGCTAGTTCTGTTTTCTCCACTCGAATCTTAGCTATCTCGGTGACCAAGTCGGACGCCGAGCTGGGGAACCTGACCGTCAGCGGCCAAACAGGTTTTGACGGCCACTTCCAATACGGGGACACCATCACCGTGACCTCCATCCCGGAACGGAAGACGATCACCAGCACGAACGCCCTGGCGGAGGACACCGCCGCCCTGACCTATACGAGCGCTGGGGGCGAGGAGGTCACGCTCGCCACGGCGACTGCGCAGGAAGACGGCTCGTTCAAGCTGACCTATGACACCAAGGAGAAGAAGCTCCCTATCGGGGAGGACCTGTCCCTCGCCGTCTCCTACGGCGGCAGCGACGCGCTGAACCCCGCGGAGGAGACCGTGACCCTCACCCTCGACCAGGCGATACTTAAGAACGTCCCCTCGGTCAGCGGCGAATTCGTGTACGGGGAGACCCTGACGGTGAACTACACCCCGCAGGATGACGAGACGGTGACCTACCAGTGGTACCGGGGCGGTGAGATAATCTCCAGCGCTACAGAGGCCTCCTATACACCGACGGCGGAGGACATTGGTAAAAAAACCTTGTAGAGGTTATTGCGGCCGACGAATGGCACAGTGGAAGGATGCGGAGTACCGAGCGGATGGTCGCCATGGCCCCAGGCAGCATCGAGATCGCCTGTGACAGCGTGACCTACGGCGAGGCGGTCGCTCCCACCGTGACCAGCAACACCAATGAGGGCGCGGACGTGACCTTCACCTACACCGGCACAGACGGCACCAGCTACGGCCCCAGCAGCGAGGCCCCGGAGGACGCGGTGCCGAACGCCAGCGGCTACACCGTCCGGCTCTACAAGGACGGCCAGGCGCACGGCGACGCGGCCGTCGTGACCGGTACGAGCCACGAGTTCTCGATCCCCGAGCCCGGTACTATACCGTCAAGGTCAGGGCGAACGGCTCCGACAACTACGCCGACAGCGCGGAGACGGAAGCGAGCCTCGCGTTCTTCTCGGTAAGCTTTGTGACCGACGACACCGGCGCCGTTGACCCGCAGATCGTGGCTGACGGTGGTCATGCGATTGAGGCGACGAATCCCACCAGGGACGGCTACGTCTTCGCTGGCTGGTACTCGGATGCCGGCTTTGCCGAGGGCAGCGCGTGGGACTTCACCGCGAGTACCGTCTCCGCTGCAACGCCCCTCTATGCCAAGTGGCTTTCGACGGACGCCGGCGTGGAGAGCGTGGCCGTCAAGGGAGATGCAGCGAAGATCGAGGGAGCAAGCATCTCCGTCTCGCTGCCGTACGGGACGGAGATTGGCTCCGCCGACATAGCCATCACCCCTGCGGCAGGCGCGGCGGTCTCCGACCTGGTGGCGACCGCCGATGACTGCAGCGCGTGGAGGTTCACGGTCACCGCCGAGGACGGCAGGACGACCGCTGGGTACGAAATCGCCGTGACCTGCACCCCCGTCGACAGCAGCCTGGCCGTCACCCCGTCCAGCGCGAGCCTGACCTACGGCGACGTTCTGGAGGTCACCGTCATACCGGGCATCGCCTCGGCGAAGGCTCTGTCCGCAATGCCGAATACGGTGGAGCTCTACTGCGGCGAAGCCCTTCTCGCCAGCTCTGAACGGCAGAGCCCTGACGGCTCCTACGCCCTGACCTACGACACCGCGGGCAAGGGGCTGGCGATCGGCGCAAACACGCTGACCGTAAGGTACGGCGGAGACGGCAGCCTGAACCCCAGCACGGCCGAGCTCTCCGTTACCCTGGGTAAGCTGAGCGTGACCGCCTCCCTGGGCGGCGTGACGGAAAAGGGCTATGACGCCGGCACGGACGCGCCGGAGGGCCTGACCATCGACTTTTCGGGCGCGCTCGAGGGCGACGAGGTTACCGTCTCCTACGCGTCGGCCGCGTACGGCAGCAAGGACGTCGCGGCTGCGTCCGCCATCACGGCGACCGGCGTCGAGCTCGGCGGAGCGGACGCGGGCTGGTACGAGCTTGACGACGTCGTCGTCATCGCCGGACGCATCACGCCTGTCCCCATCGCGGGCACGGTGAGCGTCTCCGGCTCGGCGGTGTCCGGTCGTACCCTGACGGCATCCTACGCGGCCGCGGGCGACGAGCTGTTGACCTTCCAGTGGCTCCGCGACGGCGAGTCCGTATCCGGCGCGACGGGGGGGCTATGCCTTGACGTCCGAGGACGTCGGCGCGGAGGTCAGCGTCGTCGCCACTGCCGCCGATGCCAACCACACAGGTAGCGTGACGAGCGGGCCCGTGACCGTGCGGTACCCTTACGCGCCGCCCGCGCATTCCTGTGTCGATTGGGGCGACGTCGTGGCGGAGATCGAGGGTTCCGTGGCCGGCGGTCGCGTGACCGTCTACATGGGCGGCGAGACCGTGCTGCCGGGCGAGGTCCTCGAGGCGCTGGCCGGCCGCGACGTGACGCTTGTGCTGGAGATGGACGACGGCGTGGCCTGGGAGATCCGCGGAGGCGACGTGCCCGAGGGCGCGCCCTTCTCGGACACGGACATGTGCGCGGAGCTGGACACCGACGGCATCCCCGCGGGCGTGGTGAACCTGGTGACGGGCGAGTCCGGCTCCGTGCAGGTCACGCTCGCCCACGACGGTGAGTTCGGCTTCGCGTCGACGCTCGTGGTCCCGCTGGGCGAGAAGCACGAGGGCCTCTTCGCCAACCTCTACCGCTACGACGGGGCCGCGGGCGCGCTGCGCTACGAGGCCGCCGGCGTCGTGGACGGGGATGGCGCCGCGCGGCTGCGCATCGACCGCGCGTCGCAGTGGCTGGTCGCGCTGGACGACCGCCCGCACGCGCTGCCCTTCGCCGACGCCGGCGAGGGCCGGTGGTACTCCGAGCCCGTGCGCTGGGCGTGGCTCTCCGGGGCGATGGGCGGCTACGGGGACGGCTCGGGCCTGTTCGGAACTGACGACGCGCTCACCCGTGCCCAGATGGCGGCGGTGCTCTACAACCTCGCCGGAAAGCCGGAGGTCGACGCGTCGTCGCTGCCCGCCGACTGCGATGCTGACGAATGGTACGCCCGCGCCGTGGCCTGGGCGCTCCAGGAGGGAATCTTCAGCGGCTACGGCGACGGCTCCTCATTAGGCCCCGGCGACCCGCTCACCCGAGAGCAGGCGGCGGCGGTGCTCTACAACGCCGCCGGCAGGCCCGGGGCGGGCGCCGGCCTCACGTCCTTCTCGGACGCCGGCGAGGCCTCTCCCTGGGCGCAACGCGCTGTCCTGGGCCGTCTCCGAGGGCGTCCTCAGCGGCGCCGCGCTGGCGGGCGGCTCCCGCGAGCTGCAGCCCGGCCGGGCCTGCATCCGAGCGGAGGTGGCGGCCCTCATGATGAAACTCGCCCGCCGGGGCTGACGCCCGGCGCTGAGTAAGAGTTATCTGCGGGAACGGGGCCGAATCGGGCCCCGTTTTCGCAAGAAGCTCTTACTCGGCGGCAGGGCGCGCGGCCCCGTTCCGCCTTCCCGCCCGGCGGCGCGCCGCGGCCGCCCCTGGCCCACGGCCGCGGGCCGGTTGTGCGCGACAACTTTGATGCCGGAGGGCGGACCGCGGCGGCGCGGGGCGCCTTCCGGCCGGAAACCGCACCGGGCCCGCGCGTCCTTCTCGGTTGTGTGCAACATGTTTTATGCAGGAGGGCGCCCCACATAAAAGGCGCTGCGCACAACCGGCGAAAGAGGGACGAATAACGGGTCGAGAGGAACGACGAGGGGCCGATTGCCCACAATCGCGGTTCTGCGGCGCGGGCGGGTGCGCCCGGGCCCGAGGACCCAAATCCGGATTTGGGTCCTCGGCGGGGGAGGCGCACAGGGCAGACGGTTCTTGTCGGTTAAGGATTTATCGCTAGAGTTAACCCTACGGCCCCGATGCCCCTCCTGTGCCGGGAGGTGCCCGCTGCTGCGGACCCAAATCTGGATTTGGGTCCGCGCCCGTGGCTGCCGCCTGGGCCGCTTGTCCTTCTCGGCTAAGTGCTTATCGCAAGAGTTTGCGGCACGGCCACGTGGTCGCTCAAGTGCCGAGAAGTGCCTTCTGCTGCGGACCCAAATCCGGATTTGGGTCCGCAACCCAGGCCGCGTCCTGCAACGTTAACGTATCGGCACCACCTGGTTTAAATCCTACCTGACGGGGTACCATTAACGGATGTGAATGGTACCCATTGAAAGGATCCCCAAGATGGCCCTCAACGACCTCGTGCTCTCTCGCCGTCGCGCGCTCGGCCTTGGAGCCGCCACCCTCGCCGCCCTCGGCCTCGCCGCATGCGACACCTCGGCCCCGACCCCCTCCGGCGACGACGCCTCTCAGGCGAGCGAGGAGTCCCAGCTGGACACTGAGGCCTACGACAGCCTCGTCGCCTCGGGTCTTGTCGCCACCGATGACGAGATCGCCGCGTCCGAGTGGGCCACGGCCGTCAAGGAGGCGGGCGTCCTGCGTGTCGGCGCCGTCCAGACCTCCCTGCTCTTCAGCCTGCTCAACGAGAAGGACGGCAAGACGCGCGGTTTCGACGCCGGCCTCTTCCAGCTTCTCGCGCACTACGTGCTCGGTGACGAGAACGCCGTCGAGATCACGCAGGTCACCTCCAACACGCGCGAGTCCGTGCTCCAGAACGACCAGGTGGACGCCGTCTTTGCCACCTACTCGATCACAGACGCGCGCAAGGAGGTCATCTCGTTCGCGGGTCCCTACTATTCGACCCAGCAGTCCATCCTCGTGATGGCCGACAACGGCGACATCAACTCCATCGACGACCTCGCCGGCAGGAACGTCGCCGCGCAGTCCGGCTCCACCGGCCCGAGCATCCTCGAGGAGTTCGCGCCCGACGCCAACGTCCAGGAGTTCGCGACCGACGAGGAGGCGAGAAGCGCGCTCGAGCAGGGTCGCGTCGACGCTTACGTCATCGACACCGCCATGCAGATGGGCTCTATGGCGCGCAACCCCGGCCGCTACCGCCTCGCCGGCGACCCCTTCGGCCCCGTCGACCCGTACGGCATCGGCCTGCCGCTCGACTCCGACGGCGTCGCGTTCGTGAACACGTGGCTGCAGCGCATCGAGGCCGAGGGCCTGTGGACCTCGCTGTGGCAGCTGTGCATCGGCGACCGAGCCGGCATCGACCAGGTTCCCGAGCCGCCCGCGATCGGCGCCTAATCTGCGCAAAGGGGACGTGTTATTTCGTGCAGACCGTTTGGGACAGGTCTGTGCCGGACCCCGTCTCCATGAACAACCTGTCCCAAACCGTCTGCACGAAATAACACGTCCCCAATTGACACAATTGACAGAGGGAGGTGGGGATGGGGATCTCCGAGCTTCTCGGCACATATGGCAACAAGTACCTGCAGGGCCTTCTCGCCACGTGGTCCATGACCGCGGTGAGCTTCGTCTTCGTGATGGCGCTCGCGGTCCTGGTGACGGTCGCGCGCGTCTCGCCGTACAGGCCGCTGCGCGTCGCCGGCGACCTCTACGTGCAGGTCTTCCGCAACATCCCCGGCGTCGCGCTGCTCATCATCATCGCCTACGCCCTGCCTGACCTTGGGCTCGTCCTCGACTGGCGCACCTGCGTCATCGCGACCACGATCCTGCTTGGCTCGGCCTTCGGCTCCGAGAACTTCATGAGCGGCATCAACACGATCGGCGTCGGGCAGATCGAGGCGGCGCGCTCCATCGGCCTCTCGTTCACGCAGATCATCCGCCGCATCGTGGTCCCCCAGGCCCTGCGCACGACGGTGCTGCCCATGACCAACCTGCTCATCGCCGTCATGCTCACGACCGCCCTGGGCTCGCAGGTCCCCCTGAGCCCTCAGGAGCTCACCGGCGTGGTCTCCTACGTCAACACGCGCGCGACGGGCGGCATCCTCGCGTTCCTGATCTCCGCCCTGTGCTACGTGGGCACCGCCTTCGTCATCTCGCTCGTTGGCAACCGCATCGACAAGAGGGTGAGGATCCTCCGATGAGCGCCGCACGCACCCTTTCCATGAGAGACGCCCTCTACGAGGCGCCGGGGCCCAAGACGCGCCACCGGGTCCGCATCGGCACGGCGGTCTCGGCCGTCGTGGTCCTTCTCGCCATAGCCGCGGTCATCCGCCAGTTCTGGGTCACCGGCCAGCTCGCTCCTCGCTACTGGTCGCTCTTCCTGCAGTGGACCACGTGGCGCTTCCTCGGGCAGGGTCTTCTCGGCACCGTCGCGGTGGCCCTCACCGCCGGCGCCATCGCGCTGGTCCTGGGGCTCACCCTCATGCTTGGCCGCACGAGCGGGGTGAGGCCCCTTGCAGCGCTCTGCCGCGTGGTCACGGACTTCTTCCGCGGCGTCCCGAGCCTGCTGCTCATCTACTTCTTCTTCTTCGTGCCCGCGCAGCTCGGACTCAAGATGCCCTCCTTCTGGATGCTCGCGCTCCCGGTGGCGCTCGCCGCCTCGGGGGTGCTCGCGGAGGTCTTCCGAGCCGGCGTCAACGCCGTCCCCAAGGGCCAGGTGGAGGCCGCGCTCTCCATCGGCCTGTCTCGCGCGCAGACGATGCGCCGGGTCGTTCTGCCTCAGGCGGTGCGCTACGTCATCCCGTCGCTCATCGCCCAGCTCGTCGTCGTGGTGAAGGACACCACGGTCGCCTACGTGGTGAGCTTCCCCGACCTCATGCAGAACGCCCGCGTCCTGATCACGAGCTACGACGCGCTCGTCTCGATGTACCTCGTCATCGCCGTGATCTACATCCTCATCAACTACGCCATCAACAAGGCGTCGGTCTACGTCGCGCACCGGACCGGCGTCAAGATCATCCGCTAGGGATCGGAGTGCCATGACAGATCTAAGCGTCGCCGAGAAGGACGCGGGCACGGCGCCCGTCATCGAGCTGAGGCACGTCGACAAGCACTTCGGTGACCTCCACGTGCTCAGGGACGTCTGCCTTTCGGTGGGCAGGGGCGAGGTCGTCGTGGTCATCGGCCCCTCCGGGTCCGGCAAGTCCACCATGTGCCGCACCATCAACCGCCTCGAGACCATCGACTCAGGCGAGATCCTCATCGAGGGCCAGCCTCTGCCGCAGGAGGGCCGCGAGCTCACGCGCATGCGCGCCGAGCTGGGCATGGTCTTCCAGCAGTTCAACCTCTTCGCGCACATGAGCATCCTCGACAACGTGACGCTCGGCCCGCGCGAGGTCCTGGGGCAGTCCAAGGAGGAGGCCGAGAAGTACGCGATGGAGCTGCTCGAGCGCGTCGGCGTTGCCGAGCAGGCGCACAAGGTGCCGGCCCAGCTCTCCGGCGGGCAGCAGCAGCGCGCCGCGATCGCCCGCTCGCTCGCCATGCGTCCCAAGGCGATGCTCTTCGACGAGCCCACGAGCGCACTCGACCCCGAGATGATCAACGAGGTCCTCGACGTCATGGTGGAGCTCGCCCGCGGGGGCATGACCATGATCGTGGTCACGCACGAGATGGGCTTCGCCCGGCGCGTCGCCGACCGCGTGGTCTTCATGGCCGACGGGCAGATCGTCGAGGAGGGCTCGCCGGACGACTTCTTCGACCACCCGCGCAGCCAGCGCGCCCGCGACTTCCTCGACTCGATCGGCGGCCACTAGCCATGGCGGGCAGACCGGTCATCCTGATAGCGCCCCGCTGGGTGCCCGAGTCCCGGCACGGGGAGGAACGCATCGCGCCTCTCGAGGCCATCGCCGGCTGCTTCGTCGACGCCATCCTCGCCGCCGGCGGCCTCCCGCTCCAGATGGCGCTCACGACCGACGAGGGCGTCATCGACTCCTACATCTCGATGGCCGACGGGGTCGCCGTCCCCGGCGGGCCGGACGTCAACCCGCGGAGGTGGGGGAGCGACGTCGCCTATGACCCCGGGCTGCTCTGCGAGGAGCGCGACGCGTTCGAGTTCCCCTTGGTCAGAAAGGCCCTCGAGGCCGACCTGCCGCTCCTTACCACCTGCCGCGGCACCCAGCTGCTCAACGTCGCGCTCGGCGGGACGCTGTGCATGGACGTGCCAAGCCTCGGGGCGCCCGAGGGCATGGTCCAGTGGCGCCACGTCGGGATTCTCAACGGCGCCGCGCACCCCGTCGAGGTGGAGGAGGGGTCCCTCCTCAGCCGCGCCATGGGCGGCGTCACCCGGGCGCAGGTGAACTCGGCCCACCACTGCTGCGTGGATGCGCTCGGCGAGGGCGCGCGCCTGGTGGCGCGGGCGACCGACGGCGTCCCGGAGGGGATCGAGGTGCCCGACAGGCGCTTCTGCGTGGGCGTCCAGTGGCACCCGGAGTACACGTGGCGCAGCATCGAGTCCGACTTCAGCCTCTGGCGCTCGTTCGTGCGGGCGTGCGCCTGACCGCTTTGCGCGGGACCGGCGCGGCGGGGCTCAGGCCACCTCGGGGGCTATGCGGATGACGAGGAAGCGCGTGGATGATCCCAGGCAGATGATGTCGCCGTGCGAGATGGGCAGCTGACCGCCCCTCTCGGTCTCCGAGCGCTCGGCGCGCGGCTCCTCGAGGACGCGGGCGCGCCCCGTCCCGGGCGGCAAGATCTTGGTGCCGTTGGTCGAGCCGAGGCCCTCTGCGAACCAGCCGTCCGGCTTCCGGACGACCCTCAGGTGGCGGCGCGAGACGTCCGCCCCGACGTCGGTTATCGAGGGGCCGTCGCACGCGTAGGCACCGATGACGGTCCCTTCCGGGCCCTCGTTCAGCGGGTAGACGGTCGAGCAGACCGTCCCGTCCTCCAAGACCCTCATGAGGCCGAGGCGCTCGCTGCGGTCGGCAGCGAGCGGTCCGCGCGAGCCCTCCTGCGTCTCGAGGGTGCCGGCGCGCAGCAGCAGGCGCTGCTCGACGAAGTCGTTGACCTCGCGCACGACCTCTGAAGGCTCGGCGAGGCATCCCGAGACGATGAAGAGCAGGACGAGGAGGCTGAGGCGCTGATAGTCCGTGAGGTCGCGCCTGAGGGCGATGCGGTCGCGCAGGTTCCGGTAGACGTTGGCGTCGAGCCCGCAGCTCCTGAGGGCGTCGCACATGGCCTCGGCGGCGTCCGTGCGGTAGTGCCGCTCCACGAGCTCGCGGCCCTTCTCGGTGTTCCCGTGCTGAAGCAGCAGCGAGGAGAGGACGCTCTGGGAGCTCTTCGCGAAGTCGGCGAAGATCGAGCGGGGGAGCTGCCCGGGCTCCGCGTTGACGACCTGCCTGGAGAGGTAGGTCCGGTCCTCGATGCGGTCGCGCGGCGAGAGCCGGCCCGCCGCGTCCCCCTCGGCCGCGAGTAACATGCGGGCCGCGTCGTAGTTCGAGATGCGGCCGAATCGCTTGAGGTCTGCGTACATGACGCCGCTCGGCGTTTTCGCGGGCACGGTCCCCTCCTTACGAATCCCTGATATGACCAGTATATCCGCAAGGGGCCGGTAGGGCGAACGATGGGGGAGGGGGCAGCCGTCCGCGGCCCGGCCGGCCGGGGCTAGCCGCGCACGAAGTGGTAGGCGATCCTCGGCGTGCCGTCGTCGCAGGTCACGACTCCGCATCGGACGAACCCCGCCCGCTCGAGGGCGCGCTGCATGGGCAGGTTGTCCTCATGCGTGTCCGCCCGCACGTTGTCGTGGCGCTCGCAGAGCCACGCGAGCATCGCCGACCCCGTCCCGCGCCCGGAGCGCGCCACGGCGAGCCGGTGCATGACCCAGTAGGGCTCGTCGTTCAGCCAGGGCTCGCCCTCTATCGAGGCATAGGTCCTGTCGGGCCCGGGCATCACGCTCATGACGGCAACGGGTCCTGCGCCCTCGTCATACACCCACAGCCAGCCGTTCGCGAGGTCGCGCTCGGCGTGCGCGCGGCTCGGGTAGGCGCCCGTCCATTGCGTCTCGTTGCCGTTCGCGCGCATGAAGGCACGCGCCGCGTCATAGATGCCCATGACGGCGTCGAGGTCCTTCTCGGCCGCCAGCCGAAGTGATGAAAAGGGACAGTCCCTTTTCATCACTAGAACGGCCTCATGGTGAAGGTGCGCTCGAAGGAGGCGCCCGGCTCCAGCGTCACGGTGCCGCGCTTCTCCTCGAAGACGTCGGACTCGTCGTAGGCCGTCGCGCAGCCGATCCACGGCTCGATGGCCAGGAACGGGGCGTCCTCGCTCGCCGTCCAGAGGCCGAGGAAGTCGAAGCCGTCGAAGCCGACCTCGACGCCGTGGCCGGACGGGCCCTCCATGCGCACGCTGCGGCCCGGGACCTCGAGCATCACGATCGTGAGGAGCTCGGCGATCTTCTCGTGCGAGAGCCTCATGCGGTCGGAGTCCGAGAAGAGCTCGGTCATGTGGGAGAAGTCGTGCATGCCGGCCTCGTCGATGCGCGGCACGCGCGCCGTCCACGCCTCGGGGAAGATGAGCTCGTAGTCCGAGAAGGACGCGCCCTCCTCACCCGGTACGGGAACGTTGAAGGCGGGGTGTCCGCCGAAGGTGAACGGCATCGGCACGTCACCGGTGTTGGTGACCTTGAAGGTCTGCGCGAGGCGGCCGTCGACGATGGCGTAGGTCATGTTGAGGCGGAAGTCGTAGGGGTAGGCGGAGCGCGTCTGCTCATTGGAGTCGAGCTCGTAGGTCACGCTCGTGGGCGTCTGCTCCACGATCGCGTGGTCGTAGTCGCGCGCGAGGCCGTGGCGGCCGAGCGTCACGGGTCCCTGCTCGCTCACGGCGCGGCCGCCGCGCAGGACGCCGACGATGGGAAAGAGGATCGGCGCGCGGCGCGGCCAGTACTTCTCGTCGCCCTGCCAGAGGTACTCGCCCTCGTCGAGGCGCAGGCTCATGAGCTCCGCGCCGTCCGAGGTGATGGTGGCGGAGACGGTGCCGTCCGAGATGGTGGTGAGCGTTGCCATTTCTTCCTCCTCTGTTGTCCCTATCTCTCAAAACTTTATACGCGCCGCGTGTGTTTGTTGCGCTTGTCTTGCTGAATGGGGCGTAGGGCGCGGCAAGCGGAGCAATTGTGTCATAATGTGCCGTTGACCGACGCCCGAGCGGCGTGCGAGCGAGCTCATAGATGCGTCTATACGTCGGCGGCGAGGCCGCCCGCTAAGGAGGAACGCATGATCATCGAGGAACTGCTGCGTTACGGAATCGCCCACACCGAGGAGAAGACCGTCATCGACGCCTCTCCCGCCGTCCTCATCGAGACCGCCGTCGAGCGCGGCGAGGGCGAGCTCACGAGCACGGGCTCCCTCTCCGTCATCACCGGCCAGTACACCGGCCGCTCTCCCAAGGACCGCTTCATCGTCGACACGCCCGACGTGCACGACAAGATCGCCTGGGGCAAGGTCAACGTCCCGTTCTCCGTGGAGAACTACCAGAAGATCAAGGCCGAGGTCATCGGCCACCTCTCCGAGCGCCGCCTGTTCGTCGTCCACGGCCTCGCCGGTGCCGACCGCCGCTACTCCCGCAAGATCTGCGCCATCTGCGAGCTCGCGAGCCAGGCGCTCTTCGTCCACCAGATGCTCGTGCGCCCGACCGAGCAGGAGCTGCGCGACTTCGGCGACGCCGACTTCGTCGTGATGGCCGCCCCCACCCTCAAGCTCGACCCCGAGGTCTACGGCACCCACTCCGAGGCCGCCGTCCTGATCAACTTCCAGGAGCGCATCATCCTCGTGGTGGGCACCCAGTACTCGGGCGAGATCAAGAAGTCGATCTTCTCGGTCATGAACTACCTGCTGCCCGTTGAGGACCACGTGCTCACGATGCACTGCTCCTGCAACATGAACCCGCGCTCCCACGGCACCACGGTCTTCTTCGGCCTCTCCGGCACCGGCAAGACGACCCTCTCCGCCGCGGAGGACCGCCTGCTCATCGGCGACGACGAGCACGGCTGGGCCGAGGACAAGGTCTTCAACATCGAGGGCGGCTGCTACGCCAAGACCATCGACATCACGCCCGAGACCGAGCCGCAGATCTGGAACGCCATCCGCTTCGGCTCCATGTGCGAGAACGTCGTGATCGACGAGGACACCCGCACCGCCGACTACTTCGACACCTCGCTCACCGAGAACGGCCGCGTGGCCTACCCGGTCGACTTCGTCCCCGGCGCCGTCAAGAAGGGCCGCGCCAAGCGCACCCCTGACGTCGTGATCTTCCTCACGGCTGACGCCTTCGGCGTGCTGCCCCCGATCGCCAAGCTCGACCGCAACGCCGCCATGTACCACTTCATGACCGGCTTCACCTCCAAGGTCGCCGGCACCGAGCGCGGCATCAAGGAGCCCCAGCCCACGTTCTCCTCGCTCTTCGGCGAGCCGTTCATGCCGCTCGACCCCAACGTGTACGCCCAGATGCTCGGAGAGAAGATCGACAAGGGCGGCGTGCGCGTCTACCTCATCAACACCGGCTGGACCGGTGGCCCCTACGGCACCGGCAAGCGCATGAAGCTCGCCTACACCCGCAAGATGGTCGAGGCCGCCCAGTCCGGCATCATCGACGACTCCGAGTTCGTCCACGACGAGCGCTTCAACCTCGACGTTCCGACCTCCTGCCCGGGCGTGCCCTCCGAGCTGCTCAACGCCCGCAACACCTGGACCGACCGCGCGGCCTACGACGAGATGGCCGAGAAGCTCGCCAAGATGTTCGTCGACAACGCCGAGAAGCGCCTGCAGACCATGGCCCCCGAGGTCCGCGCCGCGGGTCCCAAGCCCATCATGAGCAAGTAGCGCTACTTACAGTGCGTCTGTTTGGCGGGGCCGAGGTTCTTCTCGGCCCCGCCTTTTTGCGCTCAGCGGGTTTGGCCTGGTGCGGGTTTGCCCTGGTGCCGGATTTCCGCTGTATGCGTGTCGCGGACACGCATATGACCGGGTTTTGGCACCCAGACACGCATATGCCGGTATTTGGCACCATTTCACGCATTTGGCGGGATTCAGGCACCAGGGAATCCGCGATAAGCTCTCCGTCGTTTCCTACCAGCAATGATGTATACTGCATGCAGAGTGCATTATCCGAGGAAAGGACGTGAGATGCCGGCGTTGCAGATCAGGGACCTGCCGCAGGGGACCTACGACGCCCTCAAGTGGCGGGCGGAGCGCGAGCACCGCAGCATGGCGCAGGAGGCGACGGTGGCCATCGAGCGCCACCTGCAGCTCGTGCCGGGTGAGCAGCAGATGATGGGCTACAAGCGCCGAGCCCTCACCGAGGAGGAAGAGCGGCAGGCGCGCATCACCAAGCGCAAGCGGTTATTTGCGGAGATCCATGACGTCTTGGGCAAAGTGGAGATTCCCGACGACTTCCCCGACCCCGTTGAGATCATTCATGAGGGGAGGCGAGAGCTCGATGCTCGTCTTGGATTCTAACGCAGCCGTCGAGTTGGTTTTCGAGCGCCCCAAGAGTGCGGTGATTCGAGAGCTTGTCTCTAAGGGAGAGCGGGTCATCGCCCCCGAGCTCTACCTCGCCGAGATGACAAATGTTATCGCGAAGTATGTTCGCGGGCGGTACGTCGATGCTTCCAGCGGCGTTCGTCTTTTGGAAAAGGCGCTTCATCTGGTGGACGAGTTTGTCCCTATGTCCGAGCTCGCAAACGAGGTGTTCACCGAGTCCCTGCGGCTGGGGCACTCTGCCTACGACGTCTTCTACTTCGTGCTCGCACGGCGCAACGCGGCGACTCTCTGCACGCTCGACCAGCGCCTTCAGCAGCTCTGCCTCAAGAACGGCGTCAACTGCTTCTACGGTCTTGACGTCGAGGGCGAGCGCTGGACCGTCCGCTTCGAGACCGAGGTGGGGCCCGGAGGCGAGCGCGGCTACACCCGTGAGGAGCTCGAGCGCGCGGTTTGCCGCGATGCAAACGGGGAATAAGCGCCGATAAGGACATGGCTGGGTGTACATACCCTCAAGAATGGGCCCCGGAGCCATATGGCTCCGGGGCCCGAGCATGCCGTTCTTCTCGCTCCGGTCGTTACTCGTGCATCTCGGCCATCTGGGCCTGGACGGCGGTGATGGCGACCACGCCCACGATGTCGTCGGCGGAGCAGCCGCGGGACAGGTCGTTCACCGGCTTGGCGATGCCCTGGAGGATCGGGCCGTAGGCCTCGGCGCGGCCGAAGCGCTGGACGAGCTTGTAGCCGATGTTGCCGGTCTCGAGGTTGGGGAACACGAGGACGTTGGCGTGGCCGGCGACCTTGCTCTCGGGGGCCTTGAGCGCCGCGACCTCGGGGACGATGGCGGCGTCGAGCTGAAGGTCGCCGTCGATGGCGAGCTCGGGCGCCTTCTCCTTGGCAAACGCGGTGGCCTCCTGGACCTTCTTGGCGGTGTCGCCGCCCGCGGAGCCCATCGTGGAGTAGGAGAGCATGGCCACGCGGGGCTCGACGTCGTCCATGAAGGTGGCGAAGGAGTTGGCGGAGGCGATGGCGATCTCGGAGAGCTCGTCGGAGGTCGGGTCGATGTTGAGGCCGCAGTCGGCAAAGACGAGCGTGCCGTCGGCGCCGAACTCGGGCGTCTGGGTGCACATGACCATGAAGGCGGAGACGAGCTTGGTGCCCGGGGCGGTCTTCAGGATCTGGAGCGCCGGGCGCAGCGTGTTGGCGGTGGAGTGGCAGGCGCCCGAGACCAGGCCGTCGGCGTCGCCCATCTTGACCATCATGGTGCCGTAGTAGGTGGCGTCCATCATCTGGGCGCGGGCCTGCTCGATGGTCACGCCCTTCTTGGCGCGCAGCTCGGCGAACTTCTGGGCGTAGGCCTCGTGCTTGGGGGCGGTGGGGGAGGTCGGGTCGATGACGGTCACGCCCTCGACGTCGATCTTGGCCGGGTCGCCCAGGATGACGAGGTTCGCGAGGTCCTCTGCCACGATGACGCGGGCGGCCTCGATGGTGCGCGGGTCCTCGCCCTCGGGCAGGACGATCGTCTTCTTGTAGGCCTTGGCGGCCGCCTTCATGCGTGCGAGAAAGTCACTCATGGCATCCCTTTCGACTCTTCACAAAAAGCCCTTGATAGTGCGCGCTCGTCCCGCGATGTGCGCTTATCGGCGGCAAGAGGGGACGGGCACGGGACCATTATACGGTCGAGGTGTTAGAATCTATCGAACGATTGGGCGAGCGCACGGTTCTTCTCGCCCCGCCGCCTGACGCGGCGCGCACTGCTGGTCTTCGAGAGGACAGGTAATGAATATCCAGAACGGTCTGCCCGCGGGGTTCAACCCGGATTGCTATGACGCAATCGTCGTCGGAGCGGGCTACGCCGGCGTCGTGTGCGCGCGGCGCCTCGCGGAGTCGTGCGGCTTCAAGGTCTGCATCCTCGAGCGGCGCGACCACATCGCGGGCAACGCCTACGACTACCTCGACGAGGCGGGCATCCTCGTCCACAAGTACGGGCCGCACATCTACCACACCACCAACGAGCGCGTGAACCAGTTCCTCTCGCGTTTCACCGACTGGACCGATTACCAGCACAAGGTGCTCGCCAACATCCACGGCACGCTGATGCCGGTGCCCTTCAACCACAAGTCCCTCAAGCTCGCCTTTGGCGAGGAGAAGGGCGAGAAGCTCTACCAGAAGCTCGTGGCGACCTTCGGTGAGAACAAGAAGGTCCCGATCATGGAGCTCCGCGAGAAGAACGACCCCGAGCTCGTCGAGGTCGCCGACTACGTGTTCGAGAACGTCTTCCTCCACTACACGATGAAGCAGTGGGGCCAGACGCCCGACCAGATCGACCCCTCGATCACCGGCCGCGTGCCCGTCTTCGTGGGCGACGACGACCGCTACTTCCCGGGCGCGCCCTTCCAGGGCATGCCTGCCGAGGGCTACACCGCGCTTTTCGAGCGCATGCTCGAGCACGACCTGATCTCGGTCTTCCTGGGCGTCGACGCGCGCGACGTCATCAAGGTCTCCGACATGAGTATCTCGGTCTGTGGCAAGCCCTACGGCGGCGAGGTCATCTACACCGGCCCGCTGGACGAGCTCTTCGGACTCGACCTCGGCGCGCTGCCGTACCGCACGCTCGACATGGTCTTCGAGACGCTCGACCAGGACCAGTTCCAGCCCGTCGGCACGGTCAACTACACCACGAGCGAGGACTTCACGCGCATCACCGAGTTCAAGAACATGACGGGCCAGGTCGTCCCCGGCAAGACCACCATCATGAAGGAGTACTCCAAGGCCTACACGCCCGGCAGCGGAGAGACCCCGTACTACGCCATCCTCGAGGACCAGAACCTGGAGCTCTACCGCCGCTATCGCGAGCGCGTCGACGGCGTCGTGAACTTCCACTGCGTCGGGCGCCTCGCGGAGTACCGCTACTACGACATGGACGGCGTCGTGGCCTCGGCGCTCGACCTCTCCGACGAGATCGTCTCGCAGCACAACTAGCAGTCAGATGACGCTTTGCGGGCCCCCGCGCGGGGCCCGCTTCATGCGCGCGCACAGAAGGAAACGATGAGCATGACCGGCAAGACCAACGCCACCCCCAAGACCATCACGTTTGGCATCCCCTGCTACAACTCCGCGGAATACATGGACCACTGCATCGAGTCCATCCTCGAGGGCACGGGCTACGCCGAGGACGTCGAGATCGTCATCGTGGACGACGGTTCCACCAAAGACGACACCCCCGCCAAGGCCGACGCCTGGCAGGAGCGCTATCCCCAGATCATCAAGGCGGTGCACCAGGAGAACGGCGGCCACGGGGCAGCGGTCATGAAGGCGGTGGCCAACGCGAGCGGTGTCTACTTCAAGAACGTGGACTCCGACGACTGGGTGGACGCCGAAGCGGTGCGAGCCCTTCTCGAGAAGCTGCGCTACTTCATCGGTCTGGGCGAGCACGTCGACCTCGTCATCACCAACTACGTCTACGAGCACGTCGAGGACAACACGCGCAACGTCGTGGACTACCGGCACGTGCTGCCTGTGGACAAGGTCTTCACCTGGAACAACATCGGCCACTTCATGATGTGGCAGTACCTGCTCATGCACGCGCTCACGTACCGCGTGGACGTCCTGCGCGAGGCCAAGCTCGAGATGCCGGCGCACACGTTCTACGTGGACAACATCTATGCGTACGTGCCGTTCCCAAAGTGCCGCAGCATCTACTACCTCGACGTGGACGTCTACCGCTACTTCATCGGCCGCGAGGACCAGTCCGTCAACGACAAGGTCCTCACGAGCCGCGTCGACCACTACTGGCGCGTTGCGCGCGTCATGATGCACGCCTACCACGTCTACGACGACATCGACTCCGCGAAGCTGCGCAGCTACATGATGAACTACTTCACGATCATCATGGCGATCTGCTCGGTTTTCTCGAAGAAGAGCGACCGGCCCGACGCGATGGAGGAGCTGCGGCGCCTCTGGGACGAGCTGCGCGCCTACGACAAGCGCATGTACCGCCGCGCGCGCCATGGTGTGGTCGGCCTGGCCACGAACCTGCCCGGCACCGTGGGCAAGGCTCTGACGCTGGCCGGCTACCGCGCAGCCCAGAAGCTAGTGAAGTTCAACTAGGCTCAATTCCCGCCTCGTGCGCGGGGGAGCGCCGCTCCGTCCTTCTCCCTGGCTCACTGCGCTGCGCGCAGAAGTCGCAGGCGAGAAGGACAGGGCGGCGCTCGCGCTCTTGACGGCGTCTCGCGGCGGAAGGGGCCGGCCTGATTTGACCCCGAAGAGGCGGTTGTGTGCAACAAGTTTGATGCTCGTCGGGGGCTGGGTGCCGTTTTGGGCCCTGGCGGGGGATGGCGATAAAGTGGCGCTTGTTCTTCTCGTCAAATTCAACCGGTTGTGTGCAACAGCTTTTATATGTTGAGGGACTTATATAAAAGATATTGCACACAACCGGTATTTTGGGTGCAAGTAGAGCCGATTTGGGAACGCGAGCTCGATCGGGCCCTGAACGCTAGAGGTCGCGGGCGGCGGGGTAGCCGTAGGCGCTCGTGGCCTGGCGGGCCCCGTCGGCGATGGCTCGGCCGAGCGTGCGCACCGCGAGGGCCCCCACGACGTCGACGGGGGCCTCGACCGCGCCCGTGGCCATCACGAAGACGGTGTCGCCGTCGTTGGTGGTGTGGGTGGGGGAGATGGCGTGGGCGTAGGCGTCGGCGGACATCTGCGCGACCTTGGTGGCCTGCGCCTTGGTGAGGCGCGCGTTGGTGACGACGCAGGAGATGGTGGTGTTGGTGCGGGCCAGCGGCATCCTTGCGTAGCCGCCGAGAAGAACCTCGACGGTGTCGGCGAGAGCGGTCCCGTCCGGGGTGCGGACGCCCGCGACCTTCTCGCCCGTGTCGGGGTCGATGACGTCGCCGCACGCGTTCACGGCGGCGATGGCGCCGCATACGAGCTCGCCGGCGCACTCGACGTCCTCGCCGAGGCCCGACTTCATGGCGCGCTCGAGGCCGGCGAGCTTTCCGACGGTGCAGCCGGTGCCGGCGCCGACGTTGCCGCGGGCGAGGGGTACGCCCGCTCCGTCCAGCGCCGTGGCGCAGGCGTTGCGGCCGTCCTCCGCGGTTGGCCGCTCGGAGGGGATTCCGCAGGCGAGGTCGAAGAGGCACGCTCCCGAGACGATCGGGACGCGCGCGACGCTCACGTCGAGGCCGATGCCGCGGCGCTCGAGCTCCTCGGCGACGCCGCAGGGGGCGGCCAGGCCATAGGCGCTTCCTCCGGAGAGGACGACGGCATGGAGGACGTCGACGGTCTCCTCGGGGCGCAGGAGGTCCGTCTCGCGCGTCGCGGGCGCGCCGCCGCGCACGTCCACGCTACCGGTGGCGCCTGCGGGGCAGCAGATGACGGTGCAGCCGGTTCCTGCCGCCTCGTTGGTTGCGTGGGCGGCAAATATGCCGGGTATCTGCGTGACGCTCTCGAGGTTCTTCTCGCTAGGCAAGGGGTCCTCCGATCCTGATGGCCTCGGCAACATAGTCCTTCTCGCCGCCCTTGAGGCGCGTGAGCTCGCGCACGAGACGTGCGATGGGCAGCCCCACGACGTTCGAGTAGTCCCCGTCGATCCTCTCAACGAGCAGCCTGCCGGCGCCCTGGATGCCGTAGGCGCCCGCCTTGTCGAGCGGCTCCCCGGTTGCGACGTAGGCAGCGATCTCGGCCTCGGTGAGCGGCCAGAAGACGACGTCGGTGGTCTCGACGAAGCATGCGCGCGCAGCGCATGCGCCGTCAGCCGTCAGCGAGAGCGCGCAGACGCCGGTGGAGACGTGGTGCGTGCGGCCCGAGAGCTCGCGGAGCATGTGGGCGGCGTCTGCGGCGTCATCGGGCTTGCCGAGCGCCTCGTCGCCCATCCAGACGATGGTGTCGGCGGCGACGAGCAGGCCGTCTGATGGTGCGACGTTGAGGGTCGCGCGGGCGGCTTCGGCCTTCTCGGCGGCGAGGCGCGCGACGAGTTCCACGGGCGTCTCGCCGGGCTTGCGGGACTCGTCGATGTCTGCGGGACGGATGTCGAGCTCGAAGCCCGCCTCGGAGAGGAGCTCGTGGCGGCGCGGGGATTGCGAGGCTAAGATCATGCGTGTCCTTCCATGGGCGTGACTCGTCTGTTAATTGGGGACTGTCCCCAATTAACAGAGGTGGGGCGAGAATGCCTATATGGACAGTTTATGCCCGAGAAGAACCGGAAACTGTCCCTATTGGCATTCTCGGTGAGGGGGAGGGGCGTGCGCCAATAAAGAAAAGCGGGAGCCGGCTGTGCGGCTCCCGCTCAACGTCAGATGACGCGCTGTCGAGCGTGCTACTCGACCACGATGGCGGAGACGGGGCAGTTGTCGGCAGCCTCCTGGGCGGCGTCCTCGGCCTCCTCCGGCACGTCCTCCTCGATGGCGACGGCGACGCCGTCGTCAGAGATGGAGAAGACGTCGGGGCAGGTGCCCTCGCAGAGCCCGCAGCCGATGCAATCCTCGTTGACCGTAGCCTTCATGGTGATTTCCTCTCTCTTGCTCGGGCCCTTCGCCCAAGTTGCCTATCTTTGTACACGTTTCGAGCCGAGCGCGCAACCGTCGCGGCCATTTGCGCAAATATCTCGGTCAGCGTCCTGAGCTGCAGTTTATTCCTACCTGCACAGGGGGATTACCGTGTGTAAATTGGGGACGTGTTATTTCGTGCAGACGAAAAGGGACAAGTCTTTGATGACCTGTCCCAAATCGTCTGCGCGAAATAACACGTCCCCAATTTACACACGCTGGAGGAGGGTGACGGTCTCCACGTGGAAGGTCTGGGGGAAGAGGTCCACGGGCGTCACGCGGGCGGGGCCGAACGTTCCCGCCTGCTCGAAGCGGGCGAGGTCGCGTGCAAGCGTGGCGGGGTCGCAGCTCACGTAGGCGATCGCGCGCGCCGGCTGCTCCGAGAGGCGGCGAACCACGTCCTCGGCAAGGCCCGCGCGCGGCGGGTCCACGACGATGACATCGGCGTCGGTGTCGGGGAACTCGCGGCCCGCGTCACCGCCGATTGGGTCGACGTTGTCGAGTCCGGCGGACTCGAGGTTGCGCCTCAGGTCGCGAACCGCCGGCCCGTAGGACTCCACGGCGGAGACGAAGCCGGCGCGGCGCGCGAGCGTCAGGGTGAAGGTGCCGGCGCCGCAGTAGAGGTCCATCGCCTCCTCGTCCTCCTGCGGGTCGAGAGCCTCGAGAACGAGCTCAACGAGCTTCTCGGCGCCCTTGGTGTTCACCTGGAAGAAGGAGGGGGCCGAGACGCGCATGCGCTCGTCTCCGACGATCTCTCCCCAGGACCCTGCCCCCGAGAGGCATTCGACGCCGGCGATGCGCCGTGCCTTGGCGGGACCCTTCTGCATCACGCGGACCACGGACGTGGGCCTCAGGGCGTCTGCGAGCACCTTGGCGGCCTGGGCGCGCGGGAAGGCGCCGGGACGGTCCCAAAGGGCGACCTCGACGTCCTTGGTGCGGCGGGAGACGCGGATCCCGACGCGCTCGAGATCGAGGTCGTGGCTGTTCGAGAGGTAGGCCAGGGCGCCTGAGACGGACTTGACCGCCCCCGCGTGGGCCTTGTCGAGCAGCATGCAGCTCTTGACGCGCACCACGTCGGACTCGCCGCGGCCGTGCATGCCGAGAACCGCCTTGCCGTTCTGGCGCATCACGGCGAGCTCGACCTTGTTGCGGTAGCCCCACGGCTCGCCCGGGGACACCGTCTGGCCCACGAGCGCCTCTGCGCGCTCAGGCGAGAAGTGCCCGATGCGCGTCAGGGCATCGACCACCCCTGTGCGCTTTGCGGCCGCCTGGGCGGGGTAGGAGAGCGCGGCCCACGGGCACCCGCCGCAGGCGCCCGCGAACGGGCAGGCGGGCGCCACGCGGTCCGCGGAGGGCGCGATGACCTCGACGGCGCGCGCGTGCGCCCAGCGGTCCTCCTCGCGGTCCACGACGGCGCGGACCCGGTCCCCGGCGACGCCTCCCGTGACGAAGACCGTCTTACCGGATTCGTCGCGGGCAACGGCGTCGGGGCCGTAGCTCATGCGCTCGCACGTCAGCTCGATCTCACGCGTCTCGCTCACTCGTCACCCCCGCCGAAGAGGGTTCCGAAGGCCTGCCCGAACAGGCCGAGCGCGCGGGAGACGCGCCCCTTCTTCCTGCGAGGCGCGACGGGCCTGGGAGCGGGCGCGGGGGCAGGCGCCGGGGCCGGGGCGGGCTCGGGAGCGCGCGGGGCCTCGACGGCCTCGACGGGCGCGGGGGCATCGTCCTTCTCGGGCGCCTCCTCGGCGGCGAGCTCGGGCACCGCGTCGGGTGCCGGCTCGACGCGCGGAGCCTTGGCGGCCTTGGCGCGCTCCTCGACGGCCTCGCGGGCGCGCTCATAGGCCTCGCGCAGGAACTCCTCCTGGCAGTTGACGCGCGGCGCGTCCGGCTCGGATTCGACGCGCGCCCAGGTGCCCTCGACGGTGAGCTGGCGGGCCTTCACGTTGTCCGCGAGCTGCAGCTCGATGAAGTGGCGGACGATCTCGCAGCACGCCGGGTCGCGCACCGGGTAGGCGATCTCCACGCGTCGCTCGGTGTTGCGCGTCATCATGTCCGCACTCGAGAGGTAGATCGTGTCGGCGTACTCGCCGAAGGCGTAGATGCGGGCGTGCTCGAGGAAGCGGCCGGCGATCTGGCGCACCACGAGGCCGTCGGTCTTTCCCGGGACGCCCGCCTTGATGCAGCAGATGCCGCGCACCACCATGACGACCTTGACGCCGGCCTCGCAGGCCTCGGAGATCTTGTCGATGACGTCGCGGTCGGTGAGCGAGTTCATCTTGAAGAAGACGCGCGCGGGCGCCCCCTCGCGGGCGCGGGCGATCTCGCGGTCGAGCCCGCGCATCACGAGCGGCTTCAGGCCCACGGGCGCCACGCCGAGCTGCCGGTAGGTGCCGCGCAGGTTGCCCAGGGAGAGGTTGCGGAAGAACGTGTTGCCGTCGGCGCCGATGCCCTCGTCGGCGGTGAGCAGCATGAAGTCGGAGTAGAGCGTCGCGGTCTTCTCGTTGAAGTTGCCGGTGCCCAGGCACGTGATGCGGCGGATGCCGTCGCGGTCGTGGTAGGTGATCTGGCAGATCTTGGAGTGGCACTTGAAGCCCTCGGATCCGTAGATTACGGTACAGCCGGCGTCCTCGAGGCGCTCGGCCCACGCGATGTTGTTGGCCTCGTCGAAGCGGGCGCGCAGCTCCATGAGGACGGTGACGTCCTTGCCCGCCTCGGCGGCGCTGATGAGGCTCTCGCAGAGGTGGCTCGACTTGGCGACGCGGTAGAGCGTGATCTTGATCGAGATGCACGCGTCGTCGGCCGAGGCCTCGCGCACGAGGCGCAGCAGCGGCGTCATCGACTCGTAGGGGTAGGTGAGAAGGACGTCGTGGTCCTCGACCTGGCCGCGCATGGGCAGGGAGAGGTCCACCATCGGGGAGATCTGCGGCTCGAAACGGCGGAAGACGCAGGCGGCGTGCTCGTGGTCGGGGATGTGCGACTCGAGCCCGTAGACGTAGCCGAGGTCGATCGGGCGGTTGAGGCGGAAGACGCGGCGCGGCTCCAGCGCGAGCTCATCGGCGATCAGCGTCTCGAGCGTCTTGCCCAGCTTGCCGCGGATCTCGAGGCGCACGGGCTGCAGGCGCTGGCGGAGCTTGAGGACCTTCTTCATGTGCTGGCGGTAGTCCTCTTCCTCCTCGACGCCCTCGCCGTCCGGGTCGATGTCGGCGTTGCGCGTGACGCGCAGCACGGCCGAGCGCTTGGGCACGTACTCGCCGAAGCACTGGTCGAGGCAGGTCTCGAGGACGTCCTCGAGCAGGGTGTAGCGCCAGGCCTTGGGCGTGGCCGGCAGCGCGACGACGCGCTGCTCGGTGCGGGGCACCTCGATGATGCCGAGAAGACCGGTCTCATCGGCGCCGTCGAGCGAGCAGGCCACGAACAGGCGGCCGTTGCGCAGGTTGGGGAAGGGGTGGCGCGGGTCGACGATGAGCGGGGAGATGATGGGGGCCAGGCGGCGCTCGAAGTGGCGCTGGACGGCGGCGCGGTCCTCCTCGGTGTAGTCGGCGGGGGAGACGCGCTGCAGGCCGTGCTGGCCGAGCAGCTCCTCGACCTCGGCGAGGCCCTTCTCGTGGCGCTCGACGAGCGCGGGCAGGGCGCCGAAGATCGCCGCGAGCTGCTCGGTGGGGGTCATGTTGGACTTGTTGTCCTTGGGCTGGTTCTTGAGGGAGGCGAGGTCGGAAAGGCCGCCGACGCGGATCATGAACCACTCGTCGAGGTTGGACTCGACGATCTCGCAGAACTTGAGGCGCTCGAACGCGGGGACCTCGGGGTCGTAGGCCTCGTCTAGGATGCGGTCGTCGAAGCGCAGCCAGCTGAGCTCGCGGTTCTGGGTGTAGGAGAAGTCTCGCTCGGCCTTCTCGGGCTCGCCGTCCTTCTCTCCCGCGTACTTGGCCGCGGCCTTCTTGAGGGCCTGCTCCTTGCGGGAGTCCTTCTTGCGCGGCTCCTCCTCGACGGTGTCCTTGGTCTTGTCCTTGCTCATCGCGAAAGCCTTTCACGAAGATGCGGCGTTGGGCCGCGGTGCATGTCATGTCGATGATAGCAGCCGTGCGCGCCTCAGCCGGGGGCCTCTTGGTTAAGGTTGTGAAAAGAGGCGGGCCAGCGGGGGCGTTCGCGAACCATCCAGCAGGCACGGCGTGCTACGATGCGGCTTTATTTACGACCTCCGACACCCGAATGGAGAGCACCATGGCCGTCAGCCTCGCCGGACGCAACTTCCTCAAGCTCCTCGACTTCACGCCCGAGGAGATCCGCTACCTGCTCGACCTGTCCGCCGACCTCAAGGCCAAGAAGCGCGCGGGCGAGCCGCACCGCTACCTCGAGGGGAAGAACGTCGCCCTCATCTTCGAGAAGACCTCCACGCGCACGCGCTGCGCCTTCGAGGTGGGCGCGGCCGACCTCGGCATGCACGCGGTCTACCTGGACCCGAGCGCCAGCCAGATCGGCAAGAAGGAGTCCATCGCCGACACCGCGCGCGTGCTCGGCCGCATGTTCGACGGCATCGAGTACCGCGGGTTTGGCCAGGAGCGCGTCGAGGAGCTCGCAGAGTTCGCGGGCGTGCCGGTGTGGAACGGCCTCACCACGGAGTTCCACCCCACGCAGATGATCGCGGACGTCCTCACGATGGAGGAGGAGTTCGGCCGCGGCGGCATGGTCGGGCGCAAGGTCACCTTCATGGGCGACGCGGGCAACAACGTGGGCAACTCGCTCATGGTGGCCTGCGCCAAGCTGGGCATCGACTTCTGCGCGTGCGGACCTGCCGAGCAGATGCCGGACGCCGAGCTCGTCGAGACGTGCCGCGCTATCGCCGCGGAGACGGGCGCCACGATCACGCTGACGCCTGACGTCGCCGAGGGCGCGGCCGGCGCGAGCGTGATCTACACCGACATCTGGGTCTCGATGGGCGAGCCCGCTGAGCTCTGGGGCGAGCGCATCCGCCTGCTGTCTCCGTATCAGGTCAATGCCGAGCTCATGGAGCTCGCGGCGGACGACGCGATCTTCATGCACTGCCTGCCGAGCTTCCACGACCGCAAGACCACGATCGGCGAGGAGGTCTACCAGCAGTTCGGCCTGGCCGAGCTCGAGGTCACCGACGAGGTCTTCGAGGGCCCGCGCAGCCGCGTCTTCGACGAGGCCGAGAACCGCCTTCACAGCATCAAGGCGGTGATGTACGCGACGCTGATGTAGCGAGGGCGGCGTGCTTAGCCAAACGGGGAGCTCGGCTGCGCGCCGATCCGCCCTTTTCCGAAGCGCCTTTCATTTGTAGGGTACTTTTCGGGCGTCAGCCCAAGTACCCTACAAATGAAAAAGCGAGAAAGTGCAGGTTGATTAATTGCTACTCCGTGGGTCGTACTTGACGGGGCTCTGAAAAAGTACCCTACAAATGAATTGTGACGCCCCGGGACGCAATTCTTAAGCGGTCCATAGTCGCCCGCGAATTGGGGCCGATGACCGATTCTTTGGCATCTGGTCCTTAGTCGGACCGGGAAGCGGGTATCTCTGGGCTAACGACGTTACGAGGAGGTTGCCATGAACGAGCTCGCCCTGTATCGAGCGCGCGTGAAGCGCGTCGCGTGCGTCGCCGCCACCGTCGCCGCGGTTCTTCTCGGCATGAGCTTTGTCATGAACGGCGTCGCGAGTAACGAGTACGCCCAGTCCATGGCCTCCTACGATGCTATGGCCTCGTACAGCACCACGGCGCCGTTTCTGACGGCAGCGTTTGCCGAGGCAGACCTCGCAGCCGCCCAAAGCATCTCATTCCCCCTGATCGTCCTGGGTATCATCTCCACGGTGATAAGCCTCATCTGCCTGACGCTCTGCCTCGTTTCTGACCTGCTGCAGGCCCACAAGTCCTCTGACGCTAAGAAGTAGCGAGAATAACAGAGGGGGCGATAAGGTCCGCCGCGAGTTCCGCAGGCGCGCTCTTTGCGCCGAGGACTGTCCGAGCGGCGGACCTTATCGCCCACACAGGGGTGCGTAGTTCCTGCTAATACACCATGCCCATCGCCTCGCGGACCTCGTCGAGCGTGGCCGCGGCGATTTCGCGCGCGCGGCGGTTGCCCTCGTGCAGGACGTCGGCGACGTAGCCCATGTCCTGGGCGATCTCCTCGCGGCGCTCGCGGATGGGGGCGAAGTATCCGTTGACGGCCTCGGTCACCACGCGCTTGAGCTGGCCCGCGCCGGCCATGCCGATCTCCTCGGCGATCTCGCGCGGGTCGCGGCCGGTGCAGATGCCGGCGGTCGTGAGCAGGCCGGAAATCTCCGGGCGATTCTCGGGGTCGAAGGTGATGTTGCGCTCGGAGTCGCTCTTGGACTTCTTGATGAGCTTCGCGGTCTCCTCTGCGGTCATCGAGATGGAGATGGCGTTGCCGTAGGACTTGCTCATCTTGCGCCCGTCGAGGCCTGGGAGCAGCGGCGTGGACGTGAGCAGGCCCGTGACGTCGGGGAACACGTGGCCGTAGCGCTCGTTGAAGCGGCGGGCGATCTTCGAGGTGATCTCGATGTGCGGCAGCTGGTCGCGGCCCACGGGAACGATGTTGCCCTTGCAGAAGAGGATGTCGCACGCCTGGTGGACCGGGTAGGTGAGGAGAAGCCCCGTGAGGGCGTGGCCGCTCGCCTCCTGCTCGGCCTTGACGGTGGGGTTGCGCTCCATCTCGGCCTCGGTGACGAGGCTGAGGAACGGCAGCATGAGCTGGTTGAGCTCGGGCACCGCGGAGTGCGTGAAGATCATCGTCTTGGCCGGGTCGAGACCGCACGCCAGGTAGTCGATGACCATGTTGTAGACGTTGTCGCGGATGTGCTCGGTGGTGTCGCGGTCGGTGATGACCTGGTAGTCCGCAATGATGACGTTGGTGCGGACGCCCATGTCCTGGAGGCGCACGCGGTCGACGAGCGTGCCGAAGTAGTGGCCAAGGTGGAGGCGGCCGGTCGGGCGGTCGCCGGTGAGCATCGTGTAGTTCTCGGGGTGGACGAGAAGGTCGGCGTGGACCTCGTCGCTCCTGCGCTTGGCGGCCTCGTAGCTTCCCTCGTTGGGCATGGTCCCTCCTTGCTCTCGCGGTGGAGTCCCGCGTATATGGTCAACGGCACCCTATGGTACGGCAAACGGCGGCGTCGTGCGCGGGCTCGAGGCAAATCCCCGTTATAATGGTCTGGTTGACAGTGACGAGAGGGGGAGCGGTGGCAAGCTCATACGGTACGGACGCCGACAAGAGCTCCCTCAGGAGCAACTACCTCAGGGTCCGTCGCACCATCCCCGCTCGCCTCAGGATCTCCTCCGACGACGCCATCCGCTCCGCGCTGCGCGGCTTCGACGTCTTCCAGCGCGCCCCGATCGTCCTCACCTACGTGTCCTTTGGACCGGAGGTTGACACGCGCACCATCATCGAGGAGCTGCTCGAGGAGGGTCGCCGCGTCGCGGTCCCCCGCGTGGTCCGGGAGGAGCACAAGATGGTCTTCTCGGAGATCTCCTCCCTCGACGAGCTCTCTCCCGGGACGATGAAGATCCTCGAGCCCCTGGCCGACGCGCCCGTCCTCACGGTGCCCGAGATGGTCAAGACGGCGTGCCTTGTCCCGGGGCTCGTCTTCGACGGCTCCGGCCACCGCGTCGGCTACGGCGGCGGCTACTATGACCGCTTCCTCACGTTCTACCCCGGCAACAAGATCGGCCTCGCGCGCGTGACGCAGCTCTCGTCCAACCCGCTCCCCGTGGGGGAGCACGACGTGCCCGTGGACTTCCTCGTGAGCGAGGGGACCGTCTGGGGCTGCCACCAGAACCTCTAGGGGGCGCCGATGCGCGCCTACGCCTGGCTCGAGCGCCATCGCATCGTCGTCTGGCCGTTGTGGTCGGGCGCGCTCGCGGCGCTTGCCGCGCTTCGGGTCTCGCCGGTCGCCTACGTCCTCGCCGGTGCTGCGCTCATGGCGGGCCGCATTCTCGGCGCCGCGGACCGCGCCTCGGCCGAGCGCTGCCGAAGGGTCGTCAGCGTTGCGGGCCTCGCCGCCACGCCGCTGCTCGCGCTTTCCCGGGCGCTCGCCCCGTCCCTCTCCGCGGTTCCCGGGGCCCTCGCGCTCGCGGGCTGGATATGCCTTTCGCTGGGCGAGAAGGACGAGCGCCGCGCGGCGCGCTCCGGGGCCCTCGCGGGCGAGCTCGCCGCCGTCTTCGCCCTGTTCGCCGCTGCTTTGCTCGTGCCGGTGCCGCGGGAGCTGCCCGCCGCCCTTCTCGGCGCGCTCGGGGCCCTCGCCGTCCTTTCCCGAGCCCGGGAGGGGCGCTGCCTCTCGGAGCCCGAGCTCTTCGCCGCGTTCGCACCGGTCCTGCTGCTCTCCTGCTCCGCCGCCGTCGGCGAGTCGGGGCTCCCCGTCATCGCGACGGGCGCGCTCGTCGCGGTCTGCTCCTCAGGCGTCCCGCTCCTCGCGTCGCTCGCCTCGGGCGGCGACGAGGGCGACTACGCCGCGACGATACGCCGCGCCCTGGACGACCTCGCCGAGCGCGAGCTCAGCGACCGAGAGCGCGAGGTCCTCGTCCGGACGCTGTGCGGCGAGCCGCGACGCGTCATCGCGCAGGCGCTCGACGTCTCCGAGTCGACCGTCGGGACCAACCGCACGCGCGGCTACGAGAAGCTCGGCGTGTCGTCGAAGTCCGAGCTCGTGGCGCGCGTGGGCGCCTGGACGAGCGAGGGAGGCGGTCTGCGGCCAGGCGGGACACGGCGCTCCAGCGTGCCGTCCTGGGCGCGCGCCCTTATCGGCTGCGCGCTGCTCGCCACGCTGCTCGCGCCCTGGGGAGGGCCCGTCCGCCCCGTGGTCGCCTGCCTCGTGGGCGGCGCTCTCGCGTGCGTCGCCCTTGTCGCCTTCCTCGTCCTCCCGCCCGACACGGGCGGCGGCCGCGCGCTGAGGGAGCGCGCCGGAGCTCGGCCCTCGTGGGAGCGCGGGCTCGTCTGCGTGCTCTGCGCGGCTGTCGTGCCCCTGCTACTCGTAGCCTCGTGGCCCCTTGCGCCGGGGCGTAGGTCGATGGCCCTCCTGCTCCTTGTGCTCTGCGTCCTGTATCTCGGCGCGAGGCCGATCGCCGAGGACGAGAGCGCCGATCGGACTGCTTGGCTCAGGCGCACCGTCGTCTCCGGCCTGCGGGAGCTCGCGTGCCGCGGCCGCGAGGTCACCGCCCTCGCGGGCCTCTCGCTCCTGTTCGGCTCATGCCTGGCGGAGCCGCTCGAGGCGTTTCCCGGTGCGGTCGAGGGGCTGTGGTGCCTCGTGCCGGCGCTCGGCGCGCTTGTCTTCGGCATCGCCTTCCGCCCCGCCGCGCGCGACGACCGTGAAGAGAAGGTCGGCGTCCTTCGGCGGGCCGGGCTGAGCGAGCTCCAGGCCAACGTCGCGCTGCTCCTCTCGCTCGGGGAGGGCGAGCGCGCCATCTGCGAGCGGCTTCACGTGGCTCCGGGGACCGTCAAGTCCGCCCGGTCGCGCAGCTATCGTGCGCTCGGCGTGCACAATGCCGTTGAGCTGCGCGAATACCTCGAGGGTCGCGCAGGGTTGACAGACTTCCCCGAAACGCATCCCCGGGGTTGACAGACGCCGCCGCGCGCGGCGGGTACGCTGGGGGCAAACGGGGCCCCTGAAAGGAGGCAGCTATGAAGCCGTCTGCCAAAGTCGTCGTGCCCGCCGTCCTTCTCGGCACGTGGCTCTTCTCGCTCTTCGTGTTCTGGTGCGTCATCGGGCCCGCGGATGCGCTGGGGTACGCCCTGCTGTTCTTCTACGGGCTCATGCCGCTGTCGGTCCTGGGGACCTCCCTTGCAGCCGGCCTTCTCAGGCCCTACGGAAAGATGAGCTGGCTCTTTGTCCCCGCCGCGGCCGTCCTGGCCCTGCTGCTCCCGTGGTTGACGTTCAGCCTGGCCAACACGCTGACGTTCGGGAACCTGAACCCGCTGGATCCGACCGCCTTCGTCTTCGGCGCAGCCGTATCTGCCGTGGGCTTTGGCGCCGGGACGGGCGTGCGAGCGCTGAGAGCGCGTCGGCACGGGGCGCGATAGGGGTTCCGCGCGGACCCAAATCCGGATTTGGGTCCGCGCGCGGGCGCAGAGGCGAGGCCCAGGCGCTACAGCCCGAGATGCGCCGCCAGGTCGAGCATGGCCTTGCGGTACCCCTCGATGCCGAGCCCGGAGACGGTCTCGAAGCATGCGGCCCGGATGTAGGACACCTGTCGGAAGTCCTCGCGGTCCTCGAGCTTGGAGATGTGGACCTCGACCATCGGCAGGCCCACGGCCTTGGCGGCGTCCAGAAGGGCGATCGAGGTGTGCGTGTAGGCGCCGGGGTTGATGATGATGCCGGCGTAGGTGCCGTATGCGTCCTGGATGGCGTCGATGAGGTCGCCCTCGTGGTTGGACTGGAAGCAGGTGCAGTCGGAGAATCCGGCCTCCTGCGCGGCGTCATGGCACAGCCTGAGCATGGCCCGGTACGACTCGTGCCCGTAGATGTCGGGCTCGCGGATGCCGAGCAGGTTGATGTTGGGCCCGTTGATCACGAGGACGCGGGCGGGGGAGGGATCTCGCTCGGCCTCGGGCGCGTCCAGCGGCTCGTCATCGGCGGCGGGCGCCGGGTCGGCCTCGTCGATCCCGTCGAGCAGGCTCACGAGGTCCTCGACCGAGGTCTCGTCCGCGGCCTCGTCCTCAACGGGCTCTGCGGTGGCGTCCTCGCTTTGGGCCAGGGCGGCGCTTCTGAGCGGGTTGTCGGAGATGTGCACGTGGATGGGGGCGCGCAGCGCGGAGCCGGTCTCGTCGAAGGCCTCCTCGCTGCCCTCGATGCCGGTGAGCCGGACGAGCGCGTCGTGTACGGCCTCGACCTTGCCGGGACCAAAGACGACCTCGATGCCGTTCTCGCCGCGCTTGACGAAGCCGAGGACGCCCCGGGCGGAGGAGAGCTGGTCGGTGTCGACGAGCGATGGGTCCTCGGTGAGGATGCGCAGGCGCGTCATGCAGATGTCGTTCGCCGTGACGTTGGCCTTGCCGCCAACTGCGGCGAGGACCTCTTCCGCGATCTGATATCTGTCCACGTCGCGACCCTTCCCGTCGTCGAATCGCGAGCTGGAGCCCCGTCTCCACACTCTTCGTAAGCCGACTAGTTCCGTAGTTATCAAAAGGAAAGTATACGGGCCTCCCGCCCGCAGGCAGGCCACTCCGCCGAGCGGCACCGCAGACGGCGCCCGCATACCGGAAATGCCCACGTTTTCGCCGCAAACGGCAGTCCGGGGCCTCTGATCGCCGCCCTCTCGAGAGGGCAGGAATCGGGGTCTGGGGCCGCTTTCGGGACCGGTTGCCCCCGTTCTCGCCCTCCCAAGGGGGCAAGAACGGGGACGAGAGGAACGCAGGCTAGAGGCCGAGAAGCGCGCGGATCTTCTCGGCGTCCCCGGAGGCGGAGCCCGTGCAGGGCAGCGTGACGTCTGCCCACGAACGGTAGAGTCCCATGCGCTCGGCGGCGACGCGCTCGATGCCGCGCGACTGCGAGACGGGGCGCCCTTCGGAGCTGAGCTCGGAGAGCGGGCGGTCGAGAAGGACGATCGTGCCGTTCTGGTGCAGCAGGTCGTAGTTCTCCGGACGCGTGACGACGCCGCCGCCGCAGGCTATAACCAGCCCGGAGCGCGCCCCGTAGCGAGCCGTCGCCTCCGTCTCGATCGCGCGGAAGGCGTCCTCGCCGTCCTCGAGGATGATCTGGGCGGGTCCGCGGCCCTGCTCGGCCTCGATGGCGTCGTCGATGTCGACGAAGGGCCGCCCGAGGGCGTGCGCGAGGCTCCGCCCGCAGCTGGATTTGCCCGCGCCGGGCATCCCGATGAGGACGACGTTGCCCGTCTGAGCCCTGATGGCGCGCTCGACATCGGCCACGAGGGAGTCGTCGAGGTCGCGCCCCTGGAAGAGCTCGCTCGCGTAGAGCGCCTGGGCGACGAGCATCGCGAGGCCGGACTCGCAGGGGATGCCCAGGCGCTCGGCCGCGAGGCAGATTCCCGTGCGCTCCGGGTTGTAGACGACGTCGAGCACTCCCCGAAGCCGCGGCAACTCGGCGAGGTCCTGTTCCGGCACCGGGGACTGCGGGCAGCGGGGGAACATGCCGACCGGCGTGGTGTTGACGAGAAGGACGGCGTCGCGGTGGCGCTCGACGAGCGTCTCGTAGGTGTCGTCCCCAGTACGGGAGATGATGCCGACGCGGGCGCCGGCGACGTTTTCCAGTGCGTCCCGGACCGCCGCCGATGCGCCGCCGCTCCCCAGGACGAGCGCCTCGCGACCCTCGAGCAGATCGCGCGGGGAGCTCCCGAGGCGCTCACGGCAGAACCGGGAGAGCATCCAGGCAAACCCCAGGACGTCGGTGTTCTCCGCGACGATGCGGCCGTCATCATCCCTCACGAGCGCGTTGGCAGCCCCGAGCCGTCCCACAGCGGGCGAGCGCACGTCGGCGAGCTCGGCGGCGAGCCGCTTGTGGGGGATCGTCACATTGAGGCCCCTCCACTGACCGAGCGCGATGAACTCGCGGGCCTCGTCCGCGTCGAGGTCGTGCAGGGCGTAGGGCGCAGACCCGAGGCGCTCGTGGATCAGGGGCGACCAGCTGTGCCCGAGGGGGTGGCCCACCAGTCCGTACGGGGCGGCGGGCGCCGCGTTCTTCTCGCCGGCCGCCACCTTAGAGCACCTCCGAGTAGCTTCCCAGGAAGCGGAGCTCCTGGCAGAGGCCGCCGAGCGTTGTGACGAGCGAGGCGAACTCCGGCGAAGCGGCGGGGCACTCAACGTCGAAGTAGAACATGAATTCGAAGTCGCGCTCGGGGATGGGCCGGCTCTCGAGCTTGAGGAGGTTGACGTCGAGCGCATAGAACTTCGCGAGCAGCTTGTAGAGGGCGCCCGGCCGGTGCGGGAGCACCGCCATGAAGGAGGCGCGGTCGGCGCCGGGGTACACCTCGAGGTTGCGCGAGATGCAGGCGAAACGGGTGTAGTTGTTGTCACGGTCCTGCACGCCCGAGGAGAGTGCGGTCAGGCCGTAAAGGGCGGCGCAGGCATGGGAGGCGAGCGCGGCGACGTCGGTGCGCCCCGACTCGGCGACGCTGCGGGCGGCCGCGGCGGTGTTCTCGCATACGTGCACGCGCACGTCGGGGAGGCCCGAGAGGAACTCGGCGCACTGGCTGATGGCCTGCTGGTGGCTGTAGATGTCGCGGATGCCGGAGAGCTCGGCGCCGGGGAGCGCAAGCAGGCTGTGGTCGACCTTCACGCGCGTGGTCCGCACGACGTAGAAGGAGTGCTCCATCATCAGGTCGAAGACCTGGTTGACCGAGCCTGCGGTCGAGTTTTCCAGCGGGAGGACGCCGTAGTCCGCAAGCCCCTGCTCCACGGTCCTGAAGACGCCGTCGAAGGTGGGGGAGTAGCCGATCGTGGGCCTGCGGAAGATCTTCTCGGCCGCGATCTGCGAGTAGGCGCCCTCGACGCCCTGGCAGCTCACGTGCGCGGAGCGCGGGAAGAACTCGGGCGTGGACTCGCGCGCGGCGTTGATGCGGGCGAGCGTGCGGTCGTCGGACGCGTCGCCGAGAAGGGCGTGCTGCCGCGAGCGCGACGCCTCCATGAGGAGCTCCATCAGGACCTGCGCGTAGGTGGCCAGGTCCTCAGGCGCGGCATCGGCCGCAGCCGCGACCTTCGCGCGCTCGCGCGCCGGGTCGAAGACGCGCATCCCGTGCTCGCGCTTGTACTCCGCCACCCCTTCGGCGACCTTCGCCCGCTCCGAGAACAGCTCGAAGATCTCCCGGTCGATCCTATCAATCTCCAGCCTCAGCTCCGAGAGCTCAGCCATGCAATCCTCCTTCATAGTCGTCAATCGTTGCGCCCGCATTCCCTCGCACGCCCGGCGGCAAAGGTCCGGCGCTCGGACAGTCCTCGCCGCAAAGGACGCGGCTGCGGAACTCGCGGCGGACCTTTGCCGCCGGGCCCCGGAACGCCATCGCCCACCCTGATAGAGGAAACCTGCCTGGGCCTCCGGCGCATGAGGTCCGCCGCGAGTTCCGCAGCCGAGCGCAGCGAGGCGAGGACTGTCCGAGCGCCGGACCTCATGCGCCGGAGGCCTCAGGTTGGTTACTCAGCCGGCCAGGCGAGGAGGGCGTCGGCGAGGGCGAGGGCGCAGACGGCCTCGACCACGGGGACGGCGCGCAGGACCGCGGTCGTGTCGTGGCGGCCGTGCACCTTGAGGCGGGCGGGCTCCATGCGGTCGAGGTCAACCGAGTCCTGCTCCACCATCACGCTCGAGATGGGCTTGATCGCACAGCGCACGAGGACCGGCGCCCCCGTCGTGATGCCGCCGAGGATGCCGCCGGCGTTGTTGGTCGCCGGCACGCAGGCGCCGTCGCGCACCTCGTAGGGGTCGTTGTTCTGTGTCCCCGTCATGCGCGCGACCTCGAACCCGCGACCGAACTCGACGCCCTTGACGGCGGGAATCCCAAAGAGGGCGCGAGCCATCACGTTCTCGATGCCGTCGAACATCGGCGAGCCGGTGCCGGCCGGCATGCCGCAGGCGACGCACTCGACGACGCCGCCGACGGTGTCCTTGCGCGAGCGGGCGTCCATGACGGCCTCGACCATGCGCTCGCCGGCGGCCTGGTCGAGGGTCGGGACGCGCCTGCCGTCGGCGAGGCTCGCCATCTGGCCGGCAAGGACCCGGGCCCCCTCGGGGGAGTTGTCGTAGGCGCGGAAGGGCTCGTCGGCGATGCCCGCGAGCTCGCACACGTGCGCGCGGACGCTCACGTCCTGCGAGCGCAGCCACTGCAGTGCGATGCCGCCAGCGACGCACAGCGGCCCCGTGAGGCGGCCCGAGAAGTGCCCGCCGCCGGGAACGTCCTGCGCGCCGTGCCATTTGGCCCATGCGGCGAAGTCGGCGTGGCCGGGACGGGGGACGCCGGTGATGTTGGCGTAGTCGACCGAGCGCGTGTTGGTGTTCTCGATGATCGCCGCGAGCGGCGCCCCGCAGGTCTCGCCGTCGGGGTTGAGCCCCGATACGATCCTCGGCACGTCAGGCTCCTTCCGGGGGGTCGACCACGGGTCGCGCCCGGGGGCGCGCCGCGCGACGAAGGCGGCGAGCTCATCGAGGTCGACGCGCATCCCCGCGGGAAGGCCCTCGACGACGCAGCCGACGGCGGGGGAGTGCGACTGTCCGAACACGCTCACCCTGAGCGCGGTGCCAAGCGATGAGGGCATCAGCTCTCCTCTCTGCAGACGCCCCCGAGCGAGACGAGGTCGTCGAAGAAGGCGGGATAGGATTTTGAGACGCAGTCGGCGCCGAGAATGGTCGAGGGCCCCGCGCAGCGCGCGGCGAGGACGGCGGCCATCATGGCGATGCGGTGGTCTCCCGCGGCGTCGACCGTGCCCCCGCTCAGCTCGTCGACCCCCTCGATCACGAGGTCGTCGCCTTCGATGCGGGCGCGCCCGCCGAGCGCGACGATCGCGTCCGATACGGTGGCGAGGCGGTCGGACTCCTTGAGGCGCAGCCGCGCCGCGCCGGTGATGCGCGTGACCCCCTCGGCGAGCGCGGCCACGGCGGCGAGCGGCGGGACGAGGTCGGGACAGCTCTCGACGGAAATCGTGCGGCCGCGCAGCGCGTCCCGCGCGCACGCAGCGCCGTCGGGCCTGCGCAGCACGCGCGCGCCCAGCAGGGCGAGCGCCGCGAGAACCTGCCGGTCGCCCTGCGAGCTCGCCATATCGAGTCCGCGCACGGCGACGCCCTCGTCGCCGAGCGCGCCCGCTGCGAGCCAGAATGCGGCGCCGGACCAGTCGCCCCCGACGCCCACCTCGCCGGGCGAGCTGAGCCCTCCCGGGGCGACGACGAACGAGCGCGCGGGGCGGCCGTCCTCGGTCCGCGCGGCGGTCTCGGAGACGCTCACGCCGAAGCGGGCGAGCGCGCGTATCGTGAGGTCGATGTAGGGGCGGGACTCGACCGGCTCGGCCACCAGCACCTCTACGGGAGCCCCGAGCAGCGGCGCCGCCATAAGAAGCCCGCTCACGTACTGGGACGAGATGTCGCCGGGAAGCGAGAAGCGCCCGGCGCGCAGGCGCCCCGACACCGCGAGCGGAGAGGACCCCTGCGGTCCGAGCTCGGCCCCGTGCGCGACGAGCTCCTCGTAGAGCGGGGAGAGCGGGCGCTCCGGGAGGCGGCCGCCCATCGAGAGGCTGGCGCCGCAGCCGAGCGCCGCCACGACGGGCAGCAGGAATCGCAGCGTCGAGCCCGACTCCCGGCAGTCGAGCTCCGCGCCCCGGACGGGCTCGGGGAGGTTGTCCGTCGCCGAGGTCCCCCGGACGGGTCTCACCCTGAAGCCCCGGCGGGTGCGGGTGACCTGCGCCCCGAGCGACTCGAGGCACCCGATCGTCGCCTCGATGTCATCCGAGCTCGTCGTGCAGTCGATATCGGTGATTCCGGGGGCGAAGGCGGCGCAGATCAGCAGGCGGTGCGCCTCCGACTTGGATGACGGCGCCGCGACCTCCCCGGTGAGCGCCGACGGCTCGACGATGACGTCCACCTCACGCCCCCTCTCTGCCGAGTTCGATCAGCTCGGCCAGCTCGCCGAGCGTGACGCGGCGCACCGCGACCGAGCCGACGCGCTCCGGAACCACGACGTTGACGCCGTCGCCGTGGCGCTTCTTGTCGTGGGCGACGTAACCCATGAGTTCCTCGGCCCCAAGGTCGGTGGACGTCGGGAGCCCCTGGGCGGCGACGCAGCCGACGATGCGCGCGGCGGTCTCGTCCGAGCACCATCCAAGCGCCGCGCTCGCGCGCGCGACCGTGCAGAGGCCGATGGCGACGCACGATCCGTGGCCGAGAGAGAAGCCGCTCGCCGCCTCGACGGCGTGACCGACGGTGTGCCCGAGGTTGAGCGTCTGCCGAAGCCCGCGCTCCCTCTCGTCCGCGTCGACGACGTCTCGTTTGATCTCGACGTTTCTCGTGACGACGTCGACGAGGCGCTCCTCGTCGAGGCTCCCGCCCACCAAGGGCGCTGCCGCGAGGCCGTCGAGCATCGCCGGGTCGGCGAGCACGGCGTGCTTCACGACCTCGCCCACCGAGTCGACGAGCAGGTCGCGCGGGACCGTCTCGAGGCAGCGCACGTCTGCGACGACGGCGCTCGGCTGCCAGAAGGCGCCCACGAGGTTCTTGCCGGCCGCGATGTCGACGGCGGTCTTGCCCCCGACCGAGGAGTCCACCATCGCCAGCAGCGAGGTCGGCACCTGGACGACCCTGCAGCCCCTGAGGTAGAGCGCCGCGGCGAGCCCGCCCATGTCCCCGGTCACCCCACCGCCGAGCGCCACGACCGCGTCGTCGCGCGTGAGGCCGCGCTCCGCGAGCCCCTCGAGAAGGCATCCGAGCGTGTCGAGGGTCTTGTTCGGCTCCCCGGCCGGGAAGACGAGGCGGGGCGCGACGTCGTAGCCGGCCGCCTCGATGGACGACTCGACGACGTCGGCGTAGAGGGGCCCGACATTCGTCTCCGTGATCACGCAGCAGCGCCCGCCCCCTGCGGCGGCGCGCGCGATCCCGCCGGTGCGCGCGAGCACGCCCGCCCCGACGTGGACGTCGTAGGAGCGCGAGGCGGCGCTCACGCGCACCGTGCGGGCCTGCGGCGCGAGGTCCTTCTCGCTCATCTGCCCTCGACCTCCCTCTTGATGCGGTCGCCCTCGGCGAGAAGCCCCTCGAGCCGCTCGGCGTCGCCCGCGTCGATCGCGTCCTTGTACGCCTGGAGGCTCTCGATGACGCAGCCGAGCTCAGCGCTCAGGTTGTCGGCATTGTCGAGGAAGAGCTCGGTCCACATGGGGGCGTTGAGGCGCGCCACGCGGGTGAGGTCCTTGTAGGAGCCCGCCGAGAAGCCCTTGTGGCTGCGGGCCGTCGGGCTCTTGACGTAGGCGTTGGAGACGACGTGCGCGAGCTGCGAGGTGTAGGCGATGACGCGGTCGTGCTCCTCGGCGGTCGCGAGCGTGAAGCTGCCGAAGCCGCAGGGGGCGAGCAGCTCCTTCAGGCGCTCGAGCACGGTCGCTCGGGCGAGGTCCTCCATCTTGGGCGGCACCACGACCATCGGGGCGCCCTTGAACATCGTGGCGCGCGCGTGGGCGAAGCCCGAGAACTGCGTGCCCGCCATGGGGTGGCATCCCACGAAGGTGAACGGCAGCCCCTCGCACAGGGCCTCGCAGCGCTCGCAGATGACCCGCTTCACGCCCACGGTGTCGATGACGATGGCGCCGGGGGAGACGAGGCGCGCGTAGCGCTCGAGCCACTCGACGGTGGATGCGGGGTATCCCGCGAGGACGATGAGCTCGCAGGTGGGGATCGTCTCCTCGTCGAGCTCGCCGGCCACGGTCTCTATCATGGCGAGCTCAAGCGTTGACCGGGTGCGGTTCCAGGCGAAGACCTCGGCGCCGGCCGAGGCGAAGGCCTTCGCGAAGGAGCCGCCCATAAGGCCGAGGCTCACGACGCCGCAGCGCCCGGGGACGAAGGTCGGCGACGGCTTCAGGTCCTTCTCGAGGCTCTTCTCGTCTGCCATCTACGCCTCCTCGATCGGGGCCGTGACGGCGTCGCGGATGAGGGAGATGCGGCGCATGGCGTCGACGAACTGCTCCGGCGTGAGGGCCTGGGCGCCGTCCGACCAGGCCTGGGAGGGACAGTCGTGGACCTCAATCTCGAGGGCGTCAGCGCCCGCGGCGGTGGCGGCGTAGGCGGCCGAGCGCACGTAGCGCGTGTAGCCGGTGGAGTGGCTCGGGTCGGCGACGACCGGCAGGTGCGTGAGGTGGCGCAGGACCGGGATCGCGTTGACGTCGAAGGTGTTGCGAGTGCGGGTCTCGAAGGTGCGGATGCCGCGCTCGCAGAGCATGACGTTGGCGTTGCCCTCGCTCATGACGTACTCGGCGCTCATGACCAGCTCGTCGATGGTCTGTGACATGCCGCGCTTGAGCAAGACCGGGGTGCGGGTCTGGCCCACCTCCTTGAGCAGGGCGAAGTTCTGCGCGTTGCGCGCGCCGATCTGCAGAACGTCGATGCCGCGGTCGACGAACATCTGGACGTCGCGCGGGTCCATGACCTCGGTCACGACGGGCATGTCGAGCTCGGCGGACGCCTCCATCAGCAGGTCGAGGCCCTTCTCGCCCATGCCCTGGTAGGCGTAGGGCGAGGTGCGGGGCTTGAACGCGCCCCCGCGCAGCATGGTGGCGCCGGCCGCCTTGACCGCGCGGGCGATCTCGATGAGGTTGTCGCCCTCGACCGAGCAGGGCCCGGCGATCACCTGGAAATTGCCTCCGCCCACGAGCACCCCGTGCCCGCAGTCGACGACGGTGTCCTCCGGGTGGAACTTGCGGTTGGCGAGCTTGAAGGGCTCCGAGACGCGCTGGACGCGCTCGACGATATCCATGCTCTCGAGGATGAACGGGTCGATCTTGGTGGTGTCGCCGATGATGCCGACGATGGTCTCGTTGTCTCCCTGGGAGACGTTCGTCCTGAAGCCGCGGTCCTCGATCCACTGCACGAAGTGGTCGAGCTGCTGGGTCGAGGCCGTCTCCTTGACAAGAACGATCATGGGGGTCTCCCGTACTCATGCGCGATGCTGCCGATAGAACTGTGTGAGGATACCACGCACGTGTGACCGCACGGTTACGGGGCCGGCGTCTTCCTCCCGGACGACACGTACACGCTTGGCGACCTCGCTGTTTAGCCGGCTCGATGTGCAGCAACCGCCGCGCTGGCGGAATTTGCGCAAAGTTTGAGCGCGCGGTTGGTGCAGACTATGGCTGTGTGAAGTCGATCGATTGGAGCCACCATGTTCTGCCCGAGCTGCGGCAACCAGATTCCCGACGCCTCCAAGTTCTGCCCGAAGTGCGGCGCCACCATCTCGGCGCCGGCGGCCGCCCCTGCCCCCGGACCGTCACCTGCGTCAAACCGCGCGTCCGGCGGGAGCCATTTCTCAGAGCCCACGGGCCCCGTTGCCCCGGGCTACACGGGCGGCGGCCTGAAGGTCGGCCGCATCGTCAACGCCGTAGCAGGCGTCGTCGCGGCAGCCGCCTCGTGCATGCCGCTCCTGAGCGTCGACGGTTGGGTCACCGGCCTCACGAGCCTCGGAAGCAGCCTTTACTCGTATCTTGGCGGCGGCAGCGGCAATTACGCCCTCGCCGACTCCTACAGCGCCTGGTCCCTTGCTGACATGGGCAGGATCCTCGCCAGCTATGACGGCAGCAAGGGCATGGACGCCCTCTTCATGGCCTTCACGGCGGCCTGGGCCGTCGGCATCGTGCTCGTGCTCGTTGGCGTCGCCACCGTGCTCGCCAAGGGGAAGAGGGGCACCATGCCGCTCGGTCTCCTCGTGCTCGCGGCCTTTGGCGTCATGGTCTTCATGGTGCTGGGCAATGTCAACTGGGTGACCGTCGAGTCCGGGACCATGCTGCTCGTCGCCGTCGCGGCGATCGCCCTTGTCGTCTCGCTCGCCGTCAAGCCCGAGCGCGATTAGCCTCAGAGCCCGATCCCCGAGAAGGACGCGGGCACGGCCCACGACCCCGTCTCGTCCACCAGCCCCCAGAGCCCCGACGCGGCGTCCCGCGCCGGGGCCTTTCCGTCCTCAAGGCTCCCGAGCCCGGCAAAGGCCGGGCTCACGGCCCACGTCCCCGCAGCGTTCACGAAGCCCCAGAGTCCCGTGTCGTGGTCCTTGGCCGGGGCGAGCCCGCCCGAGAACGACCCGGCATCGTCGAAGCGGGCGTCGATGGCAAGGTTGCCGGAGGTGTCGACGAAGCCCCACCTCGAGGTCGATCCGCGCATGACGGCGGCGAGGCCCTCCGAGAACGCGCGCGCACGGCTCCACGTGCCTTCGAAGGCGCGATCGCCTCCGCGGCCGATGAACTCCCACGAAGACGCGGTGGCCGCCGCCGGGGCGAGCCCCTCCTCGGAGAAGTCACCGGCCTCGGCAAAGCCCGGGCCCACCGCCCAGGCTCCCGAGCTGTCGACATAGCCCCAGAGCTGCCCGTAGCGGACCCGCTCGGCCTCGGCCTGCGACTTGGGCTGCCTGCACGCGGCGAGCCCGGCGGAGAAGGACCGGGCCTCGTCAAAGGCGGGGGAGACGACCCACGAGCCGGACTCGTCCATGAAGCCCCAGAGCCCGGTGCCCACGTCCCTGGCCGGCGCGAGCCCCTCGGCAAAGTCCCCGGCGGCCGAGAAGGACGGCCCTATCGCCCACGAGCCGGACCGGTCGAGGTAGCCCCAGAGCCCGCTCGCGGGGTCGAGCGCACAGGCGAGCTCCTCGCGCAGGGGACCGGGCGCCTCCGAGAAGGCGGGCTCGACGGCCCATTGGCCCGAGCCGTTGATGAGTCCCCAGAATCCGGTCGCGGCGTCCTTTGCGGCAACGAGAAGGCCGTCCGTCGAGACCGCCTGCGGAGCCTCCTGGTCCGCAGGGGCCTCGGCGGCGTCTTCGGGGCGCGCGTCCTTCTCGGCACTATTCTCGGAGTCGCTGAGGGTTCCGAGGAGGCGCGCGGCGCCGTACGCCGCGCCGACGCAGACGGCTGCTCCGCCGACGGCGCCCAGGCCAGCGAGGAGCGCGCGGCGCGTGACCGACGCCCTTCGAGGGGAAGACTTGGTTTGCGCGGGCTTGCGAGGGGCTGTGAGCACGGGCCTCGACGGAAGCGGCCTCGGGGACGCCCCGGTCACCCACCCCGCGAGCAGCCCGCGCAGGCGCGCCGAGCCGATGCGGTCGGCCTGCACGGGGGCTATGCCCGAGAGGATAGCGCTCACGAGCGGCGCGTCCTCGGGGCGGCGCAGGGCGGGCGGAACCGGGCGTCGGCCGCGCTTGGCCAGATAGGGCGAGGCCGCCAGGCTCTCGGCGAGACGGTACGGCGTCTTGCCGGCATAGAGCTCGTAGAGGATGCTGCAGAGCGCGTACACGTCGATGGAGGGGTCGCGCCTCAGCGCGTCCACGCCCGGGAGGTCGTTGGTGAGCATCTCGGGCGGCGCGTACTCCGGGGTGCCGTTGCGCCAGACGTTGGTCTGCCTCGTGAACGTCCCATCGGTGCCCGCGTCGAGTGGGGCCGAGCTGCCAAAGTCGATGAGGCAGACGTCGAAGCGGCCCGAGGCGGCCTGCTCGGCGACCGTGCGATCGGAGGTCCTGAGCATGACGTTTCGAGGGGAGAGGTCGCGGTGCACGAGGCCGCGGTCGAGGCCATCCGCCGCCGCGAGGACGTCGAGCACGGCAACGCCGAGGGCGGCGACCGTCCGCGCCGGAACGACCGGCCCGGCGGGCGACGGCTCCGTCCGCAGGTCGGCGAGGGCGGACAGCAGCGTCTTGCCCTCGACCCACTCCATGAGGATCACGGGGTCCCCGTCGATCGAGCCGAAACCGTAGAGGTCGGGAAAGCCGCGAAGATGGGAGAGGGTGAGCTGCGTCGCGTACTCCTCGCGGAAGGCGGCGAGCCTGCCGCGCTCGACGCGGTCGCCCGCGAGGGGGTCGTGCCGCATCCGCTTGAGCGCCATGGTCTGGCCGAAGGCGTTTCTCACGCGCGTGACATAGCCCATCCCGCCGGCGAGGTCGGGAGATGCCTGCGACGAAAACAGCACGTCGTAGCGTCGATGGAGGTCGTCGGCGTCCGTGCCCGGAAGGGGGAACGCAGGCTCGAACTCGTCCAGCACGATGACGCTCGTGTAGGGGGCCGCGACCGGCGCCTCGTTCTTCTCGCTCATGCTGCACGCCTCCTTCCAGGCTCGAAGTCTACCAAAGACGGACTGACGCAGGGTTGCGTCCGAATCAGTGGGCACTTCTCGGCCCGTGAGGCACTGCTTATTGAAGCGTTAAGTCACGAGCATAAGGACTTAGCCGACAAGAACGGCCGAGCCTGAGCTCCCCCTCAGTCTCGGACCCAAATCGCCATTTGGGTCGCGGGAGGACCCAAATCCGGATTTGGGTCCGTGGCAGTAGGGGCAGTCGGAGTCGCTTGTCCTTCTCGGTTAAGCGATTATCGTGATAGTTTGCCCAACGAGCCCGAGGTCGCGCTCAGGCCGAAAAGTGCCCGCTGCTCCGGACCCAAATCCTCATTTGGGTCCGCGCGCAACCCAAATCCGGATTTGGGCCCGAGCCCGAGGGCGCCCCTCGGCCCCGCCAGCAAATCGGTGACTCAGGCCAAACCGACCGGAACCGGCCCGTTATCCTCGCCCGCCCGATACCGGGCCAGTTCCGGACGTTTCGGGCGCCCAGACCGTCCGCACTTAGCCAGTTATTCTCGGCAGCCCCGCCTCGACGAGGACCCAAATCCGGAGTTGCGCAATTTTGACGGAGCTCGTGCCGCTATCATCGAGAATCGAGCGTACGAAACGAGGAAGCGAGGTCCTGAGATGAGATGTCCCGTCTGCGGCGCCGACGTGCCTGACGGCGCGAAGTTCTGCAGGGCGTGCGGAAGCCCTGTCGAGAACGTGACGACCGTCCGCCCGCCCGTCGCCGACACGGTCCCGGCGCCCGCGCCCCGGCCCGACTTCGAGGAGGCCCCCTCCGACCCCAAAGAGGAGCTCCGACGCGCCAAAGCAGCCTACGCGGACGCCCGCCGCGCGGCGGGGAAGTCCAACGCCCCCAAGATCGTGGCCGCCTGCCTGGGCGCCGCGCTGCTCGTGGGCGCCGGAGCCGGCGCGACCTGGTTTCTCATGGACGAGCAGGCGCGCCAGGCGGGCGATAGGATGGACGAGCTGCAGTCCCAGCTCGACGATGTGAGCGAGCGGCTCCAGGAGGAGACCGCTCGCGCCGACGCGGCGGAGAGCTCGGCCGGACAGGGCGGCGGCCAGCCCGTCGCGATGACGGACCCCGCCGAGGCACCGGGGGCCGGCGCTGCCGACAATACCGGCTCCGGTGACGAGGGCGAGGCGTCCCTCGACAACGCCCAGTCCTTTGTCGGCACCTGGACCGGTGAGCTCAAGGAGGTCGGCGCGGCCTACGGCAACTGCTTCGGCGCCTCCACGCACCCGCTGAAGATCACCATCAAGAGCATCAACTCGAACACCGGGCAGATGAAGGCCGACGTCGAGGTGCTTTTCCACGGCCACGACACCATCAACGACGATGCAGACTCCGTGGACGGCGACCGCGTCGTCACATTCGAGGACCTCACGGGCACCTTCGAGGGGGACGGGGACTTCGAGCTCAAGGGCAACATCGATGCCGACGACGAGTACGTGGTCATCAAGGCAGAGACGGAGGAGTACAGCTACGGCGTCCGTCTTGAGGTCGAGGTCGACAGCTGGGCGGATGTCAAGTATGGGACCAGGTCCATCCAGACCGATTCCTACGACCTGAGCAAGGCGTAGCTGGCCGCACCCCACATTGGCATGGGACCCAAATCGTCATTTGGGTCGCGGGAGGACCCAAATCCGGATTTGGGTCCGTGGCAGTAGGGGCAGTCGGAGTCGCTTGTCCTTCTCGGTTAAGCGATTATCGTGATAGTTTGCCCAACGAGCCCGAGGTCGCGCTCAGGCCGAGAAGTGCCCGCTGCTCCGGACCCAAATCCTCATTTGGGTCCGCGCGCAACACAAATCCGGATTTGGGCCCTCGGGAGAACGACAGTCCGCGCGCGGGCCGCATCCAGTCATTGCGGAATCGCCGAATCGGCTATACTGTCTTCTGCGCGCGCCCATAGCTCAGTGGATTAGAGCGTCTGCCTCCGGAGCAGAAGGTCGTGGGTTCGAATCCCCCTGGGCGCACCACGTGCATGATGCGCGGGCCCGCGAGGCATGTTGTCTCGCGGGCCCGTTCGTTTTGGTCGCGAGGCTCGGCCCCGCATGAGATTCTCTCTTTTTCGTAAGCTTTGTTTAGGTCTCGCCGCCCCGTGGCACAATGACCAACGTATGACGCACCGCCGGGAGGGGAGCAGATGACGGACGAGAAGGACGCGGCGCCGCGGGGCCTCAGCGACTCCGAGGTCGCCGAACGCGTCGCCCAGGGCCTCACCAACGCCAACACCGACGTAAAGACCAAGTCCGTCGGGCAGATCGTCGCCGAGCACGCCCTCACGCTCTTCAACGGCGTGAACCTCGCGCTCGCCATCTTGGTGCTGCTTACGGGGCAGTACCGCAACATGCTGTTCATGTGCGTCGTGGGCGCCAACCTCATCATCGGCGTGACGCAGGAGATCCGCGCCAAGCGCATGGTGGACAAGCTCACCATCCTCACCCAGAAGGAGGTCACCGTCGTCAGGGCATCGGGGGAGCGCGAGATCGCGCCGTCGGAGCTCGTCGTCGACGACCTCATGCGCCTCGCCCACGGGGACCAGGTGCCCGCCGACGCCGTCATCGTCGAGGGCAACGTATCCATGAACGAGAGCCTGCTCACGGGCGAGGCCAAGCCAGTCTCCAAGGGCCCGGGGGACGAGCTGCTCTCGGGAAGCTTCGTCGACGCCGGCAGCCTGGTCGCTCGCGTGACGCGCGTGGGCGCCGAGGGCTACGCGGCCCGCATCAACGCCGAGGCGAAGTACGTCAAGAAGGTCCACTCCGAGATCCAGGCGACCCTCAAGGCCATCATCAGGCTCGGGACGATCATCCTCGTGCCGCTCGGCCTGGGCCTCTTCCTCAGGTCCCTGCTCATGGACGGCGGCTCGCTCGAGGACGCGATCCTCACCTCGGTCGCCGCGGTAATCGGCATGATCCCGCAGGGCCTCGTCCTGCTCACCTCGTCGGTGCTCGCCATCGCGACCTTCCGCCTAGGCAGGCGCATGGTCCTTGTGCAGCAGGCCTACTGCGTCGAGACGCTCGCACGCGTGGACACGCTCTGCCTCGACAAAACCGGCACGATCACCTCCGGCGAGATGGAGGTTTCGTCAGTGGGCCCCGCCCCGGGCTTTGCCGTCGAGGATGTCGAGGCGGCCATGACCTCAGTCGCCGCCGCCAACGCCGAGGACGCCAACGAGACCGCGCTCGCCCTGCTGCGCCACGCCGAGGAGGCGGGCATCAGGCCCGTCGCCGTCGCGCGCGCCGTCCCCTTCGACTCGGCGCGCAAGTACTCGGGGTGCGTGACCGCTGACGGGCGCGCGCTCGTCATGGGGGCCGCCGCCTTCGTGCTCGGGCGCGACCGCGCAGGGGAGGCCGACGCCGTCGCCCGCGCCTTCGACGCGACGGAGCGCGTGCTCGTGGTCTGCCGCGTCGACGGCTTTGACGAGAAGAACGCCCTTCTCGGCGACGCGCGCCTGATCGGCTGCGTGGCCATCCGCGACGAGATTCGCCCCACGGCACCGGAGACCATGCGCTTCTTCCTCGAGCAGGGCGTCGAGCTTCGCGTCATCTCCGGAGACGACCCGCGCACCGTCTCGGCCATCGCGGCCCGCGCCGGCGTCCCGCACGCCGATCGCTACGTCGACGCCGCCACCCTCGATAGGCCCGAGAAACTCGATGCGGCCGTCGACGAGGCCCGCGTCTTCGGGCGCGTCACCCCCCAGCAGAAGCGCGAGCTCGTCCGCGCCCTGCACCGCCGCGGCCGCACCGTGGCCATGACCGGGGACGGGGTGAACGACGTCCTCGCCCTGCGCGAGGCGGACTGCTCGGTCGCCATGGCGTCCGGCTCCGCGGCGGCGCGCAACGTCTCGGAGATCGTGCTTGCCGACAACGACTTCGCCCACATGCCCGAGGTCGTGGCCGAGGGAAGGCGCTCGATCAACAACCTCCAGCGCTCGGCCTCGCTCTTCCTGGTGAAGACCGTCTTCACCGCTCTTCTCGCCGTCGTGTGCATCGTGATGCCGCCGTACCCGTTCATCCCGATCCAGATGTCGCTGCTCTCAACGGCGATCATCGGCATCCCGTCCTTCGTTCTCGCGCTCGAGCCCAACCACGAGCTCGTGCGCGGCAGCTTCCTCGCAAACGTGCTCGCGCGGTCGCTGCCCGCGTCGGCCGCCATCGTCGCCGCCCTTCTCGCCGAGCTCATCGTCGGCAGAGCCCTGGGGCACTCCTTCGATGAGATCTCGACGGTGTGCACGGTGCTGGTCGCCTTCGTGGGCATCGCGCTGATCTGGCGCATCTCCCAGCCCATGACCCCGCTTCGGGCGACGCTGCTCGCGGTCGTCATCGGCATTGTTGCGCTTGGGTGTACGGTCTTCGGTTCGTTCTTCGAGATCGTGACCTTTGACGGTAGCATGGGAGCCGTCATCGTCGCGGCGGGCCTTGTCTCCGTGGCGGCGTTCAACGTCTTGTACGGGCGCTCGCTCGCAACCTACGAGAGCGACGAGCGGTTCGCCCGTCTCGTGAGAAAGGTGGAGGGTAAGCATGGCCGTGACTAGTGAGTTCCGCGATTCGGTCGTCTCCGCGCGCAGGCCCGTCTCTATCGAGGCGCAGGGCGTCTCGCGCCTCGCCACGATCGTCTCGGGCATCCCCGGCGCCGAGCGCCTCCCGCGCGCCCTCGTGACGCTTCTCGAGAACGTCGTCCGGCGCGCCGCCACCGATGACGACGCCGTGCGCATGGCCGACGCCATCGTGCGCGCCGGCCTGGCCGGAGAGGCCGGCGACGAGATCGAGTTCATGCCGGCCCGCGTCCTGTTCCAGGACTTCACCGGCGTCCCCGTGTTCGTCGACTTCGCAGCCATGCGCGACGCGATGGTCGAGCGCGGCGGCGACCCCATGCTCGTGAACCCCCAGATCCCGTGCACCCTCGTCGTCGACCACTCGGTCATCGCCGACGAGGCCGAGTGCCCCTCTGCCGTTGAGCGCAACCAGGAGATCGAGGCGTCGCGCAACCGCGAGCGCTTCTCCTTCCTCAAGTGGGCGAGCCGCTCGTTCCAAAACGTCGAGATCGTCCCGCCCGGCGGCGGCATCTGCCACCAGCTCAACATCGAGCGCTTCTGCGACGTCGTCACGACCGATGCCCTCGCCCGGGGCGAGAAGCACGCGTGCTTCGACACGCTCGTGGGCACGGACTCCCACACCACCACCGCGAACGGCGTCGGCGTCCTCGGCTGGGGCGTCGGCGGCATCGAGGCCGAGGCCGCCGCGCTCGGCCAGCCCATCTCGATGCTCGTGCCCCCCGTCGTCGAGCTGCGCCTGCGCGGCGCGCTGAGGCCGGGCGCCTCCGGCATGGACGTCGCCCTCACGGTGGCCCAGCTCCTGCGCTCCGAGGGCGTCGTCGGCACCATCGTCGAGGTGACGGGCGAGGGGGTGTCGTCCCTCTCCGCCACCCAGCGCGCCTGCGTGGCAAACATGACGCCCGAGTACGGCGCCACGGCCACCCTCTTCCCTGCGGACGATGTGACCCTCGAGTACCTGCGCCTCGCCGGCAGGTCCGGCGACGAGCTCGCCTTCGCGCGCGCCTACCTCGAACGCCAGGGCGTGTACGGCTCGTGCGGCGGGCGCCGCTACGCGCGCACGCTCGAGCTCGACCTCGGATCCGTCGAGCCCTCCCTCGCCGGGCCCTCCCGCCCGCACGACCGCGTCTCCCTCGCCGGGCTGAAGGCGCGCTTCGAGGACGCGGCGCGCGCCGCCGGGCGCGACCTCTCCGACCGCTTCGAGGTCGAGGGCGCCGGCGAGCTCGCGCACGGCGCTATCGCCATCGCCGCCATCACGAGCTGCACCACCGCCACCGATCCGGCGATGATGGTGGCCGCCGGCCTTATCGCCCGCCACGCCGTCGAGCGGGGCCTCGCGCCGCGGCCCTGGGTCAAGAAGGTCCTCGCCCCCGGCAGCCACGCCACCGAGCTTCTGCTCGAGCGCTGCGGGCTGATCGAGCCCCTGCGCAAGCTCGGCTTCTACACCTGCGGCTTCGGCTGCATGAGCTGCATCGGCAACTCCGGCGAGATCAAGGCGTGCCTGAAGCCGCTCGCCGGCGAGATGGAGCTCACGAGCGTCCTCTCGGGCAACCGCAACTTCGAGGGCCGCATCTCCCCGGATGTGAGCCAGAACTACCTCTGCCAGCCCGCCCTCGTCGTCGCCTACTCCCTGGCGGGAACGATGGACGTCGACCTCACCAGCGAGCCGGTGGGGACCTCTCCCGACGGCACCCCCGTCATGCTCGCCGACATCATGCCCGACGACGCCGAGATCGCCGCTATGCTCGCAGACCACTGCGACGAGAGCCTTTTCGCCGAGGGCGCGCGCGGCCTGCTCGAGGGTTCCGCGACGTGGCGCTCCATCGAGTCGGGCCAGTCCGCCACCTTCGCCTGGGACCCCGACTCCACCTACGTGCGCCGCGCCCCCTACTTCGAGATCGCTCGCCCTTGCGAGGCCGTCGGGGTGACCGGCGCCCGCGCTCTCGCCCTGCTCGGCGACTTCGTCACGACCGACCACATCTCCCCGGCGGGCTCCATCGCCGCAGACTCGCCCGCGGCGCGCTATCTCGAGGAGCGCGGCGTCGCGCGGGGGGACTTCAACACCTACGGCGCCCGCAGAGGCAACCACGAGGTCATGGCTCGCGGCACCTTCGCCAACGTTAAGCTGAGAAACGCGCTGGCCGGTGGCCGCGTCGGCGGTTGGACGCGAAACCTCCTCACCGGCGAGGTCGAGCCGATCTTCGACGCGGCCGAGGCGTACCGCGCCGCCGGCGTGCCGCTCGTCGTCGTCGCCGGAAAGCTGTACGGGTCGGGCTCCAGCCGCGACTGGGCGGGCAAGGGGCCGCTCTTGCTGGGGGTCCGCGCCGTCATCGCCGAGAGCTTCGAGCGCATCCACCGCTCGAACCTCGTCCAGATGGGCGTCCTGCCGCTCCAGTTCCAGGAGGGCCAGAGCGCCTCGGCCCTCGGCCTCACCGGCGAGGAGGCCTTCGACGTCTCGCCCGTCGACCTCACGGGCGGACTTCCCGAGCCCCGCGTCGCGGCTGTCACGGCGACGCGCCCCGACGGGACGACGGTGAGCTTTGACTGCACGGTCCGCGTCGACACGCCCATGGAGGGCGCGTTCCTCGCGAGGGGCGGCATCCTGCCGTACGTACTGGAGGAGCTCGACCAGAGGGAAGGGGGCTCCGTCCGCCGATGATCTGTCCCTCCTGCGGAGCTAACGTCCCCGGCGACTCGCTCACCTGCCCGGTCTGCCGCTCGCCCCTCGACGTGACGCGCAAGATCTCGCTCGTCGACGCGCGCTGGTGCCCCCACTGCGGGGCCCTGGCCGCGCCTGGCGCCGCGGAGTGCCCCAAGTGCGGCATGCCTCTCGAGGACGAGAAGAGGCCCGCCCCCGAGAGGCGCACCCGCGACCTCGACCTCCCCGACATCGGGCACACCGGCATCATGCCCGCCCTCGACGACCCCGACAACGACCTTCCCCCCATCACGCAGATCGAGAGCGCAATCCCCTCCGAGGGCGAGGAGGCGCTCGGGTCGGGCCGCGCGGACCGGATGCCCCGCATGCGCGCGCTCAGCCTCGCCGGCGTCCTCGCCGTGCTCGTCGTGGGCGGCGCGGCGCTTCTGATCACCCATCCCTGGGACCCCAGCGCCACGAGAATCTCGGCGACGACACCGGCAGACACCTCCATGCAGGGGTTCCCCGGGTTCGTCGAGAGCCTCGTCGGCCAGGACGGCGGCGGGTCGGGGGAGGGCTACACGACAGCGAGCGAGGCGCTCGAGGACGCCTACGAGAGCCTCGGCGACCTCTCCAGCAGGATCGACCAGAACGAGGACCTGCTCCGGTCGACGGGCGTCTCGTCCGACTCTACCCGGGAGCAGCGCGAGGAGGGTCTCGAGACCGCGAAGTCCATCTCGCTCGAGGTCTCGAACCTCATCACCGAGGTCACGTCCCTCGACGACGGGTCCAACTCCGAGGTCGTCGACCGGCTCGCGACCCTTGGTAACTGGTTGAGGAACCGGTGCGACGCGTTGACGAGCGCCTGGGGGCTCTCCGTCTCGTCTGAGGACCCCGCCGCCGACTCCGACGACATCCTCGCCGAGGTCGGCGCCTCGCAGGACTACAGGAGGCGCTTCGGGCAGAGCTACGGCCAGTGGGACCCGGCGGGGGAGTAGGGCGCCCGTCCTTCTCTGCCGAATATGTGAAACATCGGGCTTCCTGCTAGAATTACCTAGTTGTGAGAAGTATGTGCTCGCCCGATCTTGGCGAGAAGGACTGGAGGGAAGATGGGCTTCATCGCAGACCCGCTCTACACCCCGACCTACCAGGTCAAAGGTGACGAGGTCGCCGTCTTCGACACCTCGAGGGGAACCATTCGCGTCCGCCTTGACGGCGAGGGCGCCCCGGTTCACGTGGCCAACTTCTGCGAGCTGGCCTCCTCGGGCTTCTATGACGAGCTCAAGTTCCACCGCTACGTCCCTGGTTTCGTGATCCAGGGAGGGTGCCCCAACACGAGGGACATGACTCCCGAGCAGGTCGCCTCCGGGATGCCCGGCCCCACCGGACGCCCCGGCACGGGCGGCCCCGGATATCGCATCCGCCAGGAGTTCTCCACCAACCCGCGCAACTCCCACGACGACCGTGCCCTGGCCATGGCGCGTTCCATGGACCCGGACTCCGCCGGGTCGCAGTTCTACTTCTGCCTCGGCCCCCAGCACGGCCTCGACTCCGGGTACACCGTCTTCGGCCAGACCGTCGAGGGGGCCGACGTCATCGGCGAGCTTCGCGCCGGCGACGTCATCAACTCGATCAGGATCGAACACATCGGCGACTAGCCGCCCGACCGTCACTTTTTGGAGGTCACAGTGAATCAGCAGGCATACGAATCCGGCAAGCTCGCCTACCAGAACTCCGACTGGATCGGCGCCGTCACCCGCCTCGCCGCCGCCACCGAGGCCGGCGAGGTGTCCGGCGAGGTCGAGCACCTTCGCGGCAACGCCTACATGAAGCTCGGCCAGTTCGACTCGGCCGCCCGCTCCTACGAGGCGGCCCTCGCGGACGCCGCCTACGGCAAGCGCGGCCCCCTCCAGTGCAACCGCGGCCGCGCGCTGCTCGCCGCGGGCCGCGCCCAGGACGCCGTCGCCGCCCTCACCGACGCCGTCGCCGACCCCGACTACTCCACGCCCTACAAGGCGTACATGGCCCTCGGCTCCGCCTACGAGCAGGTCGGCGACACGCGCAAGGCCGGCATGGCCTACAGAAGCGCCGCCATCGACGAGTCCAACCCCAGCCCCGCCGTCGCGCTCACGCGCCTCGGCAGCTGCTTCATGCGCCTCGGGCGCGCCGTCGACGCCGTCGAGGCCTATCGCACCGCGCTCGACTTCACCACGCCGCTCGAGAGCCAGAACAAGATCTGGAGCGACCTCGGCCTCGCCTACGTCGCCGCCAACCGCATGAGCGAGGCGGTCGACGCCTTCGCCCACGCCACCGCTGACGGCACCTACGCCCTCTCCCCGGAGGCGCAGGCATCCTACGACGCCGCCCGCAAGGCCATGGCGGCCCTCGCCGAGCGCCGTCCCTCTGAGACCGACGCGTTCCTCGCCGCCGCCGGCTACGGCGGGGGCTACGACCCGCTCGACCCCACCGGCGAGTCCGGCGAGCTCATGCCCTCCCCGGAGGACACCGGCTTCTTCTCGGTCACCGAGGAGGATCTCGTCCAGGCCGACAAGAAGGAGCGCAAGGTCCGCCGCAAGCACCGTCGCACGGGCCTCAAGATCTTCATCACCATCCTCGTCCTTCTCCTGCTGGTGGTCGGCGCCGGCGTCTTCGCCTACGTCCGCGGCTACGGCTGGCCCACGCAGGAGGCGGTGGCCGAGCAGCTCTTCAGCGCCAAGGCCGACGGCGTCGAGCTCTCCGAGTACGTCGTCGAGGGCACGTCCGACGCCGTGATCGACGAGATGTACGACGTGCTGCCCACCGACGCCACCGTCCAGATCAACGCCGTCGACCGCTCCATGACCGACTCCACGGTCCACCTCACCGCCAAGCTCTCCGCCGGCGGGGAGCAGGACTACGTCATCTCCATGAGGCGCGACGGCGTCAGCTGGAAGGTCGTCGACGTCACCCCCGAGTACCGCTCCCAGGACCAGACCGGAACCGACACCACCGACTAAGGCGACACATGTCACTTTTTGATTCTCTGTTCGGCGAGTACGGCGGCGACCTCGCCATCGACCTCGGCACCGCCAACACGCTCGTTGCCGTCCGCGGCCAGGGCATCGTCATCAACGAGCCCTCGGTCGTGGCCATCGACAAGAGCGAGAGCCGCGTCCTGGCGGTCGGCGCCGACGCGAAGCGCATGATCGGCCGCACGCCCGGCTCGATCATCGCGGAGCGCCCCCTCAAGGACGGCGTCATCGCGGACTTCGACGTCACCGAGGTCATGCTCCGCTACTTCATCGAGAAGGCGCGCGGGCACCACTACCCGTGGACCCCGCGCCCCCGCGTCGTCGTCTGCGTGCCCTCGGGCGTGACCTCCGTCGAGAAGCGCGCCGTCTTCGAGGCCACGATCTCGGCCGGCGCCCGCCAGGCCTACCTCATCGAGGAGCCCATGGCCGCCGCCATCGGCGCCGACCTGCCCATCGAGGACCCCACGGGCTCGATGGTCGTCGACATCGGCGGCGGCACCACCGAGGTGGCCGTCATCTCCATGGGCGGCATCGTCGTCTCCCAGTCCATCAGGACCGCCGGCGACGAGTTCGACCAGACGATCCTGCAGCACGTGCGCGACGCCTACAACCTCTCCATCGGCGAGCGCACCGCCGAGGACATCAAGATCAAGGTCGGCTCCGCGGCGCCGCTCGCCGAGGAGCTCGACGTCGAGGTCAACGGCCGCGACGTGATGAGCGGACTGCCCAAGTCCGTTCGCATCGAGAGCGAGGAGATCCGCCGGGCGCTCGATCGCCCGCTCGACGAGGTCACCAAGGCCGTCAAGGACGCCCTCGACGTCACGCCGCCCGACCTCGCCTCCGACCTCATGTACTACGGCATCCTGCTCACCGGCGGCGGCGGGCTGCTCCGCGGCCTCGACCAGCGCCTGCGCGAGGAGACCGGCGTTCCGGTCAACGTGAGCCCCACCGCGCTCGAGAACGTGGTCAACGGCTGCGCCAAGGTCCTCGAGGCCAACGCCCTCTCCGGCGGCTTCGTCCAGACGGCGAACTAGGGCCCATGCCCCTCTCGTCTTCGGGCCGACAGCCGAGGTCGGCGCTCTCTAACAGCAGACAGTCCACGGGCGGCCGGGCGCTGATCGCATGCGTCGTGGTCTCCCTCGCCCTGTTCACCGCCAGCAGCCGCATGGGGGACGAGGGCCCGCTCGCCGCCGCGCGAAGCGCCTTCCAGACCGTCACGACGCCCATCCGCTACCTCGGGGACACCGTCGCGAGCCCCTTCCGCGGCCTGGGCAACGTCGTGGTGAACCTCACCGCCGACCAGGCGACGCTCTCCGAGCTGCAGGCGGAAAACGACCAGCTCCGCGCCCGCAACGTCGAGCTCGAGGAGGCGGCGCAGACCGCCGAGCGCCTCCAGGGGCTGCTCGACCTCCGCGACGCCTACGACCTGCAGTCCACGGCGGCCCGCATCATCTCCGGCTCCTCCGACTCCTGGAGCACGACCGTCTCCATCGACAAGGGCACGTCCTCGGGCGTCAACGCCGGCATGCCCGTCACCGCCGCGAGCGGCGTCGTCGGCCAGGTCGTGGAGAGCGCCTCCGCCTCCTCGCGGGTGCGCCTGCTCACCGACGAGAACTCCTCCATCTCCGCCATGATCCAGTCGAGCCGCGTGCAGGGCATGCTCAACGGCTCGGTCACCGGCCAGCTCAAGCTCACGCTCGTTGGCACCGACCAGCAGGTGAGCGTCGGCGACGTGGTGGTCACCAGCGGTCTGGGCGGCGTGTTCCCCAAGGGGCTGCCCCTCGGCGAGGTGACGAGCGTCGAGAGCTCCCCCGGCGCCCTCGAGCTCGACATCGTCGTCGAGCCCTACTCCCATGCGGAGAGCTACGAGGAGGTGCTGGTCATCACCTCGCTCACCGAGGGCCAGCAGGCGACGGCCGACGACATCGCCGCGGCCGACGCCCAGGACCAGCAGGGTGACGATGCCGCCGATGAAGAGGGGACGGATTCCGGCGAGCAGGCTCAGGACACCGAGACGAGCGAGTAGGGGAGGGCAGGCATGCAGGTCGCAGACAGGAACAGGGACATGCGCGGGACGGTCGTGCTGGCCGTCGTCTGCCTGGTGCTCCAGCTCGCGCTGGCGCCCAACCTCGGGCTCGGCAACGGGCGCGCCAACTTCGCCCTGATCTTCTCGGCGTGCGTCGCCCTGCAGTCGGGCGGGACGCGCGGCGTCGTCGCCGGCTTTCTCGCCGGGCTGGTCTTCGACCTCTCCTCCACGGCGCCGCTCGGGCTCATGGCGTTTTGCCTCTCCGTCTCCTCCTTCGCACTCGGCCTCGAGCAGCGCAACCGCATGGCCGGGGACCTCGGCACCACGATGGCGCTTTTCTCCGCCGCCTCCCTCGGCGTCTCGCTCGTCTTCCACCTCGCCATGCTCCTTGTTGGGCAGACGAACTCGATTCTCGACGCGATCATCTTCAGGGCGCTTCCCACGGCCGTGCTCACCATCGTCTTCTTCGTCCCCTTCGCCTACTACTACTCTCGCGTGCGGGCGGCGGGTGCGGGAATCGGCGGCGCCGGGACGATCGGTCGGGGCGGAATCGGCCGCTCCGCCGCGCGCTTCGGCAGGCGCGGCCTCTAGGGTGGCGAGATGGACCTCTCCCTGATCATCGTCATAGTCTGCGCGGTGCTCGCCGTCGCGCTGATCGTCGTCTTCATAGTCTTCGGCCGGTCCGAGGCCGCCTTCACCATGGACATCGGCGGCGCCTCCCCCCGCGCATCCGGCGGCTCCGACTCGTCGACCGAGAAGACCCTCTCCTCGAGGCTCGTCGGCTTCGCCGTGGCGGTGGGCGGCATCTTCTCGGTGCTCGTCGCGCGTCTCTGGACGATGCAGCTCGTCTCCACGGACGAGTACTCCGAGCAGGCCGAGTCCAACCGCACGAGCACCGTCTACACCCAGGCCCCCCGCGGGCGCATCCTGGACCGGCACGGCAACGAGATCGTCACCAACCGCAGCAGCTTCGTGGTGACCGCCATCTCCGACGTCCTCGACGACGAGGTAGAGGTCACGCTGCTCGCCAACCTCATCGGCATGCCGCCCCAGGCCGTGAGGAGAAAGCTCCAGGACACGACCCAGGGCTATCAGAGCCTGAGGACCGTGTCCGTTGACGTCTCGCGCCGCGTCGTCGCCTACATCGGCGAGCACCCAGAGGTCTTCCCGGGCGTGAGCGTCGAGACGCGCGCCCAGCGCTCCTACCCCCATGGATCTCTCGCCGCCCACGTCGTGGGCTACACCGGCACCGTGACCCAGGAGCAGCTCGAGGAGAGCGAGAACGCCGAGGACGGCCAGATCATCTACCGCTCGGGCGACATCGTCGGGCAGACCGGCGTGGAGAAGCGCTACGAGAGCGTGCTCCAGGGCGTCCGGGGCGAGCAGGTGGTCTACGTGGACGCGCACGGCAACGTCACGGGGCGGCAGTCCTCCGGATTCGAGCCCCAGAGCGGCTCCGACCTCGTCCTCACCCTCGACATCGACGTGCAGCGAGCCGCCGAGGAGTCCCTCGAGAAGGTCATCAAGCAGCAGCGCGACATCGGCAAGGCCGCCGTGGGCGCCTCCGTCGTCGCGCTCGACTGCACCAACGGTGAGGTCATCGCAATGGCGAGCTACCCCACGTTCACGCCGAGCTCGTTCGTGGGCGGCATCTCGACCGCCGACTGGGACGCCCTGCAGGATGAGGACGCCCATTACCCGATGCTCAACCGCGCCATCGCGGGCCAGTACCCCTCCGGCTCGATCATCAAGCCGCTCACCACGCTGGCGGCGCTCGACTACGGGATCATCAACGCCGACAGCAGCTGGAACTGCTCGGGATGGTGGTCTTGGTCCGGCCGCTCCGACGACCCGGACGGCATGGGCTGCTGGAGCACGCACGGCGGCGTCGACATCGTATCGGGCATCACCTTCTCGTGCGACGTCATGTTCTATGAGATCGGCAAGGGCTTCTACAACCAGAACTCCGAGGGCATGCAGGAGACCTTCAGGCGCTACGGGCTCGGCTCGGCGACAGGGATCGACCTGCCCGGCGAGGAGGTCGGACGCGTCCCTGACGCAGCTTGGAAGTGGGAGTACTTCAAGAACCTCGGGTACTCCGACGAGGACGCGACCTGGCAGGGCGGCGAGAACTGCAACCTCGCCATCGGCCAGGGCGACCTGCTCGTGACCTGCATCCAGATGGCGTGCGCCTACTGCAGCCTCGCCAACGAGGGGCCCGTCTACCGCCCCCACGTCATGCGCGGCGTCCGCTCCCGCGTGGGCGACGGCTTCGTCACCGAGTACAAGACCGAGCAGATCAGGGACGTCGAGGAGGACCAGTCCTTCCGAGACCTGGTCGCGCGCGGCATGTGGGGCGTCGTCTACGAGGAGGACCCCCTCCAGACCGTCCACTGGACCAACCTCGACGTCACCGTCCGCGGAAAGACGGGCACCGGCGAGCAGATCAGCGTCGACCGGGCCATCGGCTGGTTCGGCGCCTACGGCCCGGCAGGCGACGGGGAGACGCCGCGCTACGTGGTCGTCGCCAACATGGACGGCGTCAACGCCGGCGGATCGTCCTCGCTGCTCGTGGTCAGGGACGTCTTCGGCGCCATCTACGGCCAGCCCGACACCGCGACCGGCGTCGCGACCAACATCGACTAGGGGGGCTCATGGCTCAAGAGATTACCGGACCGGGCACGGCCAAGGGCCCGTTCTCCGCGCTCGCCCAGCGCATCGCCGGGGCCTCCCCGTCCCATGCCGGGAAGGGGAGGCGCGGCCCGCTCGAGGGGATCTACCTCACGCAGCTCATCCCGACGCTGCTCATCCTCATCCTGAGCGTCATCAACATGTGGTCGTGCTCGCTCGCGATCGACACCGTGAGCTTCACGAACCACCTCGCCGGCATGGCGCTCGGCATCGGCGCCGCCATCGTGGTCTGGCGCTACGACTGCCGCAACCTCTCCAACCTCACGACCGCGCTGTTCGTCTTCGCGTGCGTCCTGATGGTGCTCCCGCTCGTTCCCGGCCTCGGAGTCGAGGGCGGCCTCGGCGGCCTGGGCTGGGTGAGGATCGGCCCCCTGAGGTTCCAGCCCTCCGAGCCCGGAAAGCTCGTCGTCATCGCCCTGATGGCGACCGCGGGCGCCCAGTACAACGGTAAGATCGAGACCTTCCGGGACTACGCGCGGCTCTGCGGGACCCTTCTCGTGCCCCTCATCTTGATCATGGTCACCGACCTGGGCACCGGCCTCATGATCTTCTTCACCGGCGCCACGATCATCATCTGCAGCGGCGCTCCGCGCGGCTGGATCCTCGCGACGATCGCCCTCATCGTCGGCGCGGCGGCGCTCGTCGTCATCACGTCGCAGATCGACGGCATCCCCCACATCCTCCAGGACTACCAGCTGTCGCGCCTCACCGTCTTCCTCGACCCCGACGGCACGGCGAGCGAGGACGGCTACAACCTCCAGCAGGCCATGATCGCCATCGGATCGGGCGGCTTTTTGGGCAAGGGCTTCGGCAACGCCTCGCAGGCGCTCTCGGGCTTCCTCCCCGAGGCGGAGACGGACTTCATCTTCGCGACGTTCGCCGAGCAGTTCGGGTTTCTCGGCTCCATCGTCCTTCTCGCCCTGTACGCGTGGATGATCATCGCCACGATCGTCCTGGCCATGAAGGTCGAGTCCCCGTTCTCGAAGCTCCTGCTCGTTGGCTGCGCGGCGCTGTGGACCTTCCAGGTCCTCGAGAGCGTGGGGATGTGCATCGGAATCATGCCCATCACCGGCATCCCGCTGCCCTTCATGACCTACGGCTCGTCCTCCATGGTCACGCAGCTCGCCGCCGTGGGCGTGGTACAGTCCGTGTGGCACCACCGTCAGAAGGTCGCCTAGGCGGCCCTGTCTTGCGTCTTCGCGCGGCTCGCCGCGCCTGAGTGGAGGTCGGCTATGGCATCAAAGAAGGGTTCCGCGGGTCGCATCCTCGAGGTGCTGTCCTCGGGTCGCGGCTCGCTCAGGGGGCGAGACGAGCGGATCGTGGTAAGGGTCCACGTTGACCCCGCCTGCCCCGCGGACGTCGCGCGCGCCGTCAAGTCCGCGCTCGTCCCGGTCCGGTCCGGAGCCGTGGTCGAGGTCGTGGGGCTCGACGAGCCCGTCGAGGGCCTCGAGGCTCCCGACGTCGTGCTCGTCCTCGTGGGGGAGGGCGACTGCCGGCCGCTCGTCTCCGCCTACGCGCGGTCCGGCGTGGGCGTCGCGATGGTCGTCGAGGGCGCCCTCGACGCGCCGCGCGTCGAGCTTCCCGGCCAGGCCGAGGGCCTCGTGGGCATCGTCGCGTCCTCGGACCCCGAGGCGCTCCCCGGCCAGCTCGCCGCCTGGCTCGCGTCCGCGACGGACAAGCGCCTCGCCCTGGCCGCGGGATTTCCCTTCTGCCGGCGCGCCGTGGCCGACGCGCTCGTCTCGCGCTGCGCCCTCGAGAACGCCGTCGTGGGCGCCGTGACCCTCATACCCGGCTCCGACTTCCCGGTGATGACCGCAAACCAGGCGAAGCTCGCCCTCGACCTCGCGGCGGCCTACGGCCGCGACATCGAGCCCGCCCGCGCCGCCGAGCTCGCCGCCGTCCTTGCCGGCGGCCTCGCGTGGCGCGGGGTGGCGCGCGCCCTGCTCGGGACGATCCCGGGCGTCGGCGCCCTGCTCAAGGCCGGCGTCGGATATGGCGGCACGATGGCGACCGGAAACGCGCTGAGGCTGCGGCTCGAGCTGGAGGACGCCGCTGCCTCCGTGCCGGAGAGCGCTCCCCGGGAGAAGACCGCCCCGGAGGGGCGCGTCCAGCTCGGCCCCGCCCAGGACGGGGACGGCTACGTCACGGTGGGCGGGGGAGTGCGATGAGGGCGAAGCGCGAGAACCTGTTCCACCTCCTCGAGCCGCTGCTCCCGCAGGTCGAGCATCCGGCCCGCTACCTCGACCACGAATGGGGCTCCGTCCAGGACCAGGAGGGGCCGTTCCACCTGTGCATGGTCTACGCCGACGTGTACGAGGTCGGGCAGCCCAACCTCGGCGTCGCCATCCTCTACAACCAGGTCAACGAGCAGGAGGGCATGAGCTGCGAGCGGTGCTACCTCCCGTGGAAGGACATGGCCGAGCTCATGCGCGGAAGCGGCGTCCCGCTGCTCTCGCTCGAGGGCGCGGCCCCGCTCGCCTCATTCGATGCGATCGGCTTCACGCTCGCGCACGAGCTGATCGCCACCAACGTCCTCGAGGCGCTCGACCTCGCCGGCATCGCGCTCACGAGCGCGGAGCGCGACGAGGACGACCCGATCATCCTCGCGGGCGGCCCGTCCGCCTGGAACTGCGAGCCGCTCGCCGACGTCTTCGACGCCGTGCTGCTCGGCGACGGGGAGGAGTCCATCGTCGAAGTCTGCGCCTGCATCCGCGACGCCCGCGCCGAGGGCGTGCCCCGCGCCGAGGTGCTGCGCCGCCTCGCCCGCGTCCCCGGGACCTATGTGCCCTCGCTCTACGAGGTGCGCGTCGACGAGGGCGCGACGCGCTGGGGGCGCGCGGTGCCGCGCGCGGGGGAGGACGTCCCGCAGGTCGTGCTCAAGCGCTGCGTCAACGACTTCGCCGCCACCCCTCCCGTGGCCCAGCGGATCGTCCCGTACATGGGCATCGTCCAGGACCGCCTCTCGCTGGAGGTGCTTCGCGGCTGCGCCCGCGGGTGCCGCTTCTGCCAGGCCGGCATGACCTACCGACCGGTCCGCGAGCGCCCCGCGGAGCAGGTCGTATCCGCCTCCGTCGAGGGCCTGCTCGCGAGCGGGCACAACGAGATCTCGCTCACCTCGCTCTCGACGACCGACCACTCGCAGTGCGCGCGCATCCTCAACGACATGAACGAGGCGCTCGACGGCAAGGGCATCCGGGTCTCGATACCCTCCCAGCGCCTCGACTCCTTCGGCGTCGAGATGGCTGCCGCCGTCGCGGGCGGCAAGCGGGGAGGGCTCACCTTCGCCCCGGAGGCGGGCAGCCAGCGGCTACGCGACGTCATCAACAAGAACGTGAGCGAGGAGGACCTCGAGCGGGCGGCCCGCAACGCCTTCGAGGGCGGGTGGCGCCGCATGAAGCTCTACTTCATGATGGGGCTCCCCACCGAGACCGACGAGGACGTCGTGGGCATCGCCCGGATGGCCGAGCGCGTGCTCGAGATCGGGCGCGAGGTCGTGGGGCGCGGACCCAAGAGCGGCGTCTCCGTCTCGATCTCCGTGGCCGTTCTCGTGCCCAAGGCCTACACGGCCTTCCAATGGGCCGGCCAGCTCCACCCCGACGAGGTGCGGCGGCGCCAGCAGCTGCTCCTCTCGGAGATCCGCGACCGCGCCATCCGCGTCTCCTACCACGACGCCGACGTCTCGCTCGTCGAGGGAGCCCTCTCCAAGATGGGCCGCGCCGGCTTCGCGCTCGTGAGGCGCGCGTGGGAGCTCGGCTGCTCGTTCGACGCCTGGACCAGCGAGTTCAGGTTCGACCTCTGGTGCCGGGCCGCCGAGGAGCTGGGGCTCGACCTCGCCGATGTCGCCTGCGAGGAGTTCCCGCTCTCCGCCGCGCTGCCATGGGACCACACGTCCCCGGGGGTCTCGAAGGGGTTTCTCCAGCGCGAGTGGCTCCGCGCCGTCGAAGGCGTCACCACGCCCGACTGCACGCGCGAGAGCTGCGTGGGCTGCGGCGTCTGCCCCGCGCTCCACGTCCGCAACGTGATCCAGGGGGTGCGCTCATGACCGGACAGCCCTACGAGGGGCGCCCGCAGGACATGCCCGTCAAGGCCGAGCTCCCGCGCCTGCGCGTGGAGTACGTCAAGGACAGCCGCCTCGCGTTTCTCGGCCACCTCGACCTCATCGCCACGGTCGAGCGCTGCATCCGCCGCGCACGCCTGCCCTTCTCCATCGGAAACGGGTTCGCGAGGCGCCTGAGGATCCAGTTCACCCAGGCGCTGCCCGTCGGCGCCAGCTCGTCGTGCGAGTACTTCGACCTGCGCCTCACCGAGCCGATAGAGGCGGAGGAGGCACTCGAGCGCCTGCGGCGCGCCACCCCGCCCGCGCTCGCCCCCTCCCGAGCCGCCTACGTGCCCGGGAGGCTTCCCGCCCTGGAGGCATGGCTCGACCGGTCCACCTGGGAGCTCGAGGCGCTCGCCGCCCCCTACGACGCGCGCGACGCTGAGCGCGGCGTCCGGGAGGTCCTCGAGCGCGGCGAGCTGACCTACTTGCGAGGGGAGAAGGAGAAGCGCGTCGATGTCGCGGCCACGCTCGCGGGCTTCGAGGCGCGCGACGTCGAGGGCGGTGTCGCGATGACCCTCGACACGAGGCTCTCGGGCTGCGCGCTCAGGCCCCAGGTCCTTCTCGACGCCGTCGCCGACGTGCTGGGGACGGGTCGTCCGAGGGCCCTGCGCGTGCGCAGGACCGCGCAGGCACACGAGGAAAATGGGCGTCTTGTGGAGCCTTTCGGTCCCTTTGACCAGACCGGCGGGACACCATTATCCTGAGCAAGGTCGCAACGTCGGGCGCGGTCTGAGATTCCGTCTTTTCCCTTGCGGAATCCGCAGGTCACGGCAACAGAAGTGTTGACGAGCCATGGCGCTGCTAGTAATATAAGCAACTGTTGCATTCACGCCAGCAATGAAGGGTTTCGCACATGTACGCAATCGTAGCAACTGGTGGCAAGCAGTATAAGGTTGCCAAGGGCGACGTCATCGACGTCGAGAAGCTCGACGCGCAGCCTGGCGACAAGGTCCAGCTCCCCGTCCTTCTCATCAACGACGGCGACAAGACCATCGTTGGCTCTGCCCCGCTTCAGGACAAGACCGTCACCGCCGAGGTTCTCGAGCAGTTCAGGGGCGAGAAGGTCCTCGTCTTCAAGCTCAAGAAGCGCAAGCGCTATCATCGCGCCAACGGCCACCGTCAGAGCCTGACGAAGATCAAGGTCGTTGAGCTTCCCGCGTAGTTCTCCCACTCGGCAGATAGAAGGCAGGTACCACCATGGCACACAAGAAAGGCCTCGGCTCGTCCCGCAACGGCCGTGATTCCCAGGCTCAGCGCCTCGGCACCAAGCGTTACGGCGGCCAGTTCGTGAAGGCCGGCGAGATTCTCGTCCGTCAGCGCGGCACGCACATCCACCCCGGCGACAACGTGGGCATCGGCAAGGACGACACCCTGTTCGCCCTCACCGCCGGCACCGTGGAGTTCACCAAGGGCGTCAAGCACCGCGTGCACGTCCGCGAGGCGTAAGTTCTTCGCACATAACTCGCACGACTCGGGCCCCGGTCTTAGGACCGGGGCTCTTTTGTGGTTTGAGCTCGCAATTGCGCTCCGGCCGCGGACCCAAATGACGATCTGTGCCCGGGGTGAGGGTGTCCCACGTGGGGCCTTCCACCTGCGTCGCCGCCGACGCTTGTGCTGCTGCACCGAGTAAGAGTTTCTTGCGAAAACAGAGTCGGATTTGCCCCTGTTTTCGCAAGAAACTCTTACTCGGCGGATGGGCGCCGCGGGAGGACGCCGCCGCGACGTTGGACGGGTTCGCGCAGTTGCCGTACCATGGAAGTTCGACCAAAGGAGACCCACGTGGAGAACACGTTCACCGATCTTTCCCATATCAACGTCCGAGGCGGAGACGGAGGCGCCGGCTGTATGTCGTTCCGCCGCGAGGCCTTCGTTCCCAAGGGCGGACCCGACGGCGGCGACGGCGGCCGCGGGGGCAGCGTCATCGTCGAGGCCGACCCGCAGCTCTCGTCGCTCATCGACTACCGCTACAAGCACCACTTCCGCGCCGAGCGCGGCACGCACGGGCAGGGCGCGCGTCGCCACGGCCGCGACGGCGCCGACCTCGTGCTGCGCGTCCCCGTGGGCACGGTCATCCGCGAGCTCGACCCCGAGACGCAGACGCCCGCCTACGACATCGCCGACCTCACCCGTCCCGGCGAGCGCGTCGTCGTGGCGCCGGGAGGCGCCGGCGGCCGCGGCAACATCCACTTTGTCACCTCGGTGCGCCGCGCCCCTGCGTTTGCCGAGAAGGGCGAGCCGGCCCGCGAGCACTGGATCGAGCTCGAGATGAAGCTCATGGCCGACGCCGCCCTCGTTGGCATGCCGTCGGTGGGGAAGAGCTCCATCATCGCGCGCATCAGCGCCGCGCGCCCCAAGATCGCCGACTACCCCTTCACCACGCTCGTCCCCAACCTCGGCGTCGCGCGCGCAGCGAGCGGCCAGTCCTTCGTCGCCGCCGACGTGCCCGGCCTCATCGAGGGCGCCAGCGAGGGACGCGGCCTCGGCCACCAGTTCCTGCGCCACATCGAGCGCACGGCGCTCATCCTCCACGTGGTCGACGTCACGGGCGGCTACGAGGGGCGCGACGCCGTAGAGGACTACCGGACCATCAACGCCGAGCTCGCCGCCTACGCCTCGGAGCTCGCCGAGCGTCCGCAGATCGTCGTCGCCAACAAGTGCGACCTGCCCGGCACGGAAGACGCCGTCGAGCGGCTCCGCGAGGTAGCCGAGGCCGACGGCCACCAGTTCTTCGCCGTGTCCGCCGCCACCGGCGCCGGACTCGACGCCCTGGTCTCGACCTGCGCCGCCGAGGTGGCCCGCCTGCGCGCCGAGGCCGTCAGCGAGGGGCCCGCCCTCGACCTCAGCGAGCGCTGGGAGTGCGAGCGGCAGCGCCGCGACCGCCAGATCGCGGTCCGTCGCGAGGAGCGCCACGCCTGGCGCGTCAGCGGCTCGCAGATCGAACGCATGGTCATCCAGACCGACTGGGACAACGACGAGGCCGTCGCCTACCTCCAGCACCGCTTCGACCGCTGCGGCCTCGACGACGCGCTCGCCAAGGCGGGCGCAGTCAACGGCGACGAGGTGCGCATCCTCGAGTTGACCTTCACCTTCGAGGGCACAGACGGCGCCCCCGACTTCGACGAGGTCGCCGAGGACGACGAGGCTCTCCTCACCGACGGAGAGGAGTACTAGCATGGCCGCGGTCGGGCTCGTCGTCGCCAAGATCGGCTCCTCGACGCTCGTCGACGAGACGGGCGCCCTCGACCGCAGGTTCATACGCTCGCTCTGCGACCAGGTGTCGACGCTGCTCTCCGGGGGCACGCGCGTCGTCGTGGTCTCCTCCGGAGCCGCGGCGGCCGGCAGGGAGACCCTCGGGTTCTCCTCGCGGCCGAGCGACATCGCCACGCTGCAGGCCTGCGCCTCCGCCGGGCAGGCGCGGCTCACGCAGGCCTACGCCGACGTCCTCGCCGAGCGGGGGATCCCCTGCGGCCAGGTCCTTCTCACCCGCCGAGACGTCATGGACCGCGACGGCTTCCTGAACGCCCGCACGACGCTCGCACGCCTGCTCGAGCTCGGAGCCGTTCCCGTGGTCAACGAGAACGACACCGTCTCGACCGCCGAGTTCGCCTTCGGCGACAACGACATGCTCGGCGCGCTCGTCGCCGCGCTCGTGGGCGCGGACCTCTACGTCATCTGCTCGGACGTTGACGGGCTCTACACCGCCAACCCCCAGGAGGACCCCTCCGCGCGCCTCATCGAGCGCGTCAGCGAGGTCGACGCGCGCCTCTCCGCCATGGCGGGCGGCGCCGGCACCTCCTTCGGCACCGGGGGCATGTCGTCCAAGCTCCGCGCCGCGCGCGCGATGCTCGCTGCGGGGATTCCCACCGTCATCTGCCGCGGGCGGCGCGAGGGCGTGCTCGTCGACGTCGCCCGGGGCGAGACCATCGGCACCCGCTTCGAGGCCCCGAGCGGCGCCTCGCACGAGGGCGGCCGCAAGCTCTGGATCGGCCTCGCCGAGGTGCCGCGCGGCACCATCGCCCTCGACGAGGGCGCCACGCGCGCGGTGCTCGAGCGCGGGGCGTCGATACTTCCCGTCGGCGTGGTCTCCACGTCGGGAAACTACGCCGCGGGCGACGTGGTGAACGTCCGCGCCGCGACCGGCGACGACATCGGGCGCGGCATAGCCCGCTACTCGTCGGACGACATGGCGCGCGTGCGCGGCGTCCATCTCGACGTCGTCGCGCGCTTCCTCGGGCAGGACCGCGCGCAGCCGGCCGTGCACCGCGACGACCTGCTCGTCTTCTAGGAAGGGAGACACCATGGGTGAGGCACGCACCAAGGCGGCCCTCGCAAAGGCCGCGGCACCGACCCTCGCGAGGGCGGCGCGGTCCCTGCGCGAGGACGCGATCAGGCGCGCCGCCGCGGGAATCCGCGAGCACGCGGATGACATCCTCGCCGCGAACGCGCGCGACCTCGAGCGCGCCCGCGCCGCCGGCATGAGCGCGCCGCTCCAGGACCGCCTGCTGCTCGACGGGGCGCGCGTCGCCGCCATCGCCGACTCCCTCGACGAGATCGCGCTCCAGGACGACCCGCTCGGCCGCGTCGTCGGCGGCTCCACGCTGGGGTGCGGCCTGCGCATCGAGAAGGTCACCGTCCCGCTCGGCGTCGTCGCGATGGTCTACGAGGCCAGGCCCAACGTGACCGCGGACGCCTTCGCCCTCTGCATTCGCTCCGGCAACGCGTGCGTCCTCAAGGGCGGATCGGCGGCGAGCGCGTCGTGCGTCGCCATCGCGGACGTCTGCCGCGCCGCGCTGGAGGCAGCCGGCCTGCCCGCCGACGCCCTCCAGTACGTCGAGGACGACGCCGCCCACACCCAGACCGCGGAGCTGCTCGAGGCGACGGGCCTCGTCGACGTCCTCATCCCCCGCGGCGGGGCGCCGCTGATCCGCGCCTGCGTGGAGGGGGCGAAGGTCCCCGTCATCGAGACCGGTACCGGCAACTGCCACGTGTACGTCCACGCGTCCGCCGACTTCGCCCGCGCCCGCGCCATCGTCATGAACGCCAAGACGCAGCGCGTGGGCGTCTGCAACGCCGCCGAGTCGCTGCTCGTCGACCGCGCGATCGCGGACGAGTTCCTTCCCGGCATGCTCGCCGAGCTCGCGGGGGCAGGCGTCCTTCTCCACTGCGACGGGGAGTCCCTCGCGCTGGCGGGCGAGCTGCCTGCAGGCAGCGCCGTGGCGGCGACCGAGAAGGACTGGGGCACCGAGTACCTTGCGCTCGAGATGAGCGTGCGCGTGGTCTCGGGCGTCGAGGAGGCCATCGAGCACGTGAACCGCTACGGCACCGGGCACTCGGAGGCCATCGTCGCCGACTCCTACGAGGCCTGCGAGGCGTTTCTCGCCGGCGTCGACGCCGCTGCGGTGTACGCGAACGCCTCGACCCGCTTCACCGACGGCGGGGTCTTTGGCCTGGGCGCCGAGATCGGCATCTCGACCCAGAAGCTCCACGCGCGCGGCCCCATGGGCGCGGCGGAGCTCACGACGACCAAGTACCTGGTGCGCGGAGACGGGCAGGTGAGGTAGCGTGGACGTGGACGCCCTGCGGGCGCACGACCTCCCGCCCCTCGGGATGGATCCGGGGCGGACCTATCGCCTCGGGATCATGGGCGGGACCTTCGACCCCATACACAACGGACATCTCGTGGCCGCCGAGCAGGCCTTCGACGACCTCGGCCTCGACCTCGTGGTCTTCATGCCCGCGGGGCGCCCCGCCTTCAAGCAGGACAAGCGCGTCACCTCCGGGGAGGAGCGCTTCGCCATGACGCTGCTCGCCACGGCGGACAACCCCCACTTCGTGGCGTCGCGCTTCGAGATCGACCGCGAGGGCGTGACCTACACGGCCGACACCCTGCGCAAGCTCCGGGAGCTCTATCCCGATAACGTCGAGTTCTACTTCATCACCGGCGCAGACGCCATCACCGAGATCGTCACCTGGCATGACGCCGACGTCATCGCGCGCATCGCGCACCTCGTGGCCGCCACGCGCCCTGGCTACGACCTCGACCGCGCCTGGGACACCATCGCGTCCTCCGGCATCGACTTCGACGTCACGTACCTCTCCGTGCCCGCGCTCGCCATCTCGTCGAGCTACCTGCGCGAGCGCGTCGAGGCGGGCCAGAGCCTGCGCTACCTCACCCCCGACCAGGTCACCGGCTACCTCCACAAGCACGGGCTCTACGGGGCCCGGCGCAACCGCTACGGGCAGACGCGGGAGGTGGTCGCGTAGATGGGCAAGAAGAAGAGGGCCGAGAAGGTCAGGTTCTCTCCCGAGCAGGAGGCGCTTCTCGAGCAGATGAGGGGCGACCTCGCGATCCAGCTCGAGAAGAAGCCCAAGCGGCTCGCGCACTCCCTCTCGGTCGCGCGGACCGCCGAGCGGCTCGCCGCGACCTACGGCGTCGACCCCTTCCTCGCGCACGCGGCGGGCATCCTCCACGACTGGGAGAAGGCGCGCTCGACCTCCGAGCAGCTCGCGCGCGCCCGCGAGCTCGGCATCGACCTCGGCGTCGAGCTCGAGCTCGTCCACTCGCTGCTCCACGGCATGATCGCCGCGCGCACGCTGCCCGCGCGCTACCCCGAGCTGCCCCCGGCCGTGTGGCACGCCATCGCCGTGCACACCTCGGCCTGCGCGGAGATGAGCCCGCTCGACGAGGTGCTGTTCGTCGCGGACGGCATCGAGCCGCTCAGGCCGGACACCCCCGGGATCGAGCGCAGCCGGTCCCTGGTGGGGAAGGTCCCCCTGGACGACCTGTTCTGGGAGTCGTTCGTCGGGGGTATAACCTATGTGCTGGAGGGGGGCCGCTACCTCTATCCCGGCACCATCGAAGTCTACAACGCCCTCGCGGCACGGCGCGCCGGGCGCGCAGCTAAGGAGAAAGCATGACCGTAACCCCGCTCGAGCTCGCAAAGGTGGCCGCCTTCGCGGCCGACGACAAGAAGGCCGCGGACATCGTCCTTCTCGACCTCACGTCCAAGACCGACGTCTGCGACTACTTCCTGATCTGCACGGGCGCCAACCCGCGCCAGGTCGACGCCATCGTCGACGAGGTGCGCGAGAAGGTCAGCGCCAACTGCGGGCTCTCGCCGCTCTCGTGCGAGGGCCGCGAGGGGCTCTCGTGGGTCCTCGTGGACTACGGCTCGGTCGTGGTGCACGTCTTCAAGCCCGAGACGCGCGACTTCTACCGCCTCGAGGCGCTCTGGGGCGACGCGCCGCGCGTCGAGCTCGACCTCGAGCGCTGACATGTCCGACGTCTGTAATTTGGGGACTGTCCCCAACTTACAGAGCCCCGACCCGCTCGCGTGGGACGGCCCCGCCGTGGGCCTGCTCGACCTCGACGCCTTCTTCGCATCGGTCGAGCAGCTCGACCACCCCGAGTGGCGCGGCCGCCCCGTCATCGTGGGCGGGTCCGCCGACCGGCGAGGCGTCGTCTCGACCGCCTCGTACGAGGCGCGGCGCTACGGCGTCCACTCGGCCATGCCCTCCGCCACGGCCAGGAGGCTCTGCCCCGACGCGATATGGACGCGGGGCAACTTCGCGCGCTACCGCGAGATGAGCGCGCGCGTCATGGCCATCCTCCAGGACGAGACCCCGCTCGTCGAGCAGGTCTCCATCGATGAGGCGTTCTTCGATGTCACGCCCGGCCGCTTCTCTCGTGAGAGCCCCATCGCCATCTGCCGCAGGATACGGGGGCGCGTGGCGGCGCTCGGCATCACGTGCTCGATCGGCCTCGGCGTCAACAAGACCGTCGCCAAGATCGCCTCCGAGCGCGAGAAGCCCCGAGGGCTCACGGCCGTCCTCCCGGGGACCGAGCGGGGCTTTCTCGCGCCGCTTCCGGTGGGCGCGATGAGCGGGGTGGGCCCCGCGACCGAGGAGCGCCTCCGCCGCATGGGGATCAGGACCCTCGGTGAGCTCGCGCGCGCCGATGAGGCGGAGCTCGAGCGCTCGTTCGGCGTCCTGGGCCCGCGCATGGCGCTGCGCGCCGCGGGACTCGAGCGCAGCGCGGTCGCCGAGGCCGCGGCCCCCGACGAGGTCAAGTCGGTCTCGAACGAGCGGACCTTCTCGGAAGACCTCACGGGCCGCGAGCAGGTCGTCGCCGGGATCGCGCACATCGCCGAGATGGTCGGGCGGCGCCTGAGGAAGAAGGGGCTACGCGGCAGGACCGTGACGCTCAAGGTCAAATACGATGCGAGCCACGCGCGCAGCGCGCAGCGCGGCCTCGCCGAGAGGACCGACGACGAGCGCGTCATCGCCGACGTCGCCACGCGCCTGCTCGACGAGCTGTGGCAGCCCGGCGTGCGCGTCCGCCTGCTCGGCGTCGGCGTCTCCGGGTTCGATGATGACCACGCGGCGCAGATGAGCCTCTTCGCCGACGAGCCGGCGGGGGAGTCGCGCTCGCGCCCCTCCCTCGGCCACGTGACCGACGCGCTGCGCGAGCGCTTCGGCGACGATGCCGTGAGCTACGGGCGCGACCTGCGCTTCCGCGACCGGACCTCCGACACCGCCCCGATGCATAAGGACGCGTGAGAGGGCCCCGCCCCTTGACAAACCAACCTGACGGGACTGTCAGCGCGTGAGGGCATCCTCGACGCGCTAGGGGAGGCGCGGAGGCTCCGAGGGGCGCGCGGCGAGCGGCAGGGTCACCGTGAAGGTCGTCCCCTCCTCGGCGCTCGAGGTCGCCGCTATCTGGCCGCCCATGGAGTCGACGAGCGCCTTGGCGATGGCGAGCCCCAGCCCGAAGCCGCCCGACGCCTGGCGCTCGCGGGCGTCGTCGGTCCTGTAGAACCGGTCGAAGAGGTGGGCCAGCGCCTCCGGCTCGATGACCTCGCCCCGGTTTGAGACGGACAGGCGCGCGCGGCGCCCCTCGCAGGCGAGAAGGACGCGGACCTCGGTGCCCTCCAGGGCGTACTTCGTGGCGTTGTCGAGCAGCGTCCTCACCACGCGTCGCAGGCGGTCGGGGTCGCCGGTCACCGCGACGCCCTCGGCGAGGTCGCAGCCGATCGAGCACCCGCGCTCGAAGGCGACGGCGTCGAACTCGAGGGCGCAGCCGGAGACGAGCGCCGAGAGGTCGACGCGCTCGCTTCTCGACCCCCGGTCCTGGCCTGTGGCCTCCTGCTCGTCGGCGCGCGCCAGGGTGAGGAGGTCCTCCACCAGGCCCTTCATGTGCCGGGCCTCGTCGGACGTGGAGCTGACCCAGCGGCGCGCCCCCTCGGGAAGGTCCTTCTCGCCCTCGAGGATCTGCGTGTTGGCGAGAATGACGGCCAGGGGCGTCTTGAGCTCGTGCGAGGCGTCCGAGACGAACCTGCGCTGCTGCTCCCAGGCGCGCTGGACGGGCCGCAGGGCCCAGCCGGAGAGCGCGTAGGCCACGACGAAGACCGCTCCCATCGAGACGGCGAAGATCGCGAGGCTGCTGAGCGCCTGCGCGCGCAGGGTGGCGCCGCGCAGGTAGGTGTCGACGAAGGCGATCCGCCAGCCCCAGGTGGTCTGGGTGCGCATCCAGGCGATGGGGTAGTCGGGCGACCTGCCCGAGGAGGCGTCGCTCTCCAGGGCCTCGCGTACCACGTCGATCAGGACCTGGTCGTCGACGTTGGCGACGAAGCTGGTGCGGTCGAAGATGGTGCCGTCGGGGGTCACGTCGACGACCACGGCGAGCAGCAGCTCGGCGCTCTGCTCGCCCGAGGCGTCGCCGATAGTCGCCGCCGCCGCGCCGTCGCTCAGGGCGCGCTCCAGTATCCCCGTCACGATCCCGCGCTGGGTGAGGGCGCTCGAGAAGAGCGACGACCCAAGCACCCCTGCGAGCACGATGCCCACCAGAAGCATCGTGATTGCGATGAACTCCCTGCGCAGCCGCTTGAGCATGGCCCCTCCGCTACTCCGAGAACACCTCGAGGCGATACCCGAGCATCCTCAGCGTGGTGATCTGGACCTTGGAGCCGATGTGGGCGAGCTTCTTGCGCAGGAACGAGACATACGCCTCGACCGAGTTCTCGGAGGCCTCGGAGGCGCCCCACACCCGGGACAGCAGGTCCTGCTTCGAGACGACGCGCGAGCTGGACGCCATGAGGATGCTCATGACCTCGAACTCCTTGCCCGAGAGGTGCACGGACCGGTCGCCGCAGGAGAGGTCGTGCGTCGTGAGGTCGAGCCGCACGTCGGCGAAGGCCACCTCGTCGAGCATCACGTCCCCCTTGCGCCGGGTGAGGGCGCGCAGGCGAGCCAGCAGCTCGGGCGCCTCGAAGGGCTTGGTCATGTAGTCGTCCGCGCCGGCGTCGAGCCCCTCGACCTTGTCCTCCGTCGAGGTGCGGGCGGTGAGGAGCAGCACAGGGGTCGAGACGGACTTGCGGCGCAGCTCGTGGACGACCTCGCGCCCGTCCATGCCCGGGAGCATGACGTCGAGCACGATGGCGTCGTAGGCGCCCGAGAGCGCCGCCCTGAGGCCCGCCCTCCCGTCATAGCACGCCTCGGCGCGGCACGACGCGGCCTCCAGGATGTGCACGATGGCGTCGGCGAGGTTGCGCTCGTCCTCGACAACCAGAACGTTCATGTGGTCCCCCTTGTCTTCATGTGGCGGTACTGCCGCCTGACGCTGCTATCCTACCCACCGGCCCTGAATTCCTCCTGAACATCGGCGCCCTCAGGAAACTGACAAGTCGCGTTCACAAAAACTGCACCTTGCGGCCACAGGCAAGAGTCGTATGATGAATAGTCGTTTTGTGGCTCTGCGGTGCGGCCAACCCAACAACCCCGCGCACCGCCCGAACGGAGGAGTTTTCATTGGCAGTCAAGATTCGCCTGGCCCGTCACGGTGCCAAGAAGCGTCCGTACTACCGCGTCGTCGTCGCTGACGGCCGCATGCCGCGCGACGGCCGCTACATCGAGCTCGTCGGCCGCTACAACCCGCTGACCAACCCCAAGGTCATCGACATCAACCTCGAGAAGGTCGACGAGTGGATCGCCAAGGGCGCCCAGCCCACCAACGCCGTCTCCCACCTCATCGACGTCGCCCGCAACGGCCAGCCGGCCGTGGAGAAGAAGGCCAAGATGTCGAAGAAGGCCGCTGCCAAGGCCGCCGCGGCTGCCGAGGCCGAGGCCGAGGCTGACGCCGAGTAGGCGCTCGATGGAGGCCGCTGAGGGCACGCTCGTCGCATCCGATCAGACGGAGCTCCCCTCCGACCGCGTCGCGGACCTGGTCGAGTACATCGTGTGCGGGCTCGTCGACGACGAGGACGCCGTCTCCCTGGACGTGACGGACAGCGAGGGATCCTCGCTCATCGAGGTCAGCTGCTCCGAGGAGGACGCCGGCCGCGTCATCGGTCGCAAGGGTCGCACCATCAAGGCGATCAGGACGCTCGCCCGCGCGCTCGGACAGCGCGTCGGCACCACGGTCGAGGTCGAGGTCGTAGGCTAGGACAGATGCGAGAGCGCTATCGAACCATAGCCCGTGTGGTCAAGTCGCACGGGAGAAAAGGGGAGGTCGTGACGGTTTCCGTCCACGGCCTTCCCTCACTTGTGCGCACGGGCCTCGAGGTCGCGGTGCTGCCCCCCGAGCTCGCCGGCGAGCGCTGGCACGTCGTCGAGTCCTGCTCGTCGGACGACCGGGAGGGGCAGCTCGTCTCGCTCTCGGGCGTGCGCGACATCGCCTCCGCCGAGGGGCTCGTCGGCAAGGTGCTGCTGGCGAGAAGGTCCGACCTCCCCGAGGACCTCGAGCTCCACGACCCCCGCGCCCTTGTCGGCCGCGAGGTCGAGGGGGAGGGCATCGGGGCGCTCGGCGCCATCGCGGAGGTCATGCGGGGCCCCGCCAACGACGTGTGGGTCGTGCGCGGGCCCGCGGGGGAGACGCTGCTGCCCGTGGTCGACGAGGTCGTGAGCGAGGTCCCCGACCAGGGCCCCATCTTCGTCCGCGTGCCCGCCGGCCTGGAGCCCGAGGGGGGTGCGAGGCCGTGATCTGCGAGACGCTCTCCGTCTTCCCCGAGGTCTTCGAGCCCTACCTGGGCGTCTCCGTCCTCGGGCGCGCGCGCCGCGCAGGAGTCTTCGAGTTTGAGGCGCACGACCTGCGAGACTGGACCCACGACCGCCACCGCACGGTCGACGACGCCCCCTTCGGCGGGGGCCAGGGCATGCTCATGAAGCCCGAGCCCATCTTCGAGGCGGTCGAGGACCTCGCATCGCGCGGGCCGCGGCCCCACGTCGTGTTCTTCTCGCCCTGCGGGAGGCGCTTCGACCAGCGCGTCGCCGAGCGGCTCGCCCGCGACGAGCAGCGGCTGCTGCTGGTGTGCGGGCGCTACGAGGGCATGGACGAGCGCGCCTACGGGCTCGCCGACGAGGTCCTCTCGCTCGGGGACTACGTCCTCACCGGGGGCGAGCTCGCCGCGCTCGTCGTCATCGACGCGGTCTGCCGCCTTTTGCCCGGGGCGCTCGGCGACGAGATGAGCGCCGTGGACGAGTCCTTCTCGACCGCGGGCCTGCTCGAGTACGCTCAGTACACCAGGCCCGCGAGCTTCAGGGGCATGGACGTCCCGGAGGTGCTGCTGTCCGGCGACCACGCCCGCGTCGCGGCCTGGAGGCGCGAGAGCGCCATCGAGCGAACCGCGACGTGGCGCCCCGACCTCATCGACGGGGCCGAGCTTACCGGCGAGGAGCGTGAGCGAGCCCGGCAGATCGCCTCGCGCTCACGGGAGGGGGAGACGCATGGCAGAGCATGAGCGCCGCGAGGAGGGGCGGGGCGGATGGGCGTGGTTCGCCGTCTGCCTCGTCGTCGCGCTCGCCGCGGGGCTTCTCATCAAGACCTTCGTGGCGACGCCGTACGTGGTCCCCACCGGTTCGATGCGCGACACCATCATGGAGGGCGACACCCTCCTCGGGGAGCGCGTCTCGCTGTACTTCGGCGACCCGGAGCCCGGCGACATCGTGACCTTTGACAGCCCGCTCGACGGGGAGACCCTCATCAAGCGCGTCATCGCCGTGGGAGGGCAGGAGGTCGACCTCGTCGACGGCTCCGTCTATGTGGACAGCGAGAGGCTCGACGAGCCCTATACGGAGGGCAGGCCCTCCTACTCGCTCTCAGACCTCGCGGGCTCAGCGGGCATCGAATACCCCTACGTCGTCCCGGAGGGCCACGTCTGGGTGATGGGGGACAACAGGACCGACTCCAAGGACTCCCGCTACTTTGGCGCGGTGAGCGTGGATGACGTAACATCGAGGGCGCTGTTCATCTACTGGCCCCTCGATCACATCGGGGCGCTCTAGGCCCCTTCAGGCATACGAAGGAGAAGTACGGACATGAGGGAAAACGCGCTTACGTTCCAGGACATGATCCTCGCGCTCGAGCGCTACTGGGCGTCGCAGGGCTGCACGGTCATGCAGCCCTATGACTCCGAGGTCGGCGCCGGCACGTTCCACACCGCGACGACGCTGCGCTCGCTCGGCCCCAAGCCCTGGCGCACCTGCTATCCGCAGCCCTGCCGCCGCCCCGCGGACGGCCGCTACGGCGAGAACCCCAACCGCATGCAGCACTACTACCAGTTCCAGGTGATCCTCAAGCCGTGCCCGGCGGACTCCCAGGAGCTCTACCTGGGCTCGCTCGCCGCCATCGGCCTCGACCCCGCCGAGCACGACGTCCGCTTCGTCGAGGACGACTGGGAGAGCCCGACGCTGGGCGCCTGGGGACTGGGCTGGGAGGTCTGGATGGACGGCATGGAGGTCACCCAGTACACCTACTTCCAGCAGGTCGGCGGCATCGAGGTCGACCCCGTCCCGGTGGAGATCACCTACGGCCTCGAGCGCATCGCCATGTACGCCCAGGGCGTCGACTCGGTCTATGACGTCATCTGGTCCTACCTGCCGGACGGCACGCCGATGACCTACGGCGACGTGTTCCAGGAGAACGAGCGCGAGTTCTCGACCTATAACTTCGAGGTCGCCGACGTCGAGATGATGCGCGAGAAGTTCGACGACTACGAGCGCGAGTGCCATGCCTGCCTCGACCGCAGGCTCCCGCTGCCCGCCTACGACTGCGTCATGAAGTGCAGCCACGCGTTCAACCTGCTCGACGCCCGCGGGGCCATCTCCGCGACCGAGCGCGCCAACTACATCCTGCGCGTCCGTACGATCGCCAAGCTCTGCTGCGAGAGCTACCTCGCGGAGGTGGCCGGCAAGACCGACGACGCGGCCAAGAAGGGGGAGGTGGCCTAGATGGCAGAGACCCGTGACTTCCTGCTCGAGATCGGCTGCGAGGAGATGCCCTCCGCGCCGCTCATGAACGCCGCCAAGCAGCTCGGCGCCCTCGTGGCGAAGGGCCTCGACGCGGCGGGCCTCGCCCATGGCGAGGTTCGCGTCATCTCGACGCCGCGCCGCCTCGCCGCGATCGCCTCTGACGTGGCCGTCGCCACCGACGAGATCCACGAGGTCAAGCGCGGCCCCAAGGCCGCGATCGCCTTCGACGAGTCCGGCGCGCCCACCAAGGCCGCCCTCGGCTTCGCGCGCAAGTGCGGGGCGCAGGCCGCCGACCTCGTCCGACGCGTGGACGCCGACGGCGCCGAGTACGTCTTCGCCGAGCGCAGCGTCCCCTCCGAGCCCGCGACCCCCATCCTCTCCGCGCTCTCCGCGGAGGTCATCGGCGGGCTGCAGTGGCCCAACTACCGCAGCCAGCGCTGGGGTTCCGAGCACGCCACCTTCGTGCGTCCGATCCGCTGGATCTGCGCCCTTCTCGGCACCGACGTCGTGCCCGTGACCTATGCCGACGTCACCTCGTCCAACACCACGCGCGGGCACCGCGTCCTCGCCCCGGGCGAGCACGTCGTCGCCTCGCCGGCGGACTACGAGGCCACGCTCGAGCGCGCGTTCGTGCTCTCCGCCGAGCGCCGCGAGCAGGTCATCCGCGAGGGCATCGCCGAGCTCGAGGCCGAGCGCTGCGGCGCGCACGTTGACACGCCCCGCAAGATCTTCGACGAGGTCGTGAACCTCTGCGAGTGGCCGACCGTGCTCGTGGGCACCTTCGACGAGGAGTTCCTCTCGGTCCCGCACGAGATCATCTGCGAGTCCATGCTCTCCAACCAGCGCTACTTCCCCGTGTACGACGCGAGCGGCAACCTCACGCGCGAGTTCGTCGTGGTATCCAACGCCGACCCGCGCGTCTCCGCGACCGTCGTCTCCGGCAACGAGCGCGTGGTCCGCGCGCGCCTCGACGACGCCAAGTTCTTCTACGACGAGGACCTCAAGCGCCCGATGGAGGAGTTCGTGGAGCGCCTCGGCTCGGTGACCTTCCAGGAGCGCCTGGGCACGGTCCTCCAGAAGGTGGAGCGCATGGAGGGACTGGCCGCCGCCGTGGCGACGCAGTCCGGCCAGGGCGATGCCGGCGTCGCCGCCGCCTCGCGCGCCGCGCACCTCGCTAAGGCCGACCTCGTCTCGCAGGCCGTCGTCGAGTTCACCAACCAGCAGGGCGTCATGGGCGGCTACTACGCCGCTGCGGCCGGGGAGTCGCCGGAGGTGTGCGCCGCGATCCGCGAGCACTACCGCCCGCGCTTCGCCGGCGACGAGCTTCCCTCGGGCACCTGCGGGCGCTGCGTCGCCATCGCCGACAAGCTCGACACCGTCTGCGGCATCTTCGCCATCGACGAGCCGCCCACCGGGTCCTCCGACCCCTATGCCGTGCGCCGCGCGGCCATCGGCATCATCGCCATGCTGCGCACGCTGCCCGGCTGCGACCTGCGCCAGCTGATCGGCCTCTCGCTCGGCGCCTATCGCGCCCAGGGCCTCGACTTCGACATGGAGGCCGTCGCCACGTCCGTCGTGCGCTTCTTCCAGGGGCGCCTCGTCGCCATCGCGCGCGAGGAGGGCATCCGCCCCGACACGATCGAGGCCGTCTCCGCCGTCGGCGTGGTCGACCCCATCGAGTACATGGCGCGCGCCCACGCCCTCGAGGACGCCCGCTCCCAGAGCCCGGAGCTCTTCGACGACCTCGCGACCGCCTACGCCCGCGCCGCTCACCTGGGCGACGCCAAGCTCGGCGCCGAGGTCGACGCCGCGCTTCTCGGCCCGGCCGAGCAGAGCCTCTACGATGCCTGCGAGCAGGGGTCGGTTCGCGTCAGCGAGGCGCTTGCGCGCGACGACTACGCCGACGCCCTGGCCGCCCTTGCCGAACTCAAGGCGCCCATCGACCGATTCTTCGAAGACGTACTTGTCATGGACGAGGATACTGCGGTAAGGGAGAACCGCCTTCGTCTGCTCAACCGCTTCGTCGAGGTGTTTGTTGGGGTCGCCGACATCGGCGCGCTCTCCAAGAAGAAGTAGAATAAGGATTAAACGCACTCGCTTCTAAAACCGTTACCGCATGGGAGGTCTCGAGATGGCTAAGCTCGATTTGGATGACGACATCTTCGGTCAGGTCGTCCCCCTCATCTTCGTTCTGTCCGACGCCCGCGGCGAGACCGCCAACACCGTCGTCATGGCCGCCGCCGCCCAGTTCGGAGAGGGCTCGGTCGACATCGAGCGCCTTTCCAACGTCAAGGACGTCGACGCCGTGCGCGCGTTTCTCGACGAGAACTACGACGAGAATCGCCCCTGCGCCGTGTTCCACACGTTCGCCAACGGGACCCTGCGCCGCGAGATCCGCCGCGAGCTGGACCGCCGCGGCATCCCGTCGATCGACCTTCTCGGCCCGGCCGTGACGGTTCTCTCCACGCTCACCGGCGAGGAGCCCACGCGCGAGATCGGCGCTCTCTACAAGTAGGGGAGTGCGGCCGAAAAATCGGCCAATTCGCGTCTGATGTTACTACCTTTGGGGTCGTGCCGGGCGGCACGGCCCCATATTTTGTTGCCGCTCACCGCTTACCAACCAACGCTGACCGAATGTCGAAAGCCCTTTGCGTCATTGCCCAGGGTTGCTAAACTTGCGTATGGTCGCGAGAGTGCCGTGCGCGACCTAGTCAGTGCGCGCCGCCCGCCGGGCAGCGCGTTTGGAACCCAAGGAAAGCAAGGGGTAAACATGGCAGAAAAGCACGTCTACCGCTTTGGCTTCGACGCCAACGGAAACAACGTGACCGAGGTCGCGGGCGATTCCGTTGCCGAGGCCAAGTGGATCACGGGCGGCAAGGGCGCCAACCTTGCCGAGATGGCCAACATCGGCCTCCCGGTCCCTCCCGGATTCACGATCACCTGCCAGACCTGCGTCGCGTACTCCAGCGCGGGCAACGTGTGGCCTGAGGGCGTTCTCGACGAGATCGACGAGTACCGCAAGGACCTCGAGGAGCGCATGGGCAAGAAGCTCGGCGACTCCGAGGACCCGCT
>CALUJM010000009.1 GCA_944320975.1 uncultured Atopobiaceae bacterium | reverse complement strand
GTGGTGGATCGTCAGGGGTTCGAACCCTGGACCTTGGGATTAAGAGTCCCCTGCTCTACCAGCTGAGCTAACGATCCAAAATGGTGGATCGTCAGGGGTTCGAACCCTGGACCTTGGGATTAAGAGTCCCCTGCTCTACCAGCTGAGCTAACGATCCGTATTCGATTAAATGGGGTGGGCGAAGGGTCTCGAACCCTCGACCTACGGAGCCACAGTCCGTCGCTCTGCCAACTGAGCTACACCCACCATTTTCGCGAACCTCTTCAGGCAGCTCGATTATTATGCACGCCCGCCCGGTCCGATGCAAGGACTTTTTTGCGCGTCTTCGGATTCTCTCCACGCGCTCCTCTAACGCAGGCCGCCTACCCTGCGGAGCACGAGAAGAGCGCCCAGAAGATCAAGAACAGCGCGCCGAGAAAAACGAGCGACCCGGCGCACCCGGCAAGGCACGACACGCCTCTCCGGCCGGCGCCCTCCCCGTCCGCCCGGTGCAGCTCCTCGCCGATGCCGTAGTGCGTGAAGGCGCGCTCCGGCATCGACCAGCGGCCGTCGCGATTGAAGTCGTACTGACTGCCGGCCATGGCTAGTCGAGCAGACCCTCCCAGGTGAGCAGCGTCTCGTTTCTCAGGAAGCGCCTGAACGGGCTGAGGTCGCCCTCGAGGTGGAAGATGTCGAGCCCGGCGTGATAGGCGGCATGGTCCTGCGCGCGGATCACGATGGGCGGCATGCCCATGGCGAGCAGGACCCCGTTCATGAGCAGGCGCGCGGTGCGCCCGTTGCCGTCGGCGAACGGGTGGATCTCGAAGAGGCGCGCGTGCAGGTACGCCGCGATCGTGAGCGAGCGCTTGCCCTTCTCGAGCTCCGTGTTGACGTCGTCGGCGAGCACCCCCACCGCGCGGGGGACCTCGACGGACGGAAGCCCGATCTTGGCGGGCCCGCCCACATAGTTCTCGAGTTTGAACGTGCCGGGACGCTCGCCGGCGAGCAGGAGCTTCTCGCGATAGGTGCCCATGGTCACGAGCTCCTGGGCCTGCTGGATGAGCTCCTCGGAGAGGCAGGGGTCCTCGACGAGCTTGACGCGCGCGAGGTCCCAGGAGAGCTTGAGGTTGCGCGTCTCCACGAGCACGTCGACGTCACCGGTGTAGCTGGTGACGGCATCCTTCTCGACGATCTCTCTCACGGTCGAGAACTGCAGCTCCTCGTTCTCGATCTTCTCGGAGTTATAGACGTAGTCGACCACGAAGTCACGGAGCAGCGCCTCGCGGCGCTCCTCGGGCAGCGCCACCCACCTGGCGACGAGCGCGTCATAACGCTCCTTCAGCAGATTGGCCATGAGCTACCTCCCGTCAACGATGTTGTTAGCATCGTATAAGGTCGCGCCGAGCGCGCACCCCCTCACTCCGCCAGAGGCGCAGGGCCTTCGGCGGAGGGCGGTGAAACGCTGCCGCCGCCTCACGTCAAGGGCTATACTGTCGGGTCGGCAACTCCGACGAAAGGACTCACATGAACGTCAATGATGCCGAGCTCGCGGCGCTTCTCGGCAGGCTCTCCAACGCGAAGGCGCCCTCGGGCTTCGAGGACGAGACGCTGGCCGTGGCGCGCGAGTTCTGCGCGGGCTGGGCAACCGTCGAGGAGAACACTCTGCGAGACGGGCTCATCACGCCCAAGAACTTCACCGGCGAGAAGCCCGTGCTCATGCTGGACGCGCACGGGGACGAGGTCGGCGGCATGGTCAAGGCCGTCCTCTCGAACGGCACGATGAGCTTCGTGGAGCTCGGCCGCTTTGCGCCGGGCACGCTCGCCGGCCAGGGCGTGTGGGTGCGCGCCACGGACGGCACCTGGGTCCGCGGCGTCGTGGGCGTCAAGCCGCCCCACTTCTGGACCGAGGCCGAGCGCGCCGCGGGCAAGGCGGGCATGATTCTCGACGTGGGCGCGCGCTCGCGCGAGGAGGCCGTCGAGCGCTTCCGCATGGGCATGGGCGAGCCGTTCGTGCCCGACACCGCCTTCTCCTACGACGCCGAGAGCGGCGTGGCCTTTGGCAAGGCGTTCGACTGCCGCGCGGGCGTGTGCGCGATGCTGCTCGCCCTGCGCGAGCTCGCCGGCCGCGACGACCTGCCCGTGGACGTCGTCGCCTCGATCTCCGCGCAGGAGGAGGTCGGCGAGCGCGGCGTGGCCGCGGCCGTGAGGCACTTCTCGCCCGCCGCGGCGTATCTGTTCGAGGGCTGCCCCGCCGACGACACCTTCACGCCCGCCGACGAGGTGGGCGCCGCGCTGGGCCGCGGGCCGATGTTTCGCTACTACGACTGCTGCATGATCACGCACCCGCGCTACCAGCGCTTTGTCCTTGCCGCCGCGGCGGAGGCGGGCCTTCCCGCGCAGACCTCCGTGCGCGAGGGCGGCGGCACCAACGGCGGCATCATCCACCAGCTGGACGTCCCGAGCGTGGTGGCGGGCGTCCCGTGCCGCTACATCCACGCGGGGACCTCGGTCTGCCGCCTCGATGACGTGCGCGCGGCGGCGCAGATCGCCGCGGCGGTCGCGGAGCGGATGACCGGCGAGGTGCTGGCGAGCCTCTAGCGCGCGTTCTTATCGGCCATGCGCGACCCCCTGCTTGAGTGGGCAAACATCTTGAACTATCGCTGCCCACTCAAGCAGTCAATTGAGAATTCACCTGCGGAATCGCCGCCCACTCGACGAAAGCGCGGGAGTTACTTCAAAGAATTTTCCCACTCAGGCCGCGGAGCGAACAAGGCGGCGAGCAAAAGAGCGCGGGGGCCGAGAAGAACCTCGGCCCCCGCGTCGTCCTTATCGGCAACCGCGTCCTTCCCGCGCGCCCTACACCAGGTACTCCGCGATCTGGACTGCGTTGGTCGCCGCGCCCTTGCGGATCTGGTCGCCGCAGCACCAGAACGTGAGCGAGCTCACGCCGTCCGGGGCCGAGAGGTCGCGCCTCAGGCGGCCCACCCACACGAGGTCCTGGTCGGAGGTCTCGAGCGGCATGGGATAGCGGCTCGCGGCCGGGTCGTCGACGACCTTCACGCCCGGCGCGGCCTCGAGAAGGGCGCGGGCCTCGTCGACCGAGAGCGGGCGCTCGAACTCGGCGGTGATGGACTCGGAGTGCGAGCGCACCACCGGGACGCGCACGCAGGTGCAGTTGACGCGCAGCTCGGGCAGGTGCATGATCTTGCGCCCCTCGTTCTGCATCTTCATCTCCTCCGAGGTGTAGCCGACCTCGTTGAAGCCGCCGATCTGCGGGATGAGGTTCTCCGCGAGCTGATACTGGAAGGGCTTGCTCTCCCCCACCTCCTCGCCGGCGGCGACGCAGCGGATCTCGCGCTCGAGCTCGAGCAGGCCGGGAAGGCCCGCGCCCGAGGCGGCCTGGTAGGTGGACACGACGAGGCGCGTGAGGCCCGCGGCCTGGTGGAGCGGCCACACCGGCACGAGGCCGATGATCGTGGCGCAGTTGGGGTTGGCGATGATGCCGTTATGGGAGGCGATGTCACCGGCGTTGACCTCGGGCACCACGAGCGGCACGTCGGGCTCGAGGCGGAAGGCGTGCGAGTTGTCCACGCACACGGCGCCGCGGCGGACGGCCTCGGGCAGCAGGGCGCGGGCCGTGGCGTCGTCGGCGGCGCCGAGGACGATATCGACGCCCTCGAAGGCGTCCGGCTCGGCGAGGCGCACGGGGACCTCCTCGCCGCGGAAGGTAACGGTGCGGCCGGCGGCGACGGAGCGCTCGCTCGCGAGCGGGACGAGGCTCGAGACGGGGAAGTCGCGCTCCTCGAGGCACTGGAGCATCTGCTGGCCCACGACGCCGGTGGCGCCGAGGATGGCTACGTTCTTCTCGCTCATTGGCGTTTCCTTTCTGTCGGATGATGAAAAGGGACAGTTCCTTTTCATCAGCTGGCGGTGACCATCTCGTCGCGGACAAAGCGGTTGTAGATCACTTGGATGGCGCGCTCGAAGTCGTCGTTGTTGACACCCATGATGATCGAGATCTCCTGCGAGCTCTGCGTGATCATGCGGATGTTGACGCCCGCCTCGCCGAGCGCCCCGAAGATCTTGCCGGAGGTGCCGGAGCGCTTGGACATGTTGCGGCCGACGACGGAGATCAGCGCGAGCTTGTCGACCATCGTGATGTCGTCGGGCTCGAGCTCGCGGCGGATGTCCGTCACGATGGAGTAGATGGAGTCGCGCACGTCGGCGCCGTTGACCACCACGGAGAACGAGTCCACGCCCGTGGGGATGTGCTCCACGGAGATGCCGTAGCGCTCGAAGACCGAGAGCGCCTTGCGCACAAACCCGACCTCGCCGGACATGTGCGCCTTCTTCACGTGCACCGAGATGAAGTCGCGCTTGCCGGCGATGCCGGTGATGAGGTGCTCGTCCTCGCCGAGGCGCGCCTTCTCGCGGATGATCGTGCCCTCGTCCTGCGGGCGGTTGGTGTTCTTGATCTGGATGGGGATGTTGACCTCGCGCACGGGGAAGATGGCCTCCTCCTGCAGGACCGAGGCGCCCATGTAGGAGAGCTCGCGCATCTCGTCGAAGGTGATGCGGCGGATGGAGCGCGGGTTCTCGACGATGCGCGGGTCTGCCGAGAGGAAGCCCGAGACGTCGGTCCAGTTCTCGTAGAGCCCGGCGTCGATGCAGCGAGCGAGGATGGCGCCCGTGATGTCGCCGCCGCCGCGCTGGAAGAGCTTGATCTGCCCGTCCACGGTCGCCCCGTAGAAGCCGGGCAGGACGAACGAGCCCTGGCGCACCATGACGTCCTTGAGGCGCGCGGCCGTGCGCTCCATGTCGACCTCGCCGTTGTGGTGAAACACCACGACGTCAGCCGCGTCGACGAAGGGCATGCCGAGGTACTCGGCCATGAGGTGGGCGGTGAACCACTCGCCGCGGGCGACGATGTACTCGGGGGAGTGCTTCTTGATGTTCTTGGCGAACAGCTCGAACTTCTCGCGCACCGGCCACTTGAGGCCCAGCTCCTCGGCGATCTCGACGAAGCGCTGCTCGATGTCGGCGAGAAGCGACGTGCAGTCGACGTGGTACTGGATGTGCGCGTTCACGAGAAGCAGCAGATCGGTGATCTTGTTGTCGGCCGAGAAGCGCTTGCCCGCCGCGGACACCACGACGAAGCGGCGGTCGGGGTCGGCCTCGACGATGGCCTTGACCTTGCGGAACTGCTCGGCGGACGCGACGGAAGAGCCGCCGAACTTTGCGATCTTGATCATGCGAGAAATCCTTGTCTTCCTGGGGTGAGAGGTTCCGCGCGTGACAATTAGGACAGGTTCCATTGTCACGGGCGCTGCGCGCCGCGCGTGACAATGGAACCTGTCCTAATTGTCACGCGCGATCGACGCTAGCTCAGGGCGGCCATGAACGTGGACGGGTCGGACTCGAGCGCCTCGGCGAGAAGGGCGCGCGCGGCCTCGGACGTGAGGTCGCAGACCAGCACGGCGCCCGGCGCGTACGGCTCCCCGCCGATGGCGGCGGAGGTGCGGTAGACGTAGTCGGAGCGCAGGAGCGACGGGTCGTACGCCAGGCCGCGCGAGAAGTCGTAGGCGGGCCGGCGGGCGCCCGTGGCGCAGTCGAGCACGTCCTGGACGATGGCGTTGCCGGTGGGCAGGCTTCCCGCGCCCTGTCCGTAGAACTTGAGCTCCCCCACCGTCGTGGCGTCGAGCGTCACGAGGTTGAAGTTGGAGGGGACGTTCGCCTCGAGCGACTCCGCGGGCACGGCAACCGGCTCGACGGCGGCGGCGTAGCGGCCGTCCCGCGAGACGCCGCGGCCGAGGAGCTTCACCGTGCGGCCGCGCGTGGAGAAGAGCTCGAGGTCTGCGAGGCGCAGGTTGCGGATGCCCGACGCGGGGAGGTTCTTCTCGCACGCGACGTCAAAGGCCACGGAGGCCGTGATAATGGTCTTGTTGAGGACGTCGATGCCGTCGACGTCGGCCGAGGGGTCGCGCTCCGCGTAGCCGAGCTCCTGGGCGCGGGCGAGAACGGCGCCGAAGTCCGCGCCGTCGCGGCGCATGGCGTCGACGATGTAGTTAGTGGTGCCGTTCATGATGCCCATGAACGAGGTGACCTCGTCGACGCGGCGCGCCTTCTCGATGCCGGCGATCCAGGGGATGCCGCCGCCGACCGACGCCTCGATGTAGAGGCCCACGCCCGCCATCTGCGCCGCGGCCGCGAACTCGGCGAAGTGCGCGGCGACGACGGCCTTGTTGGAGGTGACCACGTGCTTGCCGGCCTGCAGCGCGGACATGATGTAGGTGCGCGCGGGCTCGACGCCCCCCATGCACTCGACGACGAGCTCGACCTCGGGGTCGGCCACGATGTCGTCAAAGCTCGCGGTCATGCGGGCGTCCGTGATGCGGTCGGGCAGCTCGAGGATCCGGGCGACCTCCACCTGAGGCACGCGCGAGGAGATGATCTCGTCCACGCCGCGGCCGACCGTGCCGTAGCCGAGAAGGGCGATCTTCATGTGCGTCCAATCTTTCGAGTATGTGTCAGGCGGCCGCGAGGAGGCGACCTCGGCTTATGATACTTGCGTCAGGAGGGCCCAGGCCCTTGTTCCGGACGCAAGGAGCAACCGTGACCACGTTCTACCACAGCACGCGCTCGGCGGATGATTCCGTAACAAGCAAGCAAGCAATTCTCACCGGCATCGCACCGGACGGCGGCCTCTACGTGAGCGACGGGCTCGGCGAGAAGACCCTGGACCTCGCGACCGTGTGCGCACAGGGCTTCCATGACACCGCGCGCCTCGTCCTCGGCACGCTCCTGCCCGACTACACGGCCGACGAGCTCGCCTCCTGCGTCGGCGCCGCCTACGGCGCTCAGTGGGACACAGAGGCCGTCTGCCCCGTGACCCCGCTCGGCACAGACTGGCTGCTCGAGCTCTACCACGGGCCCACCTGCGCCTTCAAGGACGTCGCCCTGCAGATGCTACCGCAGCTCATGAGCGTCGCACGAGCCGGTGACGGCCGCAAGATCATGATCGTCACGGCCACCTCCGGCGACACCGGCAAGGCCGCCCTCGACGGCTTCGCGGGCGTGGAGGGCACCGGCGTCACGGTCTTCTACCCGCACGGCAAGGTGTCCGACATCCAGCGGCTCCAGATGGTGACGCAGCTCGGCGGCAACGTCGCTGTGTGCGCCGTGCGCGGCACCTTCGACGACTGCCAGGGCGAGGTCAAGCGCATCTTCGCCGACCGCGCCCTCGCAGAGCGCCTCGCCGCGCGCGACGTTGTCCTCTCGAGCGCGAACTCCATCAACGTCGGCCGCCTCGCCCCGCAGGTCACCTACTACTTTGACTCCTATGCCCAGCTCGTGCGCCGCGACGCCATCAAGATGGGCGACGAGGTCACCTTCTGCGTGCCCACCGGCAACTTCGGCGACGTGCTCGCGGGCTATTACGCCAAGAGGCTCGGCCTGCCCGTCCGCCGCCTCGTCGTGGCCTCAAACGCCAACGACGTCCTCACGGACTTCCTCACCACCGGCACCTACGACCGCCGCCGCGACTTCCACAAGACCATCTCGCCCTCGATGGACATCCTCGTGTCCTCCAACCTTGAGCGCCTGCTCTATTTCGCCTCCGACGGCGACTGCGAGCTCGTCTCGTCCCTCATGGCGGAGCTTGCCGAGAAGGGCGTCTACACCGTGCCCGACCGCGTGATGGACGAAATCCGCTCGCTCTTCTCGTGCGGCAGCGCCACCGACGAGGACACGCGCCGGACCATCCTCGACACCTGGCGCGAGCTCGACGTCCTTATCGACCCGCACACCGCGGTCGCCAAGCACGTCCTCGACGAGGTGCCGTCGGACGGCACCGAGCGCGTGTGCCTCTCCACCGCGAGCCCCTACAAGTTCTGCTCCGACGTGCTCGGCGCCCTCGGCGTCGCCGCGGACGGCATGAACGACTTCGCGTGCATGGACGCCCTCGAGCAGCGCACCTCCACCGTGGCGCCGCCGCAGCTCTCCGGCCTGCGCGCAGGCGACGTGCTTCACGACGACGTCTGCGACCGCGAGCGCATGGGCGCCTTCGTGGAGTCCGCCTGCGCGCGGGTGTTCCTGTGATAGGGGCCGACGGCCGCGAGCGGCCCATGGTCATCGTCCGCGTGCCGGCGACGAGCGCCAACGTGGGCGTGGGCTTTGACTGTCTGGGCATCGCGCTCGACCTCACGGCGACCTTCCTCATGACGCCCTCCGATCGCCTTGAGATCGAGGGGTGCGAGCAGCGCTTCCGCGGCGAGGACAACCTCGTGTGGCAGAGCTACCTCGACGCGTGCGCGCGCCTCGGCACGCAGGCGCAGCCGCTCCACATCACAATTCTCTCCCCCATCCCGCTCTCGGGCGGCCTGGGCTCGAGCTCGGCGTGCGTCATCGCCGGGATCGGTGCCGCCATGGCGCTCTCGCCGGACGGCTTCGACCGCGCCCGGGCCCTCGAGCTCGCCGTGGCCATCGAGGGGCATCCCGACAACGTCGCCCCCGCGCTTCTCGGCGGCCTGGTGAGCTCGTTTGTCGACGAGGGTGGCCAGACCACGTCGACGCGCATGGACGTCGCCGACAACCTGCGCTTTGTTGCCGTGGCGCCCCCCTACGAGGTGAGGACCGCCGAGGCGCGCCGGGTGCTGCCGACCGAGGTGTCGCGCGAGACGGCCGTGTGGCAGATGGGCCGCTGCGTCGCCGTGGTGCGCGCGCTCGAGCTCGGCGACGCCGGGCTGCTCGGTGCGGCCTGCCACGACAGGCTCCATGAGCCCTACCGCGCGAAGCTCATCCCCGACTACGACGCGCTGCGCGAGGCCGCCTTCGCGGCGGGTGCGTGCGCGTACATGATCTCGGGCTCGGGGTCCACGATGCTCGCCGTCGCCGACGGGGACGAGGCTGCCGCGCGTGTGGCCGGCGCGCTGAGGGCCGCGCGCCCCGGCTTCTGGCTGCAGGCCCTGCCCGCCAACACCCTGGGCACCACCGTAGAGGTGCACTAGCAAGGTTCTTCTCGCCCGTTGAGGTGCGGCCGCGCGACGTTTTTCCCCATCAAATCGTCCAGTTTCCGCACCTCAAGGGGAAAGGTGCGGCTGCGCGACACTTTTCCCTCCCAGGCCGTCCATCTCCCGCACCCCAACCGTTAAGGTGCGGGAGATGGACGGCCTGCGCCTTGAAAACGTCCATCTCCCGCACCTCAAATCGAGACAAGAGAGGCGGCGGGCCCGGGAGGGTGGCCCGCCGCCTGAGACGAGGGCGACGGCATGCCGCCGCCCAGGTACACGATGTGATGGCGCCCCGCGGAGCGCTCCCCTACCCGCCGAGGTAGGCCTTGCGGACGTCGTCGTCCACGAGAAGCTCGGCGCCGGTGCCGGTCTTCTTGATGGTGCCGATCTCCAGCACGTAGGCGCGATCGGCAACGGAAAGCGCCATGTTGGCGTTCTGCTCCACGAGAAGAATCGTGGTGCCCGCGGCGTTGAGCTGCTTGACGATGTCGAAGATCTCCTGCACCAGGATCGGCGCGAGGCCCATCGACGGCTCGTCGAGCATGAGCAGGCGCGGCTTGCTCATGAGTGCGCGCCCCATAGCGAGCATCTGCTGCTCGCCGCCGGAGAGCGTGCCGGCAACCTGGCCGCGGCGCTCCTTGAGGCGCGGGAAGTGCGCGTAGACCTTCTCGAGCGTCTCCTTGTTCTCGGCGTCGGAGCGGGTGTAGCCGCCCATCTCGAGGTTCTCGGCGACGCTCATCTGCGTGAACACGCGCCTTCCCTCGGGGCACAGGGCGAGCCCGCGCTGGACGACCTTGTGGGCGTGCAGCCCGACGATGGACTGCCCCTCGAGCTCGATCGAGCCGCTCTCGGGCTTGATCAGCCCCGCCACGGTGTTGAGCGTCGTGGACTTGCCGGCGCCGTTGGCGCCGATCAGCGTGACGATCTCGCCCTCGTTGATGTCAAACGAGATGCCGCGGACCGCCTTGATGGCGCCATAGGAGACGTGCAGGTCCTTGACGGAGAGAAGTGCCATGCTACTTCACCTCCTGCTTGCCGAGATAGGCCTCGATGACGCGCGGGTCGTTCTGGATCTGCTCGGGGGTTCCCTTGGCGATGATCTTGCCGTAGTCGAGCACGCCGACGACCTCGCAGACGCCCATGACGAGCGACATGTCGTGCTCGATGAGCAGGATGGCGATCTGGAGCTCGTCGCGGATCTTCTGGATGTTCTCCATCAGCTCCTCGGTCTCGGCCGGGTTCATGCCGGCGGCGGGCTCGTCGAGCAGCAGCACCTTGGGGCCGGTGGCCAGCGCGCGCAGGATCTCGAGGCGGCGCTGGGCGCCGTACGGGAGGTTGCCCGCCTGCGTGTCCGCGAACTTGCGCATGTCGAAGATGTCGAGAAGCTCGAGCGCGCGGTCGTGGAACTCGGCCTCCTGCTTCCAGTGGCCGGGGAGGCGCAGCATGTCGCTGATCAGGTGCGTCTTCATGGTGTTGCCGAAGCCCACGAGCACGTTCTCCTCGACCGTCATCTTGGAGAAGAGGCGGATGTTCTGGAACGTGCGGGCGATGCCCATGCGGTTGACCTCGGCGACGGACTTGCCGGCCGTGTCGTAGCCGTCGATGAGCACGGTGCCGCGCGTGGGGCGGTACACGTTGGTCAACAGGTTGAAGATCGTGGTCTTGCCGGCGCCGTTGGGGCCGATCAGGCCGGAGATCTCCGTGCGGCCCATCGCGATGTTGAAGTCGTCCACGGCGGTGAGTCCGCCGAAGTCGATGCCCAGGTGCTCGGCCTGCAGCACCGGGATGGTGCCGAGGTCGCGCTCGGGGATGAGGTTGGGGGTCTCGACCTGGACGAGGACGGGACGGCGCTTCTTGGCGCTCTTCTCGCTAGGCATCGGCGCCCACCTCCTTTGCGGCCTCGTCGCCCTTCTCGGCGCGGCGCGCCCACGGGAAGTCGCGGTTCATGACGCGCTCGATGATGCGGGAGAGCGAGAAGTCATAGGAGCCGAGAAGACCCTGGGGACGGAAGATCATAACAAGGATGAGGACGATGGCGTAGGCGATCATGCGGTACTCGGAGAACGCGCGCAGCGCCTCGGGCAGGATCGTGAGGACGGTGGCGGAGAGCGCCGAGCCGAGCATCGATCCCATGCCGCCGAGAACCACCATGACGAGGATCTCGATGGACTTCATGAAGCCGAAGACGGCAGGCTGGAGAACGCCGACGCACCCGGCATAGAGGCCGCCTGCGACGCCCGCGAAGAACGCGGAGACCACGAAGGCGAGCGTCTTGTAGTAGGTGGTGTTGACGCCGGTGGCCTCGGCCGCGATCTCGTTGTCGCGGATGGCGAGGATGGCGCGGCCGTGACGGGACTTCATCATCGTGTGGGTGAGGAAGCACACCACCGCGACGCAGCCAAAGACCAGCAGGAAGCTCGAGTAGCCGGGGATGCCGGTGAGGCCCGCGGCGCCGCCGGTGAGGTCGAAGCCCACCACGTCGTCGATGTTGAGCATGACGACGCGGATGATCTCGGCGAAGGCGAGCGTGATGATGGCGAGGTAGTCGCCCTTGAGGCGCAGTGCCGGAATGCCGATGATGATGCCGGCGATAGAGGCGCAGATGCCGCCGACGACCAGGCCGCCGAGCACGAGCGCAAGGGCGAGCGGCGTGCCGGTCACGAAGTCGCGCGCGCCGACGCCGAGGGCCTCGCTCATGCGGATGATGAAGATCGAGCAGCCGTACGCGCCCATCGACATGAAGCCGGCGTGGCCGAGCGGCAGCTGGCCCAGGTAGCCCGTGGCGATGTTGAGCGAGACTGCCAGGATGATGTAGATGCCCACCTGCTCGAGCACCGTGGACTGGTAGCGGTTGACCACGCCGCCGTCGATCATGAGCTCGCCCAGGACGAGAAGGACGAGAACGACCACGGCGTTGATGGCGTAGCGCACGGGCATCGGGAGCGTCTTGCGCGCGGCTCCCTCGAGGCGCGGGCCGCCGCCGGCGGAGATGATGGGGCGCTTCTCGGTCATGACCTCTTCTTCCATGTTCGCACCCCCTAGACCTTCTCGTTCATCGTGCGGCCGAAGATGCCGGTGGGCCGCACCACGAGGACGATGATGAGCAGGAGGAAGACCACGGCGTCCTTCCACACGGAGAGGTTGAGCGCCGTGACGATGACCTCGGCGAAGCCTACGAGCAGGCCGCCCACGACGGCGCCCGGGATCGAGCCGATGCCGCCCAGGACCGCCGCGACGAAGGCCTTGGTGCCGAGCATCATGCCCATGGTCGGGTTGGCCTGGGTGTAGGCCATGGCGTAGAGCACCGCGCCGATTCCGGCGAGCGCCGAGCCGACGGCGAAGGTGAACGAGATCGTGGTGTTGACGTTGATGCCCATGAGGCGGGCGGCGCCCATGTCCTCGGACACGGCGCGCATGGCCTTGCCGAGCTTTGTCTTCTGGACCACGATCGTGAGGGCGACCGTCGCCACGATGGTCACCAGGACGGTGAGCACCGAGGGGAACGACAGCGCCAGGCCGCCGAGCTGGATGGTCTGGATGTCCGTGTAGGCGGGGACCACCTTGGCGTCGGCGCCAAAGACGAGCTGCGCGCCGTTCTCGAGGAAGTACGAGACGCCGATGGCCGTGATGAGGATCGAGAGCCTCGGCGCGTTTCTCAGCGGCGCGTAGGCCACCTTGTCGATGAGCACGCCCATGAGCGTGCACGCCGCGACCGATAGGATGATCGCGAGCACGGGGTGAAGCCCCAGCTGGGCCATGACCAGCCACGACACGTACGCGCCCACCATGATGATGTCGCCGTGGGCGAAGTTGAGCAGCAAGATGATGCCGTACACCATCGTGTAGCCCAGGGCCACGAGCGCGTAGATGCTGCCGAGCTGCAGGCCGTTGAGCACCTGCGTGAAGAACAAGGGAGAACTCCTCTCAGGGATCGCGCGGAAACCGCGCCCTAGCAAAGAGGGGCATCGGGCGCACCCGATGCCCCGAAGTCGAGGCGAGAAGAACGCGCGACTAGGCCTCGAGGACCTCGAAGGTCTCCTCGGTACCATCCTCGGCGAAGGTGATGATGAGCGAGGACTTGATCGGGTCGCCGGTGCCCTCGTAGGAGATGGAGCCCGTGACGCCCTCGACGGTGCCGGAGGCGATGCCGTCGATCACGGCCTGCTTGTAATCCTCGGAGCCGGGCTCGAGGCCGGCCTCCTCAGCGGCGGCAAGGCCGTTCGCGAGCACCATGGCGGCATCGTAGCCCAGGGCGCAGAAGTTCGTCGGCGCCTCGCCGTACTCGGCCTCGTAGGCCTCGACGAACGCGGTCGCGGTCTCGGACTCGTTGGAGGAGCTGAAGGCGCAGCAGTAGTAGCAGTCGTGGAGGTTGGCCGCCTCGGCGTAGTTCTCGGAGCCGCCGTAGATGCCGGACCAGCCGTCGACGCCGAGGAAGACCTTGTCATAGCCCTGGGTGCGCGCCTGGTTCACGATCATGCCGTCGTCCTGGTAGTAGTTGGGGACGAGGATGGCGTCGGGGTTGGTGGCGATGATGTTGGTGAGCTGGGCCTTGAAGTCGACGTCGCCCTCGGCGTAGGACTGCTGAGAGGTGATCGTGATGCCCAGGGCCTCGGCCTCCTCGCAGAAGGCGGCGTTGACGCCCTCGGAGTAGTCGGAGCCGGAGAGGTAGAGCGTGGCCACGTTCTTGTAGCCCTGCTCGGAGGCGAAGTTCGCCATGACGCGGCCCTGCTCCGGGTCGGTCACGCAGGCGCGGAAGTAGTTGGAGCCGTAGGTGACGACGTCTGCCGCGGTGGCGGAGGGGGTCACGCAGGGCATGTTGTCGGCAACGGAGGCCTGGGCCACGGCGATGGTCGGGCCGGTGGTGACGTCGCCGACGATGCCGGTAACGCCGTCCTCCTGGACGAGGCGGTTGTAGGCGTTGACGGCCTCGGTGGCGTCGCCCTTCTCGTCATAGACGACCGGCTCGATCTGCTTGCCGTTGACGCCGCCGTCCTCGTTGAGCTGCTTGAAGTAGAGCTGGGCGCCGTTCAGGCAGGCCAGGCCGTAGGACGAGTTGTCGCCGGTGTGCGGGCCCATGATACCGACCTTGATGGAGCCGGAGCCGCCCTCGCTGCCGCCGGCGGAGTAGTTGCTGCCGTTGCAGCCCGCAAGGCCGAGCAGAGCCACGCCCGCCGCGGAGACCTGCAGGAAGTTGCGCCTAGAAACGTTCTCAAACATGTCTTTCTCCTCCCGTCGCTTCGAGTGAAGCCTAAAGCGTGGGGCTACCGTACGCCCGACGCCGGACAGTTATTGGCGATGGGGAGGGTTTGTTAACCGAGACGTGACGCTTCTAACAAGTCTGAAACAATCTGGAATGTGACGATTAGGACAGGTTGGATTGTCACACCGAGAGCGCGTGACAATCCAACCTGTCCTAATCGTCACGCGCGACGAGATGTGCGAGCAGGGCGCCCGCAACGACGCCGGAGAGATCGAGAAGGACGTCCGTCAGCTGTCCTGAACGCCCGGGGACGAAGAGCTGGATGCACTCGTCGACGATCGGCACGAGGGCGACGAGCAGCGCCGCCGGAAACGGCCGCACTCCCTTCTCGGAACGCAGCGTCGAGAACAGGCCGCGTGCAAGCACGCCGAGCACCGCGTACTCCGAGAAGTGCGCGGCCTTGCGGACGAGAAGCGACATGAGGTCTGCGTCATGGACGCCGAGCATCTCGAAGACGGGGCGTACGAGCGTGACGACAAGCCCGCTCTCGAGCGAGGACTGAGGGCCCTGGACGAGGGAGTGGCACCAGACGAACGCCACCCAGCACGCAAACGCGACGGCCCAGCGTGCAGACCGTCGCGCCGAGTCGTGGCTGTTCTCGCCCGTCACGCCTCAGCCGCCTGAGGCATGGCGAAGTGCTTGGGGATGTAGATGGGACGGCTTGACGACGTGTCGGAGAGGCGCGGGCTCGACTGGGTGCCGCCCTCCAGGACGCGCAGGAAGCGGCGGGAGTGGCGGCGGACGGCCTTGGAGGAGTTGCGAGAGAGCTCGTCCTCGATCAGGTAGTCGACGTAGGACTCCGTGTCGACGACCTCGGGATGGCCGGCGGGCGTCCTGAACGGGATGAAAGACGTCTGGAGCTCGAGGTTGTCCGGCTCGTCGAGGGAGTCCTCGCCGCCGACGAGGTCGACGAACGGAGCGGGGGGCTGCGCGGCGGCGTCAGCGGCGATGCGCTCGTCGAGGGAGCGCAGCGCAAGGTCCCACTCGTCCTCACGGTCGAGGTCCTCGACCGTGCGGCGCTCCGGATAGGCACCCTCGTCGATCTGCGCGACGCGCATCGAGATGTCGCCCGAGCTGTTGGGGACGAGGACGGGGAGCGGAGCGGAGCCGAACAGTCGCGCACCCGGGTCGGTGAAGTCGGAGGGGATGGCGAGCTCGACGTCATCGGCGGCAAAGCCGGCGTCGGAGATGATCGACTGCTCCCCCACCGCCTGCTTCCACCACGACGTCCCCACGTCGCCGACAGAGCCGTCCGCGCGCTCGATGACCGGGACGCCGTCCATCATGTTGGCGCCGAGGCGGTCGCGAAGCGTCGCGGCGACGCCCTCTGCCCGACGGGCCATGCGGCTGCGGAAGGTCATGCGGCCGACGTAGTTCTCGGCGATGTCCTCGTAGTCGGTCGCGGCGTGGCTCGGGCCATGATGCTGCGGCTCGACGGCGGCCGGGGCCTCGACGGGAGCCTGCTCGGGGACGGGCGCCTCCGCGCGCATGTGCCGCGGCGCCTTGGGCGCCGGGGTCGAGAGGTCGTTGGCAGGGTGCTCGAGCGGAATGAGCGCAGGGGCCTCGACGACGGGGAGATCGGTTGCCGTGCTCTCGAGGGGCGTCTCCTCGACGCGGGCGCGACGGCGGCGAGCGACGAGCGCGGCGGTACCGGCGATGGCGCCGGTGATGAGGGCTCCCCCGGCAAGGCCGACGGCAAAAGCGAGCGAAGGTGACGCGAAGGCGGCGTCGAACGCGTCGACGACCTCGCGGGCAGAAAGGGCGACGGCGGGCAGTGGCGCGCCGAGCGCAATCGTGCCGATGAGTCCGGCATAGACGGCGGAGTTCCTTCTCACGCCCATGTGCTTCTCGCTCCTCCCAAAATGGGAAGACGAGACGAGCTTCAAACCTGGCACCGCCTCAGGCGGGCCGACGTCAACGGTTTGGGCTGCGTTTCATCTTCGTGTACCGTGACAGGCCGCAGTGCGACCCATAAGAATATAACCTTTTGACCGGCGCCTGCGCAAGGGCGCGAACTGCGATTGAGGCCCTGCGAGCACATGAGGCCGCATGCAAGAAGACGCCCGCCGCATGAAGCGACGGGAGTCTCGAACTCCGCGGTCGGTACCCGCTACGCGATGTAGCCGGACTGGGCCGCCTTCTTGGCGCTCTTGATGAGGAACTCGCTGTTGGAGTCGGTCTCCTTGAGGCCGCGGACGAGCGCGTTGGCGGCGCGCTCGACGTTGTTCATGTTGGCGAGGATGCGGCGAATGCCCCAGACGAGCGGCTGGTACTCGGGCGAGATGAGCAGGTCCTCGTTGCGCGTGCCGGACGCCACCGGGTCGATGGCGGGGAAGATGCGCTTGTCGGCGAGGTCCCGGTCGAGCTTGAGCTCCATGTTGCCCGTTCCCTTGAACTCCTCGAAGATCACCTCGTCCATCTTGGAGCCCGTGTCCACGAGAGCGGAGGCGATGATCGTGAGCGAGCCGCCGTTCTCGATGTTGCGGGCGGCGCCGAGGAACTTCTTGGGCGGGTAGAGCGCCGCGGAGTCGACGCCGCCGGAGAGGATGCGCCCGCTCGCGGGCTGGGCGAGGTTGTAGGCGCGCGCGAGGCGCGTGATCGAGTCGAGCACGACGACGACGTCCTCGCCCATCTCGACAAGACGCTTGGCGTGCTCGATGACGAGCTCCGAGACGCGCGTGTGGTTCTCGGCGGGCATGTCGAAGGTCGACGCCACGACCTCGCCGCGAATGGAGCGCTCCATGTCCGTGACCTCCTCCGGACGCTCGTCCACGAGCAGGCAGAACAGGTGCACCTCGGGGTTGTTGGCGGCGATGGACTGGCAGATCTTCTTGAGCACGGTGGTCTTGCCGGCCTTGGGCGGCGAGACGATGAGCCCTCGCTGGCCCTTGCCGATGGGCGACACCAGGTCGATCGCGCGGCCGGTGATCGAGTCCTTGCCGCACTCCATGACGAGGCGCTCGTTGGGGTAGACGGGCGTGAGGTCGCGGAAGCGCGGGCGCGCCTTGAGGTTCTCGGGAGCGCCTCCGTTGACCGACGTCACCTTCTGGAGCGGCGGGTACTTGCTGTTGGCGCGGCCCGGACCGACCGTGCCGGCGACGCGGTCCCCGGGGCGAAGCCCGAGGGAGCGAATGAGCTGTTGGTGGACGAAGGCATCGTCGTCGCCCTCCATGTAGTTGCCGGTGCGGACCCAGCCGTAGCCCTCATTGCCGATCTCGAGGATGCCCTCGACGGGACGGAAGCCCTCGGCACGGGCGGCGGCCTCGTAGACGGCGTCGACGAGCTCGGACTTGCGGACGCCGACGTAGTCGACGCCGAGCTCGGCCGCCTTGGAGCGAAGCTCCGCAACCTTCATGGCGAGCAGCTCGTCACGCGAGAGCGAGGGCTCGGCCGCCTCCTGCTGACGACGATTGCGCCTTCTGCCCTGCCCCTGCCCCTGTCCGTTCTTCCTGCGATCCTGGGAGGACGCGTCGTTGGGGCCCTTCGCGCCGGCGTGCTCGGCGCCATTGGAGTGGCGGCGCTTGCGGCCCTGCTTGGGGGCCTCGTCCTTGGCGGGCTGCTGCTCGCGCTGGTCTCCGGCGGGGGCGGGGGCCTGGTCGGGGGCATCGACGGCGGGCGCGGTGTCCGGGGCGGGGGCCGCCTCGGGAGCCGACTCTCCCTGCGCCGGGGCGACGGCTGCGTCTGCCGTCTCCGACTTGCGCGGGCGGCCGCGGCGGCGCTTGGGCTGCGGCACGGCGTCTGCCTCGGACTTGGGGGCGTCTGCCGGCTGCGCGTCGGCAGCGGGCTGCACCTGGGCATCGGCCAGCTCGGCGGCATCGGCCTTGCGCGGCCGGCCGCGGCGGCGCTTGGGCGGCCAGGGCTCCCCGGCAGCCTCGGCGGCGGCCTTGGCGGCAGCCTCGGCGGCGCGCGCGGCCTCCATCTCCGCCTTGGTGCGACGGCGGCGACGAGGCTTGGCGGGCGCCTCCTCGGGAATGACGGACCCGGAGTCTGCAGGGGCGGTCCCGGAAACGGGCGTCTCGGCTTCCGACATATGTCAACCTCTCTTATGATGCCCGCTCGGCACATGAGCCGACGAGCGGTCGCGGGGCAATGCCCAATATCCGTGAGATGAAGTCATGCGAGCCATCGCAGCTCTCTCAGCTGCGACTCATGAGCGCATGCTTTAAAAATTATAGCACAACCCCGCGACGAGGCGCATCTAGTCCTGATCTGCAGCCTTACGCGACCCGCGCAGCTTGCGGCGGACGATGATGGACTCGATCCGCTCGGAGAGCTCGCGCGCCGCGGCCTCGCCCTTCTCGGTGAGCGAGACGCTCGAGGTCCTCGCGCTGGAGGCGTCCTGGAAGCGCGTGACGAGGCCCTCCTCGACGAGGGACGAGACCGACATGGAGACCGTCGGCTGAAGAAGACCGAGCTGGTCGACGAGCTTCATGATGGAGAGGGCCTCCCCCTCCGCGGAGAGCAGGCCGAGAAGGACGAGGTCCCCGGCCTTGCAGAAGAACGAGCCCATGGCGTCGACGTACTTCCTGATGCGATCCGCCGAGGTCCTCGAGAGCGACCGGCCAGAGGGGATCTGCGTCCGCGTGAGCTCGGCGAGCTCGGCGGCGCGCTCCCTGCCCGCGTCGGATATGGAGCAGACGACGTTTCTGCGGTCGTTCTCGCCCTCGGCCCGCTCGATCAGCCCCAGGCTCGCGAGGTGGTTGGTGCGGTGCGTCATGGTGGGCCTCAGGGCGCCCTGGTACTCGGCGATCGCGGAGGTCTTCATCGGCGTTCCGGCGAAGTCGAGGCGGCACAAGATCGCGAACTCCTCAAACGTCAGGCGCTCGGCGGGCTCGACGGACTGCCTGACGATGTTGTATGCCCTCCTGACGGACATGTATTCCCTGAGGTCCACGCTCCGATGCCTCCCGATCTCTGACGCGCGGTTCGTACACGCTCCATCATACGGTCAAGTCAGGATACGTGGCCCGCAATCGTATACGAAGTTTTTCTTTTCGACATTTTTCGCGAAGCGATCACATGCTCTGCGGGGCGCTCACGCCGATCAGCTCGAGCGTGAGGGCGAGCACGCGCCGCGTCGCATCCACCGCGGCGAGGCGCGCGTGCGAGAGCGCGGCGTCGATCGGGCGCCCCTTGCCGGGAAGCACCTGGCACGCGGCGTAGAACGAGTGGAACTCAGCCGCGAGCTCCTCGGCGTAGTGCGTGAGGCGGAAGGGCGCGCGGTCGCGGGCGCAGCTCTCGACCAGGCCGGGGAGCTCGGAGAGCTTGCGGGCGAGCGCGGCCTCGGCGGGGTCGGAGAGCAGACCGAGGTCATAGCCCTCCCCCACGGCGCGGCGCGCGACCTCGTCCATCCCCAGAGCGGCGGCCTCCTCGAGCGTGACGTCGGCACCGCGGCGCAGGATCGAGCAGATGCGCGCATGCGCGTACTGGACGTAGTAGACGGGGTTGGTGTTGTCCTGCTTCTTCACGCGCTCGATGTCGAAGTCGATCATCTGGTTGGACGACTTGGAGATGAGCGTGTAGCGCGTGGCATCGGCGCCCACCTCGGCGAGGAGCTCGTCGAAGGTGACCATCGTGCCCTTGCGCTTGGACATGCGCACGGGGTTGCCGTCGCGCAGGAGGTTCACCAGCTGGCCGAGAAGGACCTCGAACTGCGTGGGGTAGCCGAGCGCCTCGCACGCGGACTGCACGCGCTGGATGTAGCCGTGGTGGTCGGCGCCCCAGATGTCGATCACGTGGTCGACGCGCTGGAACTTGTTCCAGTGGTAGGCGACGTCGGAGGCGAAGTAGGTGTACTCGCCGTTGGTCTTGATGAGCACGCGGTCCTTGTCGTCCCCGAAGGTCGTGGAGCGGAACCACAGGGCGCCCGCCTCGTCGCGATAGAGGTGGCCCATCTCGTCGAGGGCCGAGAGGGCGCGGTCGACGGCGGAGGTGCCGGACTCGTCCTTCACGTAGAGGCTGCGCTCGGAGAACCAGACGTCGAAGTCGCAGCGGGCCTCGTGGCAGGTCTCGCGGATGGAGTCGAGCATCCAGCGGTAGCCGCGCTCGCGGAACTCCGCCATGCGCTCTTCCTCGGGGGCATCCGCCCAGCGCTCGCCATCCTCGCGGACGAAGCGGCAGGCGATGTCCACGATGTAGTCGCCGCCGTACGCGTTGCCGCCGAGGGCCCGGTTGAAGGCGTCGGTGAGCGGGTGGGTCTCGGGGGCGGAGTCGTCCTCGTCGGCGACATAGGCCTCGCGGTCGGCGAGAAGGGCGGCGCGCGCCGCATCGAGGTCCTTCTCGCCCTGGGCCATCGCTTCGAGGAGCTGCCGGTAGCGCATGGAGACGGAGCGCCCGAAGACGTCCATCTGAGAGCCGTGGTCGTTGATGTAGTACTCGCGCTCGACCTCGTAGCCGGCGTGCTCGAGCACGCGGCAGAGCGAGTCGCCCAAGGCGGCCCAGCGGCCGTGCCCGATGTGCAGCGGCCCCACGGGGTTGGCCGAGACAAACTCAACCTGCACCTTGGTGCCGGCGCCCGCCTGCGAACGGGCATAGTCGCGTCCCTGCTCGCGCACGGTGCGGAAGACCTCGTTGGCGGAGGCGGTGGCGAGATAGAAGTTGATGAAGCCGGGGCCGGCGACCTCGACGCGGTCGACAGAGGGGTCGGACGGCAGGTGGGAGACGATGGCGTCGGCGATCTGGCGCGGCGAGCGGTGCGCGAGCTTCGCGGAGCGCAGCGCCACCGTGGAGCTCCAGTCGCCGTTGGCCGAGTCGGCCGGGCGCTCGAAGCCGAGCTCGCCCACCTCGAACTCGGGGAGATCCCCGGACTGCTGGGCGGCGGCGATGGCGGCGTGTACGAGCTCCTCGATCTTCTCGGGCATTGTGTCTCCCCCGTGGGTAGTCATTGTTGGCAACCTGTTGAGTGTAACAGAGCCGCGGCGGCACAGATGGCCTCCCCAGCCCGGGACCCAAATCCTCATTTGCGTTCTCGGCGGACCCAAATCCGGATTTGGGTCCCGTACCGTGGCGGCCGTTGGGCCCAAACGTTCTTGTCGATGAAGAACTTGAACCCGGGGTTAACCTCTCGGCTGAGGAACGCCCCGCTTGACGAGAAGTGCCCGCTGCTCCGGACCCAAATGCGGATTTGGGTCCGGAGTCGAGGTCATTTCTCGGCTAGCGAGGCGCCCCTGGACCTGAGGACAGTCCGCAAAATTAAGTCCGTAATCTAAACGAATTAGCAACCTCGAAAGCCACTGCCGCCGCGGACCCAAATGCGGATTTGGGTCCGCGGCGAACACAGCACTGGATCCGGGTTTGCCGAGAAGGACGCTGGGCCGGCAGGTCTAGTCCACCGTGGGGCGGCCGGACTCCTCGAGCTCCTCACGCGCCAAGCGGCTGCGGAGCTCCTCGAGGCCCTGCTCGAGGCCCACGGGATAGGTCTGCGGGTTGAGGAAGCGGGCGACCGCGGGGTCGAGGCGCATCAGGGCGTCCTTGCAGCGCTCGCGCGCGACCTCGATCCCCTCGGGCTCGCCGACGCGCCGGCCGTGCTCGACGAGCTTCACGAGCAGCTCCTCCGGCTCGCCCTCGAGCGCGTAGGTGGTGTACGGGTCGAGGATGTCGAACATCCTGCGCGCGACACCGGGGCGCGCGACCTCGTCGACGACGAGCATGTCGGCCGTCGGGCGGCCGGCGGGGTCGTAGTAGCGCAGGACGCGCTGCACGCCCGGGACCGTGCGCTTGTAGGACTGCTCGGAGAGCTTGATCACCGGCGTCCAGGGCTCGTCCGCGGAGCGACGCACGGCAGAGAGCTTGTACACGCCGCCCAGCGAGGGCTGCGGGTCGCACGTGGCGAGCTTGGTTCCCACGCCGAAGGAGTCGATGGGCGCGCCCTGGGCGAAGAGCGACTGGATGGTGTACTCGTCGAGGTCGTTGGAGACGGAGACCTTCACGTAGGGAAGGCCGGCCTCGTCGAAGGCGGCACGGGCCTCCTTGGAGAGGCGCGCAAGGTCGCCGGAGTCCAGGCGAACGGCGGAGAGGCGCTCGCCGGCGGCCTCCATCTCCTTGGCAACGGTGATGGCGTTGCGGATGCCCTGGTGGACATCATAGGTGTCGAGCAGCAGCACGCAGTTCTTGGGGCTGGACTTGGCGAAGGCGCGGAAGGCCTCGAGCTCGCTCGGGAACGCCATGACCCAGGAGTGCGCGTGCGTGCCGAAGACGGGGATGCCGTAGATCTTGCCGGCGAGCACGTTGGACGTGGACGAGGCGCCCGCGATGTAGGAGGCTCGGGCCACCGCGAGGCCGCCGTCGGGTCCCTGGGCGCGGCGCAGACCGAAGTCGGAGACGGGATGCCCCTCGGCGGCGCGGACCACGCGCGCGGTCTTGGTGGCCACGAGCGTCTGGAAGTTCACGAGGTTGAGCAGGGCGGTCTCGATGAGCTGGCAGTCGATGACCGGACCCTCCACGCGCACCATCGGCTCGCGGCCGAAGACCAGCTGGCCCTCGGGGACGGCGTGGATGGTGAGGTCGAGGCGATGGTTGCGCAGGTACTCGAGGAACCCGGGCTTGAACATGGGGCCGCCGCCGGGCGCGTCGAGGCTCGCGAGGTAGTCGATGGCATCGTCCTCGAAGACGAAGTTCTCCACGAGGTCGGCGAGCTGCCCTGTGCCGCAGCACACGGCGTACCCGCCGTCGAAGGGGTTGTCGCGGAAGAAGGCGTTGAAGCAGGCCTGGCCCTCGGCGAGGCCCGCCTCCCAGAAGCCCTGGGCCATGGTGAGCTCGTAGAGGTCGGTGTTGAGCGAGACGTCCGCGGGCTTGGTGCGATCGGTGAGCGACATGTCAGTCTCCTATGCCAGGACCGTGACGGCGAGCCAGACCAGGGCGATGCCGACCACGGCGAGAATCACGACCTTCTGCCCGAGGGGCATCTTGAGGTCGTCCTCGTCGGGCTCCATGAGGGCGCGGCCGCGCTCGCGGGCCTCGGCGTCGCGCCTGGCCTGGGCGCGCTCCGCGGCGCCGCGGGCCTTCTGCCTGCGCAGGTGCTCGAGCTCCGCCCGCTCGGCGGCGTCACGCGCGGCGCGCTCCCGCGCGGCCTTCTCCGCGCGCAGCTGCTCGAGCTCGGCGCGCTCCTCGTCGGTGAGACCGTTTCTCTCAGCCATGTGCCCTCCGTCGTCCGGCGTTGTGGCAACAGTGTATACCCTTAAGGCCGCCCCGACGCGCCGAGCTCGGGCCCCTCGACGCCCGTGGCGTCGAAGGCGGGGACGAAGCTCTCGGAGACCGTGCCGCCCTCCTGCCACCAGATGCGCTCGAACCCGAGGTCGTCGGCGTGGCAGAGCGCGAGCTCGTACTCCTCCTCGGTCACGCCGCGCGCCAGGTCGCCCCCGGTGCGCCGACATGCCTCGTTGGGCGTGTACTGGTTCATCAGCGAGAGGTCCGCATCGTTGCCAACGAGCTCCCACACGCGGTCGAGCACGCCGCAGGAGTCGTCGACGTGCCCGGGAAGCACGAGGTGGCGCACGATGACGCCGCGTCGCATGGCGCCGCCGTCGTCAACGGCGCGGCCCCCCGCGCGCCGCACGGAGGCCGCCATCTCCTCGAGCGCGGCGGCCGCCACGTCGGGATAGTCAGGGGCCCCGGAGAGCTCTCCGGCGAGGGCGGGGTCGGCGTACTTGAAGTCGGTGAGCCAGACGTCGACGACGTCGCCGAGGGAGCGGACGACCTCTGCGAGCTCGTAGCCGGACGTGTTGCACACGACGGGGACGGCAAGCCCCGCCTCGCGGGCGAGAAGGACCGCCTCCCGCACCTGCGGCGCGAAGTGCAGCGCCGTGACGAGGTTGATGTTGAGGGCACCGGCGGCCTCGAGCTCGAGCATCATCTCGGCGAGGCGCGCCGTCGTGACGGAGAGGCCGAAGCCGCCGCTCGAGATCTCGTGGTTCTGGCAGAAAACGCAGCGCAGCGGGCACCCGGAGAAGAAGATCGCCCCGGAGCCCGTCTCGCCCGAGATGGGCGGCTCCTCCCAGAAGTGCAGCGCGCTGCGCGCGACGCGCAGCTCCGCGGTCATACCGCAGCGACCCGGGCGGCCGGCGGCGCGGCGCGCCCCGCAGCGGCGCGGGCAGAGGGAGCACGCGTCGTAGGCAGACGGCGAGAGCACGTCCTTCTCGCCCACGCTACGCCCCCTTCCCGTGGCGGTGCACCTTCTCGGCCTCCTCTTCAAAGGCCTCGTCGTCCGGGCCGACGAGCTCGTCAGCACCCGTCTTGGGGTTGTAATGGTGGAGAAGGACGGGCTCGAAGAGGTGCAGGTGCCGAGCGAAGGCCATCGAGGCCACAAGCAGCAGGCAGAAGATGACGATGCGCGGGACCGTCTCGACCTGGGTCATGACGAGCGAGCCAACGCAGAGCAGCACGGTCCACGCGTACATGACCAGCACCGCCTGGCGCTGGTCGTAGCCCTCGTCGATCAGGCGGTGATGGATGTGGCCGCGGTCGGCATGGCTGATGCTCACGTGCCCGCGCATCCGGCGGACGATGGCGGAGAACGTGTCGATGATGGGAACGGCGGCGATCACGAGCGGGACGATGATCGTGGTGAGGCCCGCGAAGCGCGTCACCGAGAGCAGCGACACCGCGCCGAGGGCGAAGCCGAGCGTGAGTGCGCCGGAGTCCCCCATGAAGATCGACGCGGGGTGGAAGTTGTACCTCAAAAAGCCCAGCGAGGACCCCGCCACCGCGATGGAGAGAGCGGCGGCGTCGAGTCTGCCCGCCCACACGGAGAGGACGAACATGGTGAAGCTCGCGATCGCGGAGATGCCCGCCGCCAGGCCGTCGAGGCCGTCGATGAGGTTGATGATGTTGGTGTAGGCGACGAGGTAGACGACCGTGAGCGGGTACGTCAGCCAACCGAGGTGAACGAACCCGCCGGGCTCGAACGGATTCGAGATGTCGCCGATGACCAGGCCCCCCGCGACGGCGATGACGGCGGCGGCGATCTGGCCCGCGAGCTTCTGGCGCGGGCTGAGCGAGAAGCGGTCGTCGAGCAGGCCCGTGGCGAAGATGACGAGAAACGCGAGGACGAGCATGGCGTAGTTGACGTCGAGCTTGGGGGACGGCACGAGGACGACCGGCCACCCGAAGTTCATGGTGCCGACGTACTGGACGACGAAGGCGGCGACGATCCCGAGGAAGATGGCTATGCCGCCCATGCGGGGAATGGGCTTCTTGTTGATCCTCCGGGAGTTGGGGTAGTCGACCGCTCCGCACCAGATCGCGATCTTTCGGGCGAGCGGGGTCGCCAGGAGGCTCACTGCGAGCGCCGCGGAGAAGAGGCACAGGTACGGAATAAGATTTGGTACCAACTCGCCTCCTCGTCGCTCGGTCCGGCCCCTGCTGCCCTGCCATGATAGCCGAAACGGCCCCCCGGAGGGTCGAAGGCGGGGAAAAAGAGGCTGGACGAGAGCTTGCGAGCGCGAAAAAGCGCACGTACAGAATCACTTTTGCCGAGAAGGGGCCGTAAGTCAAGACTGGTATCTCCATACGGCTTCCCTATAGTAGGTGATGTCGTCCCCCTGCGGTCAAACTGGGTGAACCGACAAGCGTTACGAGGGAGTCCGATATCTCGTGTTCAGTACGGGTATCCTCCGTTGATGAGGAAGCCGGAACGCGCGATGGGGACGCCCACCTTATGAGAGGTGGGTTCATTATTCGCCGCAGGGGGCGTCTTTGTGCCGCCGGTTCTTCTCGCGCCGGCGCACCGCGGGGCCGCGATGCGCGATTGCGATTCGCAGTTGTGTGCAAAATCTTTGATATAGCCGCCTTCGCCTCCGCCCGCCTGGCCACCTTTCCATCAATCTTGTTGCACACAACAGGTTCTTCTCGACATTTTGTCCGCATTTTCCCGCCCCAAAACGAGGCGGAGGCGACCCGGTCCAGAATCTACATCAAATTGTTTGCACACAATCTCGACTTTGCCCTCGCGGGAAGGACGTCCCGATGCGCAGGCGCGCCGTTTACTCACAAGCTCGGTTATGGGTGGCGGGTGGCGGGAGGCAGATGCGGAGTCTGGGAACATCGCCGCCCTGGACGTGAGGACCGCAGGCGTCGGCAGGGGCCGCCCGAAGTGCCCGCAGTGCAAGATTCTGGTTGACAGCCGCGGGGCAAACCGTCAGAATACTCAACGCGCGATGCGCCTGGGGACGTAGCTCAGCTGGGAGAGCGCTGCCTTCGCAAGGCAGAGGCCGGGGGTTCGAATCCCCTCGTCTCCACCATGATCGTTCAAGCCGTCGGGACCCGTGCCCGGCGGCTTTTCTCATGACTTCGGACTCACGCCTCGTACGTGCCGCGCAGGGAGTACCACCCGTCGGCCTCCCCCACCACGAGCGGGACGTCAAAGAGCCCGCTCATGACCTCCCCGGTGAGCAGATCCTCCTTGGGACCGTCAGCGAAGACCTCGGCGTCCTTGATGAGAAGGACGCGGCGGATCTCCGGGATGATGTCCTCGGGGTAGTGCGTCACGAGCACCACCGAGCGCCCCTCGGCGGCGAGCGTGCCCATGGTCTGGCGGACGTGGTACATGCCCTGGGGGTCGAGCCCGGTGCAGGGCTCGTCGAAGATGAGGACCTGGGGGTCGCGCACGAGCTCGCGCGCGACGAGCACGCGGCGCACCTGGCCCGTGGAGAGCGTCATGACGTCGCGGTCGGCGAGCTCGGCGATGCCGAGGCGGCCAAGGGCGTCCAACGCGAGCGCGCGGTCCTTCTCGCCCACCTTTCCGCGCAGCGGCACGCCGAGCGTGCCAAAGATGCCGCCCACCACGATGTCGATGACCGGCAGGTGGACGCGCACCTGGTCGTGCATCGTCGAGCTCACGATTCCGAGGGTCCGCTTGATGTCGGCGAGCTGGGGCCGGGCCTGGCCGCGGAAGAGCACCGGCGGCTCCTCGCGCCACAGGGGGAAGACCTCTCGGGTGAGGAGCTGGATGAAGGTGGACTTTCCCGCCCCGTTGGGGCCGAGAAGGGCGACGTGCTCGCCCTCGGCAAGCGAGAAGTCCGCGACGTGGAGGATGGTCTTGCCTCCGCGAACCACGCTCGCGTCGTGAATCTGGAAGAGCGGAGTCCCCTGTGCGGCGCCGGCCGCGCGGTTCTTCTCGATGGTTTCCATTTGATGCCCCTTCGCCTCGCGCCGCGGCGCCCCCGCCCCGGCAGGTCTACTATAGGCAAACGAAAAACCGGTGACGGGGCCGTAACGCGCCGTCTACTTTATGAGGGGGATGTCATGGCAGAGATGCTCACGCTCGAGGCGTTTGAGGAGGCCTCCGAGAAGGTCCGCGAGGTCACGCTCGAGACCAAGCTCGTGGAGAGCCCGCACTTCTCGGCCCAGACGGGGAACCGCGTCTGGCTCAAGCCCGAGAACCTCCAGCGCACCGGGGCCTACAAGGTGCGCGGCGCCTACTACAAGATCTCGACCCTCTCCCCCGAGGAGCTCGGGCGCGGCATCATCACCGCGAGCGCGGGCAACCACGCCCAGGGCGTCGCCTTTGCCGCCACCCGCGCCGGCGCGCGCTCGGTCGTGGTCATGCCCGAGACGACGCCGCTCATCAAGGTCGAGAGGACCAAGCACTACGGCGCCGAGGTCGTGCTGCACGGCGACGTCTACGACGAGGCGTGCGACCATGCCCTCGAGCTCGCCGAGCGCGAGGGGTACACCTTCATCCACCCCTTCAACGACCCGACGGTCGCCACGGGCCAGGGGACGATCGCGATGGAGGTCGTGCAGGAGCTGCCGCTCGTCGACACGATCCTGGTCCCGGTGGGCGGCGGCGGCCTCGCGTGCGGCGTCGCCACCTTCGCCAAGCTCTACAACCCCAAAATCCGAGTCATCGGCGTTGAGCCGGCGGGCGCGCCCTCGCTTACCGCCGCGCTTGAGGCGGGCTCCCCCGTGAAGCTGCCGAGCGCCAACACCATCGCCGACGGCACCGCGGTGCTCGAGGTGGGCGACCGGGTCTTCCCGTACCTGCGCGACAACCTCGACGACGTCATGACCGTGCCGGACGACGAGCTCGTGGTTGCGTTTCTCGACATGGTCGAGAACCACAAGATGATTGTCGAGAACTCGGGCCTGCTCACCGTGGCGGCGCTCAAGCACCTGCCCGCCGAGAACAAGCGCGTGGTCTCGATCCTCTCAGGCGGCAACATGGACGTCATCACGATGAGCTCCGTGGTGCAGCACGGGCTGATCATGCGCGACCGTATCTTCACCGTGAGCGTGCTGCTGCCCGACCGCCCCGGCATGCTCGTGCGCGTCGCGCAGGCCGTCGCGGAGCAGAACGGCAACGTCATCAAGCTCGAGCACAACCAGTTCGTCTCGACCAACCGCAACGCCGCCGTGGAGCTGCGCGTGACGATCGAGGCCTTCGGAAGCGACCACAAGGCGCAGATCGTGGGCGCCCTCGAGGCCGCGGGCTTCTCCCCCACCCTCGTCCAGACCTCCCTGTGAGACAGTGAGGACTGACCCAAATGACCCAAATGGGGACCCAAATGGGGACAGGATACTTTTGGGACATCTGCTCGGATGTCCCAAAAGTATCCTGTCCCCATTTGGGTCATTTGGGTCACGTTGTCGCTCGCGTGATGGTCTTGGCCCCAATCCCCGTAAGCCGCTCAATTTGACGGACAGAGAGCCCGCATTCGCGAAGAGCGCGAAGCTTCTCGTTTCTCTCGCCCGCCGGGAGCGCCCTCACGTCGTAAACGGAGACGTCTCCGAGCGCAGACCTCGCCACTTCCCCCATCTCGTCGTCGGGAATCCTCACATGACCCGTGAACCTATAGATAGTCGAGGGCGCAGCGGAGCAGAACTCCTTGAAGCCTTCCACCCCGCCAAGCATGTCAAGAATGACTTCCGTATCACAGATCTTTGGACCCGCGACATATTCCGAGTAGCTGCTCCAGGGGTACTCCTCGGCACGGCAGATGCCGCTCTTCTCAGGGTTGTTGTGAACATAGCGGACAGCCTCGAGAAGATATGCGTCGCTCTCGATGGGAGAGCTTTTGAACCGCTCTTGAAATACGTGCCCGACGTGACCGGTCCGCGCGTTGAAGCGCCGCGCGTAGCGCATGGCGAGCGAGCCGACGGCCTCGCTCAGGTTCTCCTCAGTGTCGCAGACCACAAGATGCACGTGGTTGCTCATGAGGCACCAGGCGACAACGTCGACCCCGCGAGCGACGAGGCAGCTCTCCACGAGGCCGAGAAACGCCCTCCTGTCGAAGTCATCCTCGAAGATTTGCCGCTTGCCGTCGCCCCGCAGGATGACGTGATAGTACCCGCTTTTAGAAATCGCCCGCGCCGTACGCATGCCGCCTCCTCTCCCCCCGGTCCTTTCCTGATACCCAAAAGAGGGAAGGGCGTACACGTCGAGCGGTGAGACAGTGTGACCCAAGTGACCCAAATGGGGACAGGATACTTTTGGGACATCCGAGCAGATGTCCCAAAAGTATCCTGTCCCCATTTGGGTCACTTGGGTCCCCACCGTCTCACCGCTCGGAGGCGAAACGTTGCCGTTCGCGGGCGATTACGCCCCGGAAACACGGCGCGCGTAGAGTAACGAGCCACGAGCAAATGCGATGACAGGGCCAGTACGGGCCGCATCCGTCCCACAGCGAGCGGGCAGCGTGAGAACCCGCGCCGGACGGCTCCGAAGACTCCCTCGAGCAGCTCGCGAGAACCTCCGCGCGGCCGCCGGGACAACCCCGCCGACGCGCCGAGAAGTACCGCGTGCCGGCGGCCACCGTGACGGCTTCGAGGCTGCACCTCGCATTTCTCGCACCTGACAAGAGAAAGCGAGGACAGCATGCAGCTGAGAAGCGACATGATCAAGCGAGGCCTGGCGCGCGCGCCGCACCGGAGCCTCCTCAAGGCCGACGGCCTCACCGACGAGGAGCTCGACCGCCCGCTCGTGGCCGTCATCTCCGCCCAGAACGAGGTCATCCCCGGGCACCTCCACCTCCAGCAGATCGCCGACGCCGTCAAAGCCGGCGTCCGTATGGCCGGCGGCACCCCGCTGCAGGTCAACACCATCGGCGTGTGCGACGGCATCGCCATGAACCACGAGGGCATGCACTACAGCCTCACGAGCCGCGAGGTCATCGCGGACTCCGTGGAGTGCGCGGTCCAGGGCCACCAGTTCGACGCGATGGTCCTCATCCCCTCCTGCGACAAGATTGTCCCCGGCATGCTCATCGCCGCGGCTCGCCTGGACATCCCGACCGTCCTCGTCTCCGGCGGCCCCATGCTCGCCGGCCGCGGACGCGACGGCTCCCAGACCGACCTCAACTCCCTCTTCGACGCCGTGGGCCAGGTCACCGCCGGCACCATGACCGAGGAGGAGTGCCACTGGCTCGAGGGGACGGCCTGCCCCACCTGCGGCAGCTGCTCGGGCATGTTCACCGCCAACTCCATCTGCTGCCTCGCCGAGGCCCTGGGCATCGCCCTTCCCGGCAACGGCACCGTGCCGGCCGTCTACTCCGAGCGCATCCGCCTCGCCAAGCAGGCCGGCATGAAGGTCATGGAGCTGGTCGAGAAGAACCTCACCGCGCGCCAGATCCTCACCTCGGCGGCCATCCACAACGGCATTGTGCTCGACATGGCCTTCGGCGGCTCCACCAACACCATGCTCCACCTCACCGCAATCGCGCAGGCCGCCGGCTGCCCCGTCACGATGGACGACTGGGACCGCGCGAGCGCCGAGACCCCCAACATCGTGCGCATCGCCCCCGCGGGCCCGCTGCACATCCAGGATCTCAACGATGTCGGCGGCGTCTCCGCCATCATCGGCGAGCTCGGCCGCACCGGGCACCTCGACCTTACCGCCCTCACCTGCCACGGCACCATGGCCGAGTGGGTCGACGCCTGCCCGCCCGTGGACGGCGAGGTCGTCCGCTCCGTCGACAACGCCTACTCCCCCGACGGCGGCCTCAAGGTCATGCGCGGCAGCCTCGCGCCGGACTGCGGCGTCGTCAAGAAGAGCGCCGTCGACCCGGGCATGTGGCGCCACTCCGGCCCCGCGCGCGTCTTCGACTCCGAGGAGGCGGCCTGCAAGGCCATCTTCGGCGGCGAGATCAGCCCGGGCGACGTCGTCGTCATCCGCTACGAGGGCCCGGCGGGCGGCCCCGGCATGCGCGAGATGCTCACGCCGACCTCGGCCATCTGCGGCATGGGGCTCGCGAGCTCCGTGGCCCTCATCACCGACGGGCGCTTCTCCGGCGCCTCCAAGGGCCCGTGCATCGGCCACGTCTCCCCCGAGGCGGCCGCCGGCGGCCCGATCGCGCTCGTGCGCGAGGGCGACGTCATCGACATCGACATCCAGGCGGGCACGCTCGAGCTGCGCGTGAGCGCCGACGAGCTCGCCGCGCGGCGCGCCCAGTGGGAGCCGCCCGCACCCAAGTACACCACGGGAGTCCTCTCCCGCTACGCAAAGCTGGTCACGAGCGCAGATAAGGGGGCATACCTGTCATGATCACCACCGAGGAGAAGATCGCCCGGCGCCAGCGCGCCATCGAGGGGCGCCCGTTCGGCCCGGGCAGCCGCACCGAGCACGAGGGCAAGACCATGACCGGGGCGCAGGCCATCATCGCCAGCCTCGAGGCCGAGGGCGTGGACACCATCTTCGGCTACCCCGGCGGCCAGGCCATCAAGATCTACGACGCGCTCTACGACTCCAAGAAGATCCATCACGTCCTCGCCCGCCACGAGCAGGGCGCCACGCACATGGCCGACGGCTACGCGCGCGCCACGGGCAAGGTCGGCGTGGTCCTCGTGACGTCGGGCCCCGGCGCCACCAACACCGTCACCGGCATCGCCACCGCCTACATGGACTCCGTGCCCATGGTCGTCATCACGGGCCAGGTCACGCGCGGCGTCATCGGCACGGACGCCTTCCAGGAGTCCGACATCGTGGGCATCACCATGCCCATCGTCAAGCACAGCTTCCTGCTCCAGTCAACCGACGACCTCACGCGCACCTTCCGCGAGGCGTTCTACATCGCCTCGACCGGCCGCCCGGGACCCGTGCTCATCGACATCCCGAGCGACCTCTCCGGCTCGGAGATGGTCTTCCACTATCCCGACACCGTCAACATCCCGAGCTACCGTCCCACCTACAAGGGCAACGCCAAGCAGGTCAAGCAGGCGGCGCAGCTCATCTCCGAGGCCAAGCGCCCGCTCATCATGGCCGGCGGCGGCATCGTCGCCTCCCACGCCTGCCCCGAGCTCGTGGAGCTCGCCGAGCGCATGCAGATCCCGGTGGTCACCACGCTCATGGGCAAGGCCGCCATCCCCTGCTCCAACCCGCTCAACCTCGGCCCCGTGGGCATGCACGGCTCCAAGTACGCCAACATGGCCGTAACGGAGTCCGACCTCATCATCGCCTGCGGCGCGCGCTTCTCGGACCGCGTGACCGGCAAGGTGTCGGAGTTCGCCCCGCACGCCAAGATCATCCACATCGACATCGACCCGGCCGAGATCGGCAAGATCGTGAACCCCGCCGTGCCCATCGTGGGCGACGTCAAGGTGGTCCTCGCCGCGATCAACGAGCGCCTCGAGAAGATGGGCGCCGCGCCGGTCGCAGAGGCCTGGCGCGACGAGGTGTTCAGCTGGCGCGAGCGCTGGCCGTTCTACACCTCCGACTTCGCGGACTACCCCGACAAGATCGCCCCCGAGGTCCTTCTCGAGACGCTCTCCGACAAGCTCGACCCGCACGCCTCCATCGTCACCACCGAGGTCGGCCAGCACCAGATGTGGGCGCTGCAGAACATCCACCGCGAGCACGCGCGCACCTTCATCTCCTCGGGCGGCCTCGGCACGATGGGCTTCGGCTTCCCCGCCGCCATCGGCGCCAAGATCGGCTGCCCTGACGAGCAGGTCGTCTGCATCGCCGGCGACGGCTCGTTCCAGATGAACAGCCAGGAGATGGCCACCGCCAAGATCAACGGCGTGAACGTCAAGGTGGTCATCATCGACAACCGCGCCCTCGGCATGGTCCACCAGTGGCAGCACCTCTTCTACAACGACCGCTTCTCGTTCACCGAGCTCGCGGACAACCCCGACTTCGTCAAGCTCGCCGACGCCTACGGCTGGCAGGCCGCCCGCATCTCGCATCCCGACGAGGTCGACGCCGCGCTCGACGAGATGCTCGCCGCCGACGGCCCGTACCTGCTCGACGTGGTCATCCCGGCCGCGCAGACCGTCTACCCGATGGTCGCCCCCGGCGCCCCGATCGACGACATCATCGGCGCGCTCGACGTGACCCTCGGCGGCGTCCGCGTGACCGAGAAGGGCTTCGGCGAGGCCGGACGCCCGCGCCCGTCCCACGAAGGAGTTGATGAGTGATGAACTACCTGCTCTCCGTTCTCGTTGAGAACAAGCCGGGCGTGCTCTCCCGCGTCACGGGCCTCATCAGCCGCCGAGGCTTCAACATCGAGTCGCTCACCGTCGCCCCCACGGAGGACGAGAGCCTCTCGCGCATGACCATCATCGTTGAGGCAGACGAGGTAGGCTTCGAGCAGATCACCAAGCAGCTCCACAAGCTCGTCTCGGTCTACAAGATCTCAGACCTCACCTACGAGGAGGCCGTCGAGCGCGAGCTCGTCCTCTTCAAGGTGCAGGCATCCCCGGAGCGCCGCCACGAGGTCATCGAGATTGCCAACGTCTTCCGCGCCAAGGTCGTCGACGTGGGCAAGAACTCGCTCACAATCGAGGCCACCGGCACCGCGAGCAAGCTCGACGCGATGGAGGACCTCTTCCGCGGCTACGGCATCAAGCAGCTCACGCGCACGGGCAAGATCGCCATGGCCCGCGGCGCACACGAGCAATGATTCAATTGGGGACAGTCCCCTTTTGAATCATTTGCCCCACCCGGCACCACCCGCCGTCCTTCTCGGCGGATGAGCATAGCAACGAACGGCAAGACTAAGGAGAAAAGCATGGCCGTCACCATCTACTACGAGAACGACGTCAACCCCGAGGTGATCCTGGGCAAGAAGGTCGCCATCATCGGCTACGGCTCCCAGGGCCACGCCCACGCGCTCAACCTCATGGACTCCGGCGTGGACGTCCGCGTTGGCCTGCGCGAGGGCTCCAAGTCCGCCCAGGCGGCGCAGGAGGCCGGCCTCAAGGTCATGAGCATGGACGACGCGGCGGAGGAGGCCGACGTCATCATGATGCTCGTCCCCGACGAGATCCAGCCCAAGGTCTACGAGGAGCACGTCAAGGACCACCTCAAGGCCGGCGACACCCTCGCCTTCGCACACGGCTTCAACATCCACTACGGCTACATCAAGGCGCCCGAGGACGTCAACGTCATCATGTGCGCGCCCAAGGGCCCGGGCCACATCGTCCGCCGTCAGTACACCGAGGGCTCCGGCGTGCCCGACCTCGCGTGCGTGGCGCAGGACGCCACCGGCGACGCCTGGGACATCGCGCTCTCCTACTGCTGGGGCGTCGGCGGCGCCCGCTCCGGCATCATCAAGGCCACCTTCAAGGAGGAGACCGAGGAAGACCTCTTCGGCGAGCAGGCCGTGCTCTGCGGCGGCCTCGTCGAGCTGGTCAAGGCCGGCTTCGAGACCCTGACCGAGGCGGGCTACCCCGAGGAGCTGGCCTACTTCGAGGTCTACCACGAGATGAAGATGATCGTCGACCTCATGTACGAGTCCGGCATCCACTTCATGAACTACTCGATCTCCAACACCGCCGAGTACGGCGAGTACTACGCCGGCCCGCAGGTCATCAATGCCGAGTCCCGCGAGGCGATGAAGCGCATCCTGGCCCGCATCCAGGACGGCAGCTTCGCGCAGGAGTTCGTCGACGACTGCAACAACGGCCACAAGTGGCTCCTCGAGCAGCGCGAGGCCATCAACTCCCACCCCATCGAGAAGACCGGCGAGAAGATCCGCTCCATGTTCAGCTGGATTAAGAAGTAGCGTCTGTTAGTTGGGGACAGTCCCCAATTCACACAAAAGTTTGATGTGGACCCGGTGCCGCCCCCTGCGGTGCCGGGTCCTTCGTTTGACGCCCCTGGCAGCCGCGTCTCCTTATACCGCCCGCCCAACAGTATCGCCGCAGGCGGAAGCTTCGGGATTTGCGCAAAGAATTCGCCGGTCAGCGCGCCTATACTACGCCTAACGACCCAACGCGGCGGTTCCGGCCGCCGCCCAGAAGAAGGGTGTGCCCATGTCTAACAGAAAGACAATGCCGACCGCAGGACGGCGCGCGACGGCAAGCCTGCTCGCGACAGCGCTCTTCGCCGTGCTTCTCTCCTTCACGGCGTATCCCCGCGAGGCATCGGCCCTGACGGCGCCCTCAATCGACGCCGCCGTCCGCCAAGATCAAGACAGCATCGATCTGATGGCATCCGTCGACGACGTCACGGGCATGACGGGGCTCCTCAACTACGACTATGCACGGCAGATCGTCGACCTCGTCAACCAGGAGCGCGCGGCACAGGGCCTGAGCCCCCTCTCCATGGACGAGGACCTGACAGAGGCCGCAATGGTTCGCTCCGCCGAGTGCGCCCTCAACTTCAGCCATACCCGCCCCGACGGCTCCAGCTGCTTCACCATCTCCGGCAAGGCATCCGGTGAGAACATCGCCGCAGGCTCCAGCACGCCCGCGGCGACGATGAGCCAGTGGATGAACAGCCCGGGGCACAGGTCCAACATCATGGGTTCCTGGAACTCGATCGGCGTCGGTTGCTTCACCGTGGGCGGCGTCACATATTGGACCCAGCTCTTCGGGCGGGGCGCGGCAACGGGCACCGTTCAGTCGGGGTCCGTCTACGGGCAGGCGACGATCGGCTTCAGCTACGCAACGGTTCCCCTCTCCCAATCCGGATTCAACCTCAACCAGGCCCAGGAGGACACCGTCTCCCTCTCCGCGGGAGACACCTACGAGCTGCGCGTCGGGATCCCCAATCCCGGCTGGGACTACGTCTTCTGCCCTGCCGACCCTGACTTCTACACATGGAAGTCCTCGAACGAGAACGTTGCCACGGTGAGTGAACACGGCGTCGTCACCGCAGTCTCGAATGGAACCGCGACGGTGACCGCCACCTCTCAGGGCGGCCACACGTGGACCCGCGCTTTCGTGGTGAGCGGCGGAAGCGCCGCCAACCCGGGCGGAGGCTCGGTCGACCTGCCGGAGGCCATCCCGGGACAGACGCAGATCATGTGGCGCCTCTACAACCCCAACACCGGGGAGCACTTCTACACCAGCAACTCCGACGAGCGCGCGAACCTCATCTCGCTCGGATGGAAGAACGAAGGCGCGGGCTGGGTCGCACCGGTCACCGGAGACCCCGTCTACCGCCTCTACAACTCGCATGTCGTCGGTGGCGACCACCACTACACGATGGACAAGGACGAGTACGACTGGCTTGTGAGCCTCGGCTGGACCGGCGAGGGAATCGGCTGGTATTCTGCTGGCTCGGACGGCATGCCCCTCTACCGCCAGTACAATCCCAACGCCGTCACGGGCACCCACAACTACACGGCTAACGCCGGCGAGCGCGACATGCTCGTCTCCCTCGGATGGAAGGACGAGGGCATAGGCTGGTACGGATGTAAGTAAGCGTCGAGAAGAACGTTCTTCTCGACACATGATCTGGCCCGGTGCCGCCACCCCCGCGGTACCGGGCCCTACCATGGCATAGCGGCGTCACGCATAAAACAGGGGCGGCGCCCCATTGCGCCGCCCCGCCTCATCTAAACTCTGGAATCGCCCGTGCCTCTGCGGTGTATGTAGGACAGCTAGCGATTCAATGTCTGGACCCGCTCCGCAGCTTCTGTCAACGACCCAATCCGAACAACGCGTCGGAAGACGTTGGCGAGTGCGCTCGCCCGAAGCTACAGGGTCTCGGTCGCGCGGAAGGCGGGTCCAAACCCCGCTATCTGATCGCTGTTCACTGGACTCGCCTCCTCTGTCGGTCGCTTTGTGGGTAGCGACGATTGCCGACGTCATAGTCTTTGTTCCCGTGTAGCCAGAGTTTAAGCAATCGTCGTCATGTCTTTCGTAGACGGCACCAATTTGGTGGTAAACGGCATATGACCTAGACAAAATGCGCCCCGGGTCGTAACCCGGGGCGCGATGCGGCGAAGGGAATGTCCCTTTGTCACCTACTCCGCGAGGGCCTTCTTGGCGACCTCGGCGATGTCGGCGAAGGTGGCCTCGTCGCTGTAGGCGATCTCGGCGAGGACCTTGCGGTCAAGCTCGACGCCGGCGAGCTTGAGACCGTGCATGAACTGGCTGTAGGAGAGGCCGTTCATGCGGGCAGCGGCGTTGATACGCTGGATCCACAGGGCGCGGAAGTCGCGCTTCTTGTTGCGACGATCGCGGTAGGCGTACTGACCGGAGTGCTGAGCCTGCTCCTTCATGCCGCGGAAGGTGCGGGAGCGGACTCCGTAGTAACCCTTGGTGCGCTCGACGAGCGTCTGACGCTTCTTACGGCCGGCGACGGCGCGCTTGACTCGTGCCATATCTAATCAACTCCTCGTTGGAAAGTACTTCTCGGGACGCTCGCGCGCCTAGTTGGAACCCATACGCTGGGAGACGGTCTTGACGTCGGCAGGAGAGATGACGGTCTCCTGGCGGAAGCCGCGGATGCGCTTGGGCGACTTCTTGGTGAGGATGTGGCTCTTGAACGCCTTGGCGCGCATGATCTTGCCAGAGCCGGTGCGGCGGAAGCGCTTTGCCGTACCCTTGTGCGTCTTCATCTTGGGCATGCTAGTTCTCCTTCTCCGTAGTGACATTCTCGTCTTCGGTCTTGGGCTTCTCGTCAAAGGCGCCCTTGATCGGGACGATGGTCATGTGCATGTTGCGACCCTCCATGAGGGGCTTCTGCTCGACGGTCGCGACGTCCTTCAGGTCCTCGGCAAGGCGATCGAGCACCATGCGCCCCTGCTCCGGATGCGCCATCTCACGACCGCGGAACATGATCGTGATCTTGACGCGAGCGCCCTTCTTGAGGAAGCGGATGACGTGACCCTTCTTGGTCTCGTAGTCGCCCACGTCGATCTTGGGACGGAACTTCATCTCCTTGACCTCGACCCTGGCCTGGTTCTTGCGGGCGGCCTTGGCCTTGCGGTCCTGCTCGTACTTGAACTTGCGGTAGTCGAGCATCTTGCAGACGGGCGGCTCCGCGTTGGGGGCGATCTCGACGAGATCGAGGCCCTGGTCGCGGGCGATGCGAAGCGCGTCGCGAACGCCGAACAGACCCATCTGGGAGCCGTCGATGCCAATCAGACGGCACGTGCGGGACGTAATCTCCTCGTTGATGCGAGGACCATCGTTCCTGGCTATGTCGAACCCCTTCCTCTCACATCTGCGGCTTGCGCCACAAAAAAGCTCCCGACACCAAGCAGCGGCGTCCGGGAGACATCGCTCGCCCGAAGGCGAGAAGAGCATACGTTGTCTGACCAGACAGCAGCCGTGAGGCGCCGTGTAGGTGGGGACCCGCTTTCGATCCCACTTCGCAAAAGCACACTTGACGAGAATAGCACGCGGATGGCGCCGCGGCAACGGGTTTTTCTCGCCAGATTATCTCCACAAGCGGCGGGCGTGACAGTTGGGGCGTGACAATTAGGACAGGTTAAATTGTCACCTGCCCTAATTGTCACAGCCCGTCACGTCCCCTTTTGACAGCTAGAGCTTGAGGGAGGCGGACTGCACGTAGGTGCGCGCCTGGTACTCGCGATCGAGGTCGTAGAGCCCCTTGGGGTCGCAACCGAAGAGCTTCATGTTGGTGATCATGTCGCGGGCGTTGGTCTCCTCCTCGCCCTGCTCCTCCACGAACCAGTCCAGGAACTTCATCGTGCGGACATCGTGGGCGGCATGAGCGACCTCGTAGCAGTGATGGATGAGGCTCGTGACGTACTCCTCGTGCTCGAGGCCGGCCTCCAGCGGCGCGAGGTCGCTCTCGAAGGTCTTGTCGGGCTTGGCGATGGCCTCCATCGCAGGGCGGAAGTCGTTATCGAGCAGGTAGCGGCGGATGGCCAGGGCGTGGTCCATCTCCTCCTTGGCCTGGATCTCGTACCAGTTGGCAAAGCCCTTGAGGCCGCGGTCGTCGTAGTAATCGGCAAAGGTGAGGTAGAGGTAGGCGGAGTACATCTCCTTGTTGATCTGCTCGTTGAGGACGGCGGTGACTTCGGCGGAAAGTGCCATGGCAGTTCCTTTCTCTGAGGCTTGTCGTTCCATGCCCATCATACCCCGTCGGCGGGACAGTAATACACTCCGTTCAACCGCCCGAATCTAAGCTGCTTTACGTGCTTTACGTCTTCACCTGCGTGGGGTAAACTCAATCAAAGGAGGAACACTATGTCGACTGCCATTACCTCACAGGTCAACGCGCGCATAGACGCGGAGCTCAAACGCTCCGGGGACGCGGCGATGGCAGCTGCGGGGCTTACTCCCACGCAAGCGGTTCGCGCGCTCTGGAGCCTTGCGTCACGCCTGGCCGACAAGCCCGAAAAGCTGCACGAGACCCTTTTCCCCGAAGAGCACGCAGAGAGGGAGCGCGCGCTTGATGACAGGACAAGGCGCCGCCTCCAGCTTGTTCGGGAGGGGGCGGGCATCATGAACAAGGCCCTTCTGGCGCAGGGAGTCACGCCACCGGCCCCGCACGAGCACCTCGACATCTCCTATGAGGAGCTAAGGCAGCTCGCCTACCGCGAGCAGTTCCCCGACTTCGATTGGGGGCGCTGACATGAGCGCGGGCACCCTCAAGGTTCTTCTCGACACCAACATCTGGGTTGACTACTACTCGAGCGCGCGTGAGGGGCATGCCGACGCCGTCGGCCTCGTAGAACTCGCGGCGCAAGCTGGGGCAGACCTCCTCTACGCCATCCCGACCTCAAAGGACCTTTTCTATCTCATCTCGTCTGACTTCAAGGCATGGACGAGAAGGCGGTGCGGCGGCAGGCTCACTCACGAGCAGGCTGCCGCTGCAACTGAGATGGCCTGGGGATGCCTGGACAACATGACGCAGATTGCCACGGCGGTGGGCTGCGACGTCTCGGACGTGTGGATTGCCTGCAAGAGAAAGCGCCTTCACGCGGACTACGAGGACAACCTCGTGCTCGCAGCGGCCGAGCGCTCTCACGCCGACCTTCTTGTGACCAGCGACGAGCAGCTGCTCAAGCATGCCCCCGTCGCGGCGCTCGGCCTAGCTGACGCCATCGCGTACCTCGAGACGCTCGGGCAAGACGAGAACGGGAAGGACGACGGTCTGGTATAGTTCTTCTCGCCGCGTCGCGCGTGGACGCGTGACGGAAGGGCCCGAGTGGCGGAATTGGCAGACGCGACGGTCTCAAAAACCGTTGAGGCAACTCGTGCGGGTTCGAGCCCCGCCTCGGGCACCAGCTCCTTCCCCCCCTCAATCCAAGCGAGATTCGACGCCCGCTCATCGAGTGCGGGCGCTCTCTTGGCAGATAAGGAGAAGTGCGGCGCCCCTGACGAGAAGGACGCGCGCCCCAGACCGCCTACCTCAGGAACGGGTTTCTTGCGAGCTCGACGGCCATAGACGTGGCAGGGCCGTGGCCGCACAGCAGCATCGTCTCGGGCGCGATCTCCGCCGCCATGCGGCGAAGCGAGTTCAGGATGGCGCGCTCGTCGCCGCCGGTGAGGTCCGTGCGACCGTGGCTTCCGGGAAAGAGCGTGTCGCCCACGAAGGCAAGGCCCTCAGCGCTGCCCCCGCCCACGAGCACGATGCCACCGGGCGTGTGGCCCGGCGTCTCCATCACGGTGAAGGTGGCCGTGCCCACCTCGATGACATCGCCCTCTGCGAGCAGGCGGTCCGCCGCCGGGGCGTTCTCGTCGTAGCTGCGGCCCACCTCGCTCATCTCGCCCGCGTGGCGCGCGAGCTCGGCGTCGGCAGCATGGATCGCAAAGGGGGCACCGGTCGCGCGGCAGAGCGCCGCGACGCCGCCGACGTGGTCGCCATGGCCGTGCGTCGCCGCGACGCAGGTCACGCGCACATCAGAAAGGTGCTCCGCCACCGCGGCGCCCGAGCCGCCCGGGTCCACCACCAGGCACTCCCCCGCGCTCACATAGGCGTAGCAGTTGGTCTGGAGCGGCGTCACCGTGAACCGCCGCAGCTCGTCTCTCTTCTCGGCCATGAGGCCTCCCATCGCCCAGAAACGTCACAGGTAGTGTGAACTCAAAAAAAAAACAACCCAATAGACCAATCGTTTAACGCGCAAGATGTGGTAGTAACCACTACCTGTGACGTTTGGGACGATGCGCCCGCACGGGTCGCGCCGCCCCAAACATCACGTCATCGCACGCGCTGCTTCATCTGGTTCGCTCCCTCGCCGGGCATGATGCGGCGCGCGTCGTAGACCGAGGGCACGCGGCTCACGGCGGAGAGCAGGACGTCGAGCAGGCTCGCGTCGGAGATCGCCACGAGGAAGCGCAGGCGCGCGACGCCCTGGGCGCTCGTCTGCGTGGCGGCCGAGAGGATGTTGGCGCCGGCGTCGCCGATGGCCACGGTGATGTCCTTGAGCAGGCCCATGCGGTCGGTGGCCTCGACGACGATCTCCACGCGAAACTCCGTGGCGCCCGAGGTGTCCCAGGCGACCTCGATCATGCGGTCGGGGTTGCGCATCAGGTCGGTGACGTTGGGGCAGTTGGCGCGGTGCACCGAGACGCCCCTGCCGCGGGTGATAAAGCCCACGATCTCGTCGCCGGCGACGGGGTTGCAGCAGTGCGCGAGGTGGACGAGAAGGTCGGGGTCGCCCTTGACCACCACGCCGCAGTTGCTGCGCTTGCGCTTGCCGCGCGCGGCCTGCGTGAGCGCGTAGGACTTCATGACCGGCGTGCCCGACGCCATGGCGCGCTCGTGCTCGGCGCGGCGCTCCGCCTCGGCGGCGGCCGCCGCGAGCTGCTCGGGCGAGCCCTCCTCGAGGATCTCCTCGATGCGGTTGGCGGCCTGCTTGAGCGAGACCTTGCCGGTGTGGACGCCCGCGAACAGGTCGTCCGGCGAGCGCAGCTCGAAGGACTCGCACACGCGCGCGATCGCCTTGACCGTGCGCTTGGTCGAGATGCCGTAGCCGCGCTTGCGCAGCTCGTGGGCCAGCTCGGTTCGACCCGCCTCGGCGTCGTCGTTGCGGTTCTGGGTCGAGAAGAACTTGCGGATCTTGGCGCGCGTGGACGGCATCACGACCAGGCTCATCCAGTCGCGGCTGGGCTTGGCGTTCTTGTTGGTGAGGATCTCCACGCGGTCACCCATGCTAAGCGTGTAGGACAGCGGCACCACGGCGCCGTTGACCTTTGCCCCGACGCAGTGGTTGCCCACCTCGGTGTGGACCGCGTAGGCGAAGTCGAGCGGCGTCGCATCTCGCCTCAGGCTCATTACCTCGCCCTTGGGCGTGAAGACGAAGATCTCGTGCTCGAAGAGGTCCACGCGCAGGTTGTCGAGGAACTCGTGCGGGTCGTCGATGTCGTCCTCGGTGGCCCAGTCAAGCGTCTTGCGGATCCAGTTGATCGTGGAGTCGATGGCGCGGTCCTCGGCGCTCATGCGGCCGCGGGAGTTGCCCTCCTTCTTGTAGAGCCAGTGCGCGGCGATGCCGTACTCGGAGGCCTCGTGCATCTCCGCGGTGCGGATCTGGATCTCGATGGGCTTGCCGTCGGGGCCCACGACCGTCGTGTGCAGGCTCTGGTAGAGGTTTGCCTTGGGCGTGGCGATGTAGTCCTTGAAGCGCCCGGGCATGGGGTTCCACAGCGAGTGCACGGCGCCGAGCGCCGAGTAGCAGTCCCCCACCGTCTGGGTGATCACGCGCAGGGCGATGAGGTCGTAGATGTCGGAGAACTCGCGGCCCTTGCGCGTCATCTTCTGGTAGATGCTCCAGAGGTGCTTGGGACGCCCGGTGATCTGGTAGTTCTTGAGCCCTGCCGCCTTGAGCTCGTCGTCGAGCGTCTTGATGGCCGCCTCGGTGTCGTCCTCGCGCTGCGCGCGGGAGTCCTGGACCATGCGGGCGACCCGCTGGTACTCCTCGGGCTCGAGCCAGAAGAAGGCGAGGTCCTCGAGCTCCCACTTGACCGACGAGATGCCCAGGCGGTCGGCGAGCGGGGCGTACACGTCCATGGTCTCGCGCGCCTTGAACTGGCGCCGGTCGGGCGGCAGCGCCGCGAGCGTGCGCATGTTGTGCAGGCGGTCGGCCAGCTTGATGATGACCACGCGGATGTCGCGGCTCATGGCGAGGAACATCTTGCGCAGGTTCCACGCCTGCTTGGCGTCCATGGAGGAGACCTGGATGGAGGTGAGCTTGGTCACGCCGTCCACGAGGTCGGTCACCGTCTCGCCAAAGAGGTCCGTGAGCTCGCCGAGCGTGGCGGGCGTGTCCTCGACCGTATCATGCAGAAGGGCGGCGCAGATGGTGTCCTCGTCCATGCGCAGGTCGTGCGCCAGGATGAGGGCCACCTCGACGGGATGGTTGATGTAGGGCTCTCCGGAGCGACGGCGCTGGTCGCGGTGGTAGTCCGCGGCAAAGCGGTACGCGCGCTCGACCTTCTCGCACCCCTCCTCGTCCAGATACGCCTCGCAGGCCGCCTGAAGCAGGCGGTAGTTCGCGGCGCCGGGCACGCTCTTCTTGGGCTTGGCCGGCGCGACGGGAGCCGTCTGCGTCGGTGCAGCCTCCGCAGCCTTCTCGTGCTTGGTCACGTTGTCGCTCATAGCCCCTCACTCCCCTCCGAGACGATGATACCGAAGTTGGGCGTGATGGGGCGGTTCACGCGGGCGAGAAGAACGTCCGGCGGCGCGTCGAGCGCCCAGCGGCAGAACTCCGCGAACGCGCGCTGGAGCCTCAGCCCCTCCAGATAGCAGGCCGACTGGGTGAGCTCCATGCGGGCGGGGGCGCTCGCCATGCGGACGCGCCTCCCCTCTCCCCAGCCCGTCACCGCGCAGAATCCGAGCTCCGAGAAGATCGAGAGGCCGCAGGACACCTCCCGGGCGTCGAGTGCGGTCAGCGGGTCGCGCTCGCGGGACGCGGCGGCGATGGCCTCGTCGTCGAGCGAGATCGGGCCGCCGGAGCGGAAGAGCGCGCCGAGGGTGCGGTAGAGGCAGACGAGGTCGTCTCGGGCGGGGGCGGCAGATCCGAGGATGACCTCGCCTGAGCGGACGTCCTCGGAACCGAAGAGCAGGTGAACGGTGGCCGGCGCCCCGTCGCGGCCCGCCCTGCCGCTCATCTGGTTGAACTCGACCTGGCCGAGCGGTAGGCCGTAGAGCACCACGTGGCGGATGCCCGGGAGGTTGACACCCTCGCCGAAGGCACTCGTGGAGACGATGCAGGAGAGCTCGTCCCCGCGGAAGGCGCGCTCGACCCTGAGGCGCGTCTCACGGGAGAGCCCGGCGTGATAGTACGAGACGCGGGCGGCGAGCTCGGGCACGCGATGGCGCAGCATGCGCACGAGCGAGACCGCTCGGTCGCGGGAGGGCACGTAGACCACGCACTTCTCGCCGCGCGCGACGATCGATGCGAGGGCCGCGTCCCGGTCCCCGGATGAACGAAGGTCGTCGAGGACGAGGTTGCCGCGCACGGACTCGTCCACGACGACGTCGCCCTCGTCGATGGAGAGCAGCCCGCAGATCGAGTGGGCGACCTCCGGGGCGGCCGTCGCGGTGACGGCCAGGGCGACGGGGCGACCCAAGTCGGCGAGAATCGACGGTAGCTCGAGGTAGGCGTCGCGCGCGCCGGGTGCGGCGAGCCCGGCGTGATGGGCCTCGTCGACCACGAGGAAGCCGATCCTGCCGGACTCCGCGAAACGCACACGGTGGATGGCGAGGAACTCGGGCGTGGTGAGGACGACGTCGACCGACCCCGAGGCGAGGCCGGCGAAGATGCGGTCGCGCTCGGCGCTCGACGTCTCGCCGGTGAGGACCTCGACGCCCAGCCCCGCCCGGGAGAGCGTCTCGCGCAGGTGGAACGCCTGGTCGGCGACAAGGGCCCTCAGCGGGTAGACGAAGACGCTGGCTCGCCCGCGCGCGATGGCCTCGCGGGCGGCGTGGAGGTGGAAGACGAGCGACTTGCCCCGGCCCGTCGCCATGACGGCGAGGCACGAGCGCCCGCGGGACAGCAGGTCGAGCGCGGCGGCCTGCGCGGGAAGCAGGCTGCCGTCGCCGATGAGCAGGCGCAGCAGCGCCGCGTCGAGAGCGGGCGCGTCGAGGCGGGAGAGCTCGTCGCGCGAGCCGCGTGCGGGCGCCTCGTCGCCCGAGGGCGCTCCCGGCGCCTCGGGGCCCGGCCGGGCGCCGCCCCCTTCCCCCGCGCCGTCGCGCAGGAGGATGTCCTTCACCATGAGCTTGGGCTTGGTCCTACCCTGCCAGGTCTCGTTGACAGCCTCGAACACGAGGTCGCACACGCCGTCCCACGATGCCGCGCGGGCGGGGTCCGGGACGCGGAACATGATGGCCGAGACCGAGCTCGCGCCGTCGGTCGCGACGAAGCGCAGGTGCGACCCGTCGGCGCCCACGAGGGCGCGGTTGCGCATGCTCACGCCGCAGGCTGCGAGCAGGGGCTTCTTGTTGCCCTGCCCGAAGGGCTGGAGCATCTCGAGCGCGTCGAGCGACTCCACGGTGAGCTCCCCCAGCGCGCAGACGGCCGTCACCTCGCCGACGTCGTCGAACTGCTCGGCGGGCAGCGCGTCGAGCACCCCGCCGAGACGCTCGCGGAACTCGTCGATGCGCGAAGCCTCGCAGGTGACGCCCACGGCGCCGGCGTGGCCACCGAAGCGCACCAGTACGTCCGAGCACTGCTCGACGGCGTGGAAGAGGTCGACGGAGCCGACGGAGCGGCCCGACCCGCGGGCGACGCCGTCCTCGGCGATGGTGAAGACGATGGAAGGGACGTGGTAGCGGCTCACCAGGCGGGATGCCACGATGCCCTTGACGCCCTCGTGCCAGCCCCGTCCGCCGACGACGACGGCGCGTTCCCCGCGATAGGTGCGCTCCGCCTCGGCGAGGGCGGCCTCGGCCAGGGCGGCCTCGGTCTCCTTCCGCTCGGCGTTGATCGCCTCGAGGCGACCGGCAAGGATCGTGGCATCCGAGACGTCGTCGGTGAGGAGCAGCTCAAGGCCCACGTCGGTGGAGTCCATGCGACCGGCGGCGTTGAGCCGCGGGATGATCGAGAAGGGCAGGGAGTCGGCGCTCGCCTGGGAGAGGTCGAGCCCCGCCGTCGCGGCGAGCGCCACCAGGCCGGGGCGCGCCGAGCGCCGCATCAAGGAGATACCCTCCGCGACCAGCGCGCGGTTCTCGCCCGTGAGCTGCATCATGTCGGAAAGCGTCCCGAGCGCGGCGACGTCGAGGAACTCGCGCCAGAGCTCCGGCATCCCCCGCCGCCCGCCGAGCTCGCACACGAGCTTGAGGGCCACGCCCACGCCCGCCAGCTCGCGCGACGGGCAGTCGCGAGCGAGCTTGGGGTCGGTCACGGGCACGCCCACGGGCACGAGGTCGGCAGGCTCGTGGTGGTCGGTCACCACCACATCGACCCCCTGCTCCTTGAGCCACGCCACCTCGCGCGCCGCGGCGATGCCGTTGTCCACGGTCACCACGAGGTCGGGCTCGCAGGTCTCGCGCACGCGGGCGAGCGCCTCGCGGGAGAGGCCGTAGCCCTCGCCGAAGCGCCGCGGGATGAAGGGGTGGACCTCGGCGCCCATGCGTCGAAGGGCGAGCGTGAGCAGGCAGGTCGAGCTCATGCCGTCGACGTCGAAGTCGCCGAAGACGGCGATGGTCTCGTGGTCGTCGAGGGCCCGACCCACGCGCTCGACGGCATCGGCCATCCCCGGGATGCACAGGGGGTCGACCCAGTCGCGCTCGAGGGACGGAGAGAGGAAGGCGCGCGCCTCCCGGACATCCGTGATGCCGCGGGCGGACAGAACGCGCGCCACGACGGGCGGCAGGCCGAGCTCTGCCGCGAGCCTCCTCTCGGCGACCGGGTCGTGCGGCAGGACCGACCAGAGACGACTGTCGGAGAGCCCCGCCATCTAGCGCTCACTCCCCGCGCGGCCGCGAGCCGCGCGCTCTTCTCGCTGCGTCATGTTCATGATGAGCCTCTTCTCGGAGGGCGCCGGGCGCCGAATTTGATCGACTCCATGATACCCCATGCGAGAAGGGCCCCGGTTTCGCCGCCGACAACGCGCCGAGCCGCCGACCGCCCGCGCCGAGTAAGAGAAATGTGCGAGAAGCGCCTCGGATTTGACGTCCTTCTCGCAAGAAACTCTTACTCGGCGAGCAAGACCGGCTCGCCGCCGGCAGCGCAGGGCCGGCCCGGCGCTACCAGTCCCGCGCGGCGGGCGAGGCCATCCAGTCGTCGAGGAAGCTCGCGTAGGCGCCGGCTGCAACGGCCTCGCGCGCGCGGCGCATGAGGTCGAGCAGGTAGAAGATGTTGTGCTGCGAGATCAGGATCGAGCCGAGCATCTCCTTCTGGCGCACAAGGTGGTGCAGGTAGGCGCGCGTGAAGCCGCCGGTGCAGGTGGGGCAGGAGCAGGCCGGGTCGAGCGGACCGTGGTCGTGGGCGAAGCGGGCATGGCGGAAGTTGAGGCGGCCCTCGCTCGAGAAGGCGGAGCCGGTGCGCGCCGTTCGCGTGGGCAGCACGCAGTCGAACATGTCGACGCCGCAGGCGACAGCGCGCACGAGCGTGGTGGGATTGCCCACGCCCATGAGGTAGCGGGGCTTGCTGCGCGGCATGTGCTCGCTCGCCAGCGGGGCGAGCGTCTCGAACATGGTCTCGTGGTCCTCCCCCACCGAGTAGCCTCCGATGCCGTAGCCCGGGAAGTCGCCGATCTCCTCGAGGTGGCGCAGGGAGCGAAGGCGCAGGTCGAGGTGCATCCCGCCCTGCACGATTCCAAAGAGCGCCTGGTCGGGTCGGGTATGGGCGCGATAGCAGCGCTCTGCCCACAGGCTCGAGAGCTCGACGGAGCGCTCGACCTTAGAGCGAGGGGCCGGATAGCCCACGCACTGGTCGAGCTGCATCACGATGTCGGCGCCGAGCTTCTGGGCGATGGCCATGTTCTCCTCGGGCGTCCAGGTGACCCAGCGGCCGTCGTAGTCCACGGCGCGGAAGCGCACGCCGTCGCGGGAGAGCTTGAAGAACTCCTCGTGCGAGAAGACCTGGAAGCCGCCGGAGTCCGTGAGGATGGGGCCGTGCCAGCCCATGAAGTCGTGCAGGCCGCCCATCTCGGCGACGAGGTCCGCCCCGGGACGCATGGAGAGGTGGTAGGTGTTGGCGAGCAGGATCTTGGTGCCGAGCTGCTCGAGCGTCGAGGGAAGGATCCCCTTCACCGTGGCCTTGGTCCCCACCGGCATGAAGATGGGCGTGGGAACGTCGCCGTGCGGGGTGTGCAGGACGCCGGCGCGCGCGTGCGTCGTCGGGTCCTCGGCGACGATGTCGTAGGTGAAGAGGCTGGTATCCACGGTTTCCTCCGCTCGCGTGGAAGGCTGGCGAGAAGGACGGCGAGGTCCGGCGCTCAAACAGCTTGCCGCAGGGAGCGCGGCGAGAACTCGCGGCGGACCTCGTCGTCCTTCTCGCCAGCCCCATGGTCGAAACAATGACCCATCCTACACAAAAATCGGCCCGGCGCCGCTGGGACGCCGGGCCGAGCCATCGAGAAAGGATGGGTATCGCCCTTGACTACTCGCCGAAGCCGGAGTCGATGAGGGCGATGAGGGCGTCGAGGGCCTCCTGCTCGTCAGCGCCGTCGCACGCGACCTCGACCTTGGTGCCGGTGCCGAGGCCGGCGGCGAGAATCATCATGATGGACTTGGCGTTGACAGGAGCAGAGTCCTTGTCGACGTTCTTGATGGTGACGTTGCACTGATACTTCTTGGCCTCGGTCACGAAGACGGACGCGGGACGCGCGTGAAGACCGGTGGCGTTGATGATGCTCGTCTGCTTAGAAACCATGCTGTGAACTCCCTTTCCAGATTTCCCAACGAACGGGGACTATCTGTGATACCCCCGAAAACACAGGACACATCTTAGCAAACGTCTCGTCGATTGGGCGGGCATTGTCTGCCAAGGTTACAAAGTGAGGGGATGAGCGGATTGTTTTGACGGGGTGCGCGGTAGATGGGGCACAATGGAACAGTATGCGATGGATCGCCACGATCGGCCCGCTGCGAAGGGAGCACGCCATGGAAGAGCACGGAGACGCCACGGGAAAGACCCCGGGCACGGGGCTCCCCGAGCAGGGCGACAAGGCCCTCGCGATGACGCGCGGGGCCGCCCGCAAGGCCGCAGAGAGGCTCAGAAGCGGCGTGTCCGCGGTGCGCGACGTCCGTGACGCCTCGCGCAGGCACTCCTCGGCGAAGGCGGCGCTGCGCGAGATGCGCGACCGGCTCGAGGCGGACGAAGCGGCCCTCGCGCGGCGCGAAGAGGTCGAGGCGGGCTATGACGACATCGTCGCCGAGCAGACCTCCGTCGTCACGGAGGCCTCCGCCGAGATCGAGCGCCAACGCAAGGCCGTCGAGAAGCTCGAGGGCCAGCTCTCCGCGCTCGAGAAGCGCCTCGAGCAGATGAAGTCGGACCACGAGCAGGAGCTCCGCCCCTTCAAGCGCATGGCGGAGACGGCGCGCGGGCGGTCCGAGGAGGCGGCGCGCGGCGTCTCGGAGGCGAAGCGCGCGGTCCGCTCGGCCGAGGGCCAGGCGAAGGAGGCCGCCGAGCAGCGCGAGCAGTCCATCGCGTCCGTGAACCGCGCGATCGACTCCGCGCAGGGCCGGCTCCGCAAGGTCCAGGACGAGCTGCGGCGCGCCCAGGAGGCGCGGGCGGGCGCGGGAACCATCTCGCAGCTCCAAAACGAGATCGCGACCGAGCTGGCGCGCGTCGAGGCGGCGAAGGCCGAGGTCGATTCCGTGACCCGCGACGCGCAGACGGCGGTCGAGGCGGCGCAGACCCACCTCTGGACCCAGAAGAAGTCGCTCGAGGAGGCCCAGCGGGAGGCCGACGCCGCCAAGCGAGAGCACGAGCGCCGCAGGTCCGAGTACGAGGAGAAGCTCTCCCGGGCGCGCGACGAGGAGCAGGACCTCTCCGACGAGATCTCGCGCCTTCGCGGCGAGGCGGACGAGGCCAAAGCCGCCCATGACGAGGCGGCGGAGCGCCACGACGAGGCCCAGGCCCTGCTCGATGAGGCAGAGGACGTCCACGCGACGCCCGAGGAGACCTCCCGTCTGCGCACGAGCATCGCCTCGCAGCGCACCGAGGTCCAGGCCCAGAAGGGCGTCGTCGCGGAGCTCGCAGAGGGCGAGAAGAGCCTGCGCGCCCGGACGCGCGGCGCGCGCCTTACGCTTCTCGCGGCGGCGCTCGTCGTCGTGGCGCTGGTCGTGGCGATCGTCGTCCTTATCGCCACGCGCTAGGGGCCGGGCCTGCACCAAACATCACAGGTAGTGTAACTCAAAAAAATATATTTATCCCTTACTATGCGTTCTAAATTCACAGCTAGTGGTACGTACCACTAGCTGTGACGTTTGGGCGCGGCGAGAAGAACTGGCGGCGGGGCTCGGCGCCCTACACGATGAGCATGGCGTCGCCGAAGGAGAGGAAGCGGTAGCGCTCCTCGATGGCCTCGGAATAGGCCGCCATGATCTGGTCGCGCGTGGCGAAGGCCGAGACGAGCATCATGAGCGTCGAGCGGGGCACGTGGAAGTTCGTGATCATGGCGTCGACCACGTGGAAGTCCGACCCGGGCATGAGGTAGAGGTTGGTCGTCGCGTCCTCGCGGGCGACGATGTCGCCGGCGCCGGCGGCGGTCTCGAAGCGTCGCGCCGCCACGGGCGGCTCGCTCGGCGCGGCTCCCGCCTCCCAGGCGCTCTCGAGCGAGCGCACGGACGTCGTCCCCACCGCTATCACGCGGTGCCCCGCAGCCTTGGTGGCGTGGACCGCGTCGACGACCTCCTGGGGCACGTGGTAGCGCTCGGTGTGCATGACGTGCTGGGTGGGATCGTCCTCAGTGACCAGGCGGAAGGTGTCGATGCCCACCTCGAGCTCGACCGTCGCCCAGCCCACGCCCTTCTCGCGAATCCGCTCGATGAGCTCGGGCGTGAAGTGCAGCCCGGCCGTGGGCGCCGCGGCGGAGTGCTCCTCGGTCATGGCGTAGACGGTCTGGTACTTCTCCGGGTCGCCCTCGTACTGGGTGATGTAGGGCGGCAGCGGGACGTGGCCCGCCGCGTGGATGGCCTCATCGAGCGTGCGGGGCGCGCCGCCCTCGCCCTCCCCCGCCGGGGCAAAGCGCACGAGGCGGCCGCCCTTGCTGCCCTCGACGAAGTCCACGATCTCGCCCGTGAGCACGACCGGCGCCGACTCCGGCGCATGGAGCCCGCCCGCGCGGTACTCGATGACGGTACCCGGCTGACGCAGGCGCTTTCCCGGGTTGACCAGGCACTCCCAGACGCCGCCGAGCGGGTCGACGTCCTCGCGGCGCTTGAGCAGCAGAGTCTCGCACACGCCGCCCGTCCCGCGCTTGCGCCCCACGAGCCGCGCCGGCATCACGCGCGTGCGGTTGGCAACGAGCAGGTCCCCGGGCTCGAGGTAGTCGATGACGTCGGTGAAACGCCGATGCTCGACCGACCCGTCCTCGCGATGCAGCACGAGGAGCCGGCACGAATCGCGAGGCTCCGCGGGCGCCTGGGCGATGAGCTCGTCGGGCAGCGGGTAGTCAAAGTCGTCGGTGCGCATGAGAGTCCTTTCGGCAGATTTCCAGCGCACTACGATACCACCGGCCGGCCGGCGCGTCTCCCACGGGCTCAGCCCCTGGCGCGGGCGACCCGAGGTTCTTCTCGCCTAGTGCCACATGCCCTTGCGCTTGAAGATGAGGGCCGCGACCAGGCAGCCCACGGCGGCAAGCAGCAGCGGGAAGGCCCAGTTGTCGAGTAGCGGCACGCCGTCGAAGGGCAGGTCCACGTTCATGCCGTAGAAGCCGAAGACGATGTTGGGGATCGCCATGACGATGGTGATGACGGAGAGCACCTTCATCACGATGTTGAGGTTGTTGGAGATGATGCTCGCGAAGGCGTCCATGGTGCCGGAGAGCGTGTTGGAGTAGATGTTGGCCATCTCGATGGCCTGGTGGACCTCGACGAGCACGTCCTCGAGCAGGTCCTGGTCGTCCTCGTAGAGCGGGATGATGCGGCCCTGGGCGATCTTGTTGAGCGTCACCTCGTCCGCCTTGAGCGAGGTCGAGAAGTACACGAGGGACTTCTCGAGGTTGAGCATCTGGATGAGCTCCTCGTTTCGCACCGACGCGTGGAGGCGCGCCTCGGTGTGGGACGAGATGCGGTCGATGCGGCGCAGGTAGACGAGGTAGAGCTGGCTGATGTGCAGCAGCGTCTGCAGAAGGAAGCGCGTGCGGTAGCGCGTGTCGACGCCGCGCACGCGACCGTCGCGCAGGTCGGCGACGACCTCGTTCTCCCGCGTGCTGATGGTGACGAAGAGGCTCTTCTCTGGCAGGAACACCATGGTGAGGGGCATGGTGTCGTATTGCAGCGGCAGCGAGGCGCGCACGGTGCCGTCCTCGTCGACCACAGGATAGTCCACGATGACGAAGATCTGGCGCGCGTCCTCGTCGTAATCGACGCGGGAGGTCTCCTCCTCGTCGAGGGCAGAGAGGACGAACTCAGGCAGCACGCCGACCTCGGTCTCGAGCCAGGCGCGTTCCTCCTCGGACGGGGCCACGGCGTTGACCCAGCACCCCGGACACGGGGCCTCCACTCTCTCGACAGTTCCGTTGGCACCGGTAAGCAGGCACTCGATCATCTTTACCACCGTCCTTCTCGTCTCTCGGGGTGATTGCGGCCCCCTCACGGTAGCCCATGGGACGCCGGGCGAGAAGAACGAGCGGGCGCGCTTGCCAAATCCTTACAACACGGGGCGGCGGCCCGGGGACCGAAGGTGTCGCGTTACCGCACCGGTCCCGTTGATGTGCGGGCAGACGACGGTCTGGCGAGAAGAACCGTCGCGTAGCCGCACCTCTCACGTTGGGGTGCGAATCCGCGACGCTTTGGGCGACGAAAGTGTCGCGTTGCCGCACCGGTCCCGTTGATGTGCGGGCAGACGACGGTCTGGCGAGAAGAACCGTCGCGTAGCCGCACCTCTCAAGACGTCAGGTGCGAATCCGCGACATACGTGCGGCGGCCTTGGCGGCCTTGCGGGCGTCGCGGGCCTCATGGCGCTCGATGGCCGCCTCCGCCGCGGAGAAGCGGCACCCGCAGTAGTTCTGGCGATACATGCCGAGCTCACGGGACTCGCGCGTGGCCTCGGGATAGTGCGGCCGGAAGTCGCGCCACACGGGCGTGAGACCGAAGCGCGGGGCCACCGCGGCAAGGATCTCCCCGCACGCGTCGAAGAGCTGATACGGCGAGACCACGAGCGTCGTGGACACGTACTCGAAGCCGCGCTCGCGCCCGACGCGGCACGCCTCGGCGAGCCGCAGCGCGTAGCAGGCACGGCAGCGACGCTCGCGGTCGAAGCCGGCGGGGGCGGCGGCGCGCTCCCAGGCGTCGCGGTCGTCGCCCGCGACGATCACGTCTACGTGGGCGACCTCGTCCGCCCAGGCACACAGCGTGTCCAGGCGGCGCTGCCATTCGGAGAGCGGCTGGATGTTGGGATTGGTCCAGCAGATCGTGGGCTCATAGCCCTCCGCGCGCAGCAGCCGCACCGGCTCGAGCGAGCACGGCCCGCAGCACGCGTGAAGAAGCAGCGGCGTCATCGCGGGTCCCCTTCGCTGTCGCAGAGCAGGTCGATGCCGGTCTCGGTGTCGCGCACGTGCGTGCAGTGGGGCTCGCGAAGGGCGGCGACGGCCATCGTGATGTCACCGGCGCAGCCGGCGAGATGCAGTCCGGAGAGGAGAACGGCGAGCACGGGGAGGCCGGCGGCAAGAAAGACCGCGAGGATGCCGGCGGTCACGAGCGCGGCGGGCGCGAGCAGCACGGCGACCATGCGACCGAGCGTCGCGAGCGCGTCGTCGGTCCTGGTGTAGAGGAAGGCGTCCTGAAAGCCAAAGCTCACGCGGCACCCCGGGCAGAGCAGCTTGAAGGCCGCGCCGTGGACGAGCTCATGGACGGGCAGCGGCACGACGGCGCCGAGCGCGAGCGCGACCCACCACCACACGCCGACCCGCTCGCCCGCGCCGAGCGCGAAGACGAGCGCGGTCGCCGCCGCCGTCGCGCCCGCGATGACGAGCGACAGGCGCATCACCCGCTGCTGCAGGTTCTTGTCGGTCAGAATATCCAGCGAGGCTATCTTTTGCATGTGGTCATGGTACCCCATCGTAAGAAGTGCGAGAATGGGAGGGCTGTACCCAGACACGAAGGAGCACCCATGCCCGAGACCTCCTCTCGCCCGAGCTTCCCCCGCCGCGCAGTCATCACCGGCGGCATGCCCTACGGCAACAAGAACCTGCACTTCGGCCATATCGGAGGCGTCTTCGTCCCCGCCGACTTCTTCGCGCGCTTCCTGCGCGACCGCATCGGGAGCGAGAACGTGCTCTTCGTCTCCGGCACGGACTGCTACGGCTCCCCCATCGCCGAGGGCTTCCGCAAGAAGGTCGAGGGCGAGGGCTACGACGGCACGATCGAGGACTACGTGCGCGTCAACCATGACGCCCAGAAGGCGGCGCTCGACGCCTACGGGATCTCGCTCGACCTCTTCGGGGGCTCCGGCCTCGAGCCCGCGCGCGACGTCCACGCCAAGCTCTCCGACGAGCTGATCCGCCGCCTCCACGAGCGCGGCTACCTGCACCGCCGCACCACGCGCCAGTTCTTTGACGTGGAGGCCGGCACCTTCCTCAACGGCCGCCAGGTCCAGGGCCGCTGCCCCGTGCGCGGCTGCAAGTCCGAGAAGGCCTACGCCGACGAGTGCGACCTCGGCCACCAGTTCGACCCCGAGGAGCTCATCGCGCCCGTCTCCCAGCTCACCGGCACCACGCCCGAGCTGCGCCCGGTCGACAACTGGTACTTCGACCTGCCCGCCTTCCGCGAGGAGCTCGAGCGCCTGATGGACGAGTGGGACCTCGACCCGCAGGTGCGCGCCGTCGTCACCAAGACCGTGCGCGAGAGCCTCGTCGACCCCGTGATCTACGTCCAGACCAAGTTCCGCGAGGCCTACGACGCCGTGGCAGACAAGCTCCCCGAGCACACGCTCGCGGAGGCCGAGAAGGGCCAGCAGTCCTTCTCGCTCACCTTCTCCGGCTGGGAGGCCCGCGACGAGGCGCGCGAGGTGCTCGACGCCGCCGGCGTGCGCTTCCGCACCGGCAAGTGCCTGCTTCCGCTGCGCATCACCGGCAACATCGCGTGGGGCGTGCCCGCCCCCGACCTCGAGGGCTCCGAGGGCCTGACCGTGTGGGTGTGGCCCGAGAGCCTCTGGGCGCCGATCTCGTTCACGCAGACGGCACTGTCGCTGGCGCCGGAGGGTCGCTACTCCAGCCGCGACTGGCACGACTGGTGGTGCTCCGAGGACGCCCGCGTCTACCAGTTCATCGGCCAGGACAACATCTACTTCTACTGCGTGGCGCAGCCGGCCCTGTGGGAGGCGCTCGGCTGGGGCCTCACCCAGGACGTCCCCGTGGCCAACTACCACATCCTGTTCATGAACAAGAAGGCCTCGAGCTCGGGCAAGATCGCCCCTCCGATGGCCGCGGAGCTGCTTGACGCCTACACGCCCGAGCAGCTGCGCGCGCACTGGCTGTCCCTGGGCCTCGACCAGAAGGCGGTATCGTTCAACCCCAAGGCCTTCGACACCTCGGTCTCCCATAAGGACAAGAAGACGGGCGAGGACGTGCTCGTCCGCGACGACCCGCGCGTGGTCGACCCCGCCCTCAAGGAGAGCGCCTTCCTGACCAACATCTTCAACCGTCTGGCGCGCTCGTGCTTCTACGGCGCCGCCAACGTCTGCAACGCGCACCTTCCCGCCGTCGTCCCCGCCGCCGAGGCAGTGGAGGCCGCGCGCGAGGCAGTGCTCGCGTTCGAGCGCCGGGCCTACGAGTTCGACGCCCACGGCGCGCTCGGAGTGGCCGAGGAGTACGCCCGCGCCGCCAACAAGCGCTGGGACGACGCCTCCAAGGCCGCCAAGGGCGACGACGCCGCCTACGAGCAGGCGCTTGCCGACGCCTTCGTGGCGCTGCGCGCGACCGCGCTGCTCATGCACCCGGCCGTTCCGTTTGGGTGCGAGAAGATCTGCGAGCACCTGAACTTCTCGCCCGAGCTGTTCTTCTCGTGGGAGCACGCCTTCGACGGCGTAATCGAGCTTGCCGCGGCCTGCGGGGAGACGCCCGAGCAGCACAAGATCGTTCCCCTGCCCCCGCGCTTTGACTTCTTCGAGAAGCACCCGTCGCAGGTAAGGAAGTAGCTCGCCCCGAGCCCAGACCCGGCCCCAGACTCAGTCGCCCCGCAGGCCCGTAATCCTGCGGGGCGATTGTGTGCAACAACTTTGATGCCCGAAGGCGGTTTGCGGCGGCGCAGGGCCCCTATCGGTCGCACATCGTCCCGAACCCGCATGTTCTTCTCGGTTGTGGGCAACATGTTTTATGTGGGGAGCCCTCAGACATAAAAGCTGTTGCACACAATCGGCAAATGCGTGCGAAATGACAGGGCGAGAAGAACGACGACGACCCGTTTGCACACAAACGAGGTTTTGCATAGCAGAAGGAAGCACCTGGCAACCGAGAAATGTCCCTGCCCGGGACGCAAATCCGGATTTGGGTCCGCGCCGGCAGGGGCCACCGAAGACGTTGCGTCCCCTTGGTTATGAACTTAACCTTGCGGGCTATCCCCCGGTCCGGCGGCGCCCCGCAAGCCGAGAAGTGCCCTCGGCTTCGGACTCAAATCAGGATTTGGGTTCTGGGCGGACCCAAATCCAGATTTGGGTCCGAAGTGGTGGGCACTTCTCGGTCAGCGCAGCGCGTCTTGGCTGCGAGGTCAACTCCAGGGCTAAGTTGTTCATCGATAAAAACGATCAGCCCCAGCGGCCCCCACGGCGGCGGACCCAAATCCGGATTTGGGTCGGAGGGTTTGATGTCCTGCCCGGCCGTCACGAGTCGCGCATGCGCATCCGACGCGCGGGTATGATGGAGACGCCCGCCACCCCGAGGATGGAGATCCGCCATGCCTGTCGAGTTCCCGCCCGTACACGTCCCAAGACCCTACGCGCTGCCGCAGACGCCGCTCGCGGCGCGCGTCGAGTGCCCGATGCCGGACGGCGCCTCCATCGTTGCCTGGACATATGCGCCCGCCGGCGTGACGGACGAGCCCGGCACGCCCTACGGCATCGACCTCACGGTGCCGCCCGTGCTCATGCTCCACGGCAACGGCGAGGAGCACGGCATCTTCGGCCCCGTCATCGACGCCGTGTGCGCAAGCGGCCGCTCCGTCATAGCCGTGGACTCCCGCGCCCAGGGCGCCTCCTCGCGCGGCACCGCCCCGCTCTCCTACGAGCTCATGGCCGACGACGCCGTCGAGGTCTGCGCGCGCCTGGGCGTTCCGCAGGTCCACGTGCTCGGCTTCTCCGACGGCGGCATCCTGGGTCTTCTCCTCGCCCGCGACTGGGGCGCGCACGTGCTCTCCCTCACGGCGCTCGGGGCCAACCTCACACCCGCGGGCCTGCCGAAGGAGGACACTGACTGGATGGCCTTCGCCGCCGCCGAGAACCGGCGCTGGGCCGAGGAGGGCCACGAGGGCGCCGAGCTCGAGGACGGCACGCCCGTGCCCTCCCCCGCCGAGTCCGCCCGCATCGCCGAGCTCCTGCAGCTGATGGTGGACAACCCGCAGATCGACGCCGCGTCGCTCGCGGGCATCTCGTGCCCCGTCACCGTCATGGTCGGCGAGTTTGACGAGATCCTTCCCGAGGAGACCGATAGGATCGTCGCCGCCATCCCCAGGGCGGTCAAGGTCGTGGAGCCCGGCGTCGACCACAACCTCCCCAAGATGGCACCTGCCGCCGTGGCGCGCGAGCTGCTCGCCTGCGTGGCGAGAAACGATCGCCGTCACGGGCGCCGTGGGGCTGAGCTGCCCGGCGACCTCGCCGTCTGCCGCATCCCCGTCTCGGGCCTCTGGGCCGAGAAGCTCGATGAGCTCTACCGCCGCGTGGACGCCGAACCCGGGACGTCCGGCTGGGTCCAGGACGTCTGGCCGCCCGTCGGCATGGCGCGCGAGCTCCTGGCGGCCGGCGCGTACTGGGGCGCATTCGAGTCGGGCGCGGTGCGCGACGGCCGGCCCGCGGACGACGCCGCCCTTCTCGGCGCGGTAGCGGTGGACCGCAATGCCGACATGGGCAACGGCCGCGCCCCCGGGCACGGCTCCGGCCTCGGCGGCCCCAGCTGGAAGCGACGCGCCAAGAAGACCGTGGCGTGCTGGCACCTGCTGGCCGTCGACCCCGCCGCACGCGGGCGTCGCGTCGCCGATGCGCTCATCTGCGCCGGCGCCCTTGCCGCCCGCGAGCTCGACGCCAAGGTCGTGCGCCTCAACACGAACGTCGCCAACGTGCCGGCGAACGCGCTCTACGCCAGCCGCGGCCTCACGCGTCACCGCCCGGTCTGGCTCCCCTACCCGGGGCTGCCGCTGCCCGGCTGGTCAAACCTCTGGGAGCTGGAACTGTAGCGCGCCGCGCGTTCTTCTCGTTTTCACGCACGATCGCGCCGAGTAAGAGTTATTTGCGAGAAGTGCCCGCATTTCGGACCTTTTCTTGCAAGAAACTCTTACTCGGCGCTTCCTTGCCCACCACGCAAAGCGGCGGCCCCGAGTCGCCGGGGCCGCCGCGCGGAAGGGGCTCTCAGAAGACGCCTACGCGCCCGGCTCGATCCAGAGGTCGCCCACGCGCACGCTCGCGACGTCCTCGACGTCGATGATGCGGTCGAAGCCCATGCCCTTGTTCATCCGAGCCGTCCCGCCCGCCTCGAGCGTCTCGCCAGAGCCACCGGACCACGTGGCGTCGATGGAGGGGCCGTCCTTGAGCGTAACCACGACCGGAATGTTGAACTCCCAGCCCTGTCGGCTGACCTCGAGCGGCTCGCCCGAGAGCGTGTACTCAACGTGGACGCCGATCGCGGAGAGCGTCAGTCGACCGATCGTCACGTCGCAGCCGTTGAAGGTCGTCTCGAGTCCGCTCGCCAGCTCAACGGAGGTGTCCTCGTACTCGAGGGGCACGTCGAGCTCCCAGGTCCCCGCGGCGATCGGCTCCGCCGAGCGCCCCTCGTCGCCCCACCCATAGAGGTCATGCAGGGTCACGTGGGCCGTCTGGCCGGCGAGCCCCCCCTCCGTCTGGGCCCAGCACAGCTGCACGAGCTGCAGGGCGGGATCCTCGGGGTCGGCGTCGTAGAAGTAGGCGCTCGCGCTGCCGGAATCGCTGTCGGAGACGAGCGGGAAGAACGACCCCTCGGGCCCCAGCGCCAGACCGACCTTCCCGTCCTCGAAGCGCTCGACGCCGTCGAAGAGCGCGGGGTCCTCCGGGTCTAGCGTGTAGACGACGGCGTAGAACGTGTCGTCGCCGATCACGGCGGAGACGGAGACCGTGACCCCGCCGTCGGTCGCCGACGAGCCGGCGACGCCGGCCATGCGCGACACGTCCTCGACCTGCTCGTCCCGCATCCCAAAGACGTCCTGGAGGAACTCCGCCGCCGCCCCGAGCGCGCCCGTGGCGTAGGCGGTGACCGCGCCCGCGCCCAGCACGACCGCGATGCCGGCCGCCGCCGCAGCGCGCGCCGTCCACGGGTGCCGGCGCGGCGAAGCCGCGGAAACCAGCTCCTTGACCAGCTCGTTCTTCTCGGCAGGCGAGAAGGACAGGGCGTCGAGGCCCTCCCGATACGCGTCAAAGGTCTTCTTCATCGTAACCAGCCTCCTTGAGCAGCACCTTCAGCTTTGCGCGGCCGCGGCTCAGGCGCGCGGCGGCCGCGTCCTCGCCGCAGCCGCACGCCCGGGCGATGTCACGAACGGAGTAGTTCTCGTAGTAGCGCAGGAAGATGGCCTCCCGGTACTCGAGAGGGAGGCGCATGACGGCGCGCAGGACGAGCTCGGCGCGCCCGCGAGCATCGACGGTTTCGGGCGCTGCAGGCTCCGGCGCCTCGTCGAGCGCGACGGTCGGCCGCGCGGCGCGGCGGCGCAGCAGGTCCTTGCAGTGGTTGGCCGTCACGCGCACCACCCAGGCGCGCTCGTGCTCGGGGCCCTCGAAGCCCTCGGCGCGACCCAGCAGCTTGAGGAGGACCTCCTGGCAAACGTCCTCGGCGTCGGCAGTCGACCCCAGATAGGTGTAGGAGAGGCGCAGGATGAGGTCGGCGTAGTCATTGACCAACCTCACCGCCTGCTTCTTCGCGCGCATGTCCCCTCCCCTCGTCGTCTCTACCTACGATACGCACGAAGGGGCGAAACCTGACAGGTTTTCTTAAGAAGGACGCGGCGTCAGGCGCTCACGCCGCCGACGGGAACAGCACGGTGATCGTGGTGCCCTTGCCGATCTCGCTCTCGAGCTTGATCTCCGCGTCGTGATAGGCGGCCGCGTGCTTGACGATGGCAAGGCCCAGGCCCGTCCCGCCCATGTCGCGGCTCCGCCCCTTGTCCACGCGGTAGAAGCGCTCGAAGACCTTGGGCTGGGCCTCGGCGGGGATGCCGATGCCCGTGTCGCTCACGCGCAGCGCCGGGCGCCCGTCCACGGGAAGCGCCCAGACGTAGACCTTGCCGCCCACGCGGTTGTAGCGGATGGCGTTGTCGCAGAGGTTGGTCACGAGCTCGTCGATCAGGCGCGCGTTGCCGCGCACGGGGCACGAAACGCCGCCCACGCTCACGCCGACGCCGACCTTGCGCGCCTTGGGCCCCAGGCGGTCGGTCACGTCGCGCGCCACCGAGAGCAGGTCGACGGTCTCGGAGGGCTCGAAGAGCTCCTGGTCGCCGTTGCGCTCGGAGTCGTCGAGCTTGGAGAGGGTGAGGATGTCGCTCACCAGGTCCGAGAGGCGTCGCGCGTCATCGTAGATGCGCCCGGCGAACTCGGGGACGTCCTTCTTCTTGGCGATGCCGTCGCGTATGAGCTCTGCCGCGCCCTGTATGGACGCGATGGGCGTCTTGAGCTCGTGCGTCACGTTTGCCGTGAACTCGCGGCGCAGGTCGGCGGCGTCCTGGACCGCGCGCATGCGGTGAAGGAGCTCCTCGTGCTGCTCGTTCAGGCGCGTGACGAGGGGGTCGAGCTCCACGTAGGGCGCCACCCCGTCGCCGGAGGACGGATCGATCTCGAGGATCGGCTGCACGAAGCGCCGCGAGAGCCGGCGCGAGATCACCCAGCTCGCGGCCACCAGGACCACGGCGAGCAGGACGAGAAGGACGAGGTCCTGGAAGAGGAACGCCAGGACGCCGGCGCGGTCGACGGACAGGCGCATGACTTGGCCCGACTCGAGGCGCTCAGCCTCGTAGAGGCTGGTGTAGCCAACGGTGTCGCTCGCGCGCTCGGAGGCGCCGGAGCCCGTCTCGAAGGCGGCGACCACCTCGGGGCGGTCGCCGTGGTTCTCCAGCGTGCCGGCGTCGGCCTGCGAGTCAAAGGTGACCGAGCCGTCGGGGTCGATGAGCGTCGCGCGGATGTCGCCGAGCTCGAGCGCCGAGAGGACCGCCGCATCATCGTCGGTCTGGTCGAGAAGCGACGCGAGGGTCCGGCACTCGGCGGCGAGCTGCTCGTGCTCGTCGACGAGGAAGGCGGACTGATAGAGCAGGGAGGCCGCCGTGGTAACCACGACGGCCACGCTGGCGCACGCCACGACGAACGCCACGAACATCCTGTGCGAGAGCGAGCCCTTGCGCCCGGGCTGCCTGGTCATGGACATCCCCCTCTCGGTGTGACAATTAGGACTGGTGCGACAATTGGGACAGGTTGAATTGTCACATCGTACCTATGTGACAATTCAACCTGTCCCAATTGTCGCACCAGTCCTAATTGTCACACGCACCTATCCGCGGACGCGATAACCGACGCCGCGCACGGTCTCGATAAGGTCCGACGAGTCGCCGAGCTTGGCTCGGATCTGCTGCACGTGCACGTCGACGGTGCGGGAGCCGCCGTCGAAGTCCCAGCCCCAGACGCGCTGGAGCAGCGTCTCGCGCGAGAAGACGACGCCCGGCGAGCGCATGAGGAACTCCAGGAGGTCGAACTCGCGCATCGTGAGCTGGACCTCCCGGTCCCCGGCGGTGACCTCGCGGCGGTCAGGCCACAGGGTCACGTCGCCGGAGACCAGGGAGGCGGGCTTCTCCTGGACGGCGGTCTCGCGGCCGGAGCGACGCAGCAGCGCGCGCGTGCGGCTCACCATCTCCATCATGCCGAAGGGCTTCGAGAGGTAGTCGTCCGCCCCGGAGTCGAGCGCCTTGACGGTGTCGAGCTCGGTATCCTTGGCGGTGAGCATCATGACGGGGACGTGGGAGAGCCCGGGGGTGCGGCGCAGGCGGGCAAGGATCTCCAGCCCGTCCGCATCCGGCAGCATGATGTCGAGAAGGACGGCGTCGGGGGTGCGCTCGGCGCAGGCACGACGGAACTCGGCGTCGTCGGCGCAGCCGCGCGCCTCGATGCCGCCCTGGCCGAGGGCGTAGACCGTCAGCTCTCGGATGTTCTTGTCGTCCTCTACGTAGTAGACCACCGCTGTTCCTTCCCGATACTCGATACCTACCCTACTGTACCCTACTCCGCCGCAGGCGCCTGTCGCTGGCTCTCCTTCTCGGCGATGGTGTGCTCCCCGGTCACGCGAAAGATCGCCCACGCGGCGATGCGCTTGGCGAGGTCGCCGATGCGCTCGAAGTACTTGGCCACCATGAGGAGCTCCGGCAGGTACTGCGCGGAGGACTTGCCGTCGCGGATGAGGGCGACGAGCTTCTCCTCGACCTCGACGTACAGCGCGTTGATGGCGGCGTCGGCCTCCATGACCTGCTGCGCGCCCTCGACGTCAGAGGCGCAGAAGGCGTCGACGGCCTTCTGGACCATGTCCGCAGCACCCTCGCTCATCCGCGAGATCTCGGCCTCGATCTTGGCCGAAGCCTTCTCGGGGATCTCCTCGGTGAGAAAGACCGCGTCACGCGTCATGGAGTCGATGTGAGAGAGGTCGCTCACCATGCGGAAGGCGCCCGAGACGAAGCGCAGGTCCACTCCGATGAGCGGCTGCTGGAGCAGCATGATGTCGAGGCAGGTGTTCTCGATGGCCGAGCGCAGGCGATCCTCCGCCTTGCGGCCGTCCATGACGCCCTCGGCCGCCCCCTTGTCGCCACGGGCGGCGAGGCCCGCTGCGCGGATGTCGGACACGGTCTTCTCGCCGAAGCGCCTGATGTAGCCCTCGACGTCGTTGAGCTGGTCGGTGAACTTGGTGCGGGTGCTGATGACCATTAGCTGAACCTCCCGGATAGGTACTCTTGCGTGCGCTTCTGCCTGGGGTTGCCGAAGAGCTCGCGCGTGGGGCCCTCCTCGACGAGCTCGCCCAGGTAGAAGAAGGCGGTCTTGTCGGCCACACGCGTGGCCTGCTGCATGTTGTGGGTCACGACGACGACGGTGTGGTCCTCGGCGAGCTCGCACATGAGCTGCTCGACCATGCTCGTGGAGATGGGGTCGAGGGCCGAGGTGGGCTCGTCCATGAGCAGGATCTCGGGGTCGGTGGCAAGGGCGCGCGCGATGCAGAGTCGCTGCTGCTGGCCGCCGGAGAGCCCCAGGCCGCTCTTGTTGAGGTCGTCCTTGACCTCGTCCCAGAGCGCGGCGCGAGTGAGGCAGCGCTCGCAGATCTCGTCGCCCTCGGACTTGGAGATGCGACGCATGCGCTTGGGCCCGTAGAGGATGTTCTCGCGGATGCTCATCGGGAAGGGGTTGGGGTGCTGGAAGACCATGCCCACGTACACGCGCAGGGCGTTGGCGTCCATTTTGAAGATGTCCTTGCCGTCGAACTCGATCGTGCCCTCGGTGCGCACGGACTCCACGAAGTCGCACATGCGGTTGAACGTGCGCAGCAGCGTGGACTTGCCGCAGCCGGAAGGGCCGATGAAGGCCGTCGCGCGGTTGCGCGGAATCTCAAGATTGACCTTCTTGAGAGCCTGGAAGTCCCCGTACCACAGGTCGAAGTCGCGGATGGTGATGGCCGTCTCGGCCCCGGCGATGCTGCGGTGGGAGTCGTCGATGATCGTAGTGTCCAATGTCCCTCCCCTTTAACCGAAGCGGCCCGTCAGGTAGTCGATCAGGCGCTGGTCGTGCGGATCGCGGAAAATCTGCTGCGTGGTGCCGGTCTCCACCATGTCGCCCACGTAGAAAAACGCGGTGCGGTCGGAGACGCGGGTGGCCTGCTCCATGTTGTGCGTGACGATGATCTCGCAGATGCCGGTCGAGGCGATGTCGCGGATGGTCTCCTCGATGGCAAAGGTGGAGATGGGGTCGAGCGCGGAGCACGGCTCGTCGAAGAGCACCACGTCGGGCTTCATCGCAAGCGTGCGCGCGATGCACAGACGCTGCTGCTGGCCGCCCGAGAGCGCGTGCGCGGACTGCTTGAGCTTGTCCTTGACCTCGTCCCAGAGCGCCGCCTGCTTGAGCGACGTCTCCACGAGCTCGTCCTCCTCCTCGCGCGTCTTCACGCGACCGTGCTTTTTGGGGGCAAAGAGGATGTTCTCGCGGATGGACTTGCGGAAGGGCGTGGGCTGCTGGAAGACCATCCCGATGGACTTGCGCAGCTCGAAGAGGTTCTCCTTGGGCGTGTTGATGTCGTGCCCGTGGTAGAAGATCTCGCCGCCGATCGAGCACCGGGGGATCTCGCGGTTCATGAGGTTGAGGCAGCGCAGGAACGTGGACTTGCCGCAACCGGACGGACCGATGAGGGCGGTGACCTGGCCCTTCTCAAAGGTGAGCGAGGTCTTGTGCAGCGCCTCGTGCGTGAGGTCGTAGGTGACCGTCACGTCGCGCGTGGTGAGCAGGGAGCCCTCGGCGGGCGTCGCCTGCGGGGTGGTGGCGTCTGTCATTCTGCGGTCAGCCTCCTCGAGAGGAGCTTGCCGAGCAGGCGGGCAAGCACGTTGAACAGGAGCACGCAGGCGAGAAGGACGGTCGCCGTGCCCCAGACAATCTCCGTGGAGCCGGCCGTGGGCTCGGAGGTGAGTCGCCAGATGTAGACGGCGAGCGAGCAGGCCGGACGGAAGATGTTGAAGGGGTTGGTGGGGCTCAGGAAGTTCACCGACGCGAAGTTGAGGCGCGCAGGAGCGGAGCCGGCGGTGAAGATGAGCGCGGCGGCCTCGCCGAAGACGCGGCCGGCGGAGAGCACGATGCCGGTCACGATGGCGGGCATGGCGGCCGGGAGCAGCACGTTGATCGTGGTCTCCCAGCGCGTGAGGCCCATGGCGAGCGCGGCGTCGCGCTGGCTGCGGGGAACGTCCTCGAGCGCCTGCTGGATGGTGCGCACCAGGATGGGGATGTTGAACATCGTGAGCGCACACGCGCCGGCGAGAATCGAGATGCCCCAGCCGAGCGTCACCACGAAGAAGAGCGAGCCGAACATGCCCACGACGATCGACGGGAGCGAGGAGAGCGTCTCGATGGCCGTCTTGGCCGCGGAGGTGACCCAGTTGTCGGGCGCGTACTCAACGAGGAAGATCGCCGCGCCCAGCGAGATGGGCACCGAGATGATAAGCGTCACGAGCAGCATGTAGAACGAGTCCCACAGCTGGTAGAGGATGCCGGGGACGGCCTCGTCGTTGTAGGGGTTGGTGAGGAACCCCGGCGTGAGCGCGCGGCCCGCGCCGCGGACGAGGATGTAGGCGATGATGGCCACGACGAGCAGCATGACCAGGCCCACGATGACGGTGAGGACGCCGGTCGCGACCTTGTCCTGGCTGTCGATGCGGCGAACGTGCGCGTCGAGGGCGACGGAGCGCCCGTTCTTCTCGCTAGCCATTGGCCTTCGCCCCCTTCCTTCCGATGAGGTGGATGATCAAGATGAAGATGAGCGACATCGCGAGCAGGATCAGGCCGAGCGACCACAGCGCGTGGTAGTAGACCGAGCCGGAGACCGCGTTGGAGAGGCCGGCCGTGAGCGCCGCCGTGAGCGTGGAGGCGGGGTCGAGAAGACCCATGGGCATCGAACGCTCGACGCCGCCGATGACCATCTGGACGGCGAGCGTCTCGCCGAAGGCGCGGGTCATACCCAGGATGACGGCCGTCATGAGCGAGGGCAGGGCGCTCTTGAGTACGACGTGCCAGGTGGTCTGCCAGCGGGTGCAGCCCAGGGCGTAGGAGCCCTCGCGGTACTGGTTGGGCACGGCGCGCAGGGCGTCCATGGAGAGCGTGGTGATCGTGGGGAGGATCATGATGGCGAGCACGAGCGAGCCGGAGAGGATGCCGGCGCCGGTGGGCGCGGCGTCACCGAAGATCGCCTTGATGAGCGAGTTGATCACGTAGAGGCCGAGGACGCCGTAGACGACCGACGGAATGCCCACGAGCAGCTCGATGAACGGCTGGAAGATGCGGCGGCCGAAGGACGGGGCGACCTCGACGACGAAGATCGCCGATCCGATGGCGATGGGGAGGGCGAAGGCGGTCGAGAGCAGCGTCACGGCAAAGGAGCCCACGATCATAGGCAGCGCGCCGTAGCGCTCCTGCTCGGGAATCCAGTTCTGGCCGAAGAAGAAGTCAATCGGGTTGAGGCCGTCCACGAAGAACGTGGTGAGGCCCTGCTGCGCCACCATGAAGATGAGCGTGACGACGACGAGCGCGACGAGCGCGACGCAAAAGCCCGTGATTCCCAGTCCGATGTTCTCGAGCCTCCGCTTGGGCATGAGGTTTGCCATATGGAGGAGCCTTTCTCGTCAAGGGAACGGCGGCGCCCCGTAAGGGACGCCGCCGCAGGGAGGAAACAGGTGCTAGGCGGCGGTGACGTTGCCCTCGGCGTCCTTCTTGACCTTCATGTCGCCCATGGGGATGAAGCCCTCCTCCACGACCGTGGCCGCAAAGTCATCGGAGAGCATGAACTCGATGAAGGCCTTGGTCACGGCAGCCGTGGACTCGTCCTCGTCCTCACGGGTGTACATGTGCTCGTACGCCCAGATGGTGAAGTCGCCGGACTCGACGTTTTCCTGCGTGGGCTCGATGCCGTCGACGGTGAGGGCCTTGATGCCGTCGTTCTCCATGTAGTTGAAGGCAACGTAGGAGATGGAGCCGGCGGTCGCGGCGACCTGCTCCACGACGGTGCCCGAGGAGTCGACCTCGGCGACCGGGCGGAAGCTGTCCGGGGCGACCTCGCCGCCGAGGACGGCGGCCTCGAAGGTGGCGCGGGTGCCGGAGCCGGCCTCGCGCTGGATGACCTGGATGGTGCCGGCGGTGCCGCCGAGGTCGGCCCAGTCGGTGATCTCGCCGAGGAAGATGCCCTTGAGCTGCTCGGTGGTGATGTCGTCAACGTCGACGTCGGCGTTCACGATCGGGCCCATGCCCACGATGCAGACCTGGTTGTCGACGAGGCCCTCGAGCTGGTCGGCCTCGAGCTTCTCCTCGGCGAAGACGTCGGAGCGGCCGATCTGGACGGAACCCTCGGCGACCTGGGAGAGGCCCTGGCCGGAGCCGCCACCAGAGATGGCGACGGAGACGTCGGGGTTGGCGTCCTGGAAGGCGTCGCGGGCCTTCTCGACGAGCGGCTGGAAGGAGGTGGCGCCGGAGCAGGAGATGGAGCCGACGAGCGCGGCGGTGTCGGTGCCCTCGCCCTCGGTGCCCTCGGCGGCGGGCTCGGAGGAGTTGCAGGCGGCGAGGCCGGCGAGGGCGGCGGTGGCGCCAAAGGCACCGATGAACTGACGACGCGAGAGATCGAACTTAGACATGAACGTATCCTTTCCCGTGGATGTGGCCCAACCCATGGGGGCAGGACCGGTTCGGCATGAATCCTAGGTTCTTCTCGCCCGCCCCCGGGACCTCGTCGCCCACCCATTACGGGAGCCTGACCGTGGCTTACATTTGGCTTACAGAGCGCCTTACAATTGCGCGACCGATTGTAAGCTGCCGTTCGCCGGATACTCCGAGCTGCAAAAACCACCGTTCGCCGGGTCATTACATTTCTGTCCCGCCCACCCTTGATGATGATTTTGTTCGGTACCGCGCAATTAATCGCACGGTACCTTGAAATCTCCCGCGCGCCGTCGCAAAATGACCGGTTGTCGAAAGGAGTCATATGCACAAGAAGAACAAGGGGCTCGGGCTCAGCGGGCGCGACGTCGTCCGCACGCTCACAAAGAGCCTCCGCGAGTTCAAGGCGCCCTCGATCGCCACGCCGATCATCGTGTCGGGCGAGGTCGTCATGGAGGTCGCGATCCCGTTCGTGACCGCTCAGCTCATCAACTCGATCCAGGCCGGCGCGGGCCTGCCCCAGCTGCTCCCCTACGCGGGCGCGCTCGTCCTCATGGCGCTCGCGTCGCTCGCCTTTGGCATCGGCGCCGGCATCACGTGCAGCCAGGCGTCGTGCGGCTTCGCGATGAACCTGCGCCACGACGTCTTCGCGGCGGTGCAGCGCTTCTCGTTCGCCAACATCGACCAGTTCTCGTCGAGCTCGCTCGTGACGCGTCTCACCACCGACATCACCAACGTGCAGCTCGCCTACATGATGGTCATCCGCACTGCCATCCGCTGCCCCTTCCTGCTGCTCGCGGGCATCGTCATGGCCTTCATCATGGCCGGCCCGCTCGCCCTGGTCTTCGTGATCATCGTGCCGATCCTGGGCTTTGGCCTCTACAAGGTCGTGCGCACCGTGCACCCGATCTTCCGCTCGGTCTTCCACAAGTACGACGCCCTCAACGAGTCCATCGAGGAGAACGTCACCGGCATGCGCGACGTCAAGAGCTACGTGCGCCAGGACTTTGAGAAGGAGAAGTTCGGACGCGCCGCGCAGGACGTCTGCGCCGACTTCACCCGCGCCGAGAAGATCCTCGCGCTCAACACGCCGATGATGAACCTCGCCGTGTACATCGTCTTTGCCGTGACGCTTCAGTTTGGCAGCTACCTCATCATCTCCAGCCAGGGCGCGCTGCTCAACGTGGGCCAGCTCTCGGCGCTGACCACCTACGGCTTCATGATCCTCATGGCGCTCATGATGGTCTCGATGGTCTTTGCCATGATCACGATGGCGCAGGAGAGCGCCGAGCGCATCTGCGAGGTCCTCACGACCGAGCCCACGATCAAGAACCCCGCGCACCCCGAGACCGAGATGCGCGACGGCTCGATCGACTTCGACAACGTGACGTTCAAGTACTCCGAGAAGGCGGAGCACCGCGCCCTGGCCGAGATCGACCTGCACATCAAGAGCGGCGAGACCATCGGCATCATGGGCGGAACGGGCTCGGCCAAGACGTCGCTCGTGAACCTCATCAGCCGCCTCTACGACGTGACCGAGGGCTCCGTCAAGGTCGGCGGCGTCGACGTGCGCGACTACGACCTCGAGTTCCTGCGCAACAACGTGGCCGTGGTGCTCCAGAAGAACGTGCTCTTCTCGGGCTCCATCAAGGAGAACCTGCGCTGGGGCAACCCGGACGCCACCTACGACGAGCTCGTGGAGGTCTGCAAGCTCGCCCAGGCCGACGAGTTCATCCAGGGCCTCCCCAACAAGTACGACTACTACATCGAGCAGGGCGGCACCAACGTCTCCGGCGGCCAGAAGCAGCGCCTGTGCATCGCGCGCGCCCTCCTCAAGCACCCCAAGGTGCTGATCCTCGACGACTCCACGAGCGCCGTCGACACCAAGACCGACGCGCTCATCCGCGAGGGCCTCAAGACCTACCTGCCCGAGGCCACCAAGATCATCATCGCCCAGCGCACGAGCTCGGTGCAGGACGCCGACCGCATCCTGGTGCTGGACAACGGCCACATCGCGGGCCTGGGCACCCACGACGAGCTCATGGAGAGCTGCCCGTTCTACCGCGACACCTACCTCGCCCAGAACCGCACGAGCCAGGAGGCCGCGCCTGAGTCTGGCGCCGAGAAGGACGACGAGCCCGCCGCAAAGACCGCCGCGCCCGTCGAGGCCGCGAAGGGAGGTGATGCGTAATGGCGTCCAACAGCAACTCCGCCGAGAACATCCTCAAGAACGTGACGGGCTCCAACCAGCCCACCGAGGCCGAGCGCGAGCCCGAGCGTCAGAACGTCGCCGGCCGCCAGGTCCCCGACCAGCCCCGCCGCCGCGGCGGGCGCGGCAAGACCCTCGGCCGCCTCATCAAGATGCTCTTCTCTTTCTATCCCAAGATGCTGCCGCTCGTGATCGTCTGCATCATCGTCTCCGCGATCCTCTCGGCGCTGCCCGCCACGTTCATGCAGCGCACGCTCGAGATCGTGACCGCCACCTGGCAGGACGGCGACTGGGAGTCCGTGGCCGGCAGCATCACCTCGCTCGTGCTCACGCTCGTGGGCATCTACGTGGTCTCACTCGTCCTCAACTTCACCTGGACGCGCGCCATGGCAGTCATCACGCAGGGCTCGCTCGAGAAGTTCCGCGAGCGCCTCTTCGGCCACATGCAGGACCTGCCGATCAGCTACTTCGACCAGCACCAGCGCGGTGACATCATGAGCCACTACACCAACGACATCGACGCCCTGCGCCAGATGATCGGCCAGTCGCTGCCCAACATCACCCTGACCGCGGTCACGCTCGTCTCGGTCTTCTCGGTCATGATCTACTACAGCGTCTGGATGGCCGTCGTCATCGTGGCCGGCGTGCTGTTCATGGGCTACATGACCAAGGTGCTCGGCTCGCGCTCCGCCCGCAACTTCGTGGCGCAGCAGCGTGAGATCGGCATCGTCGAGGGCCACATCGAGGAGGTCATGAACGGCCAGCGCGTCGTCAAGGTCTTCTGCCACGAGGACGCCGCGCAGGAGGACTTCGACGTGCGCAACCGCCGCCTCTACGAGGCGAGCCGCGCCGCGAACATGTACACCAACACGCTCGGCCCCATCCTCATGAACCTCGGCAACCTGATCTACGTCATCGTGGCCCTCGCGGGCGGCGTGTTCATCGAGACCGGCATGCCCAACCTCTCCATCTCGGGCCTGCCCTTCTCCATCGCCGTCACGGTGCCGTTCCTCAACATGACCAAGCAGTTCGCCGGCCAGATCGGCCAGATCTCCCAGCAGATCAACTCCGTCGTCATGGGCCTCGCCGGCGCCGAGCGCCTCTTCGAGCTCATGGACGAGCCGGTCGAGCAGGACGAGGGCTACGTCGAGCTCGTGGCCTGCACGATCGACCGCGACGGCACCGTGCGCGAGTGCGACCGCCGCGCCGAGAACTGGGCCGGCCAGTGGGCGTGGCGCCACCCGCACGGCGACGGCTCGCTCACCTACACCCCGCTCGCGGGCGACGTGCGCCTCTTCGACGTGGACTTTGCCTACCGCAAGGGCCACACGGTCCTGCACGACGTGAGCGTCTGGGCCAAGCCTGGTCAGAAGGTGGCCTTCGTCGGCGCCACCGGCGCGGGCAAGACCACGATCACCAACCTCATCAACCGCTTCTACGACATCGAGGACGGCAAGATCCGCTACGACGGGATCAACATCAACAAGATCAAGAAGAGCGACCTGCGCCGCTCCCTGGGCGTGGTGCTCCAGGACGTCAACCTGTTCACGGGCACCGTCATGGACAACATCCGCTTCGGACGGCTCGACGCCACCGACGACGAGTGCATGGCCGCCGCGCGCCTCGTGGGCGCCGACGGCTTCATCAGGCGCCTGCCCGAGGGCTACCAGACGATGCTCTCTGACAACGGCTCCAACCTCTCGCAGGGCCAGCGCCAGCTGCTCTCCATCGCGCGCTGCGCCGTCGCCGACCCGCCTGTCATGATCCTCGACGAGGCCACGTCCTCGATCGACACCTATACCGAGGAGATCGTCCAGCGCGGCATGGACGCGCTCATGACCGGGCGCACCACCTTCGTCATCGCGCACCGCCTCTCCACCGTGCGCAACTCCGACGCCATCATCGTCCTGGATCACGGCCGCATCATCGAGCGCGGCAGCCATGACGAGCTGATCGCCAAGAAGGGCACGTACTACCAGCTCTACACCGGAGCCTTCGAGCTCGAGTAGCGAGAAGGACACCGCATTCGGGAACGCCCCCGAGGTTTCTCCAGGAAGCGCGCTTTGCGGGACTTCCTTTCGGAACCTCGGGGGCGTCCTTGTTCTCGAGTCGGCCCCAACCGCCGTTGCCTGAGGTGCGGGAAGTGGACAGTTCTTCTCGACAGACCGTCGTTTTGCCGCACGCCAACGAAAGGGGTGCGGCGGAGCGACGGTTTCTTCGCGGAGACTGTCGTTTTGCCGCACCCTGAGACGGTGGAACGACATGAAGAAAACCGGGGCGTCCGGGGCCTGCTAAGCACCTTCATCCCCGACGGCTTGAGGATATCGCATGGTACCTTGACATCATCTCCCTAAGGCCCCAAAGTTGTGTGTGAACTGCAGTTATCTAAGGGGAAGGAGGCTGCCGTGTGTGATACGGAGGAAAAGAGCTCCAGCCCGAGTACCGAGACGCGCATCATGCGCAACTTCGGGTACTTCGGCTACTACCTCCACGTCCACTGGGGCGGTCGAAACGGCAAGCAGCACATACTCGTCGAGCTTCTCTCCAACGGCTCCGAGATGACGCAGCGCGATTTGCAGGAGGCCTCGTGCATCACCTCCGCGTCGCTCTCCGAGGTCATCGCCAAGCTCGAGGCAGAGGGGCTCGTCACGCGAGAGCGGTCCGCGACGGACCGCCGCCAGCTCACGGTCACCCTCACGCCCGAGGGCGAGGCGCGCGCCCGCGAGGTCATCCGCACGAGGGCCGAGTTCGAGTCCCGCGCCTTCGACTGCCTCGACGCGGAGGAGCGAGACCGGCTCGTCGAGACGCTCGACCGCGTCGCCGCCCGCTGGGCCGAGCTCGAGTCCGCCGAGAAGGGCGAGAAGACCGAAAAGACCGAGAAGGGAGATGGGAGATGAGCATCCTTCCTCAGAAGCCCGTCATGGACGAGGAATTCGTGAAGACGGCGTCGCACGTGGGCTACGGCACGGTGGGCCGCCGGCTCATGGGGAGCGTGCGCGAGTACAAGCGCGCGGCCGTCCTCACTCCCCTGCTCGTCCTCGGCGAGGTCGTCTTCGAGGTCATGATCCCGCTGTTCACGGCAGACCTCATCGACGCCATCAAGGCCGGCGCCGACCTGAACGAGATCGTCTCGACCGGTGCCGTCCTGGCGATCATGGCCCTGATCTCGCTCGCCTTCGGCGCCGCCGCGGGACTCACGTGCGCCAAGGCGTCCACCGGATTTGCCAAGAACCTCCGCAAGGACATGTTCTACAACATCCAGACCTTCTCGTTCGCCGTCATCGACCGCTTCTCGAGCTCCTCGCTCGTGACGCGCATCACCACCGACGTCATGAACGTCCAGATGGCCTACATGATGCTCATCCGCACGGCCGTCCGCTCCCCGTTCATGCTCGTGCTCGCCTTCATCGCCGCCTACTCCATGGCGGGGTGGCTCGCGCTGATCTTCGTGATCATCATCCCGGTGCTGGCGCTCGCGCTCTTCGGCGTGATCCGCAAGGTCGTCCCGGTCTTCCGGCGCATCTTCCGAAAGTACGACGCCCTGAACGAGCGCGCCGAGGAGAACCTCGCCGGCATCCGCGTGGTCAAGTCCTACGTCCGCGAGGACTACGAGAAGCAGAAGTACGAGCGCGCCGCGACCGAGGTCCAGAACGACTTCACCTACGCCGAGCGCATCCTCGCGCTCAACGCGCCGATCATGAACTTCTGCGTCTACACCGTCATGGTCTTCGTCATCTACGCCGGCTCCTACGCGATCGTCTCCTCCCGCGGCGAGCTTCTCGACGTGGGCCAGTTCTCGTCGCTGATCACCTACGGCTTCATGATGCTCATGCAGCTCATGATGCTCTCGATGATCTTCGCCCAGGTGGTCATGAGCGAGGAGAACGCGCGGCGCATCTACGAGGTGCTCGACGCCAAGACCACCATCGACCAGCCCGAGAGCCCCGTGACCGAGGTCGCCGACGGCTCCATCGACTTTGACGGCGTGGGCTTCTCCTACAGCGGCGACAAGAGCCGCGAGGCCCTGCGAGACGTCGACCTGCACATCAAGAGCGGCGAGGTCATCGGCGTCATCGGCTCCACGGGCTCGGCCAAGACCACGCTCGTCCAGCTCATCCCGCGCCTCTATGACGTCACGGAGGGCAGCGTCCGCGTGGGCGATCGCGACGTGCGGGAGTACGACCTCGAGACCCTGCGCGACGCGGTGGCCATGGTGCTCCAGAAGAACGTGCTCTTCTCGGGCACCATCGCGGAGAACCTGCGCTGGGGCAACGAGCACGCCACGGACGAGGAGGTCCTCGAGGCGGCGCGCCTGGCACAGGCGGACGAGTTCGTCCAGACCTTCCCCGACAAGTACGACACCTACATCGAGCAGGGCGGCACCAACGTCTCCGGCGGCCAGAAGCAGCGCCTGTGCATCGCGCGCGCCCTGCTCAAGAAGCCGAAGATCCTCATCCTCGACGATTCGACGAGCGCGGTGGACACCAAGACCGACCGGCTCATCCGTGAGGGCTTCCGCAACTACCTGCCCGAGACCACCAAGATCATCATCGCCCAGCGCACATCGAGCGTGGAAGACGCCGACCGCATCGTGGTCATGGACTCCGGCCGCATCAACGACATCGGCACGCACGAGGAGCTGCTGCGCAGGAACGCCATCTATCGCGAGGTCTACCTCTCGCAGAACAAGCAGAGCCACGACGAGCGCGAGCTCGGCGAGCTGGAGGTGAGCGCCGATGAGTAGGAACATGCACCGCGGGCGGGCGCCCAAGTCCATGGGCAGGACCACCCTTCGCGTCCTCAAGATGCTGCTCTCCTTCTACCCGGTGATGCTTCCGACGGTCGCCGTCTGCATCCTGGTCCAGTGCATCGTCCAGGCGCTTCCCAACGTCTTCATGGAGCGCGCGCTCACCGTCGTGGGCCAGACCTGGGAGTCGGGCGACTGGGCGACGGCTCAGCCCCAGGTCTTCACCAACGCCGCCATCCTCGCCGCGCTCTACTTCGGGAGCCTTCTGTGCAACGCCGTGTGGCAGCAGCTCATGGCCATCATCACGCAGGGCTCGCTCAAGAAGTTCCGCTGCCTCATGTTCGACCACATGCAGGACCTGCCGGTCAAGTACTTTGACACGCACCAGCACGGCGACATCATGAGCTACTACACCAACGACATCGACGCCATGCGCCAGATGGTCTCGCAGTCGCTGCCGCATCTGTTCCTCACGATGCTCATGCTCGTCTCCGTGAGCTGCATCATGGTGTGGTACAGCCTGCCGCTGACGCTTGTCGTGGTGGCGGGCGCCGCGGTCATGGCGCTTCTCGCCAAGACGCTGGCCGGCCGCTCCGCCAAGAACTTCCTGCGCACGCAGCGCGCGGTCGCTGCCGTCGAGGGCCTCGTCGAGGAGGTCATGAACGGCGAGAAGGTCGTCAAGGTCTTCTCGCACGAGCGCCAGATCGAGCGCGCCTTCGACGAGCTCAACGACGAGTACCAGGACGCGGCATGCACCGCCAACTCCTACGCCAACACGCTCATGCCGATCCTCATGAACTCCGGCAACCTGCTCTACGTCATCGTGGCCGTCGCCATCGGCGTGTTCCTGGTCGTTGGCATCCCCAACCCGTCGGTCTCGGGCATGGCGCTCACCATCGCCGTGGGCGTGCCCTTCCTCAACATGACCAAGCAGTTCGCCAACCAGATCGGCCAGATCTCCAACCAGGTGAACTCCGTCGTGATGGGTCTCGCCGGCGCCGAGCGCATCTTCGAGCTGATCGACGAGCCGGTCGAGCAGGACGAGGGCTACGTCGAGCTCGTGGCCTGCACGATCGACCGCGACGGCACCGTGCGCGAGTGCAAGCGGCGCGACGAGCACTGGGCCGGCCGCTGGGCGTGGCGCCACCCGCACCAGGCAGACGGCTCCGTCACCTACACCCCGCTTGCGGGCGACGTGCGCCTCTTCGACGTGGACTTCGCCTACGAGCCCGGCCACACGGTGCTCCACGACGTCTCGCTCTACGCCAAGCCGGGGCAGAAGGTGGCCTTCGTCGGCGCCACGGGCGCAGGCAAGACCACGATCACCAACCTGCTGAACCGCTTCTACGACATCGAGGACGGCAAGATCCGCTACGACGGCATCAACATCAACAAGATCAAGAAGCCGCACCTGCGTCACTCGCTCGGCATGGTCCTGCAGGACGTGAACCTGTTCACGGGCACCGTCATGGACAACATCCGCTACGGCCGACTCGACGCCACCGACGACGAGTGCCGCGCCGCGGCGCGCCTGGCAGGTGCGGACGACTTCATCTGCCGCCTGCCCGACGGCTACGACACCATGCTCACGGACAACGGCACCAACCTCTCGCAGGGCCAGCGCCAGCTGCTCTCCATCGCGCGCGCGGCGGTTGCCGACCCGCCGGTCATGGTGCTCGACGAGGCCACGTCCTCGATCGACACGCGCACCGAGGCGATCGTCCAGCGCGGCATGGACGCACTCATGACCGGCCGCACCACCTTCGTCATCGCTCACCGCCTGAGCACGGTCCGCAACTCGGACGTGATCATCGTGCTCGACCACGGCCGCATCATCGAGCGCGGCACGCATGACGAGCTGATCGCCAAGAAGGGGACGTACTACCAGCTCTACACCGGAGCCTTCGAGCTCGAGTAGCGAGAAGGACGTCCGCTCGGGATCGGGCCCCGAGGCTCCTCCAGGAAGTGCGCCAAAGCGGAACTTCCTTACGGAGCCTCGGGGCCCGACGCGTTCGCCGATCTCGCTGGCCAGGTTGACGGACTCGCAAATCACCGAAGCTAGCGATCGATGCGCTTCATCGAGATTCCCTCGACGAGGAGGCAGGCGCCGCCGACGAAAAGGTAGCCAGCCATCAGGTAGCCCAGCATCAGGCTCGAGAAGAGCGGGAGCAGCAGGAACGCCCCGCCCGCGATGACGTTGACGATGCCCGTGGCCATGGTGACGCCCGACCCCTCGATGCCGAACCGGTCCATGCGGCGCGACGTGGATATGCGCTCAGTGCCGGCAGCGATGAACAGGAAGGCGAGCAGCAGCGTGAGGGTGCCGGCGGTGATGTAGGACGGCATGGCGAGCAGCATGACGCCGAGAAGTGCGTTCATGATGCCCATCACGAGCGGCACCGGTGTGCGCAGGAGCTCAGGAATGCGCGCCCAGGCCGCGATGCCTCCGATGCCGCCGACCACGAGCGCAGCCGCGACCGCCGTCTGGATGAAGGCGAACAGGAGGAAGGGCGAGAGGGCGCTCGCGATCCCTGCGAGCAGCAGCAGCGTGCCGAGGGCGATCGTGAGCACCTTGGTGCGGCGGACGCTCTTGTTCCAGCGGTCGACGAACTCCCCGAAGCGGTCCTGACTCGGGTCGTAGCTCTGTTCATAATGCAACATGTGGGTTATCCTCCCCTGAAGTGCCCGGCCTCGTTGTCGGGCGTTACCTCTCTTCTGCCCAAATTGCTACTCCCTAACTCACAATTTCTGAAACACGCTCGAAACACACCAAGACGACACAGTCCTCGACCCCCGCTGAACGGGGCGCTACAGTGGGAGGAAAGGAGGCGCGCATGACTGACGAACAGTTCGAGGAGGCCGTGGAGGCCGCCATCGACTCCATACCGGACGAGTTCTTCGACGAGCTCGAGAACGTGATCTTCGCCGTGGAGGACGAGCCGAGCGACGGACAGCGGGCCGGCGCCGGAGACGACAACGCCACTTATGCTGACGACGAGCTGCTGGGTCTGTACGAGGGCACGCCCCTGACGGAGCGCGACAGCTGTTACGGCACCGGCGAGCTCCCCGACGTCATCACCGTGTTCAAGGGGCCTCACGAGCGCTGCTTCGCAGACGACGGCGACGACGTGCTTCTCGACGAGATACGGCGCACCGTCATCCACGAGGTCGGCCACTACTTCGGCAACGACGAGGAGACGCTCGCCGCCATGGGCTACTAGCCTCGAGGGACCCGCTACCTGGGCACCTCCCCGGTGCCGCCCTCCGTCGTGATGCCCGCCCGATTCGGCGAGCGTCCCGGAGGAGGCGCCGGGGTCTTCATGCGCAGGGCAGAGGTCGCGCAGCTCGCGCATAGACATGCTCGCAGCTTCCTCGGCGCTCACGTCCGCGCCCGCCTCCGCTGCGTCCTGCCACGCGCGCCACTTCCCGACGCCCATCCCGCACTCGTGCGCGGCGTGGCGCTCCTCCTCGCTCGCGCGCGAGCAGCTCACGTCCTCCGACGCGTCACTGAGACGTTCGCGGCACGCGGCCTCGATGGCGTCGTACTGCCTGTCGTCGTCGCATGTCACGCTCACCTCGAGCTCGGCGCCCCCGTCGAGATAGCCGCTCTGTTCGAGCTTCTCGCCGATGGCGCCGAGGGCGTCCGCACACCCCGTCCACATCACGTCGGCGCCCCGGAGCACGTCCGCCCCGTCGTCGTTCACGCCGCGCGCGCCCACCACGCGGTCGAAGCGGTTGACCGCGAGCTCGATCGAGGGGTTGACGTCGATTCCCACGTAGGCCGTGGGCGCGAGCGCCACGTACGCCCCGCCGAGAAGGGCGAGAACCAGGCAGGCCGCCGCCGCGAGGCGCGACGCAAGACGGCGCTGGGCCCGGCGCGCGACCGGCGCCGGTTCCGTCAGGACAAGGGCGAGGTCGTCCTTCTCGTCGGCGCGTTGCCGGTCTATGGCGGCGAGCGTGCGCTCCTTGAGCCCCTCGGGGGCACGGACCCGCGCGAAGGCGTCGCGCACCCGCATCTCGGCGTCGGTCATGACAGCACCTCCCTGAGCCTGCGCTTGCCGCGCGAGATCCACGAGTAGACGGTCCCGATGGGCATGTCGCACATCCTTGAGATCTCGCGCGCACCGTAGCCCTCGACCAGTGCGAGGTAGAGTTGGGTCTTGGGCGGGTCCCCGAGCGCGTCGAGGGCGTCGAGCACCTCGCGCAGCCCGGCGTCGGAGGGGGCCTGCGCGCCCACGCCCTCGTCGCCCGCGAGCTCCAGCCGCTCGTCGAGCGAGACGTCGCGCCGGCGCGCGGCCCGGAGGACGTCCTTGCACCCGTTCATGGCCACGCGCAGCAGCCACGAGCGCTCGTGAGAGGCGTCCGCGAAGGGCTCCGTCCGTCTCGCGAGCTTGATGAACGTCTCCTGGAAGACGTCCTCGGCGTCGCAGGGCGGCAGGTAGAGCAGGCACGCGCGCCACACGGCGTCGGCGTGCTCGCCCATCGCCCGCTCCATGTCCGCGGAGTCGCGCACCTCGCCTCCCGTCCGCTAGCGCCCGCAGCGCCCGTGCGCCCGCGCGGCGCCGTGGCAAGCGCCGGCGCGCGTGCCGTCGCAGGGGCGCGCCGACCGCGCGCCCGTCCCCCGATTGTCGCAGACGCCGTCGACGTCGACGTCGACGTATCCCGAGCCGCCGCAGGCCGTGCCACAGCCTGCCGGGTCCTGGCAGCGCGCCGCGCAGACCGCACCGCTCCCCCATGCGGACCCCGCCGCCTGGGCGAGCGAGGGCTGCACCGCGATCCCCGCCAGGGCGAGCCCTCCTGCGAGGGCCAGCGCGATCTTCGTCCTTCTCTGCATACTCATCAGCTCCCTCATCGCGTCCCGGGGATGCTCCCCTCACCATAGACACGATTCAGCTGGCGTCATCCTTGCACGCGCCTCGCTTTTTTAGAGTATGTACGCCGCACCCTCGGGGTATGTACACCGCTCCGAGCCACCCGTTCTTCTCGATAGGTCATCTACCAGCGCATACGTGAGATGTCCGAATCCGGATGGTGTACACACCCTAAGGGGGCGGTGTACACACCCTCTCGGCGAGAAATGCGCGCATCGAGTGCGGGCGGCTTCAGGCCCTCGATACGCGGAGTGCGGGCGGTCTCTCGACGGATGCGCTCAAGTGCGCGCATCGAGTGCGCGGAAGGCCGCACTTCTGCGAGCGGGCGAGAAGTGCGCGGCGCCTCTCGGCAGATGTCGCCGGGTGCGCGCTACCTCCGACGGCGCCGGCGGTTCTCGCGCAGGACGTCGTGTGCGACCCAGACGCCCAGGACGAGCGCCATGAGGTATCCCACGAAGCCGATGATGGGGATGCCGAAGATGACCGGCTGGATGCGCGCGTAGTAGACCACCGACGAGCCGATGAACAGGCCGGCCACGATGACGCTCATCGTGAGGCGGTTGGCGATCTTGGAGACGTCCTCGAGCGGGTCCTCGGTCCCGGCGAGGTCGAGGTTGACGCGCAGCTGGCCGCGGGTGAGCATGCGCATGGCGAGCCCGAGCTCGCCGGCGGCGTCGAGCAGGCCGTGCGTGGCGCTCACGGTCTCGCGCGCGAGGCGGCGCAGCTCGTCGGCGGCGAGGTCGTCGAGCGCGGCATGAGCGCGCACATGGCGCTGGATGATCTCCACGATGGAGACGTCGGGCAGCAGGTCGTGCACCACGCCCTCGAGCGTCACGAGCGAGCGCGCGAGCATGGTGATCGTGCCCGGGAGCTCGATGCCGTTCTTCTGCGCCATGGAGATGATCGCGTTCATGAAGGCGCCGATGTCGAGGTCCGAGAGGTCCGCGGTGCCGTAGTCGGAGACGATGGCGTCGAGGTCGGCGAGCAGGTGCGCCTGGTCGACGTCTGCCACGCTGGAGACCGAGAAGCGCATGAGGCCGTCGGCGAGCGCGGCAGAGTCGCGCCGGCCCACCGCGAGCACCATGTCGCTCACGGCGCGGCGGTCGTGGGAGGAGAGCCTCCCCATGATGCCGAGGTCCATGTAGACGATCTTGCCCTCGTGGATCACGAGGTTGCCCGGGTGCGGGTCGGCGTGGAAGAAGCCGTCGTCGAGCATCTGGGTGGTGTAGTTGTCGGCGAGCTTGGTGCCGATCTCGGCAAGGTCGTAGCCCTCGGAGACGAGGCGCGCCGTGTCGTTGATGGGGATTCCATCGACGAAGTCCATGACCACGACGTGGCGCGTGCAGAGCGCGGGATAGGGCTTGGGGCAGTCGATGAAGCGACAGTCGGCGTTGTTGCGGCGGAACTCCTCGAGGCTGCGCGCCTCGACGAGGAAGTCAGTCTCCTCGCGGAACGACTGCCAGAGCTCGTCCACCACCGACTGCAGGTCGATGAACTGGTCCTCGCCCATGAAGCGGCTCGCGTAGCGCGCGAGCGACCGCACGATCGAGATGTCCTGCGCCATGATCTCCTTGACGTGCGGGCGCTGGACCTTCACGGCGACGAGCTCGCCGGACACGAGGCGCGCCTTGTGCACCTGCGCCACGGACGCCGAGCCCAGCGGGCGGTCGTCGATGGCGTCGAAGATCTCCTCGAGCGGGGTCTCGTACTCGGCGCGCAGGGCCTCGACCACGGTCGGGTAGTCCATGGGCTCCACGCTCGTCCGAAGGCGGGCGAGCTCGCGCGTGAAGTCCTCGGGCAAGATCTCGGAGCGCATGGAGAGGATCTGGCCCGCCTTGACGAAGGTGGGGCCCAGCTCCTCGAGCATGCGGCGCAGGCCCTTGGGCGTGAGGCCGTGGAAGATGTCGTAGCGCCTCACGATCTTGACCATCTCGCCGATGCGGGCGAGGCGGGAGGAGGTCGTGAGCTCGTAGTCGTCCGAGCCGGCGGCGCGGCCGCCGAACAGGCCGATCGTCTGGGCGGACTCGCGCCGCGCCTCGCGCTTCTTCACGGCGGCATACCAGGCGTCGAGGACCTCCTCGGGCGTCTTGGAGGTTGTGGGCATCTGGCGACGCGGAAGCTCGGTGCCCTTCACGGACCCCCAGGTGCGGCGCTCCTCCGCGGGAGTCACCGCGGCAGGGGCGCCCGCCGGGGCGTCGGCGGCGGCAGCTGGCTCGGCCGCGGCATGCGCGCCCTTCTCGTCTCCCGCGACCCCCTGGGCGCCCGCGGCGTCAAGAGGGGCCGGGCTCTCGCCGCGGCCCCGGTCGTTGTCCTGTCGTGCGTCGGCCACGCGACTCCTTACTCGGCCTCGTCCTCTGCCTCGTCCCCGCCGGCCTCGACCTCGACGGTCACGGCCTGCGCGTCGATGTCGGCAGCCATCTCGGCGACCTTGGCGGCGTAGGCGGCGCGCTCCTCGGGCGTCATGGCCTCGAGGCGGGAGCGCAGGGCCTTGTCGGCGGTGCCGTCGATGACCTCGCGCGCCTTGCGGGTGAGCTCCTGGTTGAGCGTCCTTCCCTGGTCGACGGTCAGCTCGCCCTTCTTGACGAGCTCGTCGACCACCTCCTGGGACTTCTCGGCACCCATGGCGACGGCCCCAACGCTGGCGAGGAAGAGCTTCTTCAGGCCCTCGGTCACATCGAACTCAGACATGGTGTGCTCCTTATCTCTCGATTGGAGACGCTCGGCGCGTCAACCCCTATGCTCAACCTTCTACCCATAACCCGGGGCGTGAATTCGGCGACAGGCGCGGGCCCCGACGCTGGCGTCGGCGGGCGGTCGCGTCAGCCGAGAAGAACGCGGCGCAGCTCGTCGACGCTCGACGCGACGGAGCAGGCCCCGGCCTCCTCGAGCTCGCCCGGGGCGGCCGTGCCGCCATAGGTGACGCCCACGCAGGGGACCCCGCAGGCGGCGGCAGCGTCGACGTCGTGATGGCGGTCGCCGACCATGACGGCGTCTGAGGCGGAAAGGCCCAGCTCGTCGATCACGCGCGCGATGGTCTCCGCCTTGCTGACCTGGTCGTCGCTCTTCTTGCCGAGCACGACGTCAAAGAGGTCGGACACGCCGTTGTCGGCGACGGCCTTGATGACGAGCGCCTCCCGCTTGGACGACGCCACCGCGAGGCGGCGGCCAGCCGCGCGAAGGTCCGCGAGCAGCTCCCGCATGCCGGGGTAGAGCGGCCAACCCTGGATGCCGAGGTCCTGGTAGATGGCGCGATACTCGGCCGTCACCTGCGCCGCCTCCCCCTCCGAGAGCCCGAAGACGAGCGAGAAGGCCTGCGGGAAGGGCGGGCCGATAATCTGGGGCACGCGGGCGAGCTCCTCCTCGGGGATGCCGTGTGCGCGCAGGACCGTGCGCGCCGTCGAGCAGATGCCCGCGATCGTGTCCGCGAGCGTGCCGTCGAAGTCAAAGAGCACGAGCGCGCGGCCCGTGACGTCCTCGCCTGTGAGCGCCATGCGCGCCTCCCGTCCTCGTGGTGAGAGCTCAGCGTAGCACAGCGACGCGCGGCGCGGGCCCGCCCGGGACCGGCCGCCCGCCGGGCGCGACACACCCGCGACACGCGCTCGGGGTATCATGGCTCAATCGTCACCTGCGAGGAGGAGCCATGCACGTCGAGCCCATCACCTGCTACCGACCGCGGCCCGAGGCGGCCGGGGAGTTCTCGTCGCTTCCCTACGACGTCTTCGACCGCGCAGCGGCGGCGGCCTATGTCGCCGGCCACCCCAAGTCGTTTCTCGCCGTCGAGCGGCCCGAGACGACCTTCCCGCCCGACCATGACATGTACGCCGATGACGTCTACCAGCGCGCCCACGACCTGCTCGCCGAGCGCGTGGCCGACGGGACGCTCCTGCGCGACGGGACGCCGTGCTTCTACCTCTACCGCCTGATGAGCGGCGGACGCGAGCAGACCGGCATCGTCGCCGCGTGCGCCGTCGACGACTACGCCAACGGGATCGTACGGCGCCATGAGCTCACGCGCCCCGTCAAGGTCGACGACCGCGCGCGCCACATAGCGGCCACCGGCTGCCAGACGGGGCCGATCTTCCTCGCCTATCGCGACAACCCCGTCATGGAGGCGCTCGTCGAGGCGGCCAAGCTCTCCGACCCGCTCTTCGACTTCACCGACGAGCAGGGGGTGCGGCACACGGTCTGGCGCGTCGCGCGGCCCGCCGCGGTTGAGAGCTTCCGCGCGATGTTCGCCTACATCCCGTGCGCCTACATCGTCGACGGCCATCACCGGGCTGCCGCCGCCGCGCGCGTCTGCCAGCGCATGCGCACGGAGGGCGGGGTCGACCACACCGGGGAGGAGGCGTACAACTACCTGCTCTGCGCCCTCTTCCCCGCCGGGCAGCTTCGCGTCGAGCCGTACAACCGCGTCGTCTCCGACGCGGGCGGGCTCGATGAGGCGTCGCTCGTCTCCGCGCTCGAGGGGGCGGGCATGGTCGTCGGGGCGCGCTCGGACGCGCCGGTGCGCCCCTCCGGGCGCGGGCGCATGGGCATGTACGCCTTCGGCGCGTGGCGCGAGCTCGCCTACACGGGCGACCGGCCGGACGACCCCGCGGGCTCCCTCGACGCCGCCATCCTCCAGGACCGCGTCCTCGGACCGGTCCTCGGCGTCGAGGACCCGCGAGAGGACGGGCGCATCAGCTTCGTGCCCGGTATGGAGGGCCCGGAGGGGCTCGAGCGCCGGGCGGGCGAGAAGGGCGTCGCGTTCTCGCTCTTCCCCACCTCGATGGCCGAGCTCATGGCCGTCTCCGACGCCGGCCTCCTCATGCCCCCCAAGTCGACCTGGCTCGAGCCCAAGCTCAGGAGCGGCCTGTTCGTCCGGCGCGTCAGCCACCGGCAGAGCCTGCTCGACGGGTGCCGGAGGCGCGGGGGCGAGCAGGGGCAGTAGCGACGGCGCGACGAGGGCGGCGAGAAGGACGAGGGGAGACCAGCTATATGAAGTCAAGACCCGAGGGCTAGCTTTTCTCGTTTCCAGATTCATCGGAACCAGCACC